>CAWALE010000001.1:0-86943 GCA_963782775.1 uncultured Acidobacteriaceae bacterium
GCCGGCATAGCCGAGGGCGGTGGTTTTATCCGAGACAAGAAGGGGAACATCACGATCTTTAATGCCCCAGGCGCCGTGGAGACCTTCGTGTCTGGCATAAATGCGCACGGAGACATCGCCGGAATGTTCGGGGATCAAACCGGTGGGAACCGTGGTTATGTCCGAGACCTGAGTGGCCGTATCACGACATTTGATATTCCAAACGGTTCAGATCTGGTTGTCGCCGGGATAAATGCCCGTGGAGACGTTGTCGGTAACTTTGAGGATTGGACGCAGGGCGGGATGAAGCGAATTTACGTGCGGGATCGGAAGGGGAGTATGACTTTCCTTGATATCCCGAACGGAAGTCCGTGGCCCGCCGGCATCAATGCTCGCGGGGACATCGCCGGAATCAACGTAGCATACCCCAAGATAGTTGGTTTCGTGCGAGATCGAGACGGCGAGATTATCTATCTCAACGTCCCTAGCCCCGAGGTAACGGGTATCAACGATCGCGGAGACGTTGTGGGCATTTTCGGCGATCCGAATCGGGGAGGCAAGACTTGCGGATTCGTGGCGGATCCGAATGGAAACATCACGATCGTCGACGTTCCCAATTCGACAGCGACTTACGCCTATAGCATCAATAATCGCGGTGAGGTATCCGGTGGCTTCGATGTTGCCGGCCTCGGAAGCCAACGGCGGGGATTTGTGTTCAGGCTCGATTGAGATCATCAAAGAGCAGCAAAAAGCCCGGCCGGGGCCGGGCTTTGGGTTGAGCATCCGAGTCAAGTTTAGACCATCGCTGCTATTGTTTGCGGAGCGGATGGGGCCGCGGTGGTGATGGGGTCCGCGGGTGCGGGATGCGCGGGTATATGTGCGCCGCGGGTGAGGCGATGCACGAAATGATACGGGGGCCAGGGGCCGGATAGCTGCATCTGGCAATCGCGCATCATGGCGCTGGTCGTGGTGAACTTGTTCTGGTAGCGCTCCACGTACTTGCGATCGATCAGGTGGGCGATGTCGAGAACCATCTTGCCGGTTTCGGTGAGGCGGCAGCTGACCTCTTCATCCAAGGGCGCAAAGAGGCGATGCATTTGGAAGCTGACGGCGCGGGCCCTTGTCTGCCGTTCGCGCTGTCGGGTTGCCGATTCACGAAGATTGGTGAGGTATCCGCGCCCCACTTTATCTTGCGAGAGCTGGGCTAACTCACGAGTGCAACAGTCGTCGACGAGGATCTTGAGGTGCATCTCGGTTTTGCCGCGCAGTTTGTCGATGTTGCCGAGGAACTGACGCTGGTTAGACCGGATGGATTTGCGGAGGCTTTCGTCGTCGTTGAAGATAGTGCCGAAGCGGAAGGGAAGTACGGTGGAGTGTTTAAAGCAATCAGCGATGACGCGAGCATGATCCACACCCGATTTTTGATTCAAGGATTCTGTCGGATTGTGTTCGCTGACGATAACGGCGAGGTCACTGGCTGGGTAAAGGAAGACCTGGTTTCCGCTTACTCCGTGTACTGATTCAAGCGGAACTGGTTTTCGGTGGCGGGCTAGTTCGGGGAACGCTTGTTTTTCACCAATGCAATAGGCATACCATGCCATAGGAAGGCACTCCGTGTGCGAGCGCGGGTAGGCGCCGCTCGTTAGTGAAGCTCTGTGAACTCAGTTTGGACAACGGTTCGACACAGGGCGAATAATCCCCAATTGAACTACCGGGAATAGTAGTCCCGCCGTAATACGACTGGCAATGTTCTGCATCACACAGATCGTAAAAGGTGAGTAGGGAAATTGAAATAGTATTTGTAATATTTAAAACTACTTTATCGACATCAAAAACAGTGCCTAATGGGAAAAATTTGCGGCCTGACGAACGGTTTTAGGAAGGAAATCAAGGCTCTGGTGGAGTGAGGCGGGCACGGCCTAGAAGCGAATGATGTAGGCGATTCGAACGCAGAGCAGGGCCGTAAACAGCATGGAGACGACGAGGAGGATGATGACGAGGCGCATGAAGGACGAGGTGCGCTTGGCGAGTTTGGCGACGCTTTCGATCAGCTCTGCCTGACTGGCGGCGTTCTTCTCGACGGCCTCCTGGACGGCGGCGAACTCGTCTTCAAGGTGGTGGAGGGCACGTTTCTGCTCGCCGGTTAGGAAGGCGAGGGCACGGTGGTCGGCCTGGAGTCGGGCGATGGAGTCTTCCAGCGGTTTGAGATCCACCTCGGGCATCGGCCGGTTGAGGAGGAGGTTGGAGGCTGCGGAGACCATGTTGCCTTCGAGCAGAGGCAGCATTTTGCCGACGAGGGGCAGAACAGTCCTGGCAACGCCGATGACGCGTTCGAATTTGGTGGGTTTGGACTTGGCGCGCTCGAGTGCAGCGGGCACCCCCTTTGGGGTGGGGGGCGATTCAGATTTAGGGGTTCGAGTGGGCCGGATGATCGTGGCGGGCTCAGCGGGTGGAGTATGCCTCATCAGTGCCTCTGGACTGTCGTAGTTGGCGTACCGGACCTTTGGCTTGAGAGGGGAGAACGTTCCTGGAGTCTCGAATTCGGAGGCGACTTCAGTCACCCGCCGCGAAGGCAGGCTGGGTTCGGTCGGGTCGGGGCCAATGGGATCAATCACGAAACACCGTCCTCATCACTATAGGGGAAGATGCGGGAAAGCCCAATTCTGAAAAACCAAGACGTCATTCTCGTATGCTTTGGACCAGGAGCCAAATGTGAAACGGGTTATCGCACGTCCTTTGCGGAGTCTGCAGCGCAATATCCTGGCGGGGATCATCACGATCGGGCCGCTGTTTGTCACCTGGCTGGTATTCGGCTGGGTGCTGGGAAGCCTGGCGAAGGCGGGACTGCCGCTGGTGCAGTTGTTGGAGGCCGTTTTTCCTCAGCATTGGATGGCGCAGCCGGTGATGCAGTCTGTGCTGGCAGTGCTGCTGACGCTGGTGGTGTTGTATGTGCTGGGTCGCGTAACTTCGCTGGTAATCGGTCGACAGGCGTTCGGGCTGTTCGAGTCGATACTGGAGCGGCTACCGGTGGTGGCAAAGGTGTATACATCGGTGCGGCAACTGCTGGACTCGATGCTGGCGAAGAAGGATGCAAGCCAGCGCGTGGTGCTGGTGGATTTCCCGATCGCCGGGCAGAAGAGCATCGGATTTTTGACGCGCACACTAGTGGATTCGCATACAGGCGAGGAACTGGCGGCGGTTTTGCTTCCGAATGCGATCAACCCGACGTCGGCATTTCTGCAACTATTGCCGCTGAGCCGCGTGACGATGACGGATCTGACGATGGAGCAGGCGATGAGCATGCTGATGACGGGAGGTGCAGTGGCGCCGGAGAGACTTGTGTTTTCGCATCCAGATGTGTTGCGCGACGCCGCGAGCGCGGCGCTTACTCAGCCTCGTTAGGGGCGGGATGGTCGACGGCGATCTCTTCGGCAACCTCGCTTTCGTGGGTGACCTTGCGGAGGTTGACGTGCTCAAACTGCGCCCAGATAAGTCCGACGGGAATCGTAGCCAGGAAGGTTACGAGGAGAATTGAGGCTGCGCAGGCGGTTGCGGCTTCGGGCGACGCGCCGATGAGGCCGGTGATGGTTGCGGCGACAATTCCGATCTGCGTGAACCAGCCAATGACGGGAAGCTGGAATATGCTGGCGCCGCCGCTCGCGATCATGAGGAGCACGCACTTGGGTGGAGTGAGCGAAGCCAGTTCTGGGCTCGCCGTGAACGCGCGACAGGTAATCAGGTAGGCGTAGGCGATGAGGATCCACATCGCGATGGAAAGAGAGGCGGTGACGGCGAACTCTGAGAAGGTTCGCATGGTGTCGAGGCCCGAGTGGAAGGTGCGAATCTTGTCGCCAATGGCGGCGCCGAGCTTCTTTGATACAAGGCCGAAGCTGTGTTCGAAGAAGGAGGCGACGACTGCTCCCCAGAGGCGCACAGCGACGAGGAAGAGCGCGCCGATGAGAGTGAAGAACAGAACACCGTATTTCGCAAAGAGGATCGCCAGCAACGGCCAACGGTGTTCGAGTGCTGTAACCATCGTTGAGTGGCCGGTTGCCTTGACGATGTCGGCCTCTGGGATCCACAGCATGGCGATTGAGAAGATGAGCGCCATCGACCCGGCGTCGAAGAGGCGCTCGACTATGTAGACAGCAAGTTGGGAGCCGAGGGAAAGGCCGGTCTTCTTGGAAACGAGATAGGGTCGAACGGGGTCTGCGACGCGGCCGATGAGGCCGACTGCCGTGAAGCCTATGACCTGGATTCCGAGGAGCGAAAAGGGAGGGACCTTCTTGTTGTGCTTGAGCAGCGCGGCCCAGCGGACTGAACGAAAAACGAAGGCGACGTAAATGCAGATGATGCCGAGGGCGATCTTGCGCCAGTCTGCCTCCGCCAATTGAGTGCGGAAGACGCCGAAGTCGAAGTGGAATTTCTGGCGGCCCCAGAAAAATAGAGCAACGAGCGCGGCCAGGACAACCAGGCCCAGGATCAACTGTTTCTTCTTCAAGCATTCTCCGTTTCGATCGGTGTTTCTATTTTATGGGCAAGAGCCGGAATTAGCTTATTTGGCAAGGATATGAGATGGCTGATTTGTGAAATCAGGGATGTGAGTCGGGGGAAAGGGACGCTGAGGATCGAAAGAAGCGTGCATAGACCCGAAAGAGGCCAAGTCCAAAAGATGCGCTTGCGGTCTCGCTTTTGAGGATGTAGAGTATCTACATCATTTTGATGTAGAGGGTCTACAGCTTATGGCAACGAAAGACGGGTATCAAAATCGGATTGAAATCCTGCAAGGGACGTTGGACATGCTGATCCTGAAGACGCTTCAGTGGGGAGAGCAGCACGGTTACGGGATTAGCCAGGCGATTCGCGCGAGTTCCGCTGACGTGCTGCAGGTGGAAACCGGCTCACTTTATCCGGCGCTGCACCGGTTGGAGCGTCAGGGGTGGGTCAAGGCGGAATGGAAGAAGAGCGATAGCAACCAGCGCGCGAAGTTTTACAAGATTACGAAACTGGGTAAGGAACAACTGGCCTCTGACTACGAACGATGGGGAAAGATGGTCGCGACGATCGAAGCAATCATGACGGCAAAGTGAGGTGGCGCGTGAAACTGTTTTCCTTCTTGCGGCGCAAATCGGAACTGACCGAAGAGATCGAGAGCCATCTAAATCTGGCGATCGCTGACCGGATAGCACGGGGGCAGTCGCCGGCGGATGCGCGCGCTTCGGCTATGCGGGAATTAGGAAATGTTCCGTTGATTGCGGATGTGACGCGAAACCAATGGGGATGGTTGCGGCTGGAGTTGTGTATCCACGATGTCTGCTATGCGATGCGGCAGTTGAGGAAATCGCCCGGCTTCACGTTTACAGCCATTGTCACGCTGGCACTAGGCGTGGGTGCGAATACAACGGTGTTCTCGATGATCAACGGCTTGCTTCTGCGGCCATTGGCGGTGCCGGAGAGCAATCGGCTGGTGGTTTTAGGAATTGACGGAGACGGCCCCCAGCGCGGCTACAGCTTTCCTGAGTCGATCTTCCGCGGCCTCGAGTCGCGGCGCGAAGCTTTCACAGACGTGTTTGCCGTTCATCAGACAGAGTTCCAGGTGAAGAGCGGAGGCGGCAACCAGACTGTCTCTGGCCAATTCGTGAGCGGATCGTTCTTTCACGCGCTGGAGACCGCGCCTCTGCTGGGACGAACGCTGACGCCGGAAGATGATCGGACCGGCGGGAATCCCAATGGCTTCGGAGTGGTCATCAGCGAGAGCTATTGGATCACGCGCTTCAATCGCGCTGCCGACGTCATCGGGCGCAAGCTCGAGATCGATCGCGTCGTCTTCACCGTGGTCGGCGTGATGCCGAGGCGATTCATCGGTGCGGACCCCTTGCACCGGCCGCAGCTCTTTGTGCCCCTTGCCACCGAGCCTGTCCTCAATCGCGAACGCAGCATGACTGCGTTTGGACACCATGCCTGGTGGCTTACGGTGATGGGGCGCCTGCGGCCTGGATTTACGCTGGGGAAGGCCGACGCGCAGGTAGCTTCCGTTTCGGATGCGGTGCTGCACGAGAGGGTGCCGGACGCGAAGTGGATCGCGAACCGCGAGAAGCACCACTTCCGGTTTGCCGCGGAGCCGGGATCGGGTGGATTCAGCTACCTCCGATTGAGATTTCGCAAGCCGCTTGCCGCGGTGTTCGCGATGTGCGGAGGGATTCTGCTGCTGGCCTGCCTCAACCTGGCCAGCCTGCTGATGGCGCGCGGCACTGCGCGGCAGCGCGAACTCGCGACGCGCATGGCGATGGGAGCTTCGCGGCAGCGGCTCATCCAGCAGCTTCTGGTGGAGGGTCTGCTGCTGGGGGTGTTCGGAACGCTGGCTGGCCTGGCGATTGCGCCGGTGGTGAGCAGGTCGCTTGCAGCGATGCTGCTGAGGAGCGATGACGGCATGCTGCTCGACACGTCGCTGGACGTACGGGTATTTGGCTTTGCGGCTCTCGCAGCGATTGTGGCCACGCTGCTGTTCGCACTTGCACCGGCGATCCAGGCCACTTCGCGCAACCTGATCGATCGCATCAAGGATGGTCAGCACGCTACGCAGACCCAGGAGCGCCGCAGGATCTTTCCGCGCGTGCTGCTGGGCATAGAGGTGGGATTGGCCCTGATGCTGGTGATGGGGGCGGGGCTGCTGGCGTCGAGCCTGGTGCGGCTTTACACCAGCGGCGAGGGCTTCGATCCGCGCGGCGTCGAGAATATCGCCTTCACAATGGACAAGCTCGAACTGAAGGATGATGCGCTGATGGCCTTTTACCGTGAAATGGGCGACCGGTTGCAGCGTCAGCCCGGAGTGAAGAATGTGAGCTTCGCTCGCCTGGTTCCGCTTTCGGGCTACCAATGGGACGAGAATTTCTCAGACCCCGCGGGAGGAGACCACGACATCTATATGAACAGCGTGGGTCCGGGCTACTTCGACACCATGCGCATTCCCATGTTTGCGGGGCGGGATCTTACGTGGAATGACAGCAAGGCTTCAGGGCTTAAGATCGTCCTGAACCAGTCGGCTGCAAAGCTGTTGGCGCCGGACGGAAACGTGCTGGGGCGGATCGTCAAAAACCGCGATGGAGAGAAGAATGTTTTCTACCAGGTGGTAGGCGTTGTAGGAGATGCGAAGTACGAGGATCTGCGCAGCGCTCCGCCGCCGACGGCATACGTACCGATGACCCAGGGCGATCCGAAATCGCCGTCCTATTACGCAGTGGTGCGCATCGACGGGCCGGCTGCACCGCTGGCGGGTGCGGCGCGGGCTCTGGGATTGCAGATGGCGCCATCGATGCCGGCGCCGGTGATGATCTCGATGGAAACCATTATGGACGAGTCGCTCGCGTCGGAGCGGATGATGGCGTTGCTGTCGGTCTTCTTCGCGATGTGCGCACTCGCGGTCACGGCAGTTGGACTCTATGGCACGCTGGCTTACGCCACGGCGCGGAGAACGAGCGAGATCGGCATCCGCATGGCGCTGGGGGCACGGCGCGCGCAGGTAGCGCAGATGGTGTTCGGACAGAATCTCTGGGTGGTGCTTGGTGGCGCCGTGTTTGGGTTGGCAGTTGCGCTGTTGGCCGCACGGGCACTAGCCAGTTTTCTCTATTCGACCTCAACGCGGGACCCGTGGGTGATTGCCGGATCGCTTCTGGCACTGGCTTTGATTGCGTGCGCGGCGTCGCTGTTGCCGGCGCTGCGGGCTGCGCGAATTGAACCAATTATCGCGATTCGCTGCGAGTGATGTGATGTGGTGAAGAAGTTCTACCGGGCCGAGGAGGCTTCGAGGGTGGCCGCCTGTGGTCGAAGGTGGCGGGCCTGCAACTCGCGGGCTCGAATGCGGCGATTGAACTCGTGGATTACCCGGGCTACGTAGGCGCGGGTTTCGTGGTAGGGCGGGATGCCGTGATACTTGTCTACCGCGGCTGGGCCGGCGTTGTAGGCGGCGAGGGCGAGGGCGATGTTGTCGTGGTATTTGACGAGCAGATCATTCAGGTAAGCGGAGCCGCCACGGACATTTTCGTCGGGACGGAAGCTGTCATCGACGCCTAATTCGGCGGCTGTTTTGGGCATGAGCTGCATGAGGCCGCGTGCGCCTGCACGACTGACCGCATGAGTGTTGCCGTTGCTTTCGGCCTTGACGACGCTGGCGAGTAAGTCGGCGTCGAGGTTGTGCCGGTGGCCGGCTGCTGCAAGCATTTCATGCAGGTCGGCTGGGCTGAGTTTTGCTTCGATCTTTGTTCCGGCTGAGCCTGAGGAAGACGGAGTCGGCGGCGGATCCGGGACCGTCTCGATCCTGGCGATGTCTTCTGTCGAGCGATCGATGTAGCTGCTGTCGTTTGAGCCGAGATAGAGGCGAATCTGCGAGCCGAACTGCGCGTGATGATTGCACAATATCTCGTAGCCATTGGTTAGGCTTATGCGCTCGGCAGCGAACGCCGGAGATGTGACACTGGCCAAAGCGAGAGCGGCGACGACGAATTGAAGGCGAATACTCAAAGACTGAGTTTCTGCTCCTGTTGCCTCAAACTTTACCAGAAGAATGGCGTGCTACCGCCATCTCCAAAGTCACGGCCACGCCATCCTCGTCATTCGGCGGCGTTTGCTTCCAGCCGCGGGTTTTGGCCATGGTGCGCAGTTCCTGAGCGGCGTTGGCCATCATAACGGCCTGTCCGGCCCACTCGAGCATGTCGACATCGTTCCAGTTGTCGCCGATGGCCATGGTCTCTTTGCGATCGACGCCGAGCCGGGCGGCGAGTCTTTCGAGCGCCCATCCCTTTGAGACGCCCGGGGGCAGCAGATCGAGGATGGAGAGATCGCGCGAGGGATACTCCGTTCGGACGGCTTCGCAGAACTGGCTTAATTCGCTGGCTTTCAGGGATTGTTCGGCCCGGCGCATTTTGTCGAGGCCTCCGGTGACCATGCCCTGGATGGGATCGTTGCCATCGGGAAGCCCTTGTTCGAGTGGCTTGATGATTTCGATGGCATCGCGATTGGCTTCAACCCACAAGGCGATCCGCTGATGTGCCTGCTCGAAATCTTCAAGTATCAATTCGCCCTGCCCGACTCGATCAAAGGTAAACACCAGTGTTCCGAAGGGCCTAAGAAGAGCGCACAAGTTGCGGGCGATGCGGGCTTCGAGGTGAGAACGGTCGAGCGGGTCGCCGCCCAAGGTTCGGGTCACTGCTCCATTTGACGTGATGAGGGGCATATCCGCTCGCAGGCCGAGGCCTTCTAGCAGGGGTGCGGTATAGGCGGTGCGTCGGCCGGTGGCGATGGCTACGGTGATGCCGGCTTGCTGGGCGGCTTTGATCGCCTCGACGTTGCGGGGGCTGATGGACTGGCTGAAGGTGGGCAGAAGGGTGCCGTCCATATCGATGGCCACCAGGCGCACGGGGGGATGCATGGGTCTAGTGTACTGGGAGCCGGGTTGGCGTGTGCGGAAGCGAGGGAGCGCTGACAGCACTTATCTATGTGACGGTGAGCACGCCACGCTCGCTTGGTGTGTCGCAAAATTGCGTACAACGGAGGCGAACATGCAGCCCGAAGTGTTGATTGCGTACGTCACGCGGAGCGGATCGACGGAGGATATTGCCGAGGCGATGGGGTTGACCATGCAAGAGGCCGGCATATCGATAGATGTGAAGCCGATGGTTGATGTGGAATCGATCCCCGAGGATGCTGCAGTGATTCTCGGCGCGGCGTTATACATTGGTCATTTTCCCAAGGAGTTTCATCGGTTTGTAGTGCAGTTCAAACAGGCCCTGGCGAATGCGCATCCGTGGATATTTGTTGTGGGACCGACTGAGAACGATCCCAAACATTTTGCGTCGGCTGAGGAACAGGCTCGCAAGGAGCTGGCGAAGTATCCCTGGTTGCGCACTGCAGATGTGCGTGTCTTCGGCGGCAGATTCGATCCGCATCATTTGAATCTTCCGTTTCCTATGAGCCTGGTGATGAAATTCCCCGGCAACCCAATGCGTAAGCTGCCGGTTTCAGACATCCGCGACTGGGATTGCATTCGGAAGTGGGCCGGGGCGATTGCAGACCACCTGAATCGAGAGGCCGAAACAGAGCGAGTGTGAAGTTGTCACGGCCGCCTGCGCGCGAGACAGGCTTGTGGGAGTTCGATTGGTACACTGGCTGCATGGAACGGATCTGTACCCATTGCCATGCTGTGCTGGCGCAGGACACAAAGGCTGACTGGTGCCCGGCATGTGGAGGCTCGCTGACGGAGCGCGCTGAGTTGCCTTCTACTCAGGGGAAGGTTGCACCGGTCGAAGTGGATCATCGTGGCATTGTGCTGCCCCGCAGGCATGCGGTTGGCGGCATCATCACACCGCAGTAGATGCACGCAATTGGGTGTCCCAGATCTCGAAGGTGAGACCTGGGACGAATGTCATGATCGCGCCCGAGTTGGCCTACTTACCTTTCAGTCCATCGCGATAGGCCATCGCTTCGAGTTCCACGCGAATGGCGTCGGCAACGGGGACGACAGGACGCGCTTCGAATGTGAAGGCGGGCAGCATCGAACAGAACTTGTGTACTTCGAGCGGGTCGTCGCAGTCCATCAACATGTATCCACCCCAGTCGCCGACGCGGATGACGAATGACTCGATTTTGAAATTGGCTGGCGCCTTCCATGGACTGAAGACCTCGAGGATTCGCTTCTGTGCCTGTTCGTACTCTGCCGGTGAGCCCTGCGGACGTTCGTTCCAGGTGATCATGTATTTCATGATTGTTCTCCTCTTTCGCAATTGGGTCGACGATCTGCATCGTTGCTTACGGGGGCGCAACCGGCGACCGCGACAGTGGAGCAAGGATACCCTGAGCGCAGCGATTGAGATAGCCGAAACTGAAGCTGATGGAAAGCAGGCCCTTCGGCTTCGCTTCGCTCAGGATGACGGGTTTGAAATGGAGCTATTCGTAGCGGAGGGCTTCTGCTGGGCGGATTCTTGCGGCGGTGGATGAGGGGTAAAGGGTTGCCAGCAGCGAGATGGTGATGGAGACTGCGGAGACGAGAACTCCATCGAGCAAGCGGGGCGCGAAGGGAAGCGTGTCGATTGCGTAGACGTCGGGCGAGAGCTGGATGTGATAGTGGCCGCCGGCCCACGCTCCGATGTAGCCGAGGACTAGACCGATCAGGGTCCCGACGACGCTGATGAGAAAGCCTTGAAGAAGGAAGATGCGGCGGACTTGAGCGGGGGCAACGCCGAAGCTCATGAGCACGGCGATGTCGCGGGTTTTTTCCATCACCATCATGGTGAGCGCGATAAGGATGTTGAGTGCGGCAACGATCACGATGAGGGTGATGACGATGAAGGTGACGATCTGCTCGAGCTTGAGGGCGCGGAAGAGTTCGCGATTCTGCTCCATCCAGTTGGTGGTCATGAAACCGGGACCGGCGGCTTGTTCGATTTGTTTTGCGATCTGAGGGGCGTTGTTGAGATTGTCGACTCGGAAGCTGATTACGGAGATCAGGTCGGGCTCGTCGTAGAGTCGCTGAGCGTCTGACAGGCGGACGAATCCCCACGCGTAGTCGTACTGATAGAAACCCGTGTGGTAGGTGCCGACGAGCTGAAAGTGTTGGACCTTGGGAACAACTCCAACAGGCGTGAGATCACCCTGGGGGCTTACCAGGGTTATCGAGTCGCCGGCGGTTGCGCCGATCGAATCTGCCAGCTCTTTGCCAAGAATGACGGGCGGGTATTCTGCATTCGCGGGATCGACCGGTTCAGGTGCTGGATGGAGAGCGTTTATCGCTTCGGGCGTGGTATTCGATAAAACCTTTGTGACGGCGAGTTCGCTGGCTGGTATGACGCCTTCGATGAGTGCGTAGCCGGCACGGGCTCCACGGGACACCATCACTTGTTCGTCGAGTTCAGGTGCGGCAGCAACCACGTGGGGAAGCTTCGACAGCTTTTCGACGAGGGGTCGCCAATCGCGGATGCCGTCGTTTTTTGTGCGCATGAGTTGGACGTGAGCGCTGGAGTCGACGAGGCGATCCTGCAGATCGCGGCGCATGCCGTTGGTGATGGCGAGAGCGATGATGAGCGCGGCGACTCCGGCGGCGACTCCGGCGATGGATATGGCAGTGACGACGCCGACGACGGCCTGGCGCCGTTTTGCTTTCAGGTACCGGGCCGCCACATAGAGCTCAAATCGCATCGTGCCTGCTTACTTTGTTGATGACGCGCCGAAGACGGTTTTGGCTACGCCGATGTTGTCGTGGCGGTCGTAGACACGTACGGTGATGAGGTGTTCGCCGGTTTTACCTTCGAGGGCCTTGGCGGGAATCTGGAAGTCGTACTGCTCGCGCTTCGAATCGGAGAGCTTGCCGACAGGATCGATGTACTGCCATGTGCCGGCATCGAGTGCGTATTCCGCGTGGGCGATGGGCGAGGCCGCATCCTCCGCGTCGAAAGTCACGCGTACTGGAGCGGGGCAGGGCGCCTGCGCGCATTTTGCCAGGGCCTGTTCAACGCGCAGATTACTTACGATCGGAGGCGTGGTGTCGATTTCGAAGCGCTCGCTTTCTCGGGAGTCGGAGAGGGCTTCGCCGGGGTTGTGCGAAGGAGAATCTGACGCAACGACTTTTACGCGGTAACCGCCATCGGGGATGAGTGCGGCATCGAAGCTGTAGGCCTTGTCATTGATGTTGTCCTTGAGCAGATGCCAATTGCGTTCGCCGTCTCCGCGGAGATAGAGCGCGTAGACGAGGTCGTCGCCATTGTCATCGTGTGCGGCCCAGCGAACAGTCACGGCGGTGCGGTCTTTGATGGCCTGGATAGGTGTATTGGCGCTGCCGGGGTCACCCGGGCTTCCAGCCGGCTGATTGGGGGAAGAGAAGCTAATGGTGACGGTCTGCTGCTGGCCGGGGTTCGAGGTCTGTGGGTTGAGGCGCGCACCGGATGCGATGACCAGATCGTCCATTTCGGGTGCGGCATTCACGGGTAGATAATTCACGCCGACGCTGCCGACTTCGCCTCCAGCGTGCAGGACTGCTTTCCATTGCATGAAGCGACCGGCGGGCGATTGCACGGTGCCGTCTTTGAGGGGCTGCCAATCGGACCAGCCCCAGTCGCCGCGACCGCGGACAGGCTGCTCGACGTTGCCGGTGCGTGTGAGGATCTCGTAGTTCGCCGAGTCAGGATCGACTTCGACACGGCCGAAGCGGGCGAATGCGCCAGCGTCGAGCACGTCGCTGGCATACTCGTGGGTTTCAGACTTGCCGAGCGCATAGAGTTTGCCGGTGTTGCCGGTGCCGATGAGGACGGCATTGCTGTTGCCGTGAATCCCGGTCAGGCTCAGGCCTTGCTGGGCTTCGAGGTGAGCGACGTCGGCGTAGTCACCGTTCTGCTGGATGCGGAAGATATGTCCGCGATTGCCGCTGATGGCGAGCAGGCCGTCGGGTTGCGCGGCGAGTGCGTAGACGATGTCGTCTTTGCTCGACCAGATTTTGCGAGGGGCCTGATCATCGGCGAGGGCGTAGATTTCAGTGCCTTCGGGCGTGGAAGTGCTGGCGTTTGCGGCTTGCAAAGAGCCGGGCTGCACGATGGTGAAGGTGATGGATCCGACGCCTTGCACAGGAAGCGGGGGTAGAGGATTGCGGCTCTTGTCGCCAACACTTGCCGCGAATATGGTGCCGTTGGCGGCGACTGCGATCGAGGTGATTTCGCGGCGAGGCGCTTCGAAGAGCACGTAACCCTTGCCTTGAGGACTGATGCGATAGATGAGGCCCGAGCCGTCGGATCCGGCGATCAGGTTTCCTTTCGCGTCCCATGCGAGAGCGCGAATGTGTTGCTCATCGCTCTTGAAGAATGTTTCGGGTTTGGAATCGGAATTTGCAGGATCGACGCGATAGATTGCGCCGGGGCCGCCGACAGCGATGTAGAGTTTGCCGGAGGTATCGAAGGTCATGTCCCAGATGTAGTGTGATTTTGATTCGCGACGGGATTCTGATGCGCTGTCGGTAGAGGCGACATCTGCCTTACTTGCATCGAAGATGAGCTTGGCGCTGGAGTCATCCTGTTTGGCGGTTGCGTTCGCATTAAGCTTGTAAACCTTGCCGCTGGGGACGGTGGCGGCGTAGAGGGATCCATCGGGGCCGACGCGCACTACCTGCACACTAACATCGCGGGATTCAAAAAGAGTGAAGGGCTTGCCGTCTTTTTGAGCGCTGCCTCTGAGAACAGTTGCGGGGGAGCCAGTACCGAGATAGGGCGTGCCGTTCTTGTCCACGGCGACGGACCAGACAAAACTGGAGGGCGTGGTGACGATGTCAGACAAGCCGGGGCCCTCGCGCAAATCACCGTTGCTGCTGATGGCGACACCCTGCGGAGTACCTTTTTCGAATTCGTCAACGCGAGACTGGGTCCAGAGATGGGTACCCTGGGCATGCAGTGCCGGGAATGCGCAGTTGGCTGCGAACGCAGCTAGAGCGAAGACGAAGAAACAGCGGGAGGAAAGGATTTTTGCGGCAACCATTCTGTCGTTGAGTCTACTAAAGTGGGCTGGTGTGGGGCGTTCTTACGCTTATTGGCCGGTGCGGAATTGGATGATGCGGCGGCGGTCGCGTTTGGAAGGGCGGCGCTCGGGAAGGGGAGCGTATTGCTGCATGGCTTTTCGCTCGGCGGCTTCGCGCTGGCGTTGTTCTTTGCTGGCTTCGGTTTCGCGGTAAAGGGCTTGGGCGACGGCGGCGGGACCGCGGATTTCACTGAGCTGCAAGACTTCGATGTGAAAGTCGCCGCCCTCATTTTTGATGCGGAGCATGTCGCCGATGTGGACATCGCGTGCCGGCTTGGCTTCGATTTCGTTGGAGCGGATGCGACCGATGTCACAGGCCTTGGAAGCGAGGGCGCGCGTCTTGAAGAAGCGCGCCGCCCAAAGCCATTTGTCGATGCGGACGGAATTCTTATTTTGCCCGGCTGTCACGAAGTCTCGCGGGAGTGCGTCAAGAGGATTTGTCTGAAGTTCTCCAGATATAGAGGAACTCAGCGTCGCTCGACGTCGCGATCTCGATGCCTTTCTGGTGAGTGGCGCGATTTAGAGCTGAGCGGATGTTTTCCTTAGTGTCAGGCAGAGCTTCAAGAGGGATCCTGAGCGCGCGATCGGGCTCCAGTTGTTCAATGTCGCTGAGGAGTTCGGTGACGATTTTCTTGTGCTTGCCATCCCTGCCTTTTGGGACATCGATCTGCTTGATCGACTGGTAGTTCATCGCCGGCGTATCGGAATTCGGATTCGTGGCCATGGGAAGATCCTCGATTGGTGTGCTTTGAGTCTTGCCGTTCGGGGAGGCGTGCGCTTAACGTATGGCTAAACCACCGTAAAGCTATCCTAATACTAAGCAGATGTTAACTGTCAAGATTTAATGTGGCAATCCTACACCATAAAAACGTCTGTCGCAAAGGGTCTTACGTAAGGCTATGGGTGTTGTATAACTCTCGATATTGTAATTATTTAGAGCGTAATGTGAAAGAGTTACCCCGTATATGTGAAGACCTGCTAGGTTAAATCTGAGAGGTGAAGATGTGAGCAAACCCAAGATTTTCCCCACTGTTCCGCTTAAGGATGTTCCCGCAGATTTGGAGAGCAAATCTGGAGGCCATCGGCCCGTAGTCCTGGTGGTGGACGACGAGAGCGTGATCGCCGATACTCTGGCGGAGATTCTGACGCGGAGCGGCTACAAAGGAGTGGCCCAATACGATGGCGACAGTGCGCTCGAGACCGCGCTGCTGAATCCACCGGAGATGCTGATTACCGACGTTGTTCTGCCGGGAATGACGGGCATTGAACTTGCGATTTCGGTGCGGCGTATTTTTCCCGAATGCAAGATTATTCTCTTCTCTGGCCAGGCATCGACCGCAGATCTGCTGGCAAATGCGCGCGCGGATGGTCATCACTTCACGTTGCTGAACAAGCCACTTCACCCGCAGGATTTGCTGGCGCGGGTTTCTGATGGGCTTCGCTCGCGCAAGGAAGTTGCGGTTTAAGCAAAATAGAGAAACTCGCGAAGAGCGAAGAATCTTCAACTGGAAATCGAATGGGCGCCCATGGGGGCGCCCATTCGATTTAGCCAGCCAGGACGGCCCTGTAGCGCACCTTATTCTTTTTGACCTTCTCAATGGCCTCGTTGGCCTTGGCCATGGCGAAAGCCTCGGTGGTGGCTTTGACCCCGTGTCGGGCTGCGACGTCAAGCATCTCGCGCATTTTTTGCGGACTGCCGATTGGACTGCCGGTCAAAGTGCGAATGCCGGCGATGAGAGGGAACGCCTGGAGGGACACGGGCGAGGGGGGCACTCCGACAAAGCAAAGCGTGCCTGTGGGCCGCAAAGCCTGGACGTAGACATTCCAATCCTGGTCGGCGTTGGCGGTATTCAAGATGAAGTCGAGCGATCCGGCAACTTCTTTCATCGACTTCGATTCGCGAGAATGCACGAAGTGGTGAGCGCCCAACGCACGAGCTTCATCTTCTTTGCCAGTCGAGGTGGAGAATGCGGTGACCTCTGCGCCGAAGACGCGCGCGAACTGAATGGCGAGGTGTCCGAGTCCGCCGATTCCAACGACGCCGACGCGCGATGAGGGATTGATGCCGTGGTCGCGCAAGGGACTGTAGACGGTGATTCCTCCGCAGAGCAGAGGAGCGGCCTGTTCACTGGGCAGGGCATCGGGAATGCGCATGACGAAGCGGGCGTTGGCGCGCACTCGATTTGCATATCCGCCATTGCGATGGACGCAGGTAGCTTCCATGGAAGCGCAGAGATTTTCGAGGCCGCGGCTGCACCACTCGCATTCGCCGCAGGAGTTTGACTGCCAGCCAAGGCCGACGCGCTGACCTACTTTGAGCGAGCGCACTTGCGATCCGGCGGCAGTGACGCTGCCGATGATCTCGTGCCCGGGGATGAAGGGATACTGGCTGATTCCCCAGTCATTTGAAATCAAATGGAGGTCGCTATGACAAATGCCGCAGTGGGTAATGCCGATTTCGACTTCCTGCAGGCCCAGTTCTCCCGGGTCATAACGAAAAGGCAAAAGTTCGGCGCCCGCTGCGTGAGCTGCTAGTCCTTGAATTAGGGCCATGGTCGTTCCGCAGTCCTCACTGGGGGTCGCATAAAAAGGCCGGATACGTGGGCCGTACAAGTGCGACAGATTTGCAAGTCAAGTTTAGTTTAAACCGCCGCCCGCCTCGATGTGCAGGTTGAGGATTTGAAATCCGCTGAACACGCCGCCAGCGGGCGCGTTGCCAGCGACAACAGCGGACTCGCCGTTGAGGCTCACATCCTTAGCAGTACGCAGCGGTTCGAGAGCGTTGGCTACGGAGAGTGGCAATGCGGAGAGCGTTTGTCCGTTTATGCCTGCCTGGGCATCGGGCAACAAGAGGCTAACGAAGATGCGATCTGCAGGATGCTGGCTTCGCGCCTGGGCAAGCGCGGTTTCGAGATCGACCGTGCGATTGGAAATGCGCGGCTGATTCAAGGCGCGGTCGAGGGTTCCGGCATCTGAGACGAGGAGGCGAACATTTCCGGCGGGGATTCCGTGCGGCAGGTGGATGGGGATGCGAATGTTTCGTGCGGGTTGCTGCCATGGACGAACAGTGGCTTCGACGAGAACGGTGTCGCCGGCGTGAACGATGTTGCTAGTGTCAATGCGCGCGGTTTCGAGTTCTATCTGTGCACGGCGGGGAATCGAATCGACATCGAGATCAACGGCTTTGATCGCACCCTGGCGTGCGCCGTTGGCGTAGAGCAGGGCAAAGCTCTGGTCAGTTTGCATGGCTGCCGAGAGTTGTGCGGAACCCTGATCGCCGGCGGGAGCCCAGAGATCGACTGGCGATGGCGGATAGCCCTCGATGTTGACGTTGCCGGTGACGTGATAGCTGGTTTCGAGGCTGCTCTGATTGTTTTCGAGCAACGTGTCGTAGAGCGACACGAGAATCGCCTGGGGCGTGAGCGAAGGGAGATCAACGACCTCGATGTTGAGTTTGCGATCGGGACCTTCGCCATGCACGGTGATGTGTACAGGAATCATGTGCGGCTTAACTCCGAGTACGCCGCGGATCGCCGAATTGCGATCTTCAGTGAATGTACCAATGGGGTCGCCGGTGTTGATGATCTTGAATGCGTTGAGAGGTGAGGCCAGGGTCTCGACTACCTCGGCAGTGGTCATCGGTAGTGAGACAGTGCCAGCCTGGAGGATGGGGTGACCACAGGCGAGTAGCTGCTTGGGATCGACGTAGGTGACAGTGCAAGTGGCCGAGACCTCAAGATCGCCGCGAACCAACTGGGCGCTGACTGCAGAGCCGGGCACGACACTTGCGACAGCGGAAGGCGAGATGGCTCCGAACGAGCCATCCGCGTCGGGCTTCGATGAGCCGCTGCCGCCCCCGGCGGCAATGATGTCGAGGCCGGTGCCGGCCAGTTCTTTTTGCCAGAGGCGAATGGCTTCAGGGTGGAAGCCGCTCATGACCAGCGGCGTCTCCATAGCCTGAAAGTTCATTCCATTGGATGAAAGGGAATTGTCGTTTGGCATGGGAGCGGCGTGCGGCGAAGCAGAAGCCCACTGGGTGCTGACGGGCATATCTTTGACTTCGAGCATCTGAGCGATGGGGGTTATACCCGCAATGGGGTCCCTGGCAAACTGGCCGATGCGGTAAGAAAGCGAGCCGAGCAGCTGGTCGCCGATGTAAACCGGACTGCCGCTCATGCCGGCGACGACGCCGGTGTATTCAGGCTTGGCGCCGTGGAGCTTGGCGAGGATCATGTCCTGGCCAGGGCCGCGCGCACCGCGAAGTACCCCAAGGATTTCGACTTGCATGGGCTCGGGTTTGGTGCCGGAAAAGACCGTCCAGGCAGTGGCCATCTGACCGCGATGAACCTGGCTGAGGGGATAGAAGCCTCCAGTGGAGGGTGGTGGGCCGGCAGGCACGGGGGCGGTTTGTGCCGGGATGCACGCCGTAAGGAATGCGCCTGACAGGAAAACAGCAAACAAAGGGGTGGCAAGCGTTCTGGCCAGGGCTCGGACCAGAGATCGGACCGGGGTTCGGAATTGGGGCGCGATTGCCTTGAGGCAGGGATTCACGTCTATAAGATTAAACCTGCGCTGCATCGCGGCGGAAGAGTGCTTTCTCATTTCGTTTTGCATGTGCTCAGGTTTTTGACGCCCGAAGCTGCAGGTAGTTTCTACAGATGTGACGCTTCGCTTGCCGATTCCTTTGGGCAATCCCTATGCTGTGAACAAAGAGGCCGTCATGCCAACGATTTACCTTCACGCTGTTCGCCGATTGCGGTTCGTTTCATTCCTTCTGCTCGTTGCATTCGCTCTTGCTGCTGGAACCTGGGCCCAGAGCACGCCGCAGCCACAGCAGACCCCTCCGGCACAGAAGCCGGATCAGACCGCGCCGGATGCCGGTGGTCCGGGGGGGGACAACGGAGCGATCGCACTGCCAAAGAAGAAGGAGAAGACCGAAACCCCTCCGCCTGCACCGGCTCAGCCGAAGTTCAAGAATCCAGAAGGGGCTGGAGATTATTCGCTCAAGATTGAGGTTCCGGAAGTGACCGTGGATGTTGGCGTTCTGCTGCAGAAGACCGGCCAGTTTGTTCCCGGCTTGAAACCGGCGAATTTCAAGGTGTATGAAAATGGCGTGGAGCAGAAGGTGACGGGGTTCAAGCGCGTCGAGGCTCCCATCACCGCGCTGCTGCTATGTGAATTCTCGTCGTCTTTTAACTACTACAACTACTACTTCCTTCGCGACATGCAGACTGCCGCTTGGACGTTTGCACAACAACTGCGGCCGCAGGACTACGTCGCCCTGATGACATTCGACATGCGGACGCAGATCTGGCTGGACTTCACGCAGGACAAGAACCAGCTGAGGAATGCGATCGCATCTCTCGTTGTGCCCGGCTTCAGCGAAAAAAATCTGTTCGATGCTCTTTATGAAGCGGAGGATCGGCTGAGCCGGATCGAGGGACACAAGTACATCATCCTGATTGCTTCGGGGCGCGATACGTTCTCGAAGCTGACGCTCGACAAGATTTATCAGAAGGTGAAGACTACGCCGGATATCACGATCTACGCGATCTCAACGGGCGGAAACTTGCGCGCTCAGACGGAAGGCGGCCCGGGAGTTGGACAACAGATGCGCGATATCGATTATCTGCAGGCTGATAACGAGATGAGAACGTTTGCCAAGATGACGGGTGGAATGTGGTTTTCTCCGCGGTTTGCGGCGGAGATGCCTGAGATCTTCGCGGATATCAACAAAGCGATTCGGTCGAAGTACCAACTGGTTTATCACCCGACTGATGCCAAGCAGGATGGCACTTATCGCAAGCTGCGCGTGGAACTGGTGGATGACGAGGGCAAGCCACTGCGCTTCCAGGACGAGAAACACAAGCCGCTGAAGTACGACATTATTACGCGCGACGGCTATCGTGCGAAGCAGGAAGTGGAGTAGGTTCGAAAAGAAATAAGGCGGGCAAACGGCAGCCGGTCGGCTGCCGTTTGCCCCTGGAGGGAGACGGGCAACTACGCTTTATCTGAACTGGTTGATGACATCGTTGATGTAGTAGCCGATGACGAACAGGGTCGCAACGGCGGCGACAATCTCTGTAACTCTAATCAAGGGCTGAACCTTGTTGACCTTGGCGATGATTGCCTGCTGAGCGGTTTTATGCTCACTAAAGGAATCATCGAGGAAAATCTGATCTTCCTCATCCTTCGTAAGCCGTGAGCGATACAAAAACATAATCGCCATGATCAGAACCGTAAATCCCCAGACGGACCACATAATCGGAACAAAAGACATAAACATACCTCCAGCGAGTTTTCAGCCCAGCTATCGGCAAGACGCTTCAAAAATCTAGACGGCCTGCCTCGACCGGGGAGTCTGTACGGCTGAAATCATAGCGCCGAAGCACATCCCAGCCCGTGACACGAATCACAGGTAATCACGGGTTGAAATCAGGCGAGGGAAACCAGAATTTATTGAGAATACGGCGATTAGGGCGGATAAGAACTGTAGCATCTTCGCGACTTTTGGAACTCCAGTCGCATCCAATGGGAAGTGACTAATGAACTTGTGCAGCCTCTTAAGGGGGAAGTACAGTACCATTAGAGAGACATCAGCAGAATCGGGAGAAACCATGGCAACGACAGCACCGACAACCACGACGCAGGAAACCGAGAAGAAGGCTCCTCTCATCCTGACACCTCAAGCGATTGCGAAGGTTCGCGAGATTATGGCTACCCAGGATCCGCTTCCTGCGGGTCTGCGCATTGGAGTGGTGGGCGGCGGCTGCTCGGGCTTCCAGTATTCGATGGCCTTCGAGAATCAGGCCGGCATGATGGATAAAGTGTTCAAGTTTGACGATCTCAGTGTTTACGTCGATGCCACCTCACTGATGTATCTCAACGGCTGCATCGTTGACTACGTCGAGACGCTGGAGGCAGCGGGCTTCAAGTTTGAGAATCCCCAGGTGAAGTCGACCTGCGGTTGCGGATCTTCGTTCAGCGTGTAAGAACTGGGAACGAGGGATTGAATAAAGCCCGTCCGGATGGACGGGCTTTGTTGCGTTTGCAGTGTGAAAGAAGGCTATTGCTGCGGCGTTGTCGGAGTGGTGGGGGTGGTTGGCGCGGTGGGGGTGATGGTGCTTGGACCGCCGACCGGTGTTGTTGTGCCGCTGGCCGGTTGGCCGACAATGCCTGTGTTTCCGCCGGCCATGGTTTGCTGATCCATAAGGGGACTGTAGAGGAACTCCCACTCGTTGTAGTGGTTCTTCTTTTTGTAGACGATCAGAGACTTTTTGGGGCTTTGCGGAGAGAAACCGATGATGCCACCGCCGCCGAAGGTCTGTCCGTTGCCGGTCGGGTTGTTGGATGAGCCGAAGACTGAACCGGTGCCACTGGTCCCGGTTCCGGTGGTTCCGGTGCCCGAGGTGGGATTGCCGCCCGTTCCAGTCTGGCTTCCTGCTGCGCCTGCTCCGGAGTCGGTGGGGGAGCTTGGGCTGCTGTTGAAAAGCCCAAGGCCCGTGGAGGTGTTCGTGCCTCCTGCTCCTGTGGTTGTGCCTGCGAGGCCAGCATTTCCTGCGCTCGGGCCGATCCCTCCGCCGCTCGCTGCTGCCAGGGGCTGACCGAAGAAGCCCATGGCCTGTGGAGTCTTGTTCTGGCCAAATAGGACCGGTTTCCATTCGTCCTTGCCGGTGGTGGGATCGATGTATTTTTTGCGGAGGAAGCGGATGTTGTTGGTTTTGACCAGCGCGTCGACATTGGGCGGGTAGGCGTTGAACTTGCGGTAGTAGAGCTGAACGGCGCGGATGTACTGCTTGCCGCGCTGCATGGTTTCTTCTTCGCGATCGCGCTGGATGCTTTCGCGCACGCGCGGAATGGCAATCGAGAGCGAGAGGATGAGCATGGCCATCATGAAGATGACCACGACGAGCATGTAGCCTTCTTCGGATGGGCGACGGTTTTGGGAAGGGCGGTTCATTGCGAGATTGGTCAGGGATTAAAGCCCCGTTGTTGTTGTTAACATCTTGCGGCATGACTGAAGTCGTGCCCTGATACAAACCGATCGTGCCCTAATTCGCCGAAAGGGGAACGGTCTGAGTGTTGTTGTAGCCGAGGTCGGTAATTTGAACGGAACCCGGCATGATGGAAACCACCTTGTAGCGGTGATCGACGACGTCTCCAGCGCGCGCGAGGAAGATGTCGTCGCCACGGACGAGGAAGGCTTGCAAAGATTTGTCGAGGCGTTGTGCGTAGCCGAAGTATTTCAGGTCGATCGCGGGCGGAGCCGGCGGTCCAGTCGGAATTGGAACGGGGGGCGGAGTATTCCGAGCGCTCTTGAGAGGAGCCTCAATCTGCACGGGTGCGGAATCAGCAGAGAAGATGTTGCGGCCTCTTCCGGCATAGACGACGTCTTCGCTCTGGGCCAGTTTGTCAAAGTGCAGGGTTGGATCGATGTTGTTGCTTGCCACGTGCTGGGCCTGAGGTCCCGTTGCGGCTCGCGGGCCGGTTGCATTCGTTGCTCGCTGGGTCGCAGTCCCGGTTCGAGGGGTAGTCGTGGGCCGGGCGGGGATTTGCGCGGCGGGTGTGGAGGGGGAACTGAAGGAATTGTAGAGCTCGTATCCGCCAGCGAAAACGATGATGATTGCCAGGGCAATGACGATGTAGACCTGGCGCTTGTTTTCTATGCCAAGAGGAATTGCCATGTTACTCGCCCTCCTGTGCTGCCGGAGCGGCGGCTGCGGGCATTTCGGCAGGGGTGGGCGGTAGGCCGCTGGGCACGTCGGCGGGGCGGAGCCAGGTGGAGACGCGCAGGCGGAGGCTAACGAGTCCGCCCTGCTGGCCGGTGAAGGCCATTGCGCGAATGACGAAGAAAGTCTTGTCGCGTTCAAGGCCATTCACGAAATGCATGATCTGCTGGTATTCGCCGCTGATAGCGGAGTCGAGCGAAATTTCGGTGAGGTCGCCGGCATTCGCGCCCTGGGAGTACTGCATGCGCGAGAGGTGGACGCCGGACTTCACGGCCAGATCGCCGACTTGTACGGCGATTGACGAGTAGTTGGCAGGAATGCGCTTCGCGTAGAAGTCCTGGATCTGCAGGCGCGAATCTTTGACATGACCTTCGAGTCCGCGTAGAGGAGCGGTTTGCACTTCGAGGGTTTTGAGCTCGATCTGTTTGCTCAACAGGGCATCGTTGGAGCTTGCGCCGGTTGCTGACCAGTCCATGCCTAGGCGGATGGAAAGCACAACAACGATGAGGATCATGACGGCGAGACCAATGTAGTGCCAGGTGAGAGGAGAGGACATCCGCTCGCGCGTTGTTACGGGGTTTGGACTCATCGCGGTCCTCCGCTGTCTGGCACGCGCTTTCCGGTGTAGGGCGGTCGGGCGGGCGCAGCGCCCATCCGTTCTGGCATGGGGGCCGGATTTGCCGTTGGGTCATGATTGTCTTTGCCGTGCGCATTTGCCCCGTCGGCTACTTTCTCTCTGGCTAGCCTGCGCTCTTCGGGGGTGCCCGGCGTGTAGTCGGCCAGCATGTCGAAGTTGACGCGGCTCGATGCGCTCACTGGTTCGGCGCGCTGGTTGGGGCCTCCCTCAGACTCGGAGGTTTCACCGACGATGCGGGGCAAGAGGAAGTGGCGGGAGTGCTCGAGATTCTGCACCAGTTCTACATCGCGATTGCGTGGTCCGACTACGCGAAGGCGGACGGAGATCTGTCCGTCCTTGACGGTGGGCTCGAGGGTTGTGACTTGCACGCCTGCAGGCAGCACCGTTTCCAGATCCTCCATGGCTAGTGTCCAGGAGAAGGACTTCTCGTCGAAGAGTTGATTGAGGCTTTCGGCTTGCTGGAGGGTGCGGGCATTATCGGGCTGTTGCATCATGGCCTGATACTGCTGGCGTTCCTGTGTGATTTGCGCGATCTTTCCATCGAGGGAATGTGCGCGGGCGCGAGCAGCTTCGGCCTTGTCGTGAAGAGCGTGAAGTCCGAGCATCAAGACGAGAGCGAGCGCTGCGAGCGCACCTATGGCAATGCGCAGGTTCTTCATCGCCGGCGCGAGATCGGCAAATGGCCGCGAAGCAAGATTGATGGCTACGCGCACTCTAGACGGCTCCTGCTAATGCACCGGTAAGGCCTGCGGTGCTCATGTTCGACAAGCTTGTAGCGACGCCAGTTGATGGTCTCGGCGCGAAATCGATGATTCGCAACTCGGAAGGTCCGAACCAGTGCTCGAACTCGGAGGCTGTTCCGTTGCCGGCGAAGTACAGTTCCTTGGGCAAAACCGAAACCTTGTCCTCATAGTAAGCTGCTGCGACGGCGACGCTGCGTTGAACTTCAAGAAGACGTTGCTCGGGATCTTCAGGCAAATCGAGAGTGCGATAGAGAAGCAGGTCGTCGCCGCGCGTGATGGAGGTGGTGATCGCAACCTTGCTGAGACAGGCAGCGAGCAGGGGCTCGGAGGATTCCAGCGTGGCGAGCGCGGCAAGCGCGGAAGGCATGACGGAGCCGGGTTCGTAGCCGGCGGCGCGCACTACGGTCTCGTATTCCTCGAGGATGTTGCTGGGCAGGACGGCCACCAGGACGCGAGCCTCGGTTTTGCTTTGCGAGAGAATCTGGTAGCTGAGGCCGGCATGCTCCACTTCGAAGGGAACCATTTTGCGAAGGCGGAAACGAAGAACAGGAATAGCTTCCGTCGCACGCGCGGGCAGGGAATCGAAGTCGAGGACGAAGACGCGCACCGCGGTATCAGGAATGACGACGGTGACGAAGCGGCTGCGGGGCGAGACGCTGGCGAGGGCGTTTCGAATGGCAAGCGAAACAGCCTCGGGTGAGCTCATGTTCAGTTCGCTAATTCCGGGCATAAGCACGCCCGGACGCAGAGGCTCAAAGGCGTACACCGGTGGTTCGTTCTTGCCGGGAAGCGACGCGGCCAGAACACCGTCGGGCGTGAGTTCGATGGCCGCGGGGGGACGCCCACCGTTCTGCGTGGCCGAACTCGATCTGCTGAAAATGGAACTCACTATCGTGATGCCTCGATGAAGGTGACTTTATTGATCTCCTTGAGCGTGGTCAACCCGCGACGAACTCGGTCGAGAGCGGATTCACGCAGAAAGCTCATGCCTTCGCGCTGAGCCAGTTTGCGGATCTCTGAAGTCGGCTTCTTCTCAAGGATCAGCTCACGGATGGGGTCGGTCAAGTCTAAAAGCTCATGAATTGCGGTACGTCCGCGATACCCTGTGCCGCCGCACTCGATGCAGCCGGTGCCTTCTCGGAAGGCGAAGCCGCGCCATTCGGCGGGATTCATGCCGCTGGCAATGAGGATTTCGTCAGGGTAGGAGACGGTGCGAACGCAGTGCTCGCAGACGGTGCGGACCAGTCGCTGGGCCAGGATGCAGTTGAGTGCGGAGACGAAGTTGTAAGCCTCGACGCCCATGTTGAGGAAGCGGCCGAGGACGTCGACCACGTTGTTGGCGTGGACAGTGGTGAAGACCAGGTGGCCAGTGAGCGCGGAGTTGATGGCGATCTGCGCCGTCTCCTGGTCACGGATCTCGCCGACGAGGATCTTGTCAGGGTCGTGGCGGAGGATGGAGCGGAGACCGCGGGCGAAGGTGAGGCCCTTCTTCTCGTTTACGGGAATCTGGGTGATGCCGCGGATCTGGTACTCGACCGGATCCTCGATGGTGATGATCTTGTCTTCGTCGCTCTTGATTTCGTTGAGGGCGGCGTAAAGGGTGGTGGTTTTACCGGAGCCCGTAGGGCCGGTGACGAGCACCATGCCGTAGGGCTCGCGGATATAACGGCGAAAGCGGCGGAGATCCTCCTCAGCGAAGCCGACCACGTCGAGGGTGAGGTGGCGGAACTTCTCGCTCATCGATTCCTTGTCGAGGACGCGGAGGACGGCGTTTTCGCCATGCACGGTGGGCATGATGGAGACGCGGAAGTCGATGAGGCGGCTCTTGTAGCGGACGCGGAAGCGGCCATCCTGCGGCACACGGCGCTCTGCAATGTCGAGCTCGCTCATGATCTTGATGCGGCTCAGAATTGTGGTGTGGTGCTCGCGAGCGATGGGCGCCATGGCTTCCTGGAGGACGCCGTCGATGCGGTACTTTACGTGGAGCGAGTCATCGTAGGTTTCGATATGGATGTCGGAAGCGCGACGTTCGAGAGCCGTGAAGATGGTGGTGTCGACCAGCCGGATGATGGGACTGATGTCTTCGTCGCTGGTCAGCTTCTCGATGGAGATGTTTTCGTCTGAGGTGCTGTCATCGCCGGTGACGACGTCGAAGGTGAGGCCTTCGCTGGCTTCGTCAAGAACGCGCTGCGACTGCTCGGTCTTCTTGAGCAGGTCAGTGATCTGCGAGAGCGTGGCGACGCGCGCGATGATGCGGTGGCCGAGGAGGCCCGCGATTTCGTCGAGCACCATGAGGCGCGAGGGATCGCTGACCGCGATGACGAGCACATCGGCCTGTTGTTCGATGGGCACGAAGTTGTAACGGAACATCAGTTCCACGGGAACCGTGCGGAGCAGGTCGTGCTGGATCTTGAAGTTTTTGAGATCAACAAATTCGGCGCGATAGCGTGCTGCCAGGGCTTCAGCCTGGGCCCGCTCGTCGAGACCGTTTACCATCGGTCCCGTCGGCACCGTGATTGTCGTGTCAGCCATAGATAGGATTAACCCTGTCCTCCACCAACTGCCGAACCGAGCGAAAAGATCGGCAGGTAAAGCGAGATAAGAATAAAGACCACAACTACGCCCATCACGATCAGGATGGCGGGCTCAATTAACGATAGTGCGGCAGTAAGTGCGGTCGCTACATCTTCTTCGAAGAATTCGGCGACAGAGTTGAGCATCTGGGGCAGAGCGCCGGTTTGCTCGCCTACCGAAATCATCTCTGTTGCGAGGTCAGGGAAGACGCCGGTGTTGCTGAGCGAATCCGCCAGATTCTTGCCTTCGCGTACGGTACCGATTGCAGATCCGACGGCCTTGGAGACGCGGCGCGATGAGATGGAGCGCGCGGCTGTTTCAAGCGAAGGAACGAGCGGCAGGCCACCGGTCAAAAGCGTTGAAAGCGTGCGTGAGAAAAGGGCGACCTGATATTTGAGCCAGATCTTGCCGAAGATCGGCATACGGACTCGGATGCCGTCCACTACATCGCGGCCCTTCTCAGTGATAGAAAAACGCCAGATGACCGCGGCGATGATGAGCACGCTTAGCGCAATCCAGAGGATGTTGTGCTGCGTCCACTTTCCGAAGTTAAGAAGTCCGACGGTCAACGCGGGGAGTTTGGAGCCCATCTGGTCGTAGAGCTGGGCAAACTGGGGGATGACCACGGTGAACATGAAGATGAGCAGGCCGACTGACGATCGTCAGCAACAGGCCGGGGTAAATGAGCGAGGCTGTCAGCTTTTTGCGGAAGGTGAGCGAGACGCGCTGAAAGCCGATGTAGCGTTCGAGGACTTCCTGCAGGTTTCCGGAGCGCTCGCCGGCGAGCAGGGTGGTGGTGTACATGACCGGAACGCCGGTTTGTGCTTCAAAAGCGGTGGAAAGCGCTTCGCCGGTCTTTACTCGGTTGGTAATGTCATCGAGCTGGCTGCGAAAGTGTGCGCTCTTCTGGATCTTTGTGAGCATCTGGAGCGAGCCGAGAATGGGCAGGCCGGCGCGAATGAGCGTAAGAAACTGTTGGTTGAAGATGAGGAAGGGCTCGAGCTTGACCTTTCGCCGCGACATGCCGCCCAGGCCAGAGCGCGACTTCACGGAGAAGACGTGATAGCCAGCATGGGCGAAGCGCGCACGCAACTCCTCCGCGGTGGAGGCGGTCTGGACCTGCTCCATGACGCGACCGCGTTCATCGGCTAACTTGATTACGAACTCTGCCATAGGTCAGGGGTACCGGCTTACGCCCCTGGGGGTTGCCGGCCTTCCGTTCGCTTTCCTGTTCAAGGGTAACAGTTTCGCTCATATCATAGACGCAGATTCCCTGTGAAGCGCTCGCCGATTGTAACTGTGCATGCAAGGACGGCTGCCGGTGAGGGTACTTAAGTTCAAATTGGGGTTAACCGGCGTCTTTTGCGCGGGGTATGCTGAGGATGGATCAGGCCATCCCCCATGGACCACACTGCAAAATGGATGAAGTCCGACGGCGAAGGAATTCCGCCCGGCCAAGGTGCCGGAGCCGGCAACTTGCTCGGCTTGAGTCCTCAGGCTGCTGCGCTCGCCGTGATGATCTTGCTGGGCCTGGTTCTTGCGGGAGCTTACTTCACGGGTTTCCCGGCGAACATGCGACAGGGCGGTGCTCCGGCACACTATCCCCATGAGCTTGGACGGGTGAACTTTGCAGTTGGCGGAGACGTGATTCCGCATGAGGCGGTGCGGGCGGCGGCTCAGGCGGCCGGTGGCGGAGAGGCGGGGTGGGGATCGCTGCTCGCGGATGTGAGCGACGTGTTCGAGGGGGCGGACTTCGGGTTCGTGAACCTGGAGACGCCGGTTGCGCCCGCGCACTCAAAGGGGTCGAAGCCGTTCATGTTTGACGCACCGGTGGCTTTGCCGGAGGCGCTAAAGGCAAACGGAATCAAGATTGTTTCATTTGCCAATAACCATGTGATGGACCAGGGTTGGGCTGGGTTCGCGGAGACGCGCGACCACCTGCGCGAGATCGGGTTGCAATTTGTGGGTTCGGGAGATACGGCGGAGCAGACCTGGCAGCCGCTAGTGGTCGAGGCTAACGGCATCAAGGTCGGTTGGCTGGGAATGACGCGCTGGCTGAATGGCAATCGCAACCCGGATAAGGACGACCAGGCGCATGTGAATTTCTTCCCCTATCAGGGCGAGTCGGGTGGAGCACCCGGAGCGGATGAAGCGCAGGTGCTGGCCGCAGTGAAGGCGGCACGAGCGCAGTGCGACTTGCTGGTGATCTCTATCCATTGGGGTATTGAATATGCGCCGGCGCCGCGACCCGAAGATGTGGATATTGCGCACAAGATGCTGGATGCGGGAGCTTCGGTGATTGTGGGGCACCATCCGCATGTGCTGCAACCGATCGAGACCTACAGCACGCCGGATGGGCGGATGGCGGTGATCTTTTATTCACTGGGGAATTTTCTGTCGAACCAGTCGCGCAACTATGTGGACGGTTTGATGCCGGACAAGGATGGAGATCCGCGTGACTCGATGATCGGGACGTTTTCTGCTGTGCGGAACGACTACGGCCCTGGCGGCGTTCGGGTGGAACTGGCGCATGTGGGAATGTTGCCGGCGTGGGGCGAGAATAACCGGAATTCGCTGGCTGCGGGGAAGACGAAGACGCCAAATATTCATCCGGTACTGATCGACCGCGAGATGCCCAAGGTGCAGGCGAAGTTCGACGAGTTGAACAAGACGGCGCTGAACGGCTCGGAGTTGACGGCTGAGCAGAAGCAGGAGTTTATCGAGCTGACAAAACGGCTCAAACTGCTGACGGATCGGCGTTCGCAGATCCTGGCGCGAACTGGCGATGAGTATGTCTCCGATCCTCCAAAAATTCAGGCGAAGACTGGGCCGTGATGGACTCCACGAAGCAGCAAGCGAGCGGGCGGATCAACGTTGCGAGTTGCGACTCAAAGCCGTATGACGAATCTGGTGATTTCACCATCTCGGAAGTGAATATCACGGAGGAGTTTTCAGGCGATCTTGTCGGTGTTGGATCGGTTCGGTTTTTGATGGTGACGGAGCCGGATGGGACAGCAAATTTCGCGGGAATGGAACGCTTCCTGGGGGAACTCAGCGGCCGCGCGGGGTCCTTTATTCTTCGGAATTCGGGAATATTGAAAAACGGAGAGCTGAATTCAACGTGGGAAATAATTCCCGGCTCGGGGATGAACGGGCTGGCGGGGATTCGCGGTGAAGGCGGCTGTAATCCGGATGGCTACTGGCTAGACTACTGGTTTGAGTAGTCCTCTCCTCCGATTCGAAACAGACCTTATTATCTATTGAAATGTGCGGAGTTGATTGCGGACTTGGATCAGAGGTCAATATCCGTTTGCAACGAGCCAGGTTTCGGTCAGGTCGAAGTCCGGTTTCCTTGTGGATTGCATCTGCTGGTAAGCAAGTTTGACGAGAACATCGGCTTCTACATTCACGGGCGCGCCTACCGCGAGCGTGTGGAGATTGGTGCGCCAGTAGGTGAGCGGGAGGATCGCGATCGAGATTGTGTCGTTTTGTGACCCCGTCGACGCACCCAGAGGGTACCCGCTGTCGCCGGGGGGCCCTTCGATGGCGGCGATGGTGAGGCTGATGCCTTCGATGGCTACGGAGCCTTTGGGCACCATCCATTGGCGGACGTTTTCTGGAAGGCGGACCTTAAGCGTCCAGTCAGTGGTTTCGCGATTGAAATGCGGGCTCGTCTCGGGAATCACGGGTTCGAGGGCGGTCATGATCCCGGTGCCGTCGACGTGACCTTGAACGACGTGGCCGCCGAGCGGGCTACCGGCGGCGGTGGGCAGTTCGAGATTTACTTTTGCGCCGGGTTTGAGCGCGCCGAGGGAAGTGCGGTCGAGTGTTTCCTGGGCAAGGTCTGCGTGGAAGTAGGTTGGGTCGACGTCGAGCGCGGTGAGGCAAACGCCGGAGACAGCGAGCGAGTCGCCTTCACGCAGGCGGTTGGCAATGCCGGGCGCTTCGACGGTGATGCGGCGGACGCCGCCGCGATCGGTGAGGCTTACGAGGGTGCCGGTCTGCTCGATGATGCCGGTGAACATGGAACCATTCTAAGGGAAAAAATAAGGGAATGGGAACAGGGACTACGGAAGAGGGACTAGGGACAAAAGATTGTGGACTAGAGACTACATCTCTTCGAGACAATCAACGTTCGAGTCTGCGTCGTTGGGCGTTTACTCGTCGCGCGCCGATGACCATGAGAAGGACGCCGGGCCAGAAGGTGACGAAGGTCAGGAGGCCGGGGCCGATGGGATTGGGATCGGGGTCAGGCCATATGCCGATCTTGGCCAGCACGATAATCCCGATCAGTGGTGCGCTGCCGAGGACGAGCACAGCGAACCCGATTGTGAAAATCCAATTCGAGAAATAGTCTTTCATCCGTCTCCGATGGTTGCTTGAGGAAGTGACATTATTTTAAGTCAGTCGGATTTCTTTGATAGCGTTGAGTTTCAATCGCATCCGCTTTCAATTCCAACGTTGCCCCATTTTGAAAGGTCACTGAATGACTGCCTTGAGGTTCGCTTTCGCGCTTCTTGTTCTTGCTTCCAGTTCCTTTTTTCTTTCGGCGCAGGACCGCTCGTATGGGCGATCGGTGGTTGCTACGCAATATGGCATTGTGGCGACGAGCCAGGTGGCGGCCTCGCAGGCGGGAGCGCGGGCGCTGGAGCAGGGCGGTTCGGCGATCGATGCAGCGATTGCGGCCAATGCGGTTTTGAATGTTATGGAGCCGACGTCGAACGGGTTAGGCGGCGATTTGTTCGTCATCTACTGGGAGGCAAAGACGGGCAAGCTCTACGGGCTGAACGCGAGCGGATGGGCGCCAAAGGCGTTGACCATTGAACATCTTCGGGCAAAAGGCGTTACGGAGATGCCGCAGTACGGGATCGACTCGGTGACCGTGCCGGGCGTGGTGGATGGGTGGGCGAAGCTCCACGAGCGGTGGGGAAAACTGCCGTGGCGCGATCTGTTTCAACCGGCGATTTTTTACGCCGATCACGGATTTCCGGTGGGGGAGATTATTCACGCGTGGTGGGAGGGCGATCACAAGGGGCTGCTGACGAATGCGGAGAGCGAGCGCGTTTTTCTGCCCGGCGGGAAAATCCCGGAGACCGGCGAGATTTTTCGCAATCCGGATGTGGCACGTGCGTTCCGGTTGGTGGCGGAGCAAGGCGAGAGCGCCTTTTACAAGGGCGATATTGCGAAGGCGATTCTGAAGACCTCGGACGAACTGGGCGGAACGATGACGGCGGAGGATCTTGCGTCGTATTCCGCCGAGTGGGTTGAGCCGATCCACACCACTTATCGCGACTGGACGGTTTACGAACTTCCGCCGAATGGCGACGGCATTGCGGCGCTGGAGATGCTGAATATTATGGAGCAGTTTCCGGCTGATGCCGGGGGGCCGCACAGTCCGGGGGAGCTGCATACCCGGATTGAAGCGATGAAGCTCGCTTATGCCGATGTGAAGGCGTATGACGGCGACCCTCGGTTCAGCAAGATTCCGGTGGAGCAGCTTCTATCGAAGGACTATGCGGCAAAGCGCGCGGCGCTGATCGACCCGGCGCACGCGAATTGTACGGTTGCTCCGGGCGCGCTGGGGAAGAGCGACACGACGTACTTCAGCGTTGTGGATCGCGAGGGGAATATTCTCTCGGTGATTCAGAGCAACTACAACAATTTTGGATCGAACGTGACGGTGAAGGGGATGGGGTTTGCGCTGCAGGATCGGGGAGGGTTGTTTTCGCTCGATCCCAAGTCGGCGAACGCGCTCGCCGGACGCAAGCGGCCATTTCACACGATTATTCCGGCGTTCATGCAGCATGGGGATGATCACATCGGCTTTGGGATTATGGGCGGAATGAATCAGCCGCTGGCGCATGCGCAGTTTGTTTCGAACGTGGTGGATTACCACATGAACATTCAGGCTGCGATGGAGGAGCCACGCTTTACGGACAGGCAGCAACTCGGATGCAGGATCGTGATTGAGTCGCGCGCGACGCCGGGGACGATTGATGCACTGACAAAGATGGGACACGTGCTGCAGGTGCATCCTGATTACACTTCGCAGATGGGGCGGGGGCAGGCAGTATTGCATGACAGCCGGACGGGGGTGAACTTTGGGGCGTCTGATCCCCGCGCGGATGGGGCGGCGATTCCGGAGCAGCCGAATTTCTCTGGAACTCCGGCGACCCATTGAGTCATGGATTGAGTTCGGACCAGGAGCGATCTCTGCGTTGCGTCACGGGCGCGTCACTTGGCTTTGCGTCGGCAGTGTCGAGTTTGAGAGCTGTGATTGGATTCTCGAATCCAGTTGGCTCCTCGTTGAGCCGAATGGGGACTTCGGGTGTGGCGGCGAAGTAAGCGGCGAAACTAAATGCAATTATGGCCGCGCAGGCTGCCGCGCCGCGCAAGATCCATTGGATCTCCGTAGTTCCAGACACCATGAAGCTCCATGCAAGGCACGCAAAGGCTACCCACAGACCAAAGAATTCAGCGACGAGTGCGCGCGGCCCATCGACCGCCGGGTCTTTGTCGATTCGCATTGCGTTGCCGATAATAGCCGCGACGGCGAGTACGGCCGATAAGACTCCGATTCCCATGAAGTTGAGTATTTGTTGGCCCACGGCTCCCCCAAACAGCACGGCCACGGACTTACTTCTTGGCCCTAAGGCCTGTTTGATGACAAGTGTTAGCGGAGAGGTTGCTATCTAGTAACAATTGAAGCGGCACAGATTCAATGGCAGTATGCAAACGATTGAGGGAATCAGTTTGCGGCTTGCGATGGCAACTTTTGCCAGGGGTCGCGGAGCAGCGAGCAGAGGCCGAGGTCGTTGCCGTAGCGCTCCACTTCTACTTCGCCCATGCGGATGGCATTTGGAATGCCTTTGAAGGCGGGAACAGCATCGGAGCCCATGATCTGTGGTGCCACAAAGAGGTGTACTCGGTCGACCATACGGCCGGCGAGGAGAGCGGTGTTAAGGCGCGTGCCCGTTTCGGTGAGGACCGTGAGGATGCCTTCTTCGCCGAGTTTGTCCAGGACCGCGATTAAGGGAACACGGCCATGGTCCGGTGGGAGAACTTCGACGCGAACACCTCGCGTGCGGAGTTCGTTGATGCGAGCTTCGTCTTTGGAGACGGTGAAGATGACGAGGTCGTTCTGCGCGCTGCGGACCATTTTGGAGTCGAGGGGCATGCGGAGGGCGGAGTCGAGCACTACACGGAGCAGGGGGCGGCGTCGGCGCAGGCCGCTGCGATCGGTGAGCATGGGATCGTCGGCCAGTACGGTGTCAACGCCGGTGAGTGCTGCGTCGGCTTGCCAGCGCAGGGGCTGAACCGCTGCGCGTGCGGCTTCGCTCGTGATCCAGTAGGGCTCGCGGGCACTATGATGGCCGATTGGCGGCGCGATGCGGCCGTCGAGAGTCATGGCGACTTTCATCAGGACGAATGGTCGCTGGTGCTGGATCCATTTGGCGAAGCCTTCGTTGATGCGACGGGCTTCGGGTTCACTGACGCCGAGCGTGGTTTCAAGTCCTGCGGCGCGCAGTCTCTCCATGCCGTGGCCGGTGACGGTGGGATTGGGATCGCCGGTGGCGGCTACGACGCGTGCGATTCCTGATGCGATCAGAGCTTCTGTGCAAGGACCGGTGCGGCCGGTGTGATTGCATGGTTCGAGCGTTACGTATGCGGCCCCGCCTTTGAGGCGATCCTCTTTCTGATACGTGAGGGCATGCTGTTTGGCTTCGTTGAGGGCGACGATTTCGGCGTGGTCCCGGAGGTCGTACTCGTGCCAGCCCTCGCCAACGACCTGTCCGGCGCGGTCGAGAATGACGCAGCCGACAGCGGGGTTGGGGGAGGTGACGCCGATGCCGCGGCGGGCCAGTTCCAGGGCGCGCTGCATCCAGTAGATGTCTTTGTCTGAGATATTCATGTGCGGGCGCGATGTACAGATTGCGACATGAAGAAGTGTAACTGCTCAAACCGTATGGAATCGTAAAGGAACTGTTAGGGAACTACCCCAAGAGCGCGTCGACGAAGGCTTCGGGAAAAAAGCAGATCTTCGCTTACCACCTCCAAGCTGAAGTACGCTTTCGGACCCGTGTACTCAGGATGACATCCGCGCATTCTGGGGGGCGAATTCCGTACTACTAACCGAGCAGGGCGTCAACGAAGGCTTCCGGGGAGAACTCGAGCAGGTCGCTCATCTGTTCGCCTACGCCTACGAATCTTACAGGGAGATTGAGTTCGCGGGCGATGGCTACGGCTATGCCGCCTTTGGCGGTGCCATCTAGCTTGGTGAGGACGATGCCGGTGGCTCCGGCGGACTGGGTGAACTGGCGCGCCTGCTGGAGGCCGTTCTGGCCGGTGGTGGCGTCCATGACGAGGAGGACTTCATGCGGGGCCCCGGGAATGAGCTTTGATGCGGTGCGGCGCATTTTGTCGAGTTCGTCCATTAGGCCGGATTTGGTATGGAGGCGGCCAGCAGTGTCGACGATGAGTTCGGCGATGTTGCGGGCCTTGGCGGCGCTGGCGGCGTCGTAGAGGACGGCAGCGGGGTCGCCGCCCTGGCGTGTTTTGATCATCTCGACGCCACTGCGGCCGGCCCAGACTTCAAGCTGCTCGATTGCGGCTGCTCGGAATGTGTCGGCGGCGCAGAGGAGGACGGATTTGTCCTGGGCGCGATACCACGCAGCGAGCTTGCCGCTGGTGGTGGTTTTACCCGTTCCGTTTACGCCGACGAGGAAGGTGACTTTTGGAGGGGAGGCAGGGTTGGCGACGGGGCGCATCGGGGCTTCGAGGATTCCGCGGAGTTGGGTCTTGAGTAAGTCGCGGAGTTCAGCGCCACCTTCGATTGCCTGCACCCTGGCGCGTTCGCGCAGTGCGTCGAGGATTTCGGTCGTGGTTTGCACGCCGATGTCACTCATAATGAGCGCGGTTTCGAGCTCTTCGAGGGAAGACTCGTCGACCTCGCGAGTGAGGGCGACGATTTCGTTGATGCGCGTGGAGAAGGTTTCTCGCGTGCGCGTGACGGCCTGGCGCATGCGCGAGAAGAAGCCGGATTTCTCGGCTTGCTCTTCTTCGGCCGCCTGCGCTTCTTGGTCTTTCTTCTTGTCTTTCGGTTCTTCGTCGTAACCGGTAAATAGCGTGATCATTGCGAATGTATCCAGTCTTGAGTCTAGAGCATTGTGCGCTGCGGGGCGAATGCTACGGCAAAACCGCCGTCATTTCAACGAAACGACTTGCGGCGCCTGTGCACTAGGATGTTGGGGAATCAAAAGCTGCGGTTGTGAAGTGTTTGAGGAGAGGACGATGAGAGCCGTCAGAGAGAGCACCATCTTCGTTGCGTTCATTGTTGGTTTGGTCCTGGCGGTCTCTGGGTTCTGTCAGAATCCTCCGCCGATTCCTGCTGTGAGCGATATTCACCAGGGGTTCATTTACCAGATCGTCACGGACCGGTTTTTCAACGGCGATGCCAGTAACGACGATCCGGCGGAGAGTGCAGGGGAGTTTGATCCCAAGGGATTCACGACGCCGGCGAAATGGCGCGATTACTGGGGCGGTGATCTTGCGGGGGTTACGCAGAAGCTGACGTATCTGAAGTCGATGGGTGTGACGGCGATTTGGATTTCGCCGCCGGTCGACAATGCGAACAAGCCGGACGGCGGGGGCGCGAGCGGATATCACGGTTACTGGCCGCGGGACATGATGCGGATCGAAGAGCACTTTGGCGATGCGGGAAATAGCTGGGCGGCTTTCGACAAGTTGACCTCGGCGGCGCACGCGAACGGGATTAAGGTGATCGTGGATTTTGTTGCAAACCATACCAACGACATTGGTGTGGGCGGAGAATGGTGCGCTCTACAACAACGGCGTGAAGGTGGCGGATTATTCAAGCGATACCGGAACGACTCCGTACTATCACCACACGCCGAATATGTCGGACTTCGAGGATCGGTACCAGTTGCAGTACGACACGCTGTTCGGGCTGGCTGATCTGGATCAGACGAATCCCCAGGTGGACAACTACATCAAGAATTCGGTTGCACAGTTGCTGGCGCATGGCGCGGATGGGTTTCGCTTTGACGCTGTGAAGCATGTGAACTGGGGATGGCAGTACAGCCTCGAGAATTCGATTGCGAACTGGAAGGGTGCGACAGGATTGCCCACTGCAATGGCCCGGCCATTCGTGTTTGGCGAGTGGCTTGAGGGGGCGGGTGATCCGCTGTATGCCGATTCAGTGAAGTTCTCGAACAAAAGCGGGATGAATCTTCTGGATTATCCGCTATATGGTCCGATTGTGGATGTGTTCGCGAAAGGCAAGAGCTTTAAAGAGATTGACAGTGAGCTGAATTTTGAGACGTCGGGCGATGCAGGTAAAAACGTGCAGGGATTTGCGCAGCCGAACGACCTAGTCACTTTCTTTGACAACCACGACAATCCGCGGATCCAGTCGATGGGCGCGGATGCGCTGGCGGTGAAGCAGGCGCTGGCTTTCATTTTTACGTGCCGGGGCGTGCCGGTGGTGTACTACGGCGACGAACAGTATCTCCACAATGACACGGGTGGCGGCAACGATCCTTACGACCGCAATGCGATGACCAGCTTCGGCATGACGGATGCGGTCACGCTGATCCAGTACCTAGCGGCATTGCGGGCTTCGAATCCGGCGATCCCTTATGGAACGATGCAGCAGCGCTGGATCAACGACGATGTGTACATTTACGAACGCAGGCTCGGCGACAATGTGGTGTTGGTGGCGGTGAACAAGAGCAAGACGAACGACCAGGCGATTACCGGACTGCTCACTTCACTTGCGCCGGGATCGTATTCCGATTACCTGAACGGAACTATGAACGGGGTTGGCCTGACAGTATCGGGCGCGGGAGCCAATAATACTGCAGGTGATTTCACGATGCCGCATGGCAGTGTGTCTGTCTGGGTGGCTGCAAGTGATGCGGGACTTGCGATTGGAAGTATCACGCCGAGGGTTGCGAATCCCGGCGCTTTGGTGACGATCAGTGGTGCGGGATTAGGGGCTACGGCTGGCACGGTGCATTTTTCGGCAGGCGGATCGCAGAAGACTGCCACGATCGTGCGATGGAAGGAAGGCGAGATTACAGCGAGGGTGCCTGCCGTCTCTGCTGGGCCTGTGCAGGTGACGGTCACGCGCGGGTCCACTACATCGAGTGCCGCCCCATTCTTCGTTTCCACGGGCAAGCTCATCCCGGTTAACTTCTCCGTTGCAGGTGTTCCCGCACTCGGATCCGGCGACGTAGTGATGCTTACGGGCAGCAGGGCGGAGTTAGGCAGTTGGTCCACGACATGGAATGGCGCGGATGGGCCTGCGGTAATCCCGTCAGCGGGATCGGCGCTTCTTACGGTGGCGGTACCGGCAGGCCGCAAAGTTGAGTTCAAATTCTTTGTGCTGCATCAGAATGGCACCGTGACATGGGAGGGTGGCGCAAATCATGTTTCTTCGATTCCAGCCGCTGGCGTGGGCGCAATCAAAGTGAATTGGCAACCTTGATTGCACCGGCCGCATCGGCGAATCGGTCGACCGGCTTAAAACATTTGCACAGTTTTCGCTTGAATTGATAAGAGGGGTTGCGGAAGAATTTGCAGACGGCCCGCGAGTCCCCGATGACTTTTCGCGGGGGAGGAGATTATGAGTCAAGTACGTGTATTGGTTGGAACCAAAAAGGGCGCATTCATCCTTACTTCGGACGGCAAGCGGGACAAATGGGACGTGAGTGGTCCGTTCTTCGCTGGATGGGAGATCTACCACATGAAGGGCTCGCCGGTAGACCCTGAGCGTATTTACGTTTCGCAGACCAGCGGGTGGTTCGGTCAGCTTTTGCAGGCGTCGACCGATGGCGGCAAGACCTGGTTCCAGCCTGGCGTGAAGCCGGAAGACGCGGGTCCGCCTGTCTTTCCGGCGAAGGCGTCGAATCGCTTTGTATACGACTCGTCGGAGCAGAGTGGCAAGCCGCTGACGACGCACCAGTGGTATGACGGGACGCAGAAACCGTGGGAGTTCAAGCGCGTTTGGCACGTTGAGCCTTCGCTGACGGATGCGAATACGGTGTATGCGGGCGTGGAAGATGCTGCGATTTTCAGATCTACCGACGGCGGCGAGAGCTGGCACGAAATGCCGGGGCTGCGCGGTCATGGCACCGGGCCGGACTGGCAGCCGGGCGCGGGAGGGATGTGCCTGCATTCGATCATTCTCGATCCCAGCAATTCTGAACGAATGTACATCGCGATTTCCGCTGCGGGGGCGTTTCGCACGGATGATGGTGGCAAGACGTGGAAGCCGATCAATAAGGGGCTCTACTCGAAGTACATTCCGAATCCCACCGCTGAAGTGGGACATTGCGTGCATCACATTGCGATGAATCCGAAACGGCCGGGGACGCTCTTCATGCAGAAGCACTGGGACGTGCTGCGCTCAGACGATGCGGGCGATAACTGGACGAAGATCAGCGGTAACCTGCCGACGGATTTTGGTTTTGTGATCGACATCAATTCGAACGAGCCGGACACGGTTTACGTGGTTCCGATCAAGAGCGACTCTGAGCATTTTCCGCTGGATGGCAAGCTGCGCGTGTATCGCAGCAAAAGCGGCGGCAACGAGTGGGAGGAACTTGCCAAGGGGCTGCCGGAGAAGGACTGCTACGTTAACGTGCTGCGCGATGCGATGGCCGTGGACAAGCTGGACAAGTGCGGCGTGTATTTCGGCACGACGGGCGGGCAGGTGTATGTGTCGCCGGATGGAGGCGACCAGTGGAAGGCAATTGTGCACGATCTGCCGGCGGTGTTGTCGGTTGAAGTGCAGACCCTGGCGTAAGGAGCGATTAACTTCCCAGGTCTGAGAATCCAGACCTGGGGCACCCAGCTTGGTTAAGATGGCAGACTCTACACATTTGGTTCGCGTGCAGATTCCGTATCATCTGCGAAATCTCGCACGCATCGATGGCGACGTGACGCTGGAGGTTGCGGCTCCGGTTACGTTGCGGGCGGTGCTGGATGCGCTGGAGTCGCGCTATCCCATGCTTTGCGGGACCATTCGCGAACATGACACGCTCAAACGGCGGCCGTTTCTGCGGTTCTTTGCTTGTGAAGAGGACTTGTCGCACCAGTCGCCCGATGCGCCGTTGCCGGAATTAGTCGCCGATGGCAAGGAACCGCTGTTGATTATTGGGGCGATTGCGGGGGGATAACCGCGAACCCGGCTGGAAGATCCTAGTGCTCGCCTTTGCCGGGGCGAAGCATCAATTGGCGAATGGCTTCGCGGGGATCTTTCCCGTGCTCAAGTATCAATTCCATCTGCTCGGTGATGGGCATTTCAATGTTGTGCTCGCGAGCGAGGCCCAGGGCAGCGCGTGAAGTGAGCACACCCTCGGCCACTTTGCCGCCGAGGCTTTCGAGGATCTCGGGCAGCTTGCGGCCCTGGCCGAGTGCCTCGCCGACGGTGCGGTTGCGCGAGAGCGAACCGGTGCAGGTGAGCACCAGGTCGCCGACACCGCTGAGGCCGGCAAGGGTTTCGCGTCGGCCACCGCAGGCGACGGCGAGGCGCGTGATTTCGGCGATGCCGCGGGTGATAAGCGCGGCGGTGGAGTTGTGTCCCAGGCCCACGCCTGCTGCTACACCTGCTGCGATGGCGATGACGTTTTTGAGCGCGCCGCCTAGTTCCACACCGATTACGTCGGTCGAAGTGTAGAGCCGCAGAGTCTCCGATGAAAACTCCTGCTGGATGAGCGTGGCGATCTGCGGATCGCTAAAAGCTATGGTGACGGCGGTTGGCTGTCCCTGAGCCACCTCTATGGCAAAACTAGGTCCTGAAAATGCGCCAATGGAGAGCAGAAGACCGGCAGGCTCGAGAGTCTCGGATATCACCTTCGTCATGCGCAGGTGCGTCTCCTTTTCGATACCCTTGGTAGCGCTGACGACGAATTGCCCGTTGTGAAGATGACCCTTGACGCGCTGCAACGTGGAGCGAAGGAATTCGGAGGGGATGACGGAGACGAGAATGTCAGCGGTTGCGAGAGGCGCCATGTCTGCCGTGACAGCCAGGTCGGATGCCAGAGGGAAACCCGGGAGAAACAATGTGTTCTCGCGCGCGCTGTCGATTTGGCGCGCTTCCTCTAGACTGTGCGCCCAAAGGGTAACTTCGTGGCCGCCGCGGCGACTGAGAGAGAGCGCAATTGCTGTTCCCCATGCACCGGCGCCTAAGACAACAATCCGGCTCATGCGGGCTTCCTTTCCTGGTTGCGCGCGCCGAAGCGGTTCTCTGTTCCGGCAGCGAGGCGACGAATGTTCTGGTGGTGCTTAAGAATGATCAGCAGCGAGACGATGATTTGCGCGGCGATGTAGGGCGCGGGTTTTTCTCCATGCACGAAGAACCACGCAAATATAGGAAAGCTGCCTGCGCCAAGAATTGAAGCCAGCGATACATAGCGGGTGAGGAGCAGGATCACCGCGAATAGCCCGATGGAAGCGAGGGCCGCTAGCGGCGCGGCAACCAGGAAGACGCCGAAGCCGGTTGCGACTCCCTTGCCGCCGCGAAAGTGAAGCCAGACCGGGAACATGTGTCCGATGACGGCGGAGACGGCGGCGAGGGCCTGCGCGTCTCGAATTGGCAGGTCGGGCAGCAGAAAGGAAGAGAGCAACCCGCCAAGCAAGACCGCGGCGGCGCCTTTAATCACGTCGAGCAGAAACGTGGCGGCCCCAAGGCCCTTGCCGCCGGAACGAAGCACGTTGGTGGCGCCGATGTTGCCGCTTCCAACAGATCGAATGTCTTCGTGGCGAAATAACCTGACCAGGAGGTATCCAACAGGGATGGAACCCAACAGGTAAGCGATTGCCACAATTAGAAAACCCGCAAGCAGCATGACGAAACAGAGTTTAGCAGGTGAGGCGGTGCGAATTTGAGACTGGTTTTCCGCCTGCACAGGGCTGCTAGATGCGCTCGTCGGCAGAAGGTCCGTAAATGGCGGGCACCTTGGAATCGAGGAGGCGCAGATAGACAGTGAGTTGGCCGCGGTGATGCGCGAGATGGCTGAAGACGGCGTCGGAGATCATGATGCTGCGCGGATTCTCGGATACTGTTCTGCCACCCATTTTGAACGCCCAAGGTGTGGCCAAGTGATCGTCGGTTGTCGATTGAAGAGCGCGGCGAGCGTTTTCGACCGCGGCGTCGAGACTGGCGAGCAGGTCGGATTTTCCGGCAAGGGGTTTGGTGCGGAAACCTTCGGAGTCGGCTGCATCAAGGTTGAGTTCATCGCGATCTATCATGAAGGCTATCCAGCCGAGCATGCCGGCGACGAGGGCTGCAAGGTAGCCGAATTCCATTGAACGCTCGTGAGGCTTGAAGCTGTTGTGTCCGTCGGGTACGCGCTCGATGGCTTTGCGGGTGGATGCGGCTTCGCGATCCAACTGGGCGAGAAAGTAATTCTTGAGTATCATGTGCCATCTCCTTTGTTGTGACTGTATCGACTGAGTGATTAGCGGCTGACGCATTCCAGAAGATCGGAATAGCGCGAGGTGTCGCCGAATCGAAAGAGTGCATACCATGCATCGAGCGCTTCGCGGCTGTAAAGGCCGAGGGTGCGGAATATCTCGCGGGCGAACTCTACGGGCGCTATGCCGGAAGCGGTAATCACGCCTTCGTCCGAGATGGCTGGAACGTCGCAGTAGAAGCTGCCGCCACGATAGCCACTCGAAGCGAGATATTCGCGGCTGTTGCTGGTGTGGTGAAAATCATCGAGCATTCCGGCGCGCGCCAGGGCCAGGGTCGCCGCACAGATGGCGGCAACCGGGACACTCTCGACGAAAAAGATCCGGGCCAACTCGATGGCATAGGCGTTGCCGCCGCACTCCCACCGGTCGCCACCGGGAAGGATGAGCATCGCGCTCTGATTGGGATCGATCTCAGAGAGGCTAATGTCGGGTTGGATGCGAATGCCTCCCATGGTTGTAATTGTCTGCGTCGTGAGCCCTGCGGTGACTACGCGGTACCGGCCGGGCTCGCGCTGAAACTGGGGGTTGTTGATGCCGGCGATGGCAAACGAGGCTTCCCAGTCTGCCATTGAGTCGAATACGAAAAGGTGAACATTGCGGCTGCTCATCGGGGTGACCTCCATCGACAAAATGATGATCGCTCCGCATATATGACAGGAAATGTCATATATTATTTGAGAAAGTAAAAATGTTGAGAATCGAGACGAGATGAAGGCTGATCGACTGATGTCGGTGCTGCTTCTGTTGCAGGCCCGGGGGCAGGTGACGGAGCGCGAGTTGGCCGAGCAGCTTGAAGTTTCGCAGCGCACAATTCATCGTGATCTTGAATCGTTGAGCGCGGCGCGCATTCCGATATCCGCGATACGAGGCGCACAGGGCGGGTGGCAACTGGAAAAGGGATGGCGGACGCATGTACCGGGTCTCGACGAGTCGGAATTGCAGGCACTGTTGATGGCCCAGCCGCGCGGGCTTGGAAATCCGCGACTGGCTGCGGCGGCGCAGAGCGCTCTAAACAAGCTGATGGCCGCGATGCCGGAGCCTTTGAAAATGCAGGCGGAGCATTTGCGGCAGCGGCTTCATGTGGATCCTACGGGTTGGCGGGACACGGGTGAGGATTTGTCGATGCTCTCGGCGGTTCAGGATGCGGTGGCTCGCGATCGGAAGCTGACATTTGATTACACGCGGGCTGATGGGGAGGAATCGAGCCGGACAGTCGATGCGCTGGGTCTGGTGTCGAAAGGGCTCAACTGGTACCTGGTCGCGCGCACGGCGAACGGCATGCGTACATTTCGAGTCTCGCGCATGAAGCGCGTGGCCGTACTCGCGGTTGAGTTTGAGCGGCCGGCGCGGTTTGACCTGATTGAGCATTGGAAATCGTCGACGGCGGAATTGGATCTCAAGAGAGCAGGCTACCGGTCTGTTCTTTCGCTCACGGCGGATGCGGCGCGGCGCATTCAGGCATGGTGTGTCACAAGGCCCGCTGCAGCAGGTACGACGGGGCGCAAAGGGGATGCTGGACGGACGGTGATACAAGTCGACTTCGACAATGAAGGGCAGGCGCAGTTTATTGTGCTGGGACTGGGAGCAGCGGTTCGCGTTCTTGAACCGGAGAGCTTGCGGGCTCGGGTTGAAGCAGTGGCGAGGGAAGTGGCAGGCGGAGCGAAAGAGGCCTGAAGATTCCTGCGCCGCGAATTCTGTCTCGCATGTATACTTCACCCGCACTCGGTTCCTATTTTGAATTCCGGGAAAGTGAGAAAGACTATGCCCAGTTATCTCGTGCAGGTTGCGTATACCTCAGAAGCCATGGCGGCGATGATGAAGAAACCGCAGGACCGCGCTGCGGTGGTCAGCAAGGCAGTTGCGAAGCTCGGCGGTACGTTGAAGGAAGCGTGGCTGACTTTTGGCGATTACGACACCGTTGTGCTGGTTGATATGCCGGACAACGTGAGCGCGGCAGCTTTCGCGATGGCCATCAGCGCAGGCGGATCGTGTAGCGCTGTCAAAACGACTCCTTTGCTGTCGGTTGAAGAGGGGATTACCGCGATGAAGAAGGCGGGTGGGTCGGGCTACAAGCCGGTCGCGACCAAGTAAAGTTGCCTGTCGGAATGCGAAATGGCCTGCGGTTTTTGTCCGCAGGGCGTTTCCATTTGAATTTCGTCGGGTTTAAGTGGCTGCGGAAAAAACGCTGAAGGACAGGCGAATCGTCGACGTCACTCAGCGGCTAAAAAGCCCTGATTTATTCTGCGCAACTTGCGGCGTGACTGAAGTCATGTCCTGATACAAGACTCGAGTCGGAATTAGTTTTCCGCGAGCTTTTAATCCACCATTAATTCGCCGGGCAGGATTGGGCGGGTGCGCGGAAGGGCGCCGTTGTACGCTGCTGCGCCCATTGCAAACAGCATGCCTGCATAGATCAGGAGTTTGACCAGGCTTCCGGTACGCGTGAGCGGGAGAGTCTTCCAGAGGACCAGGAGTACGGTCTGGGAAATTGTTACTGCCCAGACTGTGCCGTAGAAATAGCGCCGCTCAATGCCTTCGTTTTTTGTCGACTTGCCGACGCGCGGCAGCTTGCCGAGTAAGCCCAGCAACAGGATCAGAATGGCGAGCGGGAAGTAGACGTACTGGTAGAGCTGCTTCATCGTCCATACGCCGGTGATGACGGCGATGACGAGCCCGACGAGGTTGAGCAGAGCGAAGTTGATGGCTGCATTCCAGGCGAATGTGTAGCAGACTTTGCGATAGAGGGGATTGGGGCGGTCTTCGTCGAAGCGCAGGATGTAGGGCGCGGGCTCGACCCCGGGTAGTTGGCCGTAGACCGCTGCGATGCCCGTTCCGATGAGAACGAGAGCGAGCCAGGCGCCGTTGGCCATGCTGAATCCATGGGCGAAGAGGCTGAAGACCAGCGGCCCCGGGGCGAGGAAGAAGACCCAGATCCAGATGGGCCAGTGGAGCACCCGGTAATATCCCTTGTTGCGCGTACGCATTTTTCGGGCGTCCGCATACTCTACCCTGCCGCTGTATCGCATATAGCGCGAGTCTTTCAAAGCGCAGGGGAGCGCGTCAACCGAGCACAGGTATGTGCTGTGCTCGCGTACTAGGCTTTGGATGCGCGCCGTTCGCGTCCGCTGAGCAAGTAGATGGCGGCGCGTAATTCAAGAAGCGGATCGGCGGAAGATTCGATGCCGTCAACACGCGGAATGGGATCGAAGATGATCTGCTTCTGCTGCACGAGGGTGTCTTCGACAACGCTGGTCAGTTCTAGAGTGCCAAGTTCTACGAGTTCGCGTTCCTCGGGCCAATGAATGGTTGCGTCATCGGTTATGTCGCCGGGTGCGGCGATTTGAACGAGGATCTTGAAACGGACGGGGCCTTGCTTGACGCGATGCGCGAGTTCTTCGTAGTGGTAGTCGGCACGAAGGCGTGCAACGGCATCGTCGGCGAGGTAGTCGTTACCAGCGTCGGAAACGATGCGATAGCGGCCGTATTTGCTTTCGCCCTGTGCATTGGTGAAGCGAAAGGCGGTGACGCCGAAGTAGGTCTCGCGCGCCAGGCTCGAGGGGAAGGGCTTGGGAGTCTGCACAAACTTGAGCGCTGCAGGGTGCGACGCTAGAAAGCGTTCGATTGGCTTAGGCGAGGGAACCTCGGGGCCGCTGGCACTGGCAGCTTTCAGGAACTCGAGAAACTCTGCACCATCGTGAGCAGGGAAGCCGTCAGTGGAGTGGCTAACGATGTCGGTGTGTACGTGGTCGGCGAGGCTGAATCGGATGGCGAGACCACGCGGATTGGCATCGGGCGAATTGTCCGGTATGTTGGGAAGCCCGGTTGAGTTGGAGAAGCGGACCGTGACCGGCGTGGACTCGCGCGTGATGTGCGGCGCCCTGGTCAGCGAAGCGGCGCCCGAAGCCGGCTTGAACGTTCCGTTCAGCATCAGACCTTTGGCATGAGCCGGGCGAAAGCCGGGGTGAGGTCCGAACATCTTGTGAAATTGTGCGAGGAGGGCGTTGGCGAGGGCAACTACTTTTTCATCATTGGGCAGAGGCATGGGGAACTCTCCGTTTCGAACCGCCTTATCAAGGTGTACCGGCGGGCATCGTGCTAGTGAAGATAAATCAAAAGCAGCGCGAAGATGCGTGAAATTTGGCGACCTAAATCGGGTTGATTTACATCAGCTTGCGGCGCACGAGGTCGAGCGCCTGCTGGCTGGCCCATTCGCGGACGCGGTTGCGGTCTCCGCGGAAGTTGCGCTCGAAGGTGTCGGTCTTCTGGTCATCGCTGACAGCGATGTAGACGCGGCCTACGGGCTTGGTCTCGGTGCCTCCGGTGGGCCCGGCAATTCCGGTGACGCCCAGGCCCAGGGTTGCGCCAGTACGTTTGCGAATGCCCTCGGCAAGAGCCGCGGCTACTTCCGACGAGACTGCGCCATGCCGGTCGATCAGCTCCGCGGGCACGTCGGCAAAGGCTGTCTTGAGTTCGTTTGAGTAGACCACCACGCTGCCAAGGAACGAGCGCGAACTACCCGCGACGGATGTTATGCGCTGGGCGATCATGCCGCCTGTGCAACTTTCAGCGACGGCAAGGGTGGCCTGGCGGAGGCCGAGATAGAAGAGAACAATCTGCTCGAGAGACTCGCCTTCGGCTGAGTACATCCAGTCGTCGAGGGCTTCCTCGAGTTTTGTTGCCAACTCTTCGACACGCTGTTCGGCGAGATCTTTGTTCGCCTTGTTGCAAATCAGATTGAGTTGAATGTCGCCAGCGTGGGCGAGGATGGTGGTTTCGACGTCGGTGTAGGTGGTGTAGATGGGCGCGAGAAGTTTGTCGGCCTGCGATTCCGGAATCATGGCGGCCTTAAGCGTGCGCCTCGCAAGATGACGTACGGGGGCGATGGCGCGCAAACGAGGCATGCACTCTTCTTCAAAGAGCGGCTTGCACTCGTGCGGCGGGCCGGGGATAAGGACGATCACTTTGCGAAAGCCAGAGTATGTGGTTTCAAGCCATTGACCGGGCGCGCTGCCGTTGGGATTGTTGAGGAAGGTCGCGCCTTCGATGAGGTCTGCCTGTTTAAGGTTGTTTTCAGGCATGGAGATGCGCCAGGTGGCAGCGCGCGCATGGAGTGCGGCGACTTGCGGCGCATCGCGTTTCAGCTTTAGCGAGAGCGTTTCCGCAACGGCTTCGCGTGTCAGGTCGTCTTCGGTGGGTCCGAGGCCACCCATGAGGACCACAATGTCTGTCCGCGCAAGTGCATTGCGGATTGCGCCGACGAGATCCTTCTTGCGGTCGCCTACGATCGTCTTGAAGGCCACCGTGACGCCGATCTCGTTTAGCTTTTCGGTCAGGTAGAGGGAGTTTGTGTCCTGACGATGCGGCGTGAGCATTTCGGAGCCGACTGCGATGATTTCGGATTTCATGGAAGCAGCTTCTAGCTCCTAGCCTATCGCTTTTGGTTTACGGGTAATGTGGAGACGCGGCGCATGCAGAACTGGAAAGTCAGGTTAAAACGCGGTCATGCCCTCAACTCCCAACTCCAGATCATAAACTGCATCGTTGTCTGCCAGGACCGTGGTGCCAAGCGGGGAGAACGTTACGCCAACGAGATTGATTCCGGCTACGACGATGCTGGTCTCACCGCCCTCGGTTACGCGGACCAGCCCGCGACGGCCATGGAGACTTGCGGTTACGTAGATGTCGCCATTGGATGCAATTGCCAGCCCTTGGGGCCGGCCCAAGCCACGATACCAAGCACGCGCTTCGCCGTGGCTGTTGATTGCCCAGATTGCGTCATTGGACGAAAGTGTCGGTCCGGTAACGAACAGCGTTCCTTCGCGGTCGACCGCGAGGTGATACGCGGAGACGCTGGGTTCCAGGGTGGCGTAGACAAATATCTTTCGTTGCGAATCGATTTTGAAGATTGTTCCGCTGCGGTCGCCGACAAAAAGGTTTCCAGCGCCGTCGAAAGCTGCGCCTGTAGCAACGCCCATTCCTTCGGCATAGAGGGTTGACTCGCCTGCGCCGTCGATGCGATAAACATTGCCCTCTGCGCGCGAAGTTACAAATAGATCCCCATCGGGACTAAACGCCAAGCCAGTGGCATTCAAGATTCCGGTCGCAAAGGGAGTACCGCGGCCATCGGGGCTTACGCGAACCACAGAAACGGGCGTCTGCTTTCCGCGCTGACCGGAGATTGTGGCGTAAATCATTCCTGAGCGGCTTACTGCCGGGCTTGTCACGGGGTGCAGTCCGCTTGAAAGCTCGCGCGCGATGTGCAAGGGCACACCATTGCTCACACCCGCGGGTGTGCGGACTTCAACCAAACCAGATATGGCATTCTCTGGCACCCGGAAGGCGACGCGTCCGGGACGGCTCATCAGCACCTGCGCCGGATGGGTGCCTACGACAACCACAGGGGGACCGAAGGGATTGGGACCGAGATTGGCGCCGAGGAGCTCAACTTCGCCGAGAGGCAGCGCTGCGTCTGGGGCCACCTCGTCAATGCGTGGCTCAGGTGTCATTTGTTCGTGCGCGGATTGGATGCGGGTTCGCGGCATTTTCATTCTCAGTGGATCCAGAGACGCAGTACCGATGCCACTCCCAAAGCATACAGCCCCGCTGCCACGTCATCGAAGACGATGCCCCAGCCTTCAGGCAACTTCTCCAGCCGGCGCACCGGGAAGGGTTTGGTGATGTCGAACAAGCGAAAAAGGATGAAGGCGATGACGCCGTGGCGGAAGTCGGCGGGGCTGCCCAGCAAGGCGATCCATTGGCCGGCAACTTCATCGATAACGACAAATTGGGGATCGTGGCGACCGCTTTCACGTGCAGCAATGGTCGCTGCTGGAATCCCTGAAGTAATCGACAAGGCAATGCCGATAAATGCAACAAGTAAAAGGCCATCTAGGGGCGGGGTGAAAGAGCCACGCGATGATGCCCCACAGCAGAACAGCCGCCACCGATCCCCAGGTGCCGGGTCCCGGCTTGCCGAGCCCGGCGCCAAAGAAGGTGGCGACTGTCCAGGCCCACTGCGTCTTACGCGCTGTCTCGGGCGGAGGCGAAGGGCGGATGGACTATTCGTCATCCCGTTTCCTGCGCTGGCGTACCGACCTCGCCAAGATCCTCAAGGACTTCAGGATCGAGGACCGGCGAACTGATCTTGTAGACGCCCATGGCCCACTTGCCAAGATCGATTTTGCGGCAGCGGTCGCTGCAGAAAGGGAAGTCCTCGTCCTTGGCGGTGACGAGCATTCCGCACGTGGGGCAGTGCAGGAGCTTTGCGGATTTTTTCTTTTGGGGCATCGCTGCTCTATGCGTTCAGGTTCTTGGATATCGTAACGCTTCGGTCAGATGCCTGCGAACCGGTGCGCGGTTTTCAAAGGAGGCCGGGATTCCGTGCTCAAGAGAGCGGACCCGCGACGATCCTAGCGACGAGGTCGTAGTCGTGGGCTTCGGTGATCTCGGCGCGGTAAAATTGCCGGCTTCCAGACTTTCAAGGTCGCCAAAATCGTTGATATAGACTTTGCCGTCAATTTCGGGTGCGTGAAATTCGTGTGCGGCCCTCCCAGAGCATCGGAGTCTCTTCGCTTCGCCTTCGGCCAGCACCACAACTTCGCGCCCGACCCACTGCTGCTTGGCGCGCTTTGAAATTTTTTGCTGCAGCTTCATCAGCTTGCGTTTGCGGGCCTCGATCGTGCGCTTCGGCAGAGTTTGGCGTCGAGAGCGTGGGCCTTTGAACCTTCTTCATCGGAATAGTTGAAGACGCCGAGCCAGTCGAATTTTGCATCGCTGATGAACTGCTCCAGGACTTCTAGTCGGCGGAGGACTCTCCGGGGAAACCGACGATGAAGGAGGTGCGCAGGGCAATACCGGGAACTGTAGCGCGAACCTTTTCGAGTGTCTTGAGGAAGATGTCGGCGCCCGCGCCGCGCTTCATGCGCTTGAGGACAGCGGGCGATGCGTGCTGCAAAGGCACATCGAGATATTTGCAGATGTTGTCATGCTTCGCGATCGTCTCAAGCAGCTTGCCGGTGATGCGGTTCGGGATAGGCGTAGAGAAAGCGCAGCCAGCGAAGGCCTTCGATCCGGGCCAGCGCTTCGAGGAGTAGCGCGAGGCCGTCTTTCAGGCCGAGGTCTTCGCCGTAGCAGGTGGTGTCCTGTCCGATGAGCGTGATTTCCTGCACGCCGCTGCGCGACAAGCTTCTGGGCTTCTGCGACCACGGATTCGAAGCGCCGCGAGCGGAACTTGCCGCGCAAATTCGGAATGACGCAGAAGGTGCAGGGATGATCGCAGCCTTCGGCGATTTTGATGTATGCTGATGTACGGCCGGTGGAGATCAGGCGAGGTGTGTCTTCGTTGTAAAGATAGGTGGGCAGCATGTGCGCCGCACCCTGCCATTCGTCGCGGCTGAAGCGGCCCTGTTTCTCGCGGAGATCGCCTTCCGGACGAAACTCCGTCTTATGAGTTCCTGCTCCTGCTTCGCGGCCTTCGCGAATTTCTGCATGGCCGTTTCCGCTGAGGATATTGAAGGGGCGATGGAACTGCAGATGGAGTCATCCCGGCGGCTTTCAGAATGGACTCGAGTTCACCAGTGCCGACGACTGCGTCGACTTCGGGGATGTTCTTGATGATTTCGTCGCGGTAGCGCTCGACCAGGCATCCGGCGACGATGAGTTTCTTCGCCGAGCCGGAGGTTTTAAAGCGAGCCATCTCGAGGATGGTGTCGACCGACTCCTGCTTGGCGGTGTCAATGAAGCTACAGGTATTGACTACTAGAATCTCGGCGTCCTCCGGACGTGCTGTCAGGCGCGCGCCGGCGCGGTCCAAAAGCCCCATCATGACTTCAGAGTCAACGAGGTTTTTGGGGCAGCCTAACGAAATAAAGCCCACGGTGGGAGCCGTGGGTTGGGAAGTTTTGCTCACACTTCATTCTATCAAGCTCACTTTTTCTCTGCTTTAAGGGGAATTCCGGCGCCGGTGAGTACGCCTTTAGCATCAGCAGAGTACGGACCATTTGGGTCGAGTTCGAGGTATTTCTGGTAGGCTTCGGCGCATCCGGGCGCCAAGACCATCTTCTGGGTCGTGGGATCGATAGTGGCTTTCGAAACGAGAGCCTGCCCCTTGAAGTAGTAGAGAGCGGCTCGGGTTGGGTCGAGCGCGATGGCTTTCTCTGCCGCGGCGAGTTGAGCCTCGGAGTTGCCGACCTGGAAGAACAGGATCGTTTCGTTGCGGCGATAGAGCGCTGCCTGCGGGGGAAACGCGGCGACGGCATTGTCGAATGCTGCTTCGGCTTCCTTGACCTTGCCATCGTGGATATATATCTCTCCGAGGCCCGCCCACGACACGCCTTTGATATCCGGTGTGCGGCTCTGCGCGTTATTGATTACGCTGTCCACTGCATTGCGCGAATTCCGTGTAGCTGTCGGGCCTGCGACCCCAGGTTTGTCGTCGCTCTTATAGAAGTCATCCTGAATGTTCTCGCTGAATCGACTTCGGATCGAGCCCCAAGGCCATCTTGAAACTGTTTTCGGCTTCCGGGTACTTCTTCAGTCCAAGTTGCGCCAACGCAAGTTCCACCCAGGGCAGAACGAGCTTTGGGTCTTCTGTGGTGACCTTCAACATGAGCGCCTCAGAGTCGGCGAATCGCTTTTCCGCGGCGGCTTTGCGGGCCGCGACAATCTGGGCGTTCAGGCCGCTCGAATCCTTCTTGCCAGCCGGTATCGGTTCCTGTGTCCAGGCAGAGGAAACAGCGCAAAACAGCATCGCGGAACACAGAACGGGAATCCTCATCAGCACCTCAGAATTTTCGGGATTGGTTGCAGCGGAAGTATACGAAAAGATTTGCCATTGGTGTTGGAAAAGTGGGGAGAGGCGCCGGTGAAAGAGGGCACGCCAAGATGGTAAAATCTATCAGTGCCGGGTCCTACGCGACGTAATCCCGCCAAACCCGCCAGGTCCGGAAGGAAGCAACGGTAACGGGCTAGTACGGGCGCAGTAGGTCACCCGGTACTTTTTGCGGTGCCGTGGGCACTTTTACATTCTGCCGCGGTCGTGTTGCGCTGCGGTGCAGCCGAACCAAAGAGCCGTACCGATGTTGAGCGCAAGCCGGTCAATCCGGACTCGCGCCGCAAGGAGAAATTCATTGAGCCTCGCCGTTCGTCCCGTGGTGGGCAGGCGCGCCAAGATAAGCGCCCTCGGAACTTACGTTCCACCGAAAGTTCTTACCAATCAAGACCTCGAAAAAATAGTAGATACAAACGATCAATGGATCGTGGAGCGTACTGGCATCAAGGAACGCCATGTGCTCGCCCAAGGCAAGGGCGTGAGCGATATCTGCGTTGAAGCCGCGAAGAAGTGTCTCGCAGCACGCGGTATCGAGCCCAGTGAAATTGAAGTGATCATTGTGGGCACGGTTACGCCGGACATGATGTTCCCGTCTACGGCATGCCTTGTGCAGGACAAGATCGGGGCCAAGGGCGCGTGGGGATTTGACGTTTCGGCCGGTTGTTCGGGGTTCGTGTTTGCGCTGCAAGCCGGCGTCAAGCTCGTCGAGAGCGGCGCGCAGTCCAAGGTGCTTGTCTGTGGAGCGGATGCCAACACGCGCATGACCGACTACACCGACCGGGCTACCTGTGTTTTGTTTGGCGATGGTGGCGGCGCGGTGCTGATTGAACCAGCGGAAGAAGGCGAAATCGGCATGATCGACTTTGTGCACGAGATCGACGGGTCCGGTGGTGTTTCGTTGAACCTGCCGGGCGGTGGCAGCCTGAATCCGCCGACCCACGAGACGATCGACAAGAAGATGCACTTCATCCACCAGGATGGGCAGGCAGTTTACAAGTTTGCCGTGCGCAAGATGGCAGAAGCCACAAGCAAGCTGCTCGAACGCAATGGAGTTACGGGCTCCGACCTTGGATGTTTCATTCCGCACCAGGCTAACAAGCGCATCATTACCTCGACGGCCGATCGCCTGGGGATGCCGGCTGACCGCGTGATTATCAATATTGAGAAGTACGGGAATACATCCGCGGGAACGATTCCGCTGGCTATGGAGACGGCGATCGAGGAAGGGAAGCTGAAGAAGGGCGACCTGGTATTGCTGGCTGCCGTCGGGGCGGGATTTACGGTGGGCGCTGCGCTACTGAGGTGGGAGATCTAAAGGGCAGCTTTTAGCTTTTAGCTCTCAGCTTCTCCCTTGCTGACCGCGAATTCCGGGCTGGGAACTGACACATCTATTCGAGCAGCGCGCTCGGTGGAAGATCATATTTCGGCAGGACACCTGTCTCTGCGGCCATTTTGAAGAAGCCGCGCATGCCTTCTACGCACTCCTCGTCCAAAACGTAATGAATATTCGTCGTGAGGTAGGAGCGAATGGTGCCCTCGGATAGCGGCAGTTGGCGCGACCAGTGTTCGACGAGCGCGTCCATGTTTTGCAGGCCGTGATTGCGTGATTGGATGAAGTCGTTGGCAACACGCTGATCCGAATGGCTAGCTGGCGCAACCGCCCAGACAGCGGAGACAAAGGGAAGACCGGTCAGCGTCTTCCATTCCTCGGCAAGATCGTGGTAGACGAGTTCTTCGCCGGTGCGTTCGAAGCGATTGGCGCGTTCTTCGAGTGCCATCAGAGCGGGATCGCCGATCAGGATTGCGGCCTCGGCGCGGTCGAGCATGGCATCCAAGTCAGCGGTCATTGGAATGAAGGGCACTTCCGCGTTGCGCCATTTGTGGAAGAGGATGCGCGCATAGGCCAATGTGGTGCGGCTTGCCTTGTCAGCGGCTACACTGTGCAGCTTCTCGAGCGGCTGATTTGCGCGGCGTACCAGCAGAAGGGATCGCACCTTGCCCTTCGAGGCGATTGTGCAACCGGGCAAGATGCGAAGGCCTGGTGTTGTTGCCAGTGCGGCGATTGGAACAAGGCCGATGTCGGCGGTTCCGTCGGCCAACTCGTCCGCACACTGCGAAGGGAGCATCCATTTGATCTCGTAGCGCTCAGCGAGTTCGGCATTCAGCGGCGGATGCTCAAAGTCCCACATGAGGGGAGCGGGGTTTAGAAAACGAATGGCGGCAACGCGAAGCCGGCGTGGCAAAGTTGAATTCACTCTATCTTTTAGACTATCAATTCGTGCTTCAGGATTCTCCACATGCGTGCTCTCCGTCACACGCTGCCGGCTTGACTTCCATTTCTTATCAGCTTAATGTGAGCCCAATTACTCAAGAATTCCATGGGTTCTTAAAAGAAAGAGCGCAAGCGTGTGCGAAACGCACCGGCGCGTATGTGAATGCCGATATTGAATGATGCAAATATAGATTCCTTCGCACGCGCTGCCAGTACGCAAATCGATGAAAACCGGTTGGCCATGCTGGCTCTGACGCTTACGCCGAATCTTGGACCGAAGCGTATTGTCGATGCGATTGCACAACTGCGCACGCCGGGCCAGATATTTGAACTGACGCTCACTGAGCTTGAGGGCCTGCGATTTCCGGCGGATGCGGCGCAGTACATCTTTGATGGGAAAGCACGTCGCGCCGCGGACGAGGAATGGGGAAAAGTCGCGCAGCAAGGTGCGACGATTGTCACGCTTGGGTGTCCCGAGTATCCCGAGCGGTTGAAGGAGATTTACGATCCGCCGCCGGTACTGTGGGTTCGCGGGGTAGTTCAGTTGTTGTCGCGCCCGTCGATCGCAGTGGTGGGTACACGGCATCCTTCTCCTTATGGCACGAATGTGGCGGAGATGCTGTCGCGCGATCTTGCCGCTCGGGGGCTGGTTGTCGTGAGCGGAATGGCACGGGGAATCGACACCTGTGCGCATAAGGGCGCTCTCGTGGCGCGCACGCCCACCGTTGCCGTTTGGGGAACCGGAATCGACGTGGTCTACCCCAAGGAGAACAAGAAGCTGGCGGACGAAATTATCGCTACGGGTGGAACTATCGTGAGCGAAATGCCCATGGGAACGTTTCCCGCGCCGCAGAATTTTCCGCGCCGCAACCGCATCATCAGCGGACTAAGCATCGGCGTTTTGGTAGTGGAGGCGAGCGAGAACTCGGGAACTCGCGTGACGGCGCGCTGTGCGGCGGAACAGGATCGCGATCTTTATGCAGTGCCGGGCAACGTGACGGCAAAAAACTCCTGGACGCCTAACACGCTGATAAAGCAGGGCGCCAAGCTGGTGGGGAGCTGGGAAGACGTGTGGGAGGATCTGCCATCGCAGGTTCGACTGCAACTGGAGCAGGAGGCCGGTGTTGAATCCAAACCGCAGGAAGCCGCATCTCTTCTGCCTGAACCGGTGTTGCGATCCGAAGAGTCGATTGTGTTGAGGGTTTTGCGCGCCGATGAGTCTCTTCAGATCGACGAGCTTCTCGAAAAGCTAGAGACTCAACTGACCTCATCCGAGGTGTTTACGGCTCTGTTCGAGCTGGAGATGAGCGGCCGGATTCGCTGCCTGCCAGGAAGGAACTACGTTCGCAACCTTTAGCTTTGGAGTCGCGGCGGATTTCGTGGCTTCGGCAGCGCTTGCGCAAAATTTTTGGGCGCAGTTGGGGATGCGATGAACCGCACATTTCAGAAACTTTGCGCGTTACCAAGCGAGCAATGCGCGGGAAAGAAATGCGGATTGACAGTGGAAACGGGGATGCCTTCCATGTTAGCTTGCAAATCTTGCGGCTCATTCTGTGAGAGTAAGGCAAGGCGAGACAGCCGCGAGGCGCTCAACTTGTGAGGATATTCCTCCCGATGCAGTAGAAACGGAAAGGCCTCGATCCGAGTCAAACAGGCCGGATGGGGTAGAGTAATACGGAATCAAGGATGGCAATGACCAAATCACTCGTGATCGTCGAATCTCCCGCGAAGGCGAAGACGATCGAAAAATATCTAGGCAAGGGCTTCGAGGTCCGCGCGTCGATCGGGCACATCATGGATCTGCCTAAGAACGACATTGGCGTGGAGCTGAAGAATCGCACGTTTATACCAAAGCTGATTGTTTCTCCGGGCAAAGAAAAGATCGTCGATCAGTTAAAGAAGGCAGGCCTGAAGGCTGACGAAATCTTCCTTGCGCCTGATCCTGATCGCGAAGGCGAAGCGATCGCTGCACACCTCGCAATCCAGCTGGGTACGACCGCTACCGAGCGCAAAAAGATTCGCCGCGTCACCTTTAATGAGATCACGAAGAAGGCGGTGCAGGACGCATTCCAGCACGCCCGCGACATCGATGAGAATCTGGTGGACGCGCAGCAGACCCGGCGCGTTCTTGACCGCCTCGTCGGCTATCAAATATCACCATTGCTCTGGGACAAGGTTCGCCGGGGGCTTTCTGCGGGACGCGTGCAGACGGTAGCAGTGCGACTCATCGTTGAACGCGAACGCGAAATTGGGGCATTCAAGCCCGTCGAGTACTGGACGCTCGAGGCGCAGTTACATCCTGAGCGCCAAGCGGACAAGAATTTCAAGGCGAAGTTTGTTGGGATCGACGGCGAACCGGCTCGCGTGCCGAACGGCCAGGACAAAGATGGCAAGGACCAGTTCATCGCCGGCGCGCTGCCCGACAAGAAGTCAATGGATGCAGCACTGGCCGCGCTCGAGAAGGCCACGTGGACGCTTGCATCGGTGGAGCGCCTTGAGCGGCAACGTCGTCCGCTTGCTCCTTTTATTACCAGCCAGCTGCAGCGCGATGCTTCGAGCAAGCTCGGCTTCAACGTGCGCCGCACCATGGGCGTGGCCCAGCGCCTGTATGAAGGCATGGACATCGGCGACGAGGGCACAACGGGTCTGATTACGTATATGCGTACCGATTCGCCGCGCGTCGCTCCGGATGCGGTGGAAGGCGCACGAGCCTGGATCGGCAAGCAGCTCGGCAAACAATACCTGCCCGAATCGCCCAATGTTTACAAAGGCAAAAAAGACGCGCAGGATGCCCACGAGGCAATCCGGCCGACAGATGCTTCGCGCACTCCCGAGTCAATTGCGCGCTATCTGAGCGATGAGCAGCTCAAGCTCTACACCCTTATCTGGAGGCGCTTCATCGCCTCGCAGATGGTACCTGCGGTCTACGACATTACGACCGCGAAGATCGAGGCCAAATCCGCCATCGATCAGAAGACCTATGAGTTCCGCCTGAGCGGGTCGATTCTGCGTTTTGACGGCTTCCTCAAGGTTTATGAGGTAACCGAAGACAAGAAAGCTGGTGACGACGAGGATTCGCTCGCGAACAAGCTGCCCAATCTCGATGACGTCAAGAATCTGGAACTCGAACAGCTTCTGCCGGAGGAGCATTACACTGAGCCGCCTCCACGGTACAACGAAGCTTCACTTGTAAAGGAACTGGAAGAGCGCGGAATCGGGCGTCCGTCTACGTACGCCTCGATCATCAGCACCATTCAGGATCGCGAGTACGTGGTGAAACATGGCGGTTCGCGTGGACGCTTCTATCCGACCGAAATCGGCATGGTGGTGTGCGATCTGCTGGTCGAGAGCTTTCCGTACATTTTCGACACAAAGTACACCGCGAGGCTGGAAGAGGAACTCGACGATATTGAAGAGGGCAAGGAGAAGTGGACCGACCTGCTCAATGGGTTCTACGACCATTTTGAAGATGAGCTGAAAGACGCCGACAAGACCATGCGCAACATCAAGCGCATGGAGCAGGAGACCGGCGACAAGTGTGAAAAGTGCGGAAGTCCGCTGGTATTGAAGTGGGGCAAGTTCGGCAGCTTCTACGCATGTTCAAACTTCACGCGAAAGAAGCCAGTAACAGTTGCGATGGGTCCATGGAAGAAAGATGCAAAGGCGGTGGTACAGAAGATCACCAAAGCGTTGCATTTCCCCATGACTGTCCATGCCGCGGTCGATGACACGAAGGTGTATTCGAAGGAAGTTGCAAATGCGAAGGAGTTGGTCGCTGCAATCGCGGAGGCGGTGAATGGTTCTGCTGAGAAGGGCAAGAAGGTATTTGTCGAGCAGGTGAGTTGCGATTTCACGAAGGAGAACATCGCGGCCAAGCCCGACCTGAACACGCCTGAGGCACAGGAAGCAGGGGATACAGAGGAGTACTGCGAAAACTGCGGCCGTGTGATGGTTTTGCGTCGTGGCCAGTTTGGGCCGTTCATGAGCTGTCCGGGATACAACGAGGATCCGCCGTGCAAGACGATCCGCAAGCTGAGCCAGAAGCAGCAGCAGAAACCGCCTGAGCCTACCGGAGAGGCATGCCCACTTTGCGGCAAGCCGCTGGTGCTGCGGCAGGGAGCCTACGGCGAGTTTGTATCGTGTTCCGGCTATCCCGGCTGCAAATACGTGAAGCAGAATTTGATTGAGGGGATGAAGTGCCCGAAGTGCGGCGTCGGCGATATTGCCGAGCGCAAGGCGCGGCGCGGAAACATCTTCTGGGGCTGTACGAACTACCCCAAGTGCGACTTTACTTCGAACTACAAGCCGGTTGCGCAACCGTGCCCGGAATGCGGGAACTCCTATCTGGTTGAGAAGACGCTCAAGTCCGGAATCTTCCTTGAGTGTCCCAACAAGAAGAAGAGCCCTGAAGAGGAAGCCAGGCCGAAAAAGGGTAGTAAGAAAGGTATCGCGGCGGAGGCTGGCGCCACGGTAGTGTGCCACTACTCGAAGCGGATTGGCGATGCTCCTCCTCCGCCAACCGTCGAAACTCATGGACCTGTGGTTGAAAGGCCTGAGGCGAAGAAGGAACTGCAGCCAGCCTGAAGAATTGAATGTTGAGCTTAAACCGCGATGCGGGGCCATACGGTCCCGCATTGCGCTTTTCCGATGTACGTTGGACGCAATTGCCAGCTCAATCCGTTACCATGGGCATTCGGAGACCCACTCATGGAACGCATGCTCGCTACGCCTGCTGATGCTGAAATTATCCTTAGATTTTACGAACTCCGCACCGAGACGGTGATGCGCCAGGCGCGGGCTTGGATGACCGGCGAATTCTGGCCGAACACCGCGGACGATTTCTTTGCGGTCGTGCATAACCCCGCCGATCCTCACAATGCCTTTTTTCGCCAGGTCACCACGTACTGGGAGATGGGGGCAGCCATGGTGCTGCACGGCGCAGTTTCAGCTGAGCTCTATGTTGACTGCAACGCCGAGGGCTTCTTTCTTCTAGCCAAGTTTGCACACATCCTGGAACCCATTCGCGAGAAGATGCCGACGTTCATGAGCAAGACTTCAGAACTCGTCAACCGTTTTACGGCTGCCGCGGCCCGGTATGAGGGTGCTCTCAAGAATGTCGAGGCCCGCCGACGTAAATTCGAGCCGAATCAAGAATGGCAGGTGCGTAGTGTGGTGTCCGAAAGGCCATCTGGGTAAGTCTGGAAGTGCGGAAAAGCAGATTCTTCGCTTACCACCCCCGAACTGAAAGACGTTCGGGGCCCCGTTCGCTCAGAATGACACATCAACTATTATTGCGACCTTCATTGACGGGATAATAGTCGATCCTGGCCAAAGCGTGTCTGAAGGCGGCTTGTGCAATGTGCGCCGGGTGGCGCATGATGAGTGGCGGTAGAATTAAGGTCCCCATGGAGGTCTCAAGTGAAGCGCATCATTGCAATGGTGGTTGCTAGCGTCGCGTTTGCAGCGGTCGCGGCGAACGCAGCTGATTCGAAAACGATCAACGGCTGGATTTCGGACTCGATGTGCGGAGCCAAGCACGCCGGTTCCGGTTCAGAGTGCGTGAAGAAGTGCATCGAGGGCGGCATGACTCCTGTCTTTGTCGACGAAGGCAAGAAGCAGGTCTGGACCATCGACAATCCGGATGCCGTGAAGAAGTTCTATGGCGACCGCGTTACGGTCACGGCGACTGAGGACTCCGACAAGAAATCCGTTCACATCGATTCAATCGAAGCTGCCAAGTAGCCGGTTTCCGGGTCCACATCATTCAGTAAAACGGGCGAGCATGGGGTGAAACCTCTGCTCGCTTTCTGCTGCTGGGAGCTTCCTCGCCTGCGCGAATCTGCTGATCCCGCACCCATGGAGACTTGAGGCCGGACGGTTGGGGAAAGGGAACTCGAATCCTGTGGACTCGCCATAGAATCCAATCTCTGTTACTGTTCTAACGATTACCGTTCGCCGGGCTCCAAACCGAAGCGGCGGATAGCGGTGTGAAAGATATGGCTAAAGCAATCTGGAATGGCAAGGTTATTGCCGAAAGCGAAACTACTGAAGTCGTCGAGGGGAATGTCTATTTCCCGGAGAACAGCCTCAAGCGGGAGTACTTCCGCCCTAGCAGCACCACCTCCACGTGCCCCTGGAAGGGCCAAGCGCGGTATATGAGCCTTTACATTGACGGGCAAGACAATCCCGATGCTGCCTGGTATTACCCCGATCCCAAGCCTGCCGCCCGTAAGATCAAAGGATACGTGGCTTTCTGGCGCGGTGTTGAAGTGGAAAAGTAGGGTTTTAGACCCCATTTCAGGAGCCTGAATGTACGTTCGCGCTGTACTGTTTGCGCCGCTGCTGGCGCTTGCGCTGGCGGCTTGTGCGCACAAGCCGGTTGCGACATCGGTCCCTGGCGCGCCAACGTTGCAGGGCGATCCGACGCACCCAGGGTTGACCAAAGGCTGGGTGGATACGAAGCTCTACTTCGGTCTGGGGCCGGTCGATCATCCCGATCATGGAGTGAGTGAAGCAGACTGGCGGGGTTTCCTTGATCGGGAAGTCACGCCACGGTTTCCGGATGGGCTCAGCGTGGTGGACGTGTACGGGCAGTGGCAGGGCAAGGATCAGACTGCCCCGGAACGGTTGCGCTCGAAGATGCTGATTATTGACTACCCGGATACGGCAGAGAATCGCGCCAAGATCGAAGCGATTCGCGCGGCGTGGAAGCAGAAGACGGGCGACCAGTCTGTGCTGAGGGTGACGGAGCCGGCGGACGTGTCGTTCTAGCGATTCTGTGCGACGCTACTTCTCCTGGGCCGTTTGCGAAGTAAACGCAATTCCCTGCATTGCTCCACGCCGGTTGGGTGCGTTTACGAGCGATGCGCGAAAGGCTACTGCTGCTTCGGAAGGGTTGTGTTGCTGGAGCAACAGATCTCCTAATTGTTCACGAGCGGGGACGACTGGCCCCGGCGTGGCGGGCGACTTCTCCATCGCATCTTCTTCGTCCGCGGCTTTGCGCATCAGGGCTTCGGCTTCCTGCGGTTTGGCGTTTGCCTGGGCTGCCCACGCTGCGACTTCCTGTTTCAAGATGTGTACCTGCGCGGCCCAATACTCGTTGCCCGTGCGATGCAGTTCGTCCTCGTATTTCTGAAGGTCTGCAATCTCAGCACTTGCGCCTGCTGGCTGCTGGCCGCGGGTCCGGCCAAGTCCACGAGCCCATACAGCAATTGCGGCGACGTGCGGGGGAGATCCGGGGATGGGCTGGATCTTCGCCGCCTCGTCCCAATTGCTCTGCTCGACGGCGTATCGCACGGGCATGGCGGTGGCCGCGTAGCCGCTCTTGAAATCACCCGCGCCCAGGTTCGTCATGCTGTTGAGCTGGTCGAGAACCTTCCGCGCGTCGGCATAGCGGCCGAGCTGGAGATAGGCGTAAACGAGATAGTCCATGGCGTGAAGCTCTTCGCCGATATCGCCCTGATCGCGAGCGGCCTTGCTTGCCGCAAGGTTCGATGCGATGGAGTCCTGCCATAGACCGAGACGTGTGAAGATGTGCGAAGGCATATGGAGCGCATGGGGAGCATCGGGCGCGACCTGCGCATATTTGCGTGCCGCGGGCAGGCCGCGCGGGGCGAGTTCGGTGCTGTCGCTGGCGTGGATGATGTAGTGGGTGATGCCGGGATGATCGGGGTAGGCCTTATCGAGAGGATCGAGGATGACGAGCGCCTGTTTTTGCCGCGCGTGGGTCTTGTCTGCAGGTGAAGCGTTTGAGAGCAGAGCAAGAGCGTAAAACACCTGCGCCTCGATGTCGTCGGGATAGTCGTGGGAGAGAGCGGCCATGGCTTTCTCATATTGCTGGTCGCGCGTAGAAAAAGGGACGGTGCCGGCGTCCTTGAAGACGAGCGAAAGCGCCTGGATGTAGGCCCGTTCGCGCGCGCTGGAAGAACCGAGCTTCTGCGCAGTTTCGATCTCTCCGGTGGCGGCGGGCAGACATGCGGGAACGAGTGGTGGTTCCCAAAGCTGGTGGAAGCAGGACATCGCCACGCCCCAATGAGCCATCGCGCAGCTGGGATCGTCTGTAGCGACCTGCCGGAACGTGGCACCGGCCTGGGCATATGCAAAGGAATGAAGCAGAGCCACTCCGCGATTGAAGCCTGCCTGGACCCCGGGCGCGCAGGAGATCGGGAAGGATACGCGGCCGAGTTTCAGGGGTGCCGGGTGGTCGTGCATCTGCTGTGACCACATGCAGGGGCATGCGAGCACCAGGAATAGAATGAGTTTTCCCAGCTCTACCAATGCGGATCCTCCCGGCTATCGGCCGACTTCGATGTATCATTCTGAGTTGTTGTGTTCACTGGAGATAGGGGTGGCTTGCAGTTCCTGCGGCCTCTCGAACGACCTCAAAAGAGACTGAACCAAATTCTCTCGTCCGGACATCTATATGGCAAGCTTTACCAGTCCGTCGGGCTCAGAAAAGGTGAATGTATGGCAACAGTGATTGCAAGCCGTCCCGAAAGCGCCTTCATCCCCGCCGGCATCCACTCCTCTGCCGACTTCACGCAGACGCTTATGAAGCTGCAACGCGCGACGGCGCTGATTGCATCTACGCTGGATCTCGAAGATCTTGTTGATCGCGTTCTGAATGAGATCGCCTCTTCCATCGGAAACGTCGAAGTTGCAGTGTGGCTTCGCTCAGAGGACATGAGCGAAATGGTGTTGCAGGGAGTGCGCGGCTGCACCAAGTTTTGCAAGGGCAACCGACTCCAAATCGGCAAGCAGGGTATTGTGGGACATGTGGCAGCCTCGGGCAAGACGCACTACGCTCCCGATGTCAGCCTCGATCCCTATTACCTTGCGTGCGAACCGGACACCCTTTCCGCGGTGAGCATTCCCCTCAAGACAGGGGACAGCGTCATGGGAGTGCTTTCGATTGATCACAGGGCAGCAGATGGTTTTTCGAGTGATCAACTGAAGGTTCTTGAGGCAATCGCTGGTCACATTGCCATTGCGATTGAGAACGCGCGCGTACTGCGTGGAGAACGCGAGCATCGCCAACGTCTTGAGCAAGAATCGGCCGATGCACGGGCGATCCAGGAGGCTTTGTTTCTTAAGCCGGTGCCGTTGATTCCGGGGTTCGCAATTGAGACGGCCTGGCATCCGGCGGGATCGGTCGCCGGCGATTGGTTCGATTTCATCGATATGGGCAACGATCGCTATGGCATTGCATTGGCCGATGTTTCAGGAAAGGGAATGCCCGCAGCGATTCTGATGTCTGCGACGAGGGCGGTTTTGCGGTCGATCGCGCCGTTCCATACTTCGCCATCGAAAATCCTGGAACAGCTTAATCGGGCGCTGCTGGAGGATTTCCCATGTGGGAAGTTTGTGACCATGATCTACGGGGTGCTTGATGCCCGCACACGGCAGCTCACGCTGGCCAGCGCGGGACACCTGCAGCCGCTGATCATCAATCACAAGACTTCTTTTCTGGAGTTGGAGACGGGATTGCCGCTGGGACTGGCGCAATCCACCTATCCGGAGACCACGGTGACACTGTCGGCGGATACGCACGTTCTGCTTTATACGGACGGCATTACTGAGGCTGAGAATACCGCGTTCGAAGAATTTGGCGCAGAGCGGATGGTTCAGCACTTCGCCAATCCCGGGGCTTGCGTGGACAGCCTGATTGCAGAAGTCAAGGCCTATGCAGGCGGATGCGAACGGATGGATGATGCGACCGCGGTGCTTCTCCGCAGCCGCTGAGGCTGAAATCAACGGCGGTTATTGATTTCGTTCGTGCGCCAGGTGGCGTGCTGGGTTGGCGTCATTACCTTCACCAGGAAGAAAAGAAGGTAGGACGAACAAGATATGGCCAGATGAAGCATGGTTGACTCCTTCGCGCGCCGTTGCCCAATCTTGCTCAGGGACTATCCGACACAACAGCACGAGGCGTGCCAAAATGACGGAGCGCCGCGCTCAGAGTGCACCGTTCTATGAGGATTGGACTTAGGCTGTCCGGCGAAGAATCCGGAGCTTCGCAATCGATTTCAGTGACGACGCGATGGTGACGACAGTTCGTCAGGGTGACTAAACGTCGTCACTTCGATGACGGGTCTAGAGGCAGAGCAGGTAGCTGAAGACGTCGCTCTTCTTTTGCGGCTTGAGGTTGGGGAACGCGAAGTGCTCGCGGCGGACCTCTTCGCGGGTGAAGCCGCACTTCTCCAGCACATGGGCTGAAGGGGTGTGTTCGGCGTGGCAGATTGCTTCGAGGCGCTGGACTCCAGTTTGCTGCGCGACGTCGACCATGGCCAGCAGAGCTTCGGTGGCGTAGCCCTGTCCCCAGGCGTCTTTTGCGAAGACGTAGCCGGTGACAGCACGGGTTGGGTCCTTGTAAAAGAGACCGGTGCTTCCGACCAGCAACGGGTCTGAGCCGTTGTCTCGCGTGAGCACGAGGTAGGGCCCCGCGGGCCAGCGTTGCCACTCTTCATCACTCATGGCCAGGAATGCGAGTGTGTCGGCCAGGCTACGGTGCGTGGGCCAGCTCAGGTAGCGGGTAACTTCGCGGTCGGAGGCGTAGCGCTGGAAGACGGCCTGCGCATCGCTCTTCCGGGGCCTGCGCAACAGGAGCCGTTCGGTCTCGATGGTTTCAGGGGCCTTTACAGTTCTGCTTTCGAGATCCATCAATTCTCCGAGAGAGGTTTGCCGATCTCCCAGTGGTGCCCGAAGGGGTCGACAACGCGACCGATGCGCCATCCGTAGGATTCATCGCGTACCGGACAGATTGAGGAAGCACCGGCGGCTATTGCCTGATCGAAGGCAGCATGCGGATCGTCCACGATGAGGACCATACGCATGCTGCTGCCGCCGAGGGACTCGGGGCTGAGATTCTGGTGGGGAAGGGATTCATCCGCGACCCAGAAGTCGCCGCGGCCCACCGCGAGATGTGCCACTACAGTGCCGTCGTCGGCATCCATGCGGGACAAGATGGTTGCATCGAAGGCGCGAATGTAGAAGTCAATTGCCCTGGTGCCGCGACGCACATTCAATAGTGTTGTGACGGTGGTCGCCACTTTGTTGCCGGTGGACAGGGGATCCGCCATTGGAAGTCTCCTATGGTGCGCGGCGCCCGGAATAGCGCGGTGATTGGTTGTGGCTCAGGTTGCGATGCTTCAGTATGCCTGCAGTTGATCGAGCGGCAGGCGGACGCGGAAGCAGGTTTGTCCCGGATCGGAGCGCACGCTAAGGTGCCCTCGATGCTTCCGCACGATGCGCATGGCGTTGTCGAGGCCAAGGCCAAGACCCAGCCCCGGCGCCTTGGTGGTAAAGAATGGCTCGAAGATGCGATCCTGCAGTTCCGACGGAATTCCCGGGCCCGTGTCCCAGATTTCGACCAGCAGCATCTCGCCTTCGAGTCGGCAGGTCAGCTTCAGTTTTCCCCCATTTCGATTCTCGTCGAGGGCATCGAGAGCGTTTTCAATGAGCGCTGTCCAGACCTGGTTCAGTTCACTGCCGTAGGCGCTGATGCGGGGCAGTTCGGGCTCGTAGTTGCGCTCGACCTCCACATCTTTCATGCGCGACTGGAACATCTGGATAGTCGCATCGAGTCCGGCAGGAACATCGACTTCAAGGATCGGCGCACGATCCATGTAGGAATACGCTTTGACGGCGCTGATCAGATCGAAGATGCGCGCCGTTGAATTCAGCAGCGTGTCGACCGAACGGGAGGACCTGAGGTAGCGCGCGAAATATTGCAGAGAGATACATGTCTCGCTTGAGCCGATCATGGTTCGAAGCGCTTCCAGGTCGGAGACGGTGGCCCGCTGTTCGGCAAGCTGCGCCGCGACTTCCCACGCGCCATCGCAGGGCAGGGCTGTCAGCCAACTGCGCAATTCCTCTTCGAGCTGGATCTGCTCGCCGGCATCGCGCGCGTCATGGCGAGAGGAGCGGCTCATCACCTTCTGTTCCCAGTCTTCAACGCCGCGAATCTGTTCTTCATTCAGGCACAGGTTCACGAGTTTGAAGCGGTTTTCGCGATTCGCGCGGAGTTCCATGACGAGGCTTGAGGCTGCGCGCTGTGCCGCGGATGCGGGATTGTTGAGCTCATGCGCAAGATTGCCGGCGAGCTTGCCGAGTGCGTTCAGCTTTTCTGCCTGCTGCTCAATGCGCGTGACTTCGCGCACGCGGTCCAGCAGGGTGGAGACGACGCGCTGCGTCATGGACGGAATGGCCGCGAGCATCTCAGGGAATTTTTCCTTCCTTACCAGCAGGGCCCACACCGGCGTAATCGCGAAGCCTTGGCCACCTGACGTCTTCATGCGCGAGAAGGGCAGCAGGCCGGTCATTTGTCCGGCGCGGCCGATGAACAACTCCATTGGACCGCCACGCTGACGGCGAACGTGGATTTCACCCTTGAGGATGAGGATCATTCGGTCGGCCGGCTGGCCTTCTTCAAACAGGATGTCGCCCGGCTGCGCTACGACCTCCTCGCCGTGCTGCGCGAGCCAGAGGCGATCTTCAAACGGCAAGCCCTGGAGCGGACCCACACGGTCGAGAGCGGCCGCGATGGTTTCGGCGGGCGTGGGACAGGCAGGTGCGGTCAAGGTAGGGGAAAGCATCCTGAACCTCCGGGCTTAAGCAATTTCAGGATAGACCATACCCCGATTGGAAGCTGTTAAGAACTGTTGTGAACCGGTACATCGGCCAGTTGAACGGCGAATCGCGACCGCCTAAATGAGTCTCTCTCGCATTGCGATGCTATGATTGGCGATTTGAAAACCAAGGCAGGGGGAATTCCTCATGTATCGAAAGCTCTTTTCAGTCTTACTCTTTCTCTCCGCTTCACTTGTTGCGAGCGCGCAGTCTTCCGCAGCCACATTTGACGAAAGCACGAAGGTCTTTCGGATGGACGGGGGAAACGTGACTTACGCCTTCGGTGTGAATGCTCGCGGAGAGCTGCAGCAGCTTTACTGGGGTGGGCGGCTGGGCGCGATGGATCGCATTCCGCAAGCGGTGGCGGCGCGCGAATGGGCTTCGTTTGATTCTTCGTATACGAATACGCCACAGGAGTATGCGGGTTGGGGCTCGGGGCTGTTTGTTGAGCCGGCGCTGAAGGTGACGTTTGCCGACGGAAATCGCGATCTCGTGCTCCACTACGAGAAGCATGAGATCACATCCGATGGTTTCAATGTTGTGCTTAAAGACATCAAACGGCAGGTATTTGTCACGCTGCACTACTCCATGGATTCGGGAAGCGGAATTCTGGCGCGGTCGGCGGTGATTGAGAACAAGGAGGGGCAGCCAATCACGATTGAGCAGGCTGCCGCGGCGGCATGGGCCTTACCGTCTGCTCACTACACGTTGAATTATCTGACGGGTCGGTGGGCCGGCGAGTGGACCCTGACGCAGGAGCCGCTGCACCCAGGAGAGCGAGTGATCGAGAGCCGGCGGGGTTCGACCGGGCACCAGGCGAACCCGTGGTTTGCTATCCAGGCGGGTGACCAGGCCGACGAGAACTCGGGCGAGGTTTGGTTTGGTGCGCTGGCGTGGAGCGGGTCGTGGAGAATCACGGTTGAGCAAGATCAACTCGATGGGGTTCGCGTGACCGGCGGGTTCAATCCGTTTGATTTTGGATATGTGTTGCAACCGGGGCAGGCGTTGGAGTCGCCGGTGTTTTACGGCGGGTACAGCGCGCACGGGCTTGGCGGGGCATCGCGGATTCTGCATCGCTACGAGATTGGCCACGTGCTTCCGCATCGGGTAGGTGAGGGCGAGAATGCTGCTCCCAAACCACGACCGGTGATCTACAACTCGTGGGAGGCAACGGAATTCAGGGTAAGCGAAGCGGGCCAGATTGCGATGGCCGAAAAGGCTGCTGCGCTCGGGGTCGATCGATTTGTGATGGACGACGGTTGGTTTGGGCAGCGCAAGGACGATCATGCAGGACTCGGCGACTGGTATGTGAATCCGCAGAAGTTTCCGAACGGCCTTAAGCCGCTGATCGACAAGGTTCACGTACTGGGGATGGACTTCGGAATTTGGGTAGAACCGGAGATGGTGAACCCCGATTCCGATCTATATCGCGCGCATCCTGATTGGGTGCTGAATTTTCCCGGGCGGCCGCGGTCAGAACAACGCAACCAACTGGTGCTGAATCTGGCTCGGCCCGATGTGCGGGATTACATTCTCGGGTTCCTCGACAAGCTGCTTACGGAAAATGACATTGCGTTTCTGAAGTGGGACTACAACCGGAACTGGAGCGAGCCGGGTTGGGATCAGCTCCCCGTGGCGGAGCAGAAGAGGGTTTATGTTGAGTTCACGCGCAATCTGTACGCAATTCTCGCTGAACTGAAGAAGCGGCACCCGAAAGTGGAGCTTGAGTCCTGCTCGGGCGGCGGAGGGCGTGTCGATCTGGGAATCCTGAAGTATGCGGATGAAGTGTGGCCGTCGGACAATACGGATCCGTTCGACCGACTTATGCAGCAGGACGGGTTCACCTATGCTTACACGCCGCAAATCATGATGGCGTGGGTAACGGACTCGCCGCACTGGTTCAATAAGCGCAGTACGTCGCTCACCTATCGCATGCTCAGTTCGATGCAGGGATCGCTTGGAATTGGGGCAAACATCAGCAAGTGGAATGACGAGGAGATGGCGACCGCGAAGCGATTGATTGCGTCGTATCACCAGGTGCAGACGACGATTGTGCAGGGTGATCTGTACCGGCTGATCTCGCCGCGGAATGGCAGCGAGTTCTCGGCTACGCAGACTGTGAATCGCGACAAGAGCCAGTCAGTGGTTTTCGCGTTCATTCATTCAACGCAGGAGGGACGTGGGTTTCCGCGGCTGAAGTTGCAAGGGCTTGACCCGAAGGGAAATTATGCGTTGACGGCAATCGAGGGCGCGGGGGCGAAGGGAACTCCGGCGACAGCAAGCGGCGCGTGGTGGATGAATCATGGGCTGGTGATAAGTGAGGACTTCAAGGGAGACTTTCAGGCAGCGGCGTTTCGGCTGGATAGGAAGTGAACGCGAGCAGGGAACCAGAGGTAGCGCCTATCTTTCGACCTCGCTCAAAACGGTTAAGAGTTGTGCTTTCCCACGTCTCAAAATCGAGACATGGGGCACCCAGGATCCAAAATGATCCGACAAGAAATTGCCATTCGTGAGGCAGATCGATATCGAGACTGTTGTATCGGTTCGGGGGTATAGTAGTTCACCGTCAGAGCGATGCCTTACTGGCGGACAAAGACCAGCCCATTCCAGAAGTGTTTTTTCGAACGATCATGAAATGGGCTTCTGACCGTGTTCGCCATATTGGTGAATCGGAGGACACTATGCTGCTCGTGAATTCTCCAAGAACATGGCGAAGGCCCGGGATTCTGACCTTATCTGCGGCGATGGTTCTGTTTGTGATGGTGACGATCACGGTGCAAACCATTGCGCAGAAATCGAGAGGTGGGCGCGTTATCACTTTCGACGCGCCGGGAGCGGGAAGGGAATCGGGCCAAGGGACGGTTCCCCGCAGCATTAATGCGAATGGCGAGATTACGGGAGAGCTTTACGATCAGTACGCGGCGGTCCACGGATTCCTGCGTAGCGCCGATGGCTCCATCAAAACGTTCGACGTGCCGGGCGCCAGCAAAGGCGAGGGACAGGGGACCTTTTCTGAGAGTATCAACTCAAGGGGTGAGATCGCGGGCTTTTACTATGACGCGAGCGGCCGGGAAATTCACACGCGCGGGTTCGTTCGTGATGTGAGCGGTTCGATCAAGACGTTTGATGGGGGGCCCAAATTCGGAACGATTCCCATCGGCATCGATGCAAGGGGCGAAATTACCGGAGCATATTCCAGTGGAGGCTTCTTTCGCACCGCCTACGGTGCTGTGAGGGTGTTCGCAGTGAGTAAATCCGTTACTGTTCCCAAAGGCATCAATGCGAGAGGCGAGATTACCGGGTGGTATCAAGACGGGAATTCTGTGACACATGGCTTCGTTCGCTCAGCCAAGGGTGCGATTAACACGTTTGACGTGGGCCAGCAATTATCGACGACGCCTGTCAGCATCAACTCGGCGGGCGAGATTGCGGGTTACTACACTATTTCAACTTCCGCGATTCATGGCTTTGTGCGCGCGGCGGATGGCAGCATCACTCCGTTTGACGCAGGGACCGACTCTTCTACGATTCCCTATGGCATCAACGTGAAGGGAGAAATCACAGGGGCCTACTACCAGGCGAATTCTCTGGTTCATGGTTTTGTGCGCGATCGCAGCGGCACCATCACCACGATTGACGTCCCGAAAGCAGCGATGCGATTTTCCGGCGACGGGACGACTCCTCAAGCGATCAACTCGAATGGGGAGATCACGGGATGGTATTCAGACGCAAACGGCGTTTTATCACGGGTTTCTGCGGGTTCCGGCGAAGTGAGCGAGTGAGATGTGGTTCTACGGAGTTGGAATGAAAGAGCCGGGGCTAAAGCCCCACTGATTCTGTGCCGTTATTCGTGGGGCTGAAAGCCCCACGCTCCCTCCGGCGCACGAAGACGATCATTTCGATAACACGAAGACCATCATTTCCGTAGGTTGGAGCTATTTTCCGCTCTTTTCCTTGTAACCTTGCCACACATATTCGAGTGCTTCGGGTAGAGTCTGTGCTTTTACGGCGCGGTCAACGTGGCCGGCGTTTACTGCGAAGACGAATTGGTAGTGGTACTTTTTCGCGGCAAGGACTTTGGCCATGCGCTCGTTGGCTTCGACCCAGTCGTGCATGTTGTCGCGCATGACGTTGGGGTTGTAGAGGTCGCGATCGCCGACTTCCATCCAGAGGCGAATCGGCATGCGCTTGTTTTTGGGAATCAGGTTCTCGTGGAATTCCCATGCGCCGTGCGGCGATTTCGGATCGTAGGGCCATTGCTGGTTTACATAGGTTCCGGAATAGGTGAGGACGCGGTGGTAGAGCTCGGGGTGATACCAGGCCATGATGAGTGCGCAGGATCCGCCGGAACTTCCGCCCATTGTGGCGCGTCCATCGGGATCGTGGGTGAGCTTGACATGGGCTTCGTTTTCGACGCGGGGTAGAACTTCGTTTTCGACGAACTCGGCATACTTGCCGGACATGGTGTCGTATTCGAGGCCGCGCTGGCTGCCTTGCGCGTCGCCACTGCCGTTGCCGATGGAGATGGCGATCATTGCGGGCAGCTTGTGCTCGGCGATCAGATTATCGAGGGCGGTGAAGAGCATGTGGTCGGTGCCGTCGGCGCCAACGATGAACGGAGCGTCAGTGCCGGCAACGTATGCCTTGGGTACGTAGACGGCGACCTTGCGCGTGTATGGCGCGGGACGGCTGGTGGTGATGATGAGTTTTGCGGGGTCAGTTGGGTCGGGCGTGCCGAAGGTGCCTTTGTCGCGGGCAATGCCGGGGTAGTACTTGCTGTCGGTCGAGTTCATGGTGAATTCGACGACTGTGCCATTGGTCAGATCGGTGCGCGGTCATCTCGGGCGCGGGGGTGTGAGTCGGTCCGATGATGAAGTTGCCGTCAGCGGTGGGCGATGGGACGGCGCCGTCGGGCAGCTGAGTGGCGGAAACGTAGCCGGGTGTATGCGGATCGCGCGTGGGAGGCGCCGGATGCGCCGTTTGCTGTGGCGCCGGGGATGCAGGCGGAGTCTGTGCTGATGCCAAGTGCGGAGGTGCAGCAACAAACGCTAGTGCGGATGCCAGAACGAGAAGTCTCATTTGGGTAGAGTCTTTCTTCAGCTCGATACGGGTTTCGAGGAGCGGGTGTCCTCCAGTGTATGTGGGCGGCGCGGAGATGGTCACCGTTTCCTCTTTTTTTTCGTTTTCAGGTCAAGTTCGTCATTGCAATAGAGTTAGCTTTGCAAGGGGGTACTGTAAGTGCTTGAAAATAGAGGACTTATGTCGTAAAGTCGTCAAAACTAAAGACTTAGCGTTGGATTTTGGTGGTTTGCACCGTTTTTGCAGCATCGTGTTCCGCAATGCGGTCCGGGATAGAAGCTGGGCGGCTCGAGTCCTGGCTTGTCATGTTGGTCACCTGGGACAAGTGTAGAGAATTCGGGGAAATAACCTGCAAGGTTTCGAGAAGAATCTGCTCAATGGAATGCGGTATATGCCAGGATCTTGGGTGAGCCGGGTATTGACATCGCGTTGGAAATTGCTGCTTCTAGGTCAGCAGTCCCTTGACCCGCCCTTCAAGTGCCGCTTGCGTCTGCTTTGCGGGGAACAGTCTTTCCAGCCACCCCAGATCTGCATCGACTGTTACGTCCTTATCCGTCACATCGACGAACCCCTTAATCGGCGAGCTGACGATCCCCACCTTCGCGTCGAAAGAAAAATCCATTCTGCTCCCCGTCCACTTTCTCGACTCATTCATGATCTTTATCGGAACAGTTCCGAGGCCTTTAAACAGATCGTCAAACGAGCGATCGACAGACCGCATGATTTCCTCTTTCTGCCGGTTATGCGATACAGTGACGCGCATACTTCTCCATTCAATCGCCCCCGCTTCTCTTTCTCGGTGAACTCCATCTGGCACGGAATTGCTGTAGCAGATGGCGACAGACACCTCTGACGCCGCGATGAGATTAATTCTTTGATGCGAAATAAGGCCGCAGCTGCCACTGCCCCCGCAAAGGCGGACTTGAAGGAACTGCGGATCAGGCGCAGCAACCGGCCGGACTATAAGCACACCATCACCGAGCTCATGATCTGTCGTCTGGACGAGAATTCACCTCGCGTCGAGAAGCTGGACTTCCGCCTTAAGCCCGCGCAGAAGGGGGCAGGAAGGAAAGGCAACTGCAGATCCTTCCGCGCGCGTCAAGATGACAGCGCTGGAGGATTTCGAAGCGTCAGGATGAGACCGTTCGGGCTATTGCTGGTAGGTGTAGAAGCCGCGGCCGGATTTGCGGCCTAGCCAGCCGGCGTCGACCATGCGGACGAGGAGTGGGCAGGGGCGATATTTCGGGTCGCCGAAGCCTTCCTGCAATACGCGGAGAATGTCGAGGCAGACATCGATGCCGATGAAGTCGGCCAGGGTGAGCGGACCCATGGGATGCGCCATGCCGAGTTTGAATACCTGATCGACGGCTTCAGGGGTGGCGACGCCTTCCATCACGGCGAAGGCGGCTTCGTTGATGAGCGGCATGAGGACGCGGTTGGAGACGAAGCCGGGTGCATCGTTTACCTCGACGGGCGTTTTGCCGAGTTTCATGGAGAGATCGCGAACGGCGGCGAATGTTGCGTCGCTGGTGGCCATGCCGCGTACTACTTCGACGAGCGCCATAACCGGCACGGGGTTGAAGAAGTGCATTCCGATTACTTGAGTCGGGGCGTTTGGTGAGTGCGGCCATTTTTGTAATGGAGATGGACGAAGTATTCGTCGCGAGGATTGCTGCCGGCGGGAGGATGCGATCGAGTGTGGCGAAGACCTGGGCCTTGAGATCGAAGCGCTCGGGTGCGGCTTCGACGGCGAGTTGCATGCTGGAAAGGGATTCCATGTCGATGGTGGTGGTGATGCGTTTGAGCGTCGGCTCAATCTCCGCCTCGGCGAGTTTGCCTTTTGCGGCCTCGCGGCCGAGGTTGGTGCGAATGGAGGCCAGCGCGCGATCTAGAAACCGCTGCTCCACGTCGCACAGCATGACTGGAAAGCCCGAGCGGGCGAATACGTGAGCGATGCCTGAACCCATAGTTCCTGCGCCGATAACGGCGACTGATTGTATGTCTGCCACTGCGGTGTCCCTCCCAGGCAAATGGGAGTGTAGCAGTTAGGCCCGCGGGTTGTGGTTGGAATCAGGGGCAGGAGGGCGGGACCGGAAGGGTTCTTCACTGAGCGCACGATGAATTGCTTCTCGAAAATTTGCGGCAACAAAGTTGCGTTCTGCGGATGGTACTTCCATAACGGAAAGCAGAACAATCGAACCCGCTTTCGCTTCCAAATCAATTGAAACCCGGGTATGATTGAAGAAACTCAAGACCATCCAAACAAGAAAAGACTGCCCTGACTGAAGTGTCTCGTAAGTCTTGCTCTATCGGGGCTACGTGTACGTGCAAGGAACCAGAGGAGGCCACAGTATGAATAAAAGAGGACACATGGACGACTCACTGGCAGAAGGCCTGGCGTGGCTATTTACAAAGTCCGACGAAGAAATCGTGGCGGAGGCTGAGGTTGCGGCCTTGCATTCGATGTTGCTCCTCGAGGACACGCGGCCGGAGCACGCCAACAACGGCTAGAAACCGTTATCGAATGCTGCGGAGTGCAGCGCATCTGGGCCTTGCCATTGCCTAAATTCAGCCCCAGCAACCCCTTCCATCCACTTCCAGAATGGTAGTTGCATTTCCGGCCGGAGAGGACTAGCCTTCCCGTCGAAGTCTACTTCGCATAGGGAGTAGTCTTCTGGAGCGGTGTGAGCACTTGCTCCTCCCCCTGATGTGCTGAGCACTTGCGGAACTCGATCGCAAGGAGCGGTAGGCGCCCCGTATTTGACCCAGCAAGCACAACCTTCAAACTCATTAACTCTCTAACAAACCCGGACATCTCGGTACGACGAGCAACGTCCGTACTCAACCCGGTCATTCAGATCAAAGGAGTGTATCCATGCCTATCACAGCAGAAGAACGTGAACAGGTCGTATCTGAATTGAAGCGCATCGGTGGGGAATTGAATCTCACCGACCAGCAGCGTGAAAAGCTCCAAGCCACCCTTGTGGAAGCGCGTGAAAAGCTGGCTGAGTATCTCAAGAAGAATCCTGGCACGACCAGGGCGGATATCGTCGCCAAAGTGAAGGCGCATCGCGACGAGATTCGTCAACGTATTGCAAATTTCCTCTCACCCGAACAGCTCACCAAGTGGAACACCGAAACAGCAAAGATGAAGGAGTTCCTGGGACAGAAACTTGACGCCTGATTGCCGGCGCTTGAACAATCTGGTTTCCCCAGTTCCTGAAGGACTGGGGAAACCATCAAGAACAATGCGCAGCTACGGACTGGAATAAAAAACGGCGCGACCGAAGCCGCGCCGTAAGTTCACCCCTTTTGTTACCCCGGAAAACTCAATTGCCTTGTGTGGCGGCGGGCACGAGCCGCACCTGGTCAGTGAGTGTAAGCATCAGTACTGCACCCTCCTCGATCTTGGCCTGCGGATGGCTGACCAGCAGATGGGTGGTGACCACTCCGGCACCGATGAGACCGCCTGCAAGCATTCCCGGGGGGCCTCCCAGAATTGCGCCGATGACGGCACCTCCTCCAGCGACTGCGCCGTATTCAATGCTGTTGCGCTTCACCCGGGAGCCGGGTGTGATGACGCCTTCAGATCCGACGCGCAGGTTGGAACCGGGAGTGGAAATGACAACTGCGCGAAGTTGAAACTTGCTGCCGTTCTCCATCGTGATGGTTTCGGGGTGTAGAAGGATGGAGCCGTGTCCACCGAAATGGCCTGTCGAGAGCTCGGCGACGTGCCCATCGATTTCGGCGCCGGCAGGGATGACGACCTGGCCGTCTTGCAGAACATCGCTGGCTACGCGGCTGCGGAAGGGCTGGCCGGGTTGGGACAAGGAACTTGACAGCTCATCCAGAATGCGAACACGGATAAGGGTGCCTTCGCCGAGCGTTCCGGGAGGAAGCGGGGCAGGGTGCACGATGTCGTCGTCTGGATCGGATGCGGAGGCGCGGGTGGTCAATGTTGGGGATCCCGATGCGACGCCTACGATGCCATCGTCAGTTCCGTCGCCATAGGTTTGGGGAACTGGCCGTGTGCCTTGAGTCGCGGCGGTGGTCTGCGGAGTGGGTGCGGGTGCCTGCTGCATGGGATGGGCGGCGGGCGGTTTGGCAATGGGCGCCTGCTGCTCAGTGGTGATGATGGTGTCGTCTGGCGGAGGATTGGAGGTTCCCTGGTAAGGGCTGGACTGGCTTTGATCCTGCGCCACGAGAGCGGCGGTAGCCAACCCGAAGAATGCACATGCAAGAATCGGCCGGTTCATCCAAATTCTCCCTGTTGTTTGAAGCAGGCGGTGCTCCTCTTAGTTTCTTGAACCCGGCCTGCGGAAAAATGTTCTGCGGCGGGATGCGTGGAAAATCTCTTCCGACGCAAACTACGCCAAATAAATGCTAGCCTGCCACCTTTATCCATGCGGCACGCAGCGACCTTGCAGGTGCCTTGTGCAGTACGAATCAACTGAGATAACCCGTGGCGTCATCTTTCATTGCTGCTATCGGTTGCCGCATGTGACCGCTGCCACACGGGGCGATGCAGGCGTCTTTGCTAGAATCCGTACGGAACAACATTCACTTTTTCTACGCAATTTTGCTGGACGGAGAGGGGTTTGAGCACGTGCACGAGCTTCTGGGAATAATTCAGAGCGCTGCCGGAGAGGCCCTTGCCGTGGATCGCCGTCCCAAACTGAACGACCGGCTGCAGCACCGTATTGCGAGGACTGATATGACAGAGATTATTGCGATTCGTGCGCGCGAGGTTCTTGATTCGCGTGGAAATCCGACCGTCGAAGCGGACGTAATTCTTGAGAGCGGTGCACTGGGCCGCGCCATTGTGCCTTCGGGCGCTTCCACAGGCGAGCACGAGGCCGTTGAGCTTCGCGACGGCGACAAGAGCCACTACCTGGGCAAAGGTGTGTTGCAGGCGGTGGCGAACGTTGAGACCGTGATTGCACCGGAACTGGAAGGCATGGATGCTGCCAATCAGACGATTGATCGACCAGACGATGATTGCGCTTGATGGCACGCCCAACAAAGGCAAGCTCGGCGCGAATGCGATACTCGCCGTTTCGATGGCGGCTGCGCGCGCTGCCTGCGCAGACGCTGGAGATTCCGCTCTATCGCTACCTGGGCGGCGTGAATGCCAGCGTGCTGCCCACGCCGATGCTGAACGTGCTGAACGGCGGCGCGCATGCCGACTCGAACGTGGACTTCCAGGAATTCATGATCATGCCCGTGGGCGCGGAGCGTTTCAGCGATGCGCTGCGCTGGGCTGCGGAGACATTCCACACCTTGAAGGGCGTGCTGAAGAAGAAGGGATACAACACCGCAGTGGGCGATGAAGGCGGCTTTGCTCCGTCGCTGAAGTCCAACGACGAAGCCGTGGAGCTGATCCTCGAAGCCATTGAGGCGGCCGGTTACAAGCCGGGCGAGCAGATCTCGCATCGCGCTCGATCCCGCGTCGAGCGAGTTCTACGACAAGGAAAAGAAGAAGTACGTCTTCAAGAAGAGCGACAAGCGCGAACTGACCAGCGAAGAGATGGTGGGCTTCTGGGAGAACTGGAGCGCGCCAGTATCCAATCGTCTCGCATTGAAGACGGCCTTGCCGAGGACGACTGGGAAGGATGGAGGCTGCTGACCGACAAGCTGGGCGGCCGGATTCAGCTCGTCGGCGACGATCTTGTTTGTGACCAACGTGAAGCGTCTTGCAACGCGGCATCGAAGAGGGCGTAGCCAATTCGATCCTGATCAAGGTGAACCAGATCGGCACGCTGACCGAGACGCTGGAAGCGATCGAACTTGGCCGCCGCTACGGCTATACCGCCGTCATGTCGCACCGTTCCGGCGAAAGCGAAGATACATTCATCGCCGATCTCGCAGTGGCGACGGGCGTGGGGCAGATCAAGACCGGCTCGGTCAGCCGGACGGATCGTATCGCGAAGTACAACCAGCTGCTCCGCATTGAAGAAGAGTTGGGTGCGGGTGCGGTTTATCTCGGGCTTGAGTCGCTGAACTTCAACGAGGAATAGCGCTCGAGTCTGGCTGATTCTGACAAAGCGTCGCGGGTGCTCGCAGGTCGGGCTCCCGCGGCTTTGTTTTTGCGCGCGCCAAGCCTGGTTTCCGAGCCAGTTTCGGGCCTACACTAGAACGTAATGCGCTTTCTCCCAGCCTTGCTTTTTCTGTTGAGCTTTTTGCCGGCTGCTGCCCAGACTGCAGCTGGGGTGACTCTTCATGAATTGAAGGAAGCCGAGTCGCTGGGCAGCGAACTCTACAAGAATTCGGGCTCAACGGGGCTTGTGCTGGTGGTGGTGCGCGGCAACCAGGTCTACTTCCACGGCTATGGAGAAGCAGTGCCGGGATCGCACGCGGCACCGACGCGGGAAACGGTGGTCCGGCTCTGCTCGCTGACGAAGATCTTCACGACGGATCTTCTGACAAAGCTCGTCGCTGATGGCACGGTTCGCCTTGACGATACGCTCAAGAAATTCGCACCCGAAGGCGCGGTCGTTCCGGAGAAGGATGCGCCTATCGCTCTTGAGGAGTTGGCGACCCACACGGCGGGCCTGGAGCGTGAGATTGGAACGGCACCACGGCGGACACCGCATTTTTCCTATCCCGACTACGACACGCGATGGCACTGGCTTGAGGGCACTGAGTTGAAGTTCACGCCGGGATCAAAGGCGTTCTTTTATTCCAACGTTGGTTTCGATCTATTGAGTGACGCGCTTGCCGAGGCTTCGCATACTCCCTACCCAAGGCTGCTTGAAACGCGCACCCTGAAGCCGCTACGGATGTGGGACACAACTTTCTATCCAAACCCGCGACAGTGCGAACACCTGATGACGGGCGCGCGCGAAGAGGGTCCCTGCACGATAACTGCGAGCACCGAAGGAAGCAGCGGTCTCTACTCCACACCGGCGGGAGTATGGAGAAGTTCCTCAAGTACCTGGTGGGAGCAGGCGCACCGGCGCAGGCAAGCGATGCGACCAAAGTGTATCTGTTGCCGGCAAGCCTCAAAGGCCAATACGGACTGGACCACGCTTGGGCGGCCGAATGGAATTGGATTGGGATGGATGCACCTGGGAACCAGCGAAGACATGTGGCACATCATTGAGAAGACGGGCGGGGGAGCTGGATTCACGACCTATATTGCGATTCATCCGGCGAGCCACACGGCGCTGTTTGTGGCTGTAACCGAGGGACGGCCGCATGCATGGAAAGCAGGATTCAATCTTTTCACCGCTTCGAACAATGGGTTGCTGGCGCTTGCTGGTCTTCCACCTCTCGTGGAAAGGCCGAGGAGAGGATCGTCCCGCCACATGGCGCAAACGAGCACGCACGGAAAGCAGCCGCACGGAGCGAAACGTTCATCGCATGCGAATCAAAGGACGGTCGGGGGCAGCTAGACGATTTCGGAACGGTTCGCATCTTGGTAATTTCCGGTTTGGCCACCACACTTCCAGAACCAGTAATTTAGACTGATCGCAGCATTTCTTCGACAATGAATCTCCATAGCTGGTCAAATCGATCTCCATAGCTCATCTTGTGCCACTCGTGCTCGCTGCTATTGCCATGCCGTGCCGCGAACCAGACGGGTAGGGTGACCTTTTATTCAATTGGGCTTTCAGCCAAACGGCGGGTTAAAGATGCTGTCATTCCCGTCGGCACGGCTCCCTTTACCGGTTGGCTTTTCGACGGTAGCCAAAGATGATACCACGCTCAAAGCGGCCGCTTTATGACTTTCCACCTTGCGGCGGGGGAACACCAATTTACTGTCCCTTATCATTCCAGCGGCCCAGGAAAAACTACATTGCATCTGAGAGTCGAAACGGTGGTCATTATTGCGTCCGACTCAGCGCAAAATACGTGAATACGGTGGTTCTCCCCTTTCGCTTTTTGGACAGTCAAGTCGAGCAGGTGTCCTGCCAGCAAGCTCTGAACGATGCCGGGAGCTATAAACCAATCGAACTTAAACGGGTCGATCGCGCCGTGCGGGCGGAAATAGAGAGTGCCCCAAGCTTCCCGACCGGACATTTGAGACCTGCTTCCGAAGAGTTCTTGCCGAGTCACCGTCAACCCTTCCGTTACTGAGGAGTAACGGAAGCGTAGCCCACAATCCACTCAGAACACTTCAATGAGCGCATTGCTCGTCGCCGCTTACAGCGATAACAAGCGGTTGCAGTGTCGGTGATCAGTTGTCAGATGAGTTTGATGTTCGCGATGGCTGGTTCTCATCTGCGAGTGACAAGGTAATACGGGCATGTTGGCGCAAAGGTGTGCCTCAGCGGGATGCATTGCGAACGTGGGGAGGGCGAGCGGTTGCGATATCGGGTCATTGCTGCGGTCGCAGTTTTACTTCTCATCCAAATGCGACGGTCCAGGAGCGGGTTGCGTCGGCGTCGCTGGAGAGGCTCCAGCGAGGGCACAGACACGGGCCCGACCCGAACCGAGCAAAGGCCGGATTTCCTCAAGGGCTGAAGCCCAATTTCTGACAGCTCCACCCTCCATAGCCGTAGCCGTTCAAAACACCGCCGGACAAGCCTCAACGCAAAATCAGCGCAGCCAGGCGAGGGATCCCGTGCAAGCCAGCGCATCAAGTACCGATCCGGCGTTTTTGGCGGGACGTATGAGGCGCTGAATCCGCAGCAGAAGAAGCTGATGGACGAATGTACGCCGACTACAACAAGTTGACCGGAGACCATGCCAGTCCGACGGAGTACAACCAGTATTCGCTTCGACTCGCACAACGTATGAGGCCGTTACGCATGCGCTAATGACCACGAAGCTGACCGATCAGTCGGGGAAGCCGATGGGGTCGGCGTGGATTGGTGGAGGCTATTGAAGCGATCAACGGCAAGGTTCTGCGCGAGCGAGGGGACCTACAGTTTCGCATGTACGTGGTGCTGAAACCGGGCGCGGTGGAGAAGCTGAAAGAATCGCAGGAGTTCTTTCGCGATCGCGACAACACGGTATATCACAAAGGGTATCCGATGAACTATCGGCAGAACGGCACGCCCTCGATTCAATTTTCGATGTCGAAGGATGGGCGGCATGCGGACATCGATGTCGATTACCGGTCGTCGCGCATTCCGCAGGGGCTATTCAACGGACACTTGACGGCGGCGAATTCGGATGTGCGCGCGGGCAACAATACACAAGTGCATCTGCAACGGTGGCAGGGGCTGATGGACTGGTGGCGGAGTCTGTTCGGGTTGCCCAGCGCGACGACGATCCAAATGAGGAAGTCTGTCGGGCGATGTGCCCCCAGTTCCGCGCAGGGGAGACGGCAAGGTCGAAGATGCAGTACAGGATTTTCTGCAGGCGTGGCTGGTGGAAGGCAAGCCGGAAGTTGCGGCGTCGTATTTCTCGACGAGATCGTTTTCGTGCTTGGCGGAGTATGGGGCGAGTTGGGGAAAATCGTGAATGCAGGGAATGCCCCGTACGTGGCGGCTAAGAATCTTGGGAACATCAGCAAGTCGATCGGGAGGGTGAGGGCGACGGACCATGCGGTGCAGCCGGAAAGCTTGACGGGAAGTGACATCAAGCCGATGAAGCAGGCGTATATGACGACGTTTGTGTTACCAGGTGACGAACCAAATAGGGTTGGATTACGAGTGCGATCCGGATGCGGCGTATGAGGAACAGGAGAAGGCGCGAGGCGAAGAACGAGGGCGAACTGGGACCTACTATGCGTCGGTGTTTGGACTGAGGAGCGACAAGAGCAAGAGCGATTCGATCACGCTGATCTGGACGAAAGAGGTCAGGTATTGGAAGGTAGTTGCGTGGGAGTTGGAAGGCAGGGGAGCAGGCCGGGAATTGGCCGCGATACGCGGGTGGCAAATGCGGCGAGGCGGACGGCGAAGCAGAAGTTGCAGCAGACCAGCAGTAGTGCAGGCGTCGCATGACTTTTTGCATACGTGGCTGGTGAACGATGACAATGAGAAGGCTCAAGCTATCTGTCCCAAAAGTGCGATGCGTGTGTGGATATGTTTCTGCCGGAGGGGGAAAAGCTGCCGAGTGGACGGGAGCAGTATCTGGCATATATCCAGGAAATTTGAATAAGGTGGCGCAGAAGGTGGGGAAGGTCGAGCATCTGAATGAGGCTCTGGAGCCGTCAGGCCGGCGCATGAGGACCTGCGAACGGTGGAGCATGCCGGCGAAGGGCGTACACGCTGGTCGCGGTGCCGGATGAGCTGGCGAGTCTCGTTTGAGTGCGAGAAGAGGTCGAAGAAGCATCCGTATGCAGGCGATGAGGCGACGAAGAAGGTGTACGGGAATTACTACGCGACGATGTTTACGTTTCGGACGCCTGGGGAGCATTCGGCGGCACTTACGCTGCTGTGGGGCAAAGACGGCGGGCAGTGGAAGATTTTGTCGTATGAGCTGAAGACGCCGTAAACAGTTGTCGGTGGTCGATGGTCAGGCAGTAAGTAAGCAGGAAAAACCAAAAGCAGCCGCTCCGCGAGATTGCGTCGAGACAGCGCAACTGGCGGAGCGGGTTGCTTTTCGCTTTTGCTTGGAGGACTTCGTTTTCGTCTTGGTCGAGTGACCTGCCTATTCGGAAATTGCCTTTTATTAATAGAATGCGAAACTGTTAGCGAAAGAGTAATTTGCGTATTGGGGACGTTACGAAGAAATTGAGTTCAGCGAGGACAGCGAAAGATCTGTTGTTGATCCGTGTGGTTAAATGTCCCCCAAAGGCCTAATAAAGTGAACGCAAGCGGCCATCGAGAAGCACCGCAAGGCCGACGCCAAGATCCGCATCGTCGATGCCGCCGGCCGGCCGGTGCCCGGCGTCAAGGTCTCCGTCGAGCAGACCTCCCACGATTTCCTCTTCGGCTGCAACATCTACATGTTCGATCGTTACAACAACGAGGCCCAGAACGCCGCCTACAAGAAGCGGTTCGAGGAGTTGTTCAACTACGCCACGGTCGGCTTCTACTGGCGGTGGTACGAACCGGAGCGGGGCAAGCCCAACTACGAGTACACCGACAAGGTCGTCGCGTGGTGCCGGGAGCATGGGATTCGCATGAAGGGGCATCCGCTGCTCTGGGGCGACCAGGCGGGAATCCCCACGTGGTCCAAGGCCAGCCGTCGCCGGAGATCCAGCGGCAGCGGGTCGAGGACATCATGCAGCGATACCAAGGCAAGATCGAGTTCTGGGAGGTGGTCAACGAGCCGTCGCACCTGGCCGAGCCGAAGATCGACGATCCTTACCGCTGGGCCCGGCAGACCGATCCGCGGGCTTACTTGATCGTCAACGACTACCACGTGTTGGCCGATGGCGCGCCCGGGTTTCTTCCAGCTGCTGACCGAGGCCAAGCAGAACGGCGTGCCCTTCGACGGGATCGGCATCCAGGCCCACGAGCCGCGGACCATGCGGTTTCCGCTGGATCGGGTCCAGGAGATTCTCGACCATTACGCCTCGCTCGGCAAGGAGCTGCACATCACCGAGTTCACGCCCGCATCCGGCGGGCAGAAGATCACCGGCTCGCACCGCGAAGGCGTTTGGGATGAGGCGGCGCAGGCCGACTACGCGGTGAAGTTCTATCGGGTTTGCTTCGCCCATCCGGCGATGCGGGCGATCACCTGGTGGGACCTGTGCGACCAGGGCTCCTGGCTGCCGGGCGGCGGAATGCTGCGGGCCGATCTGTCGCCCAAGCCGGTCTACGAGCAACTGAAGCGACTGATCCACGAGGAATGGAAGACCAGGGCCTCGGGCACGACGGACGCCGAGGGGCGGTTCGCCTTCCGGGGTTTCTTTGGGACTTACCGGATCAACGTTGCGATCCCCGGCAAACCCATCGAGAAACAGTTCCATCTGGCAAAAGCAATACCCAAGAGATCACGATCTCGCTTCCTGACCAAGCGGCTAGGGCGATCCGCTATTGGTGGAGGAAAACTTTGACGAAATGGGCTACGAGGATTCCACCACCACGAGCCTGAGCGACATCTTGCCCGAATGGGGAAACGGTTTCGCTTCAAGTACGAATACGACTTTGGCGACAGTTGGGAGCACGAAATCCTTGTCGAGGTCCGCCTACTTGCCGAGAAAGGGATCCCGTTATCGCAGCAACTCCTCGCCTTGTGCAAACGAATGGCAGAACTGCCATTCCAACCCGGTGAAGAACTGGCCTGAGCCGACCGCCTGCCACTCTCGGCTCACCAGCCCATGCAATGGGCTCACGAATTGTCCTTCGACGTTGCCGCTCCGCTCTGATTCGAGCCAAGTTGCAGGAGGGAGAAGGCAGCGATGACGAGGGCGTGGCAGATTTCGCCACTGGCGATCATTTTCTGGGATTTCTTCGAGCAGTCGTAAGCGAGACTTCGATGCGTTCCAGTGTCCCACCCGTACCGATTTCGCTGGTCACTGGCTTTTCGCTGCCCATCTCTCGGCGTGATCGACGGCACGGCACAGCCGTGGCCAGCACAATTCGGCGGTCAAAGGGGTGCGACCAAAGGCCCCTACAAAAGGAAAAGCCGACGAGGTTCGTCGGCTTTTCGGTCTTCGATTGAAGTCAGACGGGCTTCACCTGTTCTGCTCGTGGACCCTTGGGGCCACGCCCCTCGACGAAGGAAACCTTCTGCCCTTCGTGCAGGTCTTCGTATTGCACTCCTTCCAGACCCGACGAATGGAAGAAGATGTCCTTCCCTCCCGGCAGTGCAATGAATCCGAATCCTTTGTCCGTCAGCTTCTTGATCGTACCTTCTGCCATAACCCGTCCGTTCGTTGTAGAGCCTCTGGTTGAGATGTCGCCTGCGTAACAGAGCAGGTCGCCCAATGCCACCAGATTGCAGGAAGTATACCAGAACGCCGTCCCTTCCACAACAGGCCGTGCTTGAGCCTCTCGGAAACGCTGAAGGTTGTTCGGCTAAGCGGCCCTATGCGTGCAATGCGCCTCGCAACGGGAAGATCGCCACCAGACCTGAGTCCGGTCTGCCCGAAGTTGGCGTTAGACCAGAAATGAGTGCTGGTTCATCTGCCCGAAGGTAGCCAGACCTCCGTTCGTCCCCATGAGTGGTAACTCGTTTAGACCACGGTATGCCGCCAACCTCCTACGTTTCTCAGGCCGTTCTCGGTGGCCGCCCCCCGGGTTGCCCCTCAATGCGACAAGCGGACGCGTCCGATGCCGAGTCTTAGCGTGACGAGGGCAGATCGCCAGCAGGACGGGTCCATCGATTTTCCATGCTCCCCCATCCCCCGTTCAGATCTTTCGGTACATATTCGGCGGATTGTCCTTCCGCTTTCCCGGATTGCAGATACAATAGTTGTACGTGCAGTTGTTGTATCTCTATATCGTCATTGTCGGATCAGCAGAAGACCGACCGGACTGGAGCTTTTGGAGATCCAGACCTTGGGAGGTGCGTTAGAGTCGGCCCTGGCAACACCGGCGCAGTCGCCGCTGAACAACTACCCTGTTTAGAGATCACAAATGCCTAGAGTTCACCATCGCCCGTCAGGATTTTCTTCAGGACCGTCAAGGCAGGACATTCGCTGACGTGCTGAATGATCCCGAGCAACCTTTCGACGCCGTACTGGACTTCTTCAACGACCCAGGCCGCCAACGTCGCATGGTGGAATCCGAGATTCATCACGACCGGCCCGCTTTGGCAGGCGTGGTGCGAGAGCTTGAGTCTCAACCATCCGTCGATGACTTTCTCTCGTCCAAACACCCCCGCCGCACGAAGCGGTTGCGGCAGGCGGTTGGCGTGGTGGTTCGTATGATCATGAACCGTCTCGGATGGAAGAAGACCGGCAGGAAGGGGTCCTTAGGCGTTCGAGCCAAGGTTGCCCCACGAACAGCAACGACCTGGGACGTACCACAACACGGGTGGACTCGCCTATTGGTTTCTCCGTGCAGAGCGATATAAACGTGATTGGCGGGATGCCGTTTCCGTCAGTAAGAGATCGTGTCCTGAAGCTCAAGGCTCCATCTCCAAAGGGATCACTTGCCACGAGATGAGGCAGGGTTCTGGGATACCAGTATGGATATTTGTTCCGAGACCTCCGAACAAGCAGCGAGATCGATGGCAGACGTTCAATTCGGAAGGCAGACAATGACCGGATTCCGTGTGTGGATACGATCTGTAGGCGATGACTGCCGGGTGCGAGTGGACGGCATGCAGAATGCCCGGTGGCTTCTCGCTCGGCTGGGCCGGTCCTTCACTATTCAAGAGTGCCAAGCCTATCAATGACGACGAGGGGCCTTCCTCGTGCGTCTTTCACCTAGGGTATGGTTCCCAGATGTCTCGCTCCACTCTGGAGAAAGCGATGGCCGCTATCCCCGAAGTGGAACTGGCTATCGGAACCGACGTAAGGAGGATCGCACGTGGCCTGGATCTCGAACACCTACTACTGCATTCTGGCTCTCACCGAAAGTGCTTGGCGAGGAGCGAGCAAGGCCGTGAGGAACTGGACGCATCCTCACAGTCGATGAACA
>CAWALE010000002.1:0-247431 GCA_963782775.1 uncultured Acidobacteriaceae bacterium
TGATGCACACTCGCGGCCGGCCGGATGAATGGCGAGAACAGCAAAAGCTCCTGCCCGATGCTCTGATGAACTTGGTGCGTACCGGTCTCGGCGCCAGCATGGAGTCCGCAACTCGTGCCGGCATTGCTCCCGAAGCGATCGTCATCGATCCGGGTTACGGATTCGGCAAGAAGTTCGACGAGAACTACACCCTGCTTGCGCGCCAGTCTGAATTACTCGCGCTGGGCCGCCCACTTCTTGCTGGAGTCTCGCGGAAATCGTTTCTCGGCCACACGCTCGCCCCGCTTTACGAAGGGAAGCCGGCTCCTATCGAGGCGCGCGGGACCGCCGGGATCGCTGCTCTCGTCGCCGCCATTCTGCACGGAGCTTCAATCGTGCGCGTGCACGACGTGCGTCCAGCACTTGAAGCGGCGAGCATCGCCGATGCCCTGCTCGCGGCTAGCTGATTCCTCCAACTCGAATCTCAGCGCTTCGACATCGCGTGCAGCTTCATCACTGTGTTCCAGTTTCGACCGGTTCCCATCACGCCTATCGCCTTGTCGAGCGTTTTGCCACTGAACTTCGTCTCCGCCGCACCATCAGGCAGGTGAAGGTAGATATGTTCCCCGGCCAGATGGTACCGGTCGCGGCGCTTTGGATACTGCGCGACGATGCGCTCAAGGCACGCCCCTGTCCCTGGACCGCACGGCCCCGCCAGAAACGAAACGTGCACTTTCGATCCATCTGCTGCTTCAGTTGCAAACGGGTTTTCGCGTATCAGCCGGTCTAGCTGTTCGTGCGTCCGCACCACCACCCCGGCGGGAGCGCCCATCAGTTTTTCAAGTCCAGCCGCCACGGCCTTGGCCACCGATGCCGCAGAGCCTTTCGCGTCGACCACTGCGTTTCCGCTCTGGATGTAGGTTTCTACCTTCTCAAATCCAAGTGCTGTCAGAAGCTTTCTGAAGTCGGCCATGGGCAGCTTTCCGTGCCCTGCCAGGTTTACAGCCCGCAGAAGAATCACATAAGTTGTCACGGCAATACCCTCTTCCGCCTCAAACGGCGCATCCTACAATGATCATGCCTATGGCGCAGACACCCGACCCTATCCCTGCCCCAATGGCTGATGCGAGTGTAGCGCGAACCTCGCAAAGCGAAGTAGAGTGCAGGCAGACGCTGAGTATGAAATCAACGGCTCCGACACGTGCGAAGACTCTCGACGAACTGGAAGCTCAATTCGTCGCAATCGGAGCGGCGGCACAAGCTATGATCGAGTCGGCCGGCGCGGAGTTGTGCGCACAGCGTCCATCGCCCTCATCCTGGTCCGTTGCCGAATGCCTGCAGCACCTCAGCATCAGTGCCGACGCTTATTTCCCTATCTGGCAACAGGTCATTGCCAATGCCGGCCCACGCAAGACCGAGTTGAACGCGCCCTTTCGCACCGATTTCTGGGGCCGGCTGCTCTCGTGGATTCTCGAACCGCCCGCACGAATTCGATCCAGGACTCCTCTCCCGTTCGAGCCCGTCGATGTCAACTCGATCGAGCCCGTGCTTTCTGGCTTTCTCGATCGCCAGCAACGCATGGTGGCCACGTTGCGCAGATGCCGCGGGCGGGCCATCGACCGGGTCAAAATAGCTTCGCCGGTAGATGGGCGCATTCGCTACAGCATCTGGTCAAGCTTTCTGGTGAATGCCGCGCACCAGCGCCGCCACATTTGGCAGGCCGAGCAGGCCATTCAAAAGCTGCGCACCATAAATCCGCCATCCGCGTGAACCGCTAACTTCCAACTGGATTTTCTTGATCACCGATTCCAGTCGATGCCAGAAAGGGATTACTGTGGCCTGCGTGCGTTCTGCGAGCCTTGGTAACCATATGGTTACGTTCGGGAGTCGCAAGTAAACCGGCGCACATCGCCGCTTCTAAACCGGCGTACACTTTTGCTCAACAAATCAATGCATCTGGCAATCGGGCCCTCTCTGGTCGAGCGGCGGGGTTAGCATTCTGCTGGCCGACAGCCAATGCTGGCAAGCGAAACACAACTGCGAATTCGGTTCGAAAGTGGAGCGGAAGGTACGATGCCCCTGCTAGTAGAAACCAGAAAAAAGACAAAGCATGGAAGCAATGAACGCGCCGTTTGGATAACGGCCATCGTTCTTGGTTTGATCCTGATCTTGTTAGTAATCTCTGATTGCATCCATCGACGACTATAGCTGGATGCTTTCGTAATCGAGATCCTACTACGGTTCTTTCCCAGCCTTATTGACGAAGGTTAGATCGCCGAGAGCGCCTCGGACTCGCTGTGGAACAGTCCGGCGTAGCTGGTGATTCCCGCGACGGTAAAGACCTTGGTGAAATGCGGAGACAGTCCGAATGCGTAAATCTTCCGCGCCGATTGATAAGCCTCTATCAGCAGTTGGATGACCAGGGTGATACCGGTCGAATTGATATAACCAACCTTGCTGAAGTCCAGCAGGATCACCTTCGACGACTCTCCGGGAAGTCTCTGGTAGACGCCCAGCACAGCATCTTTCGAAGTAGCGGCAATGTCGCCCTCAAACCGGACGACGGTCACCGGGTGTCCTGCAGGGGATAGGACCTGGTCCACGTGAACCTTGGTTTTGCTCTCCAAGACTTGTTCCCTCCGCCTTAATTTGAGCTTGCTCCGTTCGTTCGCGCAATGGTCAAGATCATGCGTGCGGGGTTTGCATGCCGACAGGGTCATCGGCAGGTAAACAAATTACCCAGCCATAACAAGCATACAGAATTGCCATGGGTTGACTTGGTTGAGCCCACACGATCGATATGCAACGGTGTTTATTACTTTTCCGTCGCCAGGTAAACCACCACGCCGCTCAGCAGCGCGACAGTCGCGAGTGCCGGAAGCACGATCGACGCCATTCCACCCTGCTGCGATAGCGCCGCCGGCACCAACGCATCCAGATGCAGCGTCCGCGGCAGATCCTGCAGCCAGCCCATCAGGGTGCTTCCCTGCCAGGCAAGCACGCCTACACCGACTGCGACGGAAATCACCAGCGCAAAGATCTGCGCACCCAGAATGGGCCGGCCCACCTTTTCAATCGCTGCATTGCGGCGCCGCAGTTGGGCACGCCACCACAGGGCGCCTGCAGATTCCAGATGCGGCAACGGCGTTGTCTGCCTGTGCGCGGCCTGAAACGCCCGACTTACCACCACAAGATCAGAACAGATGCGGCAGGACTCGACATGCGTGCGCAAATCGTCAGGGCATGCGTCAGGCCAGCAGCCGCGATCAAGCAACTCCGTCACCTCTCGCTCGCGGGGGCATGAAAACGGACTCATGCTTCACCTCCCTGTCGCAGCAATCGCGCCATCTTGCGCCTTGCCCGAAACAGCAGCAACCGGATGCTGGCCGAAGCCAATCCCGTCACTTCTGCGATCTCATGATGCGAATAGCCCTCGGCATACGCCAGCCACAACAACTGCCGGTCACGCGGGCGCATCATGCCATTGCGGGCTCGAGTATTGCCTGCGAATCCGACTGCGCCACTCCACACTTGGCCTTGAACATCTCCTCCGGCATCTCTTCGATCGAAGACGACTGCGGACGCCGCCAGTGATCGCGCAACAAATTGGTTGCAATTCGAAACAGGTATCGCCGCGCCGCTACTTCCCCGTCTGTGGGATGATCGGCGCACAGGAATCGCACGTAGCTTTCCTGCGTCAGATCGTCCGCAAGCGCAGGATCGCGGCTCACGCGCGCCAGGTAGGCCCAGAGAGAGCGAGCCGATCGCGCATAAAACGCAGCGAACTGCTCGTTATCCATTGCCGCGGCGGTCGTACCGGCGGCAAGGGACTGTCCCTCGCCTGCCAGCACGCTCGGAATGATGGACTCCCAGGGCATCGGCCTCTGCTTCCTCACCTTCACCGGCCTCTCCGCGACTCACTGCCTGTCCTTGAAAACGGAGGAAGAGCCGAGAGACGAATCGAACCGGTTTTGCGCTGCTGTTTCGGCGGGCATCAATCCCAACTTCGCCGCCAGCAGCCACGAAACGCCTGCTGAGATGATAAAGCCGATTCCCGGCATCAACACGACGGTCCCAAAGAAGAGCATCGGCGTATCCATATCTGGCCCTGCGTGGCGCAGCGAGAGCAAACCGATACCCAGCAGCACCATCACAATGCCCGCCTGTAGCGGCGTCAGCACGCGAGCCACGGCACTGGGCACTCGCCGGTCCTGCTCGATGCCAACGGGAATCGGTGCAGCCTCAAGGAACTTCCTGCCCGCTTCCGTCTCCATGTAGGCCGCGAGTTCCTGGTTGCTGGTGAACTTGTCGATAAGCTTGCCGTGCACATCGCTTTGCAGCTTGAAGATGCGGCTCCAGCGGCGATTTTCGACGAACATCCGCGCGAGGACAAAGATTGCAGTCAGACCAAAGCCGAATGCGATCAGCGGCACGATATCGCCCCACATGTGTTCAAGCGGCGAAGACGGCCCCTGCGAGCGATACACATCCGGCCACACCGCGCGCTCCAGTGCCTCGTCCGGCTGTCCATCCTCGTGCTTCAGATGCGAGAACAGATAAAACTCGGGATTTCGCGCCACCTCGGGATGCGCTGTCAGAAACGCAGCCAGTTGGGGGTTGTTGTGTGCGACGTAGTCCGTGTTCGAAAGCAACGACGGATCGTGCGAGACCACGGTGGTCAGCGTCGGGCTCAGCCGCAGCAGGCGGATCAGTTCAGTCTGCGTTGCCGCCACGTCGCGCTCGTTCGGAGCAGGCGCCGTGCTCGCTACCGGTGCGGGTGAGGGCGCCGGAGTCGCGGTGCGCGGCTGGGCCACTCCCGAGGCGGCCACAAGCAAAACGGAAAGTGCGCTGGCAGTGAGAATCCGATAAATCAGTGGAAGCTTGTCCATGTTGTCTTCCTCGAATCGAAGTGGCTTCGTTGAGCCCTTCTATCAACAACAACGAACGAACCCGCAGATTGGTTAACAAGCCTTTACTTGGACCGAAATCCTCCGAAATTCCCCGTTGGAGAGACACGCTGCCCCTTTAGCAGTATTTAAGTAACCGCTGCGCCAGCGGTACTTTCGAACTATCCCCAGACTGTACCTTTGGGTTTCAACAATTGGTTTGTTTGTACGGCATCTCCCAAAAGGAATCGAAACAGAGGAGAGAATAGACGCAATGGATGAGCACTATCAGGGCGGGAGAATTCTCGCCAAACTCAAACAGAGTTACGCAGATCGGCGCAACACACTTACCTGGGCCTTGTTCATCTGGTCCTTCGCCGCCATCGGCTTCGCGCTTTTTCTGCCTTTTGGAGCCACCATGCTCCGATCCGTCGGCGTGGCGGTGGGCTGGTCCGCGGTCCACCTCGTACGCAGGATGTAGGCGAATGGGGTTGAATAAAGTCCTTCGACCGCGACCTCGATTGCAGGCGAACACAAGACGAAAGTCCTGTCGTTTACTAGATATACACTTCTCGGACGTTTACAAAATGCGCTAAACTCCTCACTCTGCGGGTCTGCGCTTCCCACGCCGTTTCCGGCCCGCCTTTGAGGGGGTTTTCATGGCACGTCCTTATTGGTCGGGCAACGTTCAGATCTCGCTCGTGGCGTTTGGAGTGAGCCTCTACGTCGCCACCGAAAGCAAGGGCCAGATCAGCTTTCACCAGGTCAGCCGCCGCACCGGCGAACGCATCCGTCACCAGAAGGTGCTGGAGAGCGCGGCCGAAAGCAAAGAGGCCACCACGGCTGTTGAAAGCGACGAGATCGTCAAAGGCTACGAATATAGCAAGGGCAAATACGTCATCATCGAGCCCAGCGAACTCGAAAACCTGCGCGTCCCCTCGAAGCACACGATCGCAGTGTCGCAATTTGTCGACGTCGCCGACCTGCATCCCGAATACATTGAGAAGCCGTATTTCGTTACGCCCGAAAACGACATGTCGGCTGAAGCGTTCAATGTCGTGCGGGAGGCGCTCGTGAAGTCCGGCAAAGCTGCCATCGGCAAAGTGTCCTTCTCCGGCCGCGAAAACATCATCGCCCTGGTGCCTGCGGGGGCCGACAGTCCTGGCATGGTGGCCTATACCCTCCGCTTCCAATACGAATTGCGCAATCGGGCCGACTACTTCCGCGACATCAAGCAGCCGGCTATCGATCCTGACTCTCTGCAACTGGCGGAGACGCTTATCGCGCGCATGTCGTCCAAGCTCGACATTAGTAAATTCGAAGATGGCTACGAGACAGCGGTCAAGGCACTGGTGGAAGCGAAGGTCAACAACATGCCGGTTCCGATTGACCAGGCGCCGCAACAGAGGCCAAGCAACGTGGTCAATCTCATGGACGCCTTGCGCAAGAGCATCGGCGGCGGAGACAAGGTCTCGGCAAAAAAACCGCCGAAGAGCGTCAAGGAAGCCCCGGCCAAAGGCATTGGCATCGTCAAGACTCCCGCCAAGTCAGCAAAACGCAAATCAGCCTGATGAACAGCGCCATCGCGTGAGAGCCACGCAAGAGCTGGCCCGGAGCACAATCAGCTAGTGTCCATTCAGATGAGTGCAGAGCCGCCTATGTCGATCTCGAATACCGCTGGTTTTGCTGCCTAATCGAAACCGACTTTTCCACCGGAATGTAAATGTTTTAGCGAATCTCCGCAGGCATCGAGGGAATCTATGCGCTAACGGGGTACGAGCGGATAAATCGCATTTCGGATAAGTCGCAGCGACGGGATTCAAGCCGATCTGCGGCGCAGCGGGAGATTCGCATGCGAGACAACAGGACGGTGATTGTAACCGGCGCCTCGCAAGGCATCGGAGCGGCCATTGTCGAGGCATTTCTCTCTCGAGCGTACAGCGTTGTTGCCACTTCGCGGAGCATCTCCAAGGCAGGCTTCGCGCCCTCGGACAACTTCATCGCGGTCGACGGAGACATCACTCAGGCATCGACGGCTGAGAAAGTCATTCAGACGGCGGTCGCCAGGTTCGGCTCGGTCGACCATGTCGTCAACAATGCGGGCATCTTTACATCAAAGCCTTTTACGGATTACTCAGTCGAAGAATTTCGCACCTTCGTTTCCATCAACCTTGAAGGGTTCATCCTCATGACTCAGCGCGCGGTGAAGCAGATGCTGTTGCAAGGTACCGGCGGCAGCGTAACCACCATCACGGCCGCACTGGCCGACAATCCCATGGCGGGCAGTCCAGCGTCGATTCCGATGATGACCAAGGGCGGACTTCAAGCGGTGACACTCAGTCTCGCAAGCGAGTATGCAGAGAAAGGCATCCGCTTCAATGCCGTCGCGCCTGGCGCTGTGGACACTCCTCTTCACCAGAACAACTCGAAGGACTATCTGAAGACCCTTTCGCCGATGGGCACGATCACCGAAGCAAAGGATATTGCCGAGGCGGTCGTTTATCTGACCGAAGCTCATCAAGTGACCGGGGAGGTGCTGCACGTGGACGGCGGTGCGCACGCGGGCCGGTGGTGAGCGGTAAAGGTCCGCAGCCGGGCGGTGCGGATCGCAGGCTGCAGGACCTTGGCATTCAGCTTCCGGCGGCGCCGACGCCGTTTGGCAGCTATGTGGAAACGGTGCAGACGGGCAACCTGCTCTTCTTTAGCGGGATGCTCCCCGTCGTAGACCACAAGCCAAAGTATCTTGGGCGGCTGGGGAAAGAGCTGGATGCCGAGGCTGGACGCGATGCCGTCTACACTGCTGCTTTAAATGTGCTGGCCGCGGCTAAAAAGCATCTGGGCTCACTCGACCGAGTGACGCGGGTGATCCGGCTCGGCGTTTTCATAGCAACATCCGGAGACTTCTTCGACCAGCCCAGGGTCGCGGACGCAGCCTCGGATCTGTTTCGTGACATCTTCGGCGAAGACAAATTGCCGGTCAGGCTGGTCATCGGTGTTGCCAGCCTTCCTCTCGGCATGCCGGTAGAACTCGAAGTCATCTTCGAAATCGAAGAGTAGATCAGAGGATCCGTGGACACGACGAAATTGACCCTTCGGAATTTGGCGGCAGTCACGGTCATGCTCACCACCATGGTCGGCGTGCATGCCCAGAGAAAGGAGAGATTCTTGGAACAGCCGGTGTTTTATCGGACGATCAGGGTCGATGGTCTTTCAATCTTCTATCGGGAAGCCGGGCCCAAAAATGCTCCCGTCATTCTTCTTCTGCACGGTCTTCCGTCGTCCTCTCGCATGTTTCAGCCACTGCTCACGCGGCTTGCGGACAACTACCATCTAATCGCGCCCGATTATCCGGGTTTCGGACACAGCGACTGGCCCGACCCAAAACAGTTCGATTACACCTTCGACCACATCGCACAGGTGATGGACGCCTTCACGCAGGCGCTGGATTTGTCGCACTACACGCTTTACATGCAGGACTATGGTGGGCCGGTCGGCTTTCGCATGGCGTTGGCTCATCCGGAGCGGGTGCAGGCTCTCATCGTCCAGGATGCGGTCGCGCACAACGAAGGCCTGGGTGCGAACTGGGCAACGCGGCGTGCCTTCTGGGCAGATCGGCCCGCTCACGAAGAAGCATTGCGTACGAATCTGCTGTCACTTGCGACCACGAAGACGCGCCATGTTGGAGACGATCCGAACGTCGAGCTCTATGACCCGGATCTTTGGACCGATGAGTACGCCTTCCTGAACGCGCCAGGGCAGGCGCAGATTCAAAGCGATCTCTTCTATGACTACCGAACGAACGTCGATGCCTACCCAAAGTGGCAAGCGTGGATGCGAAAAACGCAGCCAAAGCTGCTGGTGCTCTGGGGCAAGCACGATCTCTCATTCGACCCCGGCGAGCCGGAACGCTATCGCAGGGACGTGCCGGGCGCCGAGGTCCATGTGCTCGACGCGGGCCACTTCGCGCTTGATACCAAGGCAGACGAAATCGCCGAGTTGGTGCGCGCGTTCATGAAGACACAGAAGTAAGCGTGGCAGTTCGCTTAACGAGCGAAGTGCCTATGGCTCCCGCGAACTGGCATGACCGGTTGCCGAGTCAGAAGGAGAAGGATCGTCATCGGCGCCGTGCAGGATGGCGCTCCTTGGGTCTCTGCCGGAAATTGAAGACGGTTGCCCCGGGGAGAAAACAGCCATTGTACGAGCTGAATTCTTCTCCCAAGCCGAGAGGATTGCCAGGAAATAGACCAGGTTCGGTTTCTTGCCTCCACCCGTGGGAAGATTCGGCCTCGAGTCGGTCTCCATGATTTCTCCTTTTCTTCGGATGGAATGGTCAAAAGCCCCCGCGAACAATATCCAGGTAGATGCGAGGATCGCCCGAGCTTTACGCGCACGCAACTGGCAAGAGTGCCAGTCCCCACCCAAAAACAGATCCAGCTTCCTTGGTCCCGTCAAAACAGGTCGAATTCTGAATGCTCGACAGCAATTCATTCGCGGGCCGGCCTGATGCTTTCTCGTGGCGATCCGGGGACATGGCCTTCGATTTTCCAGGATTCGAGGCCGACATTCTGACGCTCTAACCGAATCTGCTTGCCGCTGGAATTCAAAAAAGGTGGCGCTTTTTGAAACGCAGACTCATTGACGCGCACTATCTCGGCGGGTACACTCCGAGCCATTCGAGCGGCCCGCTGTCGGCTCTTCCCCTCTGCCGCCGAATCTGTCTGGAGGTTTCCACCATGTTCCCGCATATGAAGCGCATTGCGCTCTTGTTCGCTCTCGTCTTCCCTGCCACGATTTACGCCGCTGACTACACCTATCAGCAGACCACGCAGCTCACAGGCGGATCGCTGCTGCACATGATGAAGTCGGTCGGCTTCATCAGCTCGCAGGCGCGGCACATGGGCGACCCGGTTGTTTCCACCATCTATCTGAAAGACAACCGGCTCGCGAACGTGTCTGCTGAAAGCATTGAGATCATCGATCTCGACAAGGAGACCATCACCCACATCGACGTGCAGAAGAAGACCTACACGGTGATGACCTTCGACCAGATGAAGCAGGCCATGGCGAATGCGCGCGAGCAGATGGAGAAGCAGAAGGCTTCGCAACCAGCTGCCCAGCCCGCTCCCGATCCGAACGCGGAAAACGTGAAGATGAGCTTCGATGTAAAGGTCCACAAGACCGGTGCGCAAAAAGAGATCAGCGGCCTCCAGAGCAGCGAGGCGATCTTGACCATGACGATGACGGCCACGGATACGAAGAGCCAGCAATCCGGCAACATGGCCATCACCAACGATATGTGGATGGTGCCTGAAATTCCCGGCTACGACCAGGTGCGCGACTTCTACAAGCGCATGGCTTTGAAGATGGCCGATGCCACGCACGATTGGGCTGGGCTACGACTTCAGCAAGATGCTGGCGCAGAATCCCGGCGCCGGACAGGCCCTTGGAGACATGGCGAAGGAGATGCAGAAGCTCGACGGCGTTCCGATCATGCAGGTGATGCGCATGGGCACAACTACCAATGGTCAACCGTTGCCGGCAGCATCGGAAGCTCCAACAACTCCCGAACCCGCGGGGCCAAGCGGCAGTGACGTGGCGAAACAGGGGATGACTTCAGCTCTCACGAGCCACTTCGGGCTGGGCGGATTTGGCAAGAAGAAGCAGGAACCGCCGCCTCCAGATCCCAATCAGAACGCGGCGCAACCGACCAGCGCCATCCTGATGGAAACCCTGATCACCACTTCGAACTTTTCAACGGCTCCAGTGGATCCGTCGCACTTCGACGTTCCCGCCGGATACAAGCAGATCCAACCGCAGATGCGGGCATCAACCGCAGCGGCGCAGTAGACGAAGCATCCACTAATCGTCTTCAGGCTGGTGAATTCATGCACGAAAGCTGCTGGGTGAGATGTTCGCCCCTATAATGGTCCGCAAAATCAAACCGCAGGGGGTGTGCCTTTGGCTCTCGCACTTTTCGCCGCTGTCGCGATCGTAGTAGCAGTTTTCGTCGTGCCTCTGATTTTTCAGCTTCTATGGAACATTACCGTGCCGGAGGTTTTCGGATTGCGGATGATAAGGTACTGGCAGGCTTTCAGACTGCTTCTGATGGCTAGCATGATTTTCGGCGCAGGTAATCTTCTTCACTTCAATTTCAATAGATAGCTCGAAACGACCGGAAGATCGCTGGGTGGGTCCAAATCCGACCGCGACACACCAAACAGATTGGCTGAATTTCTCATGCTGCGCCGTGATCGCCGACAGCCAGCCGCAGAGTGGATGGTGTTGAATCTGGTGTCATCCGGTGATCTTCACCATCTTCACCACCGGCAACGCCTCCCCATTCTTCAAAGGCACTGCGATTCGCTCGCTCTCCACGTACCCCTTCAACCGGTAAAGCGGCATGCCGGTTAGCGTGGATCCCATTTCAAACCGCGTGAATCCTGCGGCGCGTGCCGCATCCTCCACCGTCGCCAGGATCAGCGATCCCAGCCCCTGTCGTGCAAAATCCGGATGGACAAAAATCGCTCGCACCTTCGCAGCATCTATGGTCGGATCCAGCAGTTCAGGCTCGCGCCCCGGTCCTTGGTCCGCTCCGAAAAGCGTTCTCCGTTTCGACCAGCCGCCGCATCCGGCCAGACGATTCTGCGCCTGTGCAATTTGATCGACAGCTTCGGCAATGAAATAAGTACGGTCCTGAATCAGCTGAGTATCCAGTCCCAGCACCGTCCCCAGCGCACCCTCAATTTGCGCCGGCGTGTAATCGCCCGCTTGCAGCCCGCGCACCGAGGCTTCGATCAGCTCATGAAGCGCAGGAACGTCCTCGTCCGTCGCGAGGCGCAACTGAAACGCAGTTTCCATCCATCTATTTTGCGAGATATTGGGGACTATTGGTTGGTGATAATCTTTCTGGCGCGCTCGTACGAACCCAGGTTGAAGACCTTTTTGTATCCAAGTTCATCGAGCTTCTTTTTTGCCATTCTGCTGCGGACTCCGGAAGAGCAGTGCAGCAACAGAACCTTGTTCTTGTCCCTCACAACCGACAGCGCCGTCATTTCAATGCGATCCAAAGGAATGTTGCTGGCCTGCATTAGGTGCCCTGAATCAAACTCATTCGCATTGCGTACGTCGATCACCAGCGCCCCGTTCTTCAGATAATCCGTAGCTTCTTTCGGCGAAATCTGGCCGGAACGCTTCATTGCCATGTAGGCGATGGCCAGAACGAGAACGGCTAAAAATGGTAACCACGTCATAGTCTTAGTCTACCGCCTTTTATCTGCCGTTCGAGTGGACGTATGGCGCTTCGCTGGTACGCACCAAAGGAATCTGGTTTTTATGCGAATTTTGCCTATCGCTGGTGGAGGCGTCAGGCCTTCGCCACTTCCACGAGAACGGAATAGAATGTGGCGCCCGCGCCAATATCCGTCAACTGCTCGCTGGTCAGCGCATTCACGTTTACGCCGCCTTCATTGAACTTGGACCAATCCAACCGTCCAGCCACCACGCCCTCAGGAACACTGCCATCCACCAACGCCGTCAACAGAATCTCTCCGCGATCGTTCCACACGCGAACCTTGTCGCCATCTGCAATCCCCCGCGCCTTTGCATTTGCAGGATGCATTTCTAGCCGCTGGCTCGTGCGCGCTTCCATCTTGCGGTGCCCTTCGAGGTTCGCAAAGGTGGAATTCATGTAGTTGTCCGCTTTGCGGCCCAGGAACTCCAGCGGAAACCGCTTCGCGCCTTCACCCCATCGCGATTCGCTCGGAGGAGTAAAAGCAGGCAGCCCATCAAGACCCTGCGCGGCCAGCACCTCTGAATCAAATTCGATGTTGCCAGAGGGCGTCGGAACAGATCCCGACGAAAAGGGCAGAAATGGATTGCCTTCGGGATCGCGATGAAACGCCAGCGGAATGTGCCCCTGCTCCCGCAGATCCTCAAGTGTGACGTGCTCCATGCTGGGATTCTTCGATCGACCATCCAGCCCTATAGCCAGTGCCTGCCGAATCAATTGCTCTTCGCTGTCGCGGAAGCACTGCTCCGTAAAGCCCATGTACTGCGCCAGTTGCCCGAACAGCCACACATTCGACCGAGCTTCACCGGGAGGTTCGATGGCCTGGTTCGAGAGCTGAACGAAGTAATGTCCGTATGCGCCCTGAATGTCCGTATGCTCCAGAAAAGTTGTGGCGGGCAAAACGTAGTCAGCGTAATCCGTGGTGTCGTTGAAGAACTGCTCGTGCACCACCGTAAACAGATCGGTCCTTGCAAGCCCGTGGCGAACGGCGTTCTGGTTTGGCGCGACTGCTCCGGGATTCGAGTTGTAGACAAACAGCGCATGAACCGGCGGCCCACCACTCAACACATCGGCATCGGTCTCCGCGCAGCCAGCTTCTATTCCCGATTCCCTATTCCCAATGCCCTGATTCAACGCCATCCCTAGCGTCGACATATTGATAGTGCGCGCCTCGCGGCCGAGCGGTGAATCGAGAGCCAGGTCCCTCCGCTCCAACTCCCGCTTGTTCCACGAAAACGCGCCAGAAGTCGAAAGCGAGCCGCCGCCTCCGCGATACTTCCACGCTCCCGTAAGCGCCGGCAGCATCGCAATTGCCCGCACCGCCGTGCCGCCGTTCTCGCTCCGCTGCACGCCGTAGTTCAGCCGCAGAGCAGACGGCCGCGTCGTTGCATATTCGCGCGCCAGTTGCTCAATCCCATCCGCGGTCATCCCCGTCCAGGCCGCTACGCGCTCCGGCGTGTACTCGCGAACTCTCTCCGCGAGCCGGTCGAATCCATGCGTCATCTCGGCGATATATGCACGATCCTCAAGCCCCTCGCGCAAAATCACGTGCATCATTCCCAGCGCCAGCGCCGTATCCGTTCCCGGCCGGATCGCAGATGTGCCAGTCCGCCAGCGCCGCCGTGCGCGTCTTGTAGGGATCGATCACGATCAGCCGCGCCCCGTTGCGCCGGGCCTGCTCCACCATCGGCCACAGATGAACGTTGTTGCCGTGGATGTTCGCGCCCCACGCCACAATCAGCTTGGCCAGCTTGTAGTCTTCTGTCGGGGTACCCAGCTTTTTCCCGTACACCAGGTTCCACGCCACTCCGCCGGCTTCGGAGCAAATCGTCCGGTCCAATTGGCTTCCGCCCAGCCGATGAAAGAACCGCCGGTCCATCGACCCAAATCCCAGCACGCCAATTGTCCCTGCGTAACTGTAAGGCAGAATCGACTCCGGCCCATACGTGTCGCTGATCTGCTGCAGCCGCGCGGCAATCGCGCTCAGTGCCTCATCCCAGCTCACGCGTTCAAAGGCCTCGTGCTCTTCTCCACGCTTCAGGGGTCCCTTGGCGACTCCCGCCTTACGCTTCAGCGGATAAAGAATTCTCTGCGGCGAGTACACTCGGTCAAGGTACTTCGCCACTTTGCCGCACAAGAATCCCTGCGTTACCGGCTGCGAGGGGTCGCCTTGAACCTTGATCGCCCGCCCATTCGCATCGACGGTGACAAGCACTGCGCAGCTATCCGGGCAGTCGTGGGAACACACCGTATGCACCACGCGAAAAGGGGAAGTCTCAGCCGCAGCCATAGCTAGATTGTAGGACAATCCCGGCTCAATCAGATCTTCAAAGCTGCACGACCATTTCTGTCCATCTTCGCGTAGCAAAGATGAGAGGGCAAAGCTGTTCGCACGTTGTAATCTTTCCTCGTACATCTCCTATCCCCGGAGGCCTTCCATGAAACGCTCCCTGCCTTTCCTCGCCTTGCTTCTCATCGCCATCGCGCCAGCATCTCCAGCACAAGCCGCGCACGACGCCGCTGCCTCAGCCGCCGATGAAACCGAGATCCGCGCGGCCATCAAAGCGCAGTCCGATGCCTGGAACCGCGCCGACATCCCTGCCTTCATGCAGGCTTACGAGGACTCGCCCGACACCACTTTCATCGGCATGTCGCTGCGCAAGGGCTTCCAGCCCATCCGCGAACGCTACATGCTTAGCTACACCAACCCCGAGCAGATGGGCAAACTCACCTTCAACGACCTCGACATCCGCCTGCTTGCCTCCGGCTGTGGCAAATCTGAGATCGCCCTTGTCACCGGCAAGTTCCACCTCGAACGCACCGCCAAAGGCGAAGCCAAGAAAGACGACGGCATCTTCTCGCTGGTCTGGCGCAAAGGCCCCGCACGGCTGGAAGATCATCCTCGACCACACCAGCTAGACATGTTCCGGCCGGCTTTCGAATTCCCTTGCGTGCGGCCTGGCAAGGTCGCATACTGGCGGCAATCTTTACCGCATGCATAAAACAACGCTTCTTGCGCAGGAATGCGGTCGGCCGTTTTTGCGTTTGGACCACCCGAGTCACACAAAGTTGTCGACAAAGGGAGGACTCCTTGCCCGATTCTTCGTTGCCTCAACTCCCACGCAAATCTCAACAAGCAAACCGGCCCGTGCAGCGCCGCTGGGGAATCGCTGCATTCGCTGCTCTCGCAACCCTTTTTTGCACCGGAGCCACGTCACCCTCGGGGTGCGACACTTCCAGTTACAACACCAATATCGGTCCATCGAATGGCCAGGTCGTCGGAGCCGCGATCGGCATCGGTGCGGTCATTGCCGTCGCTATCATCGTCCCGGTTGAGGTCCACCGCAGCCATCACAGGCTCACGGGATGCGTGGTCACGAGCGCCACTGGGCTCGATCTACACACCAGCGACGGGAAGATCTACTCGCTCGAAGGCGACGCGGCAAGCATCAAGGCTGGCGACAAGGTCAAACTCCACGGGACGAGGATCAAGAAAGCCAAAGACAGTACAGGCCCCGGGGTCTTCAAAGTCGAGAAGCTGAATCGCAGCTACGGCGCATGCCCGGTTGCACCTACAACAGCCTCTCTCGCGCATTAGATAGCGCGGTTGAAGTGTCTCGATGCACCGTCAGCGCACAGGATATTCCTGTCTCCCTGGTCCTTGCGAAACAGATTGACCTTTCCTATTGCAGCACCGTGCTGTATGGTCGTTCTACATTCCCCGGTCCCTAAACGAACCTCAGACTGGCACTGCTGGATAATGCTCGACCAGCCCGAGACCAAACGAAAGAAGAAGAGGTTCCCATGAAAGTTCCCCGTCTGTTAGCGTCTGTCGCGCTGGTCGCGGCATTCTCTGCCACTCTGCTTGCACAGCAAGCACCGACCGGCTATCACAGCGTTGCCTGCCTCAAGGTAAAGCCCGAAAGCAATGCAGAGTTCCGCAAGTGGGCTGCCGAAGATCTCCACAAGTACGCACAGTCCAGGGTTGACGGCGGGGCCGTCTCGCAGTGGTTCATCCTGCGATCGGTACTTCCGTCAGGCCGATCTGCGGAGTGCGATTACATCGCTGTCTCTACGTATCCGGGAATTCCGCCCCAGCCGTTGGGTCTCGAAGAACTCGACGCTGCATTGAAGAAGGCGGGAATGAGCATGAGTGCGCAACAATATGTCGATCGCCGGAACTCCCTCACCACCCTGATCTCAAACAACATGTACCAGAACCAGGGATCCGTGGGCGCCTTCAAGAAAGGGGACTACTTCGTCGTGAACTACATGAAGGTCTCCACCGGGAACATGGACGATTACCTTGCCTGGGAGAAGAAAGTCTGGAAGCCGCTTGCCGAGGCAATGGCGAAGGATGGAGTGCGGACCGGATGGTCGCTCAACACGCGTGTCTTGCCCAGCGGAAGTGATCAGCCCTACCAGGCCGTGACCGTCGATGTCTTTCCCACCTGGGAGTCCATCTACAAGGACGACACCCAGTTTGTCGACCGCTGGCACAAGGTCCACCCCGACATGGAGCTAGGCACGACCTTTGAGCGCTATGAAAAGCTGCGCACCCTCAGCATGTCGCAGCTCTACGTGGTCCAGGACCTGATCCAGTCAACGAAATAACCAGACGTGGAGGGTTCCGCCTTCTTATCGAAGTTGGCGGAACCCGCTTCGCGAGCCCTGTCGGGTTCGACCCGGCGCCGATACACCGGTCCCGCTTGCCACTTCCGCGTATCGAACATTCGCCGCGACATGCACTTGTGGCAGGTCTGATGTGCGTCGAAGCCTTCGAAGTGCTCCTCGTTGTTAGCTCGTGGCCAGGTCCACGCGTGCGTTGGGCAGCGCAGCGCCAGCCAGAACAAGTCCAGCCCCTCGATGATCTGGTTGGCGCCTACATCGCGGCGGGCCTACCTCGCTATGCCCTGCCGCTTTACGCAGGATCTTCTGGCTTAGTTTGGTGTAGGTGGGAAAAAGTTCTGCTGTTGCCACTCGTAAACCCTCAATGCGCTATATGCAAACGCAGCGCGCGCCTGCATCGCTGAAATACCGACTCCGCACGTTCAAACTCCAACGTTGTAAGGGTCGTACTTCGTGCAACAGCGCTGAGCGGTTCGGGAACTGAATCTATTCTATCCGCATACGACGTGGCTCAAAGGTAGCGGATCACTCCATGTTTCTCATGCCGGTACCAATCTCACAATCAGGCCCGCCGTCTGCCCAACGACACAAACGGCTTGATCTGGACCGGAATCTTCACAGGCTCCCGCAAACAGCGCGCTTTATTGGAAGCGCAAAAAGCCCGCCTTGCGGCGGGCTCTTTGCGTAAAAGTGCAGCCATACACCTGCTCAGGCTGCTGCACTCTACACTGAAACTTACGATTCCCTTTCCTGAGAGTCAATCCACTGTTGGGGTGAAACTTAGGGCACTTTGGTATCCATACGAAAGTTACGTCCGAAGTCCCCAGCGGGTGAGTCCAGGTACATCATGTCCCTTTCCCTCGTCCTGAGGCTTGATAGTCCTCGCCCTCACAGGCACTCCTTCGAAGAGCAGTCAACACGTCTTCAGGCCGCAGCGGCCGTTGCAAAAGTTCAAATCCTAGCCTATGAATGGTTTGCTTCATCGCTGCGGATATGGCTTGGGCGGTGAACAGAATCACCCTGCAGTCTGGATGCAACGCCCGAATGCGCCGGGCTGCTTCAATTCCATCCAGCCGGCTCATACGGATGTCGCTGAGGATCACATCGGGGCGAAACCTCTGAGCCAGCTCAACAGCCTCTTCCCCGCTATACATCGCAATGGGCCGGTAACCGTGTTTTCTCAGAATTTCTGCAAGCGTGTCGGCAAGCACCCTGTCGTCGTCGATTACCAGCACTATTGCGTCGTCCGATTCCGCCGCCATGGATCTGCCTCATTCGGTCGCAAAGACCAAGCACCAGGTATTCATCAGAGTTTGATGCAATCCCGAATTTAAGGAGAAGCACAACTACTGAACAAGCGTGCAATTACATCAGCGAAATCAATCACTTAGTCAAAACCAGCAAAACAACCCGATGCCCATTGCGGGCATCTCTCACATGGTGCGATCGCGCTTGAAAGGAGGGTCGCCGGAAGTCACTCATTTGCCGAGGTGTTCGGTGAGTTCCAATATTTCCTGCATTGTTATTAAATCGGATCGTCGTACAAAAAGAATCCCTTTGCTCGGTGAAATAATCCGGGTTGCCGATAGAGCGGGCTTATTCGTCGTGATGGATATCGATCGCGAGCGCCGCGTTGCCCAACTGATGGAGAGAGGCGGCAAACATCGGCTTTTCGATGTCCCGTTTGTTTCTTTGCGCACCTTCAATCGCTCCCTGGCGCAAGAGATACACCGTTTTCTCGATGCCAGAGAAGAAGCGCAAGAACGTAGACAACTACGCTAAACCGCCAGAATCGGTCGCATAGATGAAGGCCGGTCGGTCGCGGGCTTGCGACCCGCGGCAAATTCTGTGGCTTGGGCCACGGAGAGAGCGGCGCGCGAAAAGTTCTGGTTAACCCTTGACCAGCGATATTCACTGCCGACTGGAAACTGACAACCAGGAACTGTAGACTCTGGCTTAATCATGAGTTGTCTCTTCTGCCGGATCATCGATGGAAGCATTCCATCCAAGGCTGTCTACCAGGACGACCAGTGCTACGCCTTTGCCGACATCAATCCTCAGGCGCCCGTACACGTCCTCATTGTTCCGCGCCAACACGTTGCGTCGATTGCCCACGCTGATAAGGAGCACAATGCCCTGATCGGCCATCTTCATTGGGCAGCCTGCCGAAATCGCCCGCTCCAAAGGACTGACGCAGGGATATCGCACTGTGATTAACACCGGCGAAGATGGCGGGCAGACCGTCGATCATATCCATGTCCATCTGCTCGGTGGTCGCCCGATGACCTGGCCGCCGGGATAGAAGCAGGGAATTGGGGAAGAGGGAATAAACCTCGACACAAAACGAACGGGGTGCCAACGATAAATGTTGGCACCCCGTTTCTTATTCCCTGTTCCCTGTTCCTTTACATCGGCTGCGGAACGTTATCGTCTTCCTCTTCAAGGCCGTACCTGCGGAGCAGGTTCGGAAGGCTCTGCGAGAACGCCGAGCGCGGCATCACCGTGTCGCATCCGGCTTCGATAGCCTTCATCTTCAGGTCGCCCTGCAGATGGTTGAGAAATCCGATGATCGACGTCGCCTTCTTGAACTTCGTCTTGAACTTCGGAATTAGCGTCATCGGTTTTGCATTGAGGTTGTTCAGGTCAAAGACCACCAGTGTCGGCTTTTCGGCCTCGGGAGAATCGATGATGCGCGCGATCGTTTCCTTCTCGCCCTTCACAAATTCCACCTTCACACCCAGCTTCTTCGCCGACTCCTGGATCTTGGCCTGGAAGAACAGATCATCGATGAAGCAGAAGATACGCGTGGGCGCATCCGCCTTTACCGGAACGCTTGACGAACCGACATTCACATCGCTGTAGTAGCCGCCGTGGTGTCCATTGGCGGAAGTGGGAATTGTCGAAGGCGGCCCATCCGCGACGTTGCCGTTCACGATGCGATAGCTGTGGTCCATCGGACCCACAAACATCCTCGGCCCTCGCTGCTTGTCTTTCCGGCGGCCGTTGTGCTGCGGAGCAATACTGTTGCCCGGCCCTGGCTGCGGAGCGCCGCCGTTCTTCTGCTGGAAGAACTTCTTCTTTTTGCGGTGACGGCCCGAACCCTGCTTCGGCGGTCCGCCCTGCTGCTGTGGCTGAGGCGGAGCCTGCATTTGCGGCTGAGCCTGCTGCGGCGGATTCTGCTGCTGCGCCTGCGGCTGCCCGCCTGGCTGGCTTGGCTTGTTTTTGCGACGACGCCTGCGGCGCCGATGTCCTTGCGACTGTCCCTGACCATTCGTCGGGGCTGCCCCCAGCTCTTGCTGGGGAACCGTCGGTTCTGTTGTCATGCGTGCACTTCCTGGCACATTGCTGTGGATTGCATTAGATCTCTTGCCTCAGCTCTTCCATCTCTGGTGCTGCTGAGTTTCTGTTCCCGCCGCTCGTCCCGCTGTCGAAGGCCATTTCGCGGAGGCTGACTGCCCGCTTGTCAATGGAGCCGCATAATGTGGCGGGGGGACAGTGGTCCCGAACGCAATCTACCCCGACACCTGCGTACCCATGACGCGTTAACAGTGGGTGTACCTTTCCTGCCCGGTGCATCGCGGCATTCTGGTCTGCTCCCTCGACAATTGCTTGTCGTCAGGATCCCTGCGGAGAATGACCGCTACTTCTTCGATGCGACTCCAGGGCCAAACATCTATTTAAAACGCTCAAGCCTTTTTGCCCGACTGCCTGCAACAGCACTCTCCGGTTGTATGGATCGGTACGATTCGGCCAGCGTTTCCTGGGGTGATGCCTGTCCTATAGGATTTTTCGCTGCTTCCGCTTGATAAGCCGGTTCTGTTTGCGAAGAATCTTTTGTCAGCGGCGAGCCGTCTCTACCTTGATCAGGAGATTCGCTTCAGCCGCTTGATAGGCAAGTTCGATACTACAGGCTCCCGCAAGGCAGCGCAAGTAGCCTCCCCTGCAACTTCCTCGGTACATGCGTAACACTCGATAGCGCTCCGCGATGCAGGTGTAATCCGATGTTGCTTTCACGTAAACGCACGAAACGCCACTTCTTCGAGTGGCGTTTCGTGTCCCTGCGCTGGTCACTGGCCTCCCAGCAAATTATGGGCGGTGGTTATATCCACCGCGCCTTCTACAGGCTCTCCCGGCCGGTCTGCCGCTTCGTTGGCGGCTGCTCTTGCCGAGCGTCTGCTTGTTTTGCGGGCTCGCCGGAACTTCCCCAGCAGCCGGTACATCACTGGCACTTTCTATTAAGCAATCGGAATGCCGTTTGGAATTCTGTTTGATTTCAACTAGTTGCGCCCTCGAAATAACGCGAACCGTTTGGATTCTAGTAAACCTGATGTGTCTGACTTCAAAAAATAGTAGATTGCCGTGTGCAAATGCTGCCTCCTATCGCTGACAGTGAGCGCAGTAGTGTGTGCTTCGTCCTGCCACCACGATACGTTTGATTGCGTTCCCACATGTGCGGCAAGGCTCCCCAGTGCGCTGGTACACACAGTGTTCCAGTTGGAAAAAACCTCGAACACCCTCTGCATCCACGTAGTCTGAAACCGACGATCCGCCCAGTTTGATCGCATGCTCCAGCACCTTGCGCAGAGCCCTCCGCAGTTTTTCCAACTCCACGCGCGTCAGCTGCCCTGCCCTGCGACGCGGACGAATCCCCGCACGAAACAGGCCTTCATCGGCGTAGATATTTCCCACACCGGCGAGCAGTGTCTGGTTAAGCAGCGCAGCTTTGATGGCCAGCTTTCTGCCGTGGAACAGACTCGCAAACGCTTCCGCTCCAATTGTCAGCGGTTCTGCTCCCGGCCCCGCGAAGCCGAGCGAGTTGCGCAGGTCGCGAAACTCCAGCCTGCCAAACCGGCGCGGGTCGACAAAACGCAACTCCCGTCCACTTGCGAGCGTGAGGCGCGCATGGGTGTGCTTCGCCACGGGCGCTTCCGGCGTTGTCACCAGCAGGCGCCCCGTCATGCCCAGATGCACAATCCATTGCGCTGCGATTTCGGCCGTCTTCCCGTGCGACGCGCCTGCCTTGATCTCATCGACGGAGGAGCCCAACTCCACCACGATGTGCTTGCCGGTGCGGTGGACCGACACGATCTGGCGTTCGTGCAAACCTCTGGCTTGTCTGGCAGGCGGTGTCTTGAATGGTTGGCGGTGTGAGCTGAACCATACATCCACGATCCGGTCGCCGCGCACGCGCGCGTCCACGCCACGCGCGATTGTCTCCACCTCAGGCAGTTCTGGCATCGGCTTATTTTAGAGCGATCTGCACATTCGCGAAAGCTGGCTGGCCGCAGTATCAGGAAGATATTGCTTGAGCACGGTCGCATCTCCGCAGATAACTTCGGGAAGCGAATCGAGGATCAGCCCTAGCGGTGTGCTTTGGGTTCCTTGATCTTGCTCGCCTCAAAGCTCACAATGCGCCACGCGCCGTGCGAATCTTTCACATAGACCCGCGTGTAACGGTAGCTCCCGGATATGTTGCCTTCCGGGCCGGTGGCGGTCACCTCGGCGCGCGATGTAACCAGCGCAGTGGTGCCATACAGGCGAATCTTGCGATCGTTGACATCGATCGACTTGAAACGAATTGTGCCAGCGCGCAGACTGGCGAGCGCTTGTTCCTTCGATTGCAGGATGCCGGTGGGCGTGATGGCCATATAGTCATCGGCGAGCAGAGTTTCCAGCGCCGCGACGTTTCCGCGCAGGATGGCATTGCTCCAGGTCTCTTCAAGGTGTTCGATCTGGTGTCGCGTCTCATGCTTCTCGGCCCGCGGCATTGCAGGCAGAGATGCGGCCACAGCCAGCATCACAAAAGCGGCAATGCCCATCGCAAGACAGCGATCGATGCCCGCAGGCGAGCTTGCCTTCCACGTTCCCATAGGCGTAACGGATAGTAGCCCCGAACCGCGGTGCGGGTCAATCACCTGCCTGTGAATGCGCGTAAGCACGAGTTTCTTAGGTCATTCGATTCAGTGACGAAAGAAATGCCAAGGCAATTGCGCTTGAAGAAGCAGATTACTGAACTTGCTCTTACTCCAGCGCCGCCAGATCCTCACGGCTTCTCTCCAGCATCTTCTGGTAAAGGCCTGCCGACGGCATACTTTTTGAAGTGCGGCGACTGGCGGTGGGCCTCTTCTGCTTTCTGGTCCTGGTACTGCTCGTAGATCAACACCGAGCACGGCTCACCCTGCACCCAGTGCGGAATGTAACTCACGCATCCCGGTTCCTGGCGCGATGCCGCGGTGAGTTCGTGAAGAATATCGGCAATCTCGGCCCGATCTTCCTGGGCAAATCTCATCCGGACAATAAAGCTGATCATGGGGAGCACTTCCTCAACCCAGGGTAAATTCCCCGGACAGTCAGTTCAGTCTATGCGTGAATCTCATCCAGTGCCGCGGCAAATTCCGGAAGCACCATCGTCTGGTCGCGGTCGGGACCCGTTGATACCATGCCGATCTTAGCGCCGCTCTCGCGCTCCTGAAACCGGAGATACTCCCGCGCGGCCTTGGGCAGCTTATCAAATTCGTTGATGCCTTCCGTCGATGAGCGCCAGCCCTTTAGCGTTGTGTACACCGGCTTGATGCGCTCCAGTCCCTGCACGTCCGCTGGAATTTCGTCGCTTACCTTGCCATCCACTTCGTAGCCGACGCAGATGGGAATCTCCTCGAGCTCGTCGAGCACATCCATCTTGGTCACCACCAGCCATTCGGCGCCGTTCACCTGGTTCGAATAGCGCAGCAGCGGAATGTCGAGCCATCCGCAGCGGCGTGGCCGGCCGGTTACGGCGCCATATTCGTTGCCGCGCGCACGAAGCTGGTCTCCGATGGCGTCATGGATTTCGGTGGGAAACGGACCTTCGCCGACGCGCGTCACATATGCTTTCGTCACCGAGATCACCGTGCCGATCGCAGTGGGCCCGACGCCCGTTCCTGTGGCCGCGCCGCCCGCGGTTGCGGAGGACGACGTGACAAACGGATAGGTCCCGTGGTCGATGTCGAGCATCGTTCCCTGCGCGCCTTCGAACATCACTGAGCCGCCGCTGCCAGAGATCTCGTGCAGCAGTCGGCCAGTGTCGGTCACAAACGGACGCACCTCTTCGGCGGCCGCCGCGTACTCGTCATACATCTTTTCCGGATCCAGCGGATCGGTGCCGAAAAGCGCATGCGCAATCGCATTCTTCTCGCCGCAGGCTGCCTCGATATGCGTGCTTGCAGCAAGGATCGGGTTCAGCAGGTCGACGATGCGCAGACCGCTGCGGGCCATCTTGTCTTCATAGGCCGGCCCGATGCCGCGGCTCGTTGTGCCAATGCTCTTGCGCGCCCGGCGCGCTCTCCGCCGCCAGCTCGATCATGCGATGGTAGGGCAGAATCACCTGCGCGCGGTTGGAGATGAAAAGCTGACCATCGACTTCGACGCCAAGGCCGCGCAGCTTGGCAACTTCCTTGAGAAAAGCGATCGGATCGAGCACCACGCCGTTGCCGATGACGCCCTTGCATCCCGGGCGCAGCACGCCGCAGGGAATCAGTTGCAGCACAAACCTCTGGCTGCCGTGAATCACCGTGTGTCCGGCGTTGTGTCCGCCCGCATAGCGCGCCACCGCGCTGAAGCGCTCGCTCAGCACGTCAACAATTTTGCCCTTGCCCTCGTCGCCCCACTGGGCGCCCAGCACTACTGCCGTCTTCGCTCGCATCCCTGCCCACTTCCTACAAAATTACGCAAATTGACCCGCCGCAGCTTCGTGCCTCGCCAGCTACGTACGGGCAAAAGGATGGCGCAAATTCAACCCAGCGCCACGAACGATTCTAAACCCTGCGTTCAAAGGAAACTGTGAGGACGGAGCGGATCGGTTGCGCGGTGCTCTTGCGTTCATGCAGGCAGACAAAGCGCGGCTTTCTCTTCCATCACACTGCTCGGTTTTCCACGCATGAAGAGGTTTGGTCGGCTTTCAACGAATCGTTCCACATTGTGGGCCGAGAGGCTTTGCCCTCAATTACTACTCTACCCGCCGGAGGGAGCACCCGATTGATGGTTTGAAACAGCACGGACGTGTCTCCTGCTGAAATGCCTTGTTTGATTTTGATAGCGATTGGCGAAGAATAACCTGCAAAGTCCCAGAGGGTTTTTAGCGTGTTTTTTCAGAGACTTAGCGCGGACTTGCAGGCAGAAGCATTGACATTTTTTCGACACCCTCTTCGATGGGACGGCTTGTGTTTCGACGGGTTGGCCGTTTGCTCCACACCGATTGCCACCGCGTCTCATGCGGAATCGGCCGACGATCTGGGAGCGGATTCACGAGATGTTGGCGAAGGGATCTTCCAGCGAAGGGCATTGGGGAGTAAGAAGCTCGGCTCCATTCTGGGTAACGAGCAAGTCGTCTTCGAGGCGGATGCCAAACTGGCCGGGGATGTAGATGCCGGGCTCGTCACTGAGGGTCATGCCTGCTTGCAGTTTCGGAGCGAGGTCCCAACCATACATATTGTTGCGGACGAAGTAGGGCCACTCATGGCCGTCCATGCCGATACCGTGACCGACGCGGTGGGTGAAGTACCTGAAGCCAGGACCGTAGCCGCCGTCGACAATGACTTTGCGTGCTGCGGCGTCAACATCGGCGGCCGGTATGCCGGGTCGCGCGGTGTGAAGCGCGGCAGATTGCGCGCGCTGGACGATGTCGAAAACGGACTTCATCTTGTCAGTCGGTTTGCCGAGAACAAAGGTGCGGGTGATGTCGGATTCATAACCCTCGACGGAGCAGCCATCGTCGAGCATGAGGATTGAGCCCTCGCGGAGGGTTTGCGGCTTGGCCGAGCCGTGAGGCACGGCCGTGAATTCGTCGACGTTGAGGCTGGCTTCGCCTGCGAAGCCGACGCGATGGTAGGCGGCCGCGATGAGCGAATGCACTTCGACTGTGGTCATACCCGGCCTTACTGACTGGGCAACTGCGCGATAGACCAGCAACGTGGCACGGCAGGCAAGGCGCATGCACTCGATTTCGTGCGCATCCTTGATCATGCGGCAGCCCGCTGTGATGGGGGTGGCCGAGACGAGATTGAGATGAGGGTTGGCGGCGCGAATGCCTTCTGCGAAGACAAATGCCATGTGCTCGTCGAGGCCAATGGTGGCAGTGGGGAGGCCGCGATCGCTGAGGCCTTTGCCGAGTGCAGCGTAGGGGCTTTCGTCTTCCTGCCAGGTAATTACGTCGACGTTGCCTGAGAGGGGGCCGGCGGAAAGCAACTCATGCGCGCGGCCTTCTTCAAATGCGGGACAAACGAGATACGGTTTGCTGCGCGCGGGAAGAACAAGAGCCCAGAGGCGCTCTCCGCCGTAGAGGCGCATGTCGGCGAAGTAAACGGAAGAGCTTGTTGAGTTGGCCAGGACGATGGCATCGATCTTCGTGGAAGTCATGAGTTGGCGGGCGCGCTCGATGCGGGCCTGGCGTTCGGCGTTGGTAAAAGGTCGGGCCTGGCCGGAGAGATTGGGTAACGCGGCAATGGCCTTCGGTGCGGCAGCCTGCGCTTGCGCGGCTCGGGATGGTAGGGCGGTGGCTGCGATAGCTGCAGTAGCTGCGCCAAAGAAGCTGCGACGGGTAAGCGCGAGATTGCGGGACATGGACCTCCGGGGAGTATCGGACGGGATTCATCTAGACTAATGCGTGCAAATGCGTGAAACGCGTTCCAATTTGAATTTCAATTGACAGGCATCGCGATGGAATGCGAGTCTCCAGAAACACTTCCGCAGAGCATCCGAAACCCAAACGAGGAAAAAGAAACAATGAAGAAAGTGATCTTTGCATTGCTAACGGGCCTTGTGTGTCTTCCCGGTGGAATGGCAGCTACGCCCGCAGATGTCACAGCACCAATCCGCCAGTTCATTGATGGATTCAACTCTGGCGATACCAAGTCAGCCTTTGCAGCGTACGCGAAGGGGGATATCACAATCATTGATGAGTTTGCTCCGCATGTATGGATGGGGTCTCATGCAGCGCAGGATTGGGCTGCGGATTTTGACAAGAATGCGAAGGCTACCGGCGTCACCGATGCGAAAGTGACGTACAGCGCTGCCGTGCGGACAGAGATTGAAGGCGATGTCGCCTACGTTGTGATGCCTACGGGGTATGTCTACAAACTCAAGGGCATACCAATGGAAGAGAAAGGGCAGATCACGGTTGTGCTGCATAAGCAGGCGGATGGCTGGAAGATGCGTGGATGGGCGTGGGCGGGAATGAAGCCGCATCCGGCGAAGTAGACGCGAGAGACATCCCCAGGTTTCAAGCGAGAACCCTTCGATTTCGCTCAGGCCAAGCTTCGGGGCACCAGGTTCGTGCTTTCCCACCCATCTCGCAACGGAGCGTCCTGGGCGGGGGCACCCGGCATCCCGCAGTTTGATGTTTCTGAAATTCCGCGCAACCTTCCGGTTGCGCTTTTTATTGTGCGTTGGGGATTTCGAAGGTCATGCAATGCTGCTGCGTCTCTTCGCACTGGAGCATGTCTTCCGCTAACAAATTCCAGCCGATGAATCCGGCGAATTTCTTACCTGGTGATTGATCAACCGTTGGGGCAAGGCCGTCGCCGGTTTCGGCGTCGTAATCTTCGTGCATGGAGCCCCACTTGGCGATGTCGCGGCGAATATTTGTGGCGAGCGTGATAGCGAGAGTACGGGCTTCGTCGTTGAATCCGTAGCGGCGAAGAGCGATCCAATCGAGAAAGTTGGCGTTGATCCAGATGGGGCCGCGCCAGTTCGAGTAAGGATTAATGATTGCCTGGTTGTTGTAGGCGGGATCGAAGCGCGAAAGGCTTCGGAAGCCATGATCGGAACGCATCTGCGTGGGGTTGAGCAAGTAGAGCGAGATCATGCGCCGGCCTTCATCGCGCGGAAGCAGGCCATCGACAAGCGGCAGAAAGTTGGACCACGCGATGACGCGGACGATGGCGCCCCGATCGCGGCGGCGGTTCCAGAACATGGCGTCTCGCGGAGACCAGAGTTGCCGCAGGATGGCATGACGCGTAGCGAGAGCTTCCGCGGTGTACGCGCGCGCTGAGGCGGTTTCGCCAAGTTGCGTTGCGATTGCCGCCATGGCGAGGTATTCGCGCATCGCGTAGACGGAAGCATCCACGGCAAGGATCGCGCTCGGATCTTTTGGATCGTTCGTGAGCGCGGCGTTGTTATCGGCTCCGGATTGCATGGCGTTGTCCCAGAACCAGAGCTTCCACTTTTCGTCGTATTGCGTGCGGCGGCGATAGTCGAGGACGCGCTTCATCGCGGGCCAGACGGGGCGGATCCATTCGTAGTCATGCAGATCTTCGGCGGCGATAACGGCGCCCTGCGCAAGAAACGGCTTCATTGCGAATTTCCCAAACAGCGGACGCGGGCCTTTGGGAGTGATGCAGCCGGCGACGTAGCCGTCGGCGTCGGCGGAGCCAGCAAAGCTGAGAACCCAATCGCGGAGGTACTTGGCGTTCACAGGATCCTGATTGGCCCAGTGGAGGCCGATGAAGAAGCCATCCCAGTCCCACATCTGGTTGTAGTAGCCGGCGGGAATGAGGTAGGGGTACTTGATGTATCCATCGGCGGGGCGAATTGTTTGGGGGGCGAGGCGGCTGAAGTCGGCGGTAAGGTCTTTGAGGAGAGTGGTGGAGTCGGGTTGGTTGGGAGGGGATTGGGCGAGGGAGACAGAAATGAGTGCGAGGAGAGTTGCAATGGGAGCAAATGAAGTGCGTAAGTTCACGGAGGAATGATAGCGCGGTCTATGCGGCTGGTCTGTGTTCGTGCCTTCCCACCCTTGTCACGGTGAGGCCGTGAGAAGGCTGGGGCACCCATTATTGTGCACCCGCACAAGAAGAACAACTGCAGATTTCTCTACTACGCTGCGCTCCGGTCGAAATGACAGAGCTTGAATTAAGAACGCTCATCATACCGGGACGACTTCGCTGACTTGAACTATGGTTTCGCCGGTGTAGTATTTGCGCTGGTCGGCGATTAGTTCTGGAGCGGTTGCGGCGAGGGCGGTGTCGAGTTGCAGCATGGATTCGAAGTAGAGGTGGCCGATGGCGTGATGGTGCGAGGGCGTGCCGGGCGGGAAGGCGCCGATGCCGCGATCAACCTCGATGCGGACGAGGCCGTGGGGCAGAAGAAGCCGCCGCGCGAGAACGAGGTGCGGACCGAGATAGTAATTCCAGTCGAAGGTGGACCCGGGAGTAGCGGGGTACAACACGCTGAGACGGACCATGAGTTGGGAATACAGGGCGGTCGAGGGAATGTCAATTGATCCGACCGTGACGGTCCCAGACTTGTCACGATCAGCACTTCGTCACTCCGGGGTCGCGGGGAGGAATTCGATGTAGTCGAGGGCGGCGGGGTCTTTCCCGTCTGGGGTTCCCTCGACGCGGAGGGTGTCGCCGGGTTTGAGTGCGACGTTGTGGACGATGTGGCGGGCGGAGTTGTCGCCGTGGGGGTGAGGTGTGGGAAAGGCTGCGTCGGCGGACCAGGATGCGCCTGAGTTCGGTTGGTGGCCGTTGATGCTGAGGACGAATTTCGCAGTGCCGCCCTGAATGTCAAAGTATTGGACGGCAACGTTGAAGCGGCCGGCGGTGCCTTGGTAGGTCCACTCGGCAGTGCATGAAGTGTCGCCGCAGGAGACGGCTTTGCCTCGACTGGCGTCTTCCCATGGATTTACATCGATGACTTTGTAGCCGGTGAGACGGGCTTCTTCGGCTTCGAGGCGGTTGGGATAATGGCCGGCGCGGCCATGGTCGTCGGGGATTCCGCTGAGCTTGAGGAAGTATTGAGTGACGGCGTCGCGCCAGACGATGGCGTGGTCGGCCTGGTACTGAAGGCGCGGGAGCATGTCGGCGTAGAGTTCAGGATCGATGCGGCCTTGCAGAGACGTCCAGTCCGCGATGAATTGTGCGGCTTGCGCGGCGCCGTCATAGTGAGAGTCATAGAGATACTGGATGACCGTTTTGCCGTCGTGAAGCTTCCAAGTGTAGGGCAGGTGGTGGAAGAAGAGGAGCAGGTCGTCTGGAGTGGTGGCGGCGGACTCGTAGATCTTCGCCACCTCTGGTGAGTATTGGCCGACGTAACCTGTGCCGGTGGCAACGGTGCGATCCATGCCTACGCCGTCGTGATCGGCGCGGTGCCACTGACCCCAGCCATTATTTTCGCTGGACTCGATGTTGGGGCCGTAGTGGCTGCCGGTGATGTCGGTCAGGGTTTGGAGGCCGAGCGGGCCGGTGTAGCTTTCATACGCGGGCCAGCTTTGCATCAGCATTTTTGTGACGGTGCGGACGACGGCCGGATCTGTCGAGATGGTCTGGCGCGTCCACTCGTCGGCGATTTGTTCAGCGGTGAGATTAGGGTTCCACGCGAGGCGGCCGAAGGCGTAGAGGTTGGCGAGGGCAAGCGGCGAGCCGAGCCATGCTTGCTGGCCGATTCCTGAGACGCCGATCATGCCGCCAGTCGGACGGTGGAAAGACTGACCGGAGAGGATTTGCTTGACGGGCGTTGACGCGCCGCCAACGCGCATGTCGAAGTCGAGGACCTGTTTCCACATGGGGGCGAGGTAGACGAGATGGCGCTGCTGGCCGGTGTACTCCTGCGTGATCTGAAGTTCCATTGCCTGGCTGGTTTGGGTGAGGCCGCCGAAGAGCGGCGAGACGGGCTCGCGGGCCTGGAAGTCGATGGGGCCTTCCTTGGTCTGGATGATGACGTTGGGGGCGAACTTGCCATCGAGGGGATGGAAGATGTCGTAAGCGGCGCGAGCGCGGTCGGCTTTGGGGTCGCGCCAGTCAGCGTGATGGTTGTAGACGAAGGCGCGGTAGAGGACGACTCCGCTGTGCGGCGCGAGCGCAGCAGCGAGGGTATTGGCGGCATCTGCGGGAGTTCGGCCAAAGCTGGCGGGGCCGGGCTGGCCTTCGCTATCGGCTTTGACGGTGAAGCCAGCGAAGTCGGGGATGAGCGCGTAAATTTCGTTGACCTTGGTGGCCCACCAGGTTTTCACCGCGGGGTCGAGTGGATCGTAGGTGTTGAGAGCGCCGATCTTTTGAGGGCTGGCGATATCGACGGAGAGGCTGACACGGACTCCGTAGGGTCGCATCGTCTCGGCGATTCTTGCGATTCCTTCGAGCATCTGTGGGGTCAGGAAAACGCCAGCGTTGTTTACATTGTTCAGATTGCAACCGTTGATTCCGATGGACGCAAGCAGACGTGCGTATTCACCAACTGGGGCGAGGTCGTCGCGGACGTGTCCGTCGCTGAAGAAGATGCTGCGGCCGGCGTATCCCCGTTCGATGGAGCCGTCGGCGTTGTTCCACTCGTCGACCCAGCGTATGGGCATGGCCGCGTGTTCGCGCAGGTTGGCCTTGCTCATGTCGGTGCCCTGCGCTAGGTTGCGCAGAAAGGTGAAGACGCCGTAAAGGACGGCTCGGTCGCTGCCGCCGACGATGTCGATTTCACGGACGAGATCTCCCCGGCGCGCGGAGATGAGGAACTCGTCGGAGTCGAGAGAGGGCACGATGGTCTTGGGTTGCTGTGCGCGCATCTCCTGCACTGTGGCGAGGACGATGGTGTTGGGGCCAACTTCGAGGGGCGCACCGCCGGAGAGCGAGAGCAAGCCGCGGCGGAGTTCAATGGCGGCGGTTTGTTCGACCAGGCTATGACCGAGAGGGCTGACACGCGTGGGCACCGTGAGCGGATTGCCAAGCGGACGATACTTGAGCCACGCCTGAGAGGCGGTTTGGGCAACGGCGAAGTGCGCGTAGACGAGCACCGCCATGATGCAGATCGCTTGCGATAAATGGCGCCGGATCCCAGGTCTCAAACCCGAGACCTGGGGCACCCAGCTTTGAGGCTGTCCGGCTGCGATGAGAATTGATCGAGCTTTCACGGTCTTCATTCTAAGCTGCGGGCCATTTGGTTCGCGGGTGAAGCTCTTGTCTTCTTGACATGCCTAGCTTTCTAGGCATAGAGTTCTCTGTACCAAGAGTTCTAGGGGTAGACAATGGCGAAGAACGACCTTCAGGGAACACTCGATCTACTTGTATTGAAGACGCTGGATCAGAACGGCGCACTGCACGGCTACGGCATCGTGCTGCACATTCAAAGCGCTTCCAACGATATGCTCCGCGTGGAAGAGGGGTCGCTGTATCCGGCGCTTCATCGCATGGAGCAGAGCGGCTGGATCGCTTCAGAGTGGGCGATGACGGAGACGAACCGTCGCGCGAAGTACTACAAGCTCACCGTTGCCGGCCGGCGGCAGTTGCAGCAGGCCGAGGAAAGTTTCGATCAACTTGTGAAGGGTGTGCGCGCGGTTCTGCGCTACGCGTAGGAACTGTGTCGGTCCTGTAAAGGAGGGCTCCGATGGCCATATTTAGCCGTTTGTTGAATTTATTCCGTCATGCTGAAGTCGACCGCGAAATTGACGAGGAGCTGCAGGCTCATATCGCGATGCGCATCGATGCGAACGTCGCCGCCGGTATGTCGCCGGAAGAAGCGCGGCGCCAGGCCCTGCTGCAATTCGGAAATCCCACTGCTACGAAGGAACGTGTGGCCGGTGCGGATGCCGCGCTTGGCCTGAGCGGCCTGTGGCGTGATGTCCGTTATGCCGGGCGGCAGTTGCGCAAGTCTCCCGGATTTACCATCACTGCGATCATCACCCTGGGGTTGGGAGTCGGCATCAATGCCGCGTGCTTCAGCAGCATGGATGCGGTGGTGCTTCGACCGCTGGCGGTGCCCGACCTTCATCGCGTGATGACGATCGCAGAGCAGCCCAGTCACGGCACTGATCAGCCAGCCGCCCTTGCCAATTACGAGGACTGGCTTCGGCAATCACAATCGTTCGAGAGCCTTGCTGTGCGCACTCGCGCGGACGTTAGCCTGACAGGCGCCGGCGACGCAGCGCACGTTGCGGCGGCGATCACCTCGGGCAGCTTCTTTACTGTTTTGCGCACCCAGGCGCAGTTGGGACGTGTGTTTACCGATGCGGAGTGCCAGCCTGGCCACGATGCCGTGGTGCTGTTGAACTATGGATTCTGGCAGCGACACTTTGCGGCCGATCCAAAAGTGCTTGGCCGGAAAATCGAACTCGATCAGCGCACCTACACCATCATCGGCGTTATGCCGAAGAACATGCAGTATCCCTCGGATGCGGAGGTTTACCTGCCGTTCGCTCCCACATCGCAGCAGCTTGCCAATCGCACGGACCATAGCTACTTCGTGATTGGGCGTTTGCACGACGGCGTGAATGTGCAGCAGGCGCAAGCGGAGTTGCGGACGATAGCCACGCATCTGTCCGCGGCTTATCCCGCAACCAATCGAGACTGGTCGGTAAGAATCGAATCGTTGCTGGATGGCATCAACGGCGACATGACGCCACTCTACTATCGCCTCGTGATGGGCGGCACGCTGTTTGTGTTGCTGGTGGTCTGCGCGAACATCGCCAATCTGCAACTTGCGCGCGGCGTGGCTCGGCGGCCGGAGATCGCGATGCGCAGCGCACTCGGTGCGCGGCGGTGGCATATCGTTCGGCAGTTGCTGACAGAGAATATCCTGCTGGCGCTGATCGGGGCCGGGGTCGGTATCGCGATAGCTGGCCTTTACCTGCACATCATTCTCATCAGCATGCCGCTGCGGGTCGCGCGCTTCATTCCCGGATGGTCGAATACTTCGCTGAATGGGCGTGCACTTTTGTTCTCTGTCGCTCTGGCTGCGATGGCCGGTATTGTTGCAGGAGTCGCGCCGGCCATTGGCGCATTGCGGGTGAACGTTGCGGATCAACTGAAGGTGGGCTCGCGCGGCACCACCGGGCAGGGACGCACGCGGTTGCGGAGCGTGTTTGCGGTGGCGCAGATAGCACTCGCCGTCGCGCTTGTGGCCGGTGCAGCGCTGATGTCGAAGGGCATGTTCTCAATGCTGCACCTGGCCGACGAATATCATCCCGCCGGCGTGCTCGTATTTAACGTGAATCTGCCGGTGGCACGCTACGATACCCCGCAAAAACAGGCAGCGTGGTACAACCAGAGCCTCGAACATCTGCGCGCTTTCCCGGGCGTGACACATGCTGAGGTGACCGGTGCACTGCCATACAGCGATATGGCCTGGTTACAGGATGTTGAAATTCAGGATCGGCCCACGATGCCGGGCAAATTCCAAAGCGCGCTGCGGATGCCGATCAGCACGGGCTACTTTGACGCGCTGCACATTCCGATCGTGGAAGGGCGCGGGTTCTCACGGTCGGATTCGCTGGATTCTCTGCCGGTCGCCGTCGTCAGCGAGCGATTCGTGGCGCAGTACTTCCCGGGACAGAATCCTCTTGGCCATCGCGTGCGGCTGGGCGGCGCGAACAGCCACGATCCATGGTTGACGATTGTGGGAATTGCGAAAGAGACGAACTACTCCATGTGGGACCAGACGCAGCATCCAGCGGTCTACATGAATTCGGCTCAAATGCCGCCGAGCGGAGCTACCTATTTCGTGACGACGCGGGGCAATCCAACCGCCATCGCGCCGGCTGCGCGCAAGGCCCTGGCGGGGATTGACCCAGCGCTGCCCCTCGATGCAGTGCAGACCTGGGAGCAGTTAACCCATGAGCAGCTAACGGGATTGATGTATGCGGCGGCGATGCTTGGGATCGATGGCGTGTTCGCCTTGCTGCTTGCCGTGATCGGTATCTTCGGAGTGATGGCGGACCTGGTTGGCGAGCGCACGCGCGAAATTGGCGTGCGGCTGGCAATGGGCGCACAACGCAGTGATGTTCTTGGCCTGATTCTGCGCCGCGCGTCATGGCTAACCGGGATCGGGATCGCCACGGGGCTGGTGCTGGCTTTTGTCCTCGCGCATCTTGTTGCCAATCTGCTGCGCGGGGTTAGTCCAAACGACCCGGTGGTCTTTGCGGTCATCACGGCCACGATTGCCTTGGCCGCAATTGGTTCCAGTTGGATTCCCGCTCGCCGGGCCGCGCGCGTCGATCCCATGAAGGCGCTGCGCGCTGAATAAAACAGGAGAATACGATGGCCCTCTTCCGTCGCTTCGCCAATTTGTTTCGCCGTTCCCATGTCGATCACGATATTGACGCGGAACTACAGGCGCACATCGCCTTGCGCATTGACGCGAACGTGGCGGCGGGGATGTCGCCGGAAGAGGCACGCCGCGACGCACTGTTGCGGTTCGGCAACCGGACGAGCACGAAAGAACGGGTAGCGGCTTCGGACACCACGCTCAGCCTCGCCGATCTTGGTCGCGACATTCGCTATGCGGGCCGCCAGTTGCGGCGTTCTCCGGGGTTTGCGTTGACCGCGATTATTACGCTGGCGCTTGGCATCGGCGCGAATGTGGTTGTGTTCGGCGTGATGAATGCGATGATTCTGCGGCCGCTGAATGTCGCCGGTGCAGATCGTTTGCTTGAGCTAGCCAACGCGAGGCCTGGCGACGACAACCAGTCCTACCCTGACTTCGTTGACTTCAAAGCACGCAATTCTACATTCACCGATATGGCGGCTTATCGGCTTGGATATGCGGGGATCAGCTCCGGTGGGAATGCTGAGAAGTCGTGGGAGTACGAGGTATCGGGCAACTATTTCGACATGCTGGGCGTGCAGCCGCAAGTGGGCCGGTTCTTTCACGAGAGCGACGAGCACGGGCCGAACTCGGCGCCTTACATCGTTCTGAGCGATGCGATGTGGCATACGCGATTCAATGCCGATTCGCGAATTGTGGGCACGACGGTCGATCTGAACAAACATCCTTTCACCATCCTCGGAGTGGCGCCGAAGGGGTTCCACGGTACGGAGATCTTTTTCTGGCCGGAATTCTGGATGCCGATGGTGAACGAGCAACAGATTGAGGGCTACAATTTTCTGACCAAGCGCGGGAACCACGGTCTCTTCGTGATCGGCGCGTTGAAAACCGGAGTTACGCCGCGGCAGGCTGAAGACAATCTGAGCGTTGTTGCGCGGCAGATGACGCGCGAGCATCCGAAAGAGGATGACGGACTGACCATACGCCTGGTGAAGCCCGGCCTTCTGGGAGACACGCTGGGCGGCCCGGCACAGCCGTTTCTGGCTGCGATCATGGGGCTGGCGCTGCTGGTCTTGGCGGCTGCATGCGTCAATCTTGCGGGTATCTTTGCTGCACGCGCGGCGGACCGCAGCCGCGAACTGGCGATCCGGCTTTCGATTGGCTCGACGCGGTGGCGCATCCTGCGTCAACTGCTTACGGAGGCTGTGCTGGTTTCTCTAGCCGGCGGAGCACTGGGTACGTTGATTGCCACTGTGATGCTTGGCGTGTTGAGCCGGTGGCAGCCGATCAGCGAATACCCGATCCATGTAACCGTTGTCGCTGACGGGCGAACCTACCTGATCGCGGTGCTGCTTTCTGTTGCCGCTGGGATTCTGCCCGGCCTGTTGCCGGCGCGGCAGGTGTGGCGGACGGACGCTACGGATGCCATGAAGAGCGGGACGACGTCGGCAAGGATTGTGCGCAAACTCACGCTGCGCGATCTGCTGCTCGGGATACAGATCGCTCTGTGCGCGTTGCTGTTGACGTCGTCGCTGGTGGCGTTGCGTGGGATGGAGCGTTCGCTGCATGCACCCATCGGTTTCGTTGCGCAGGGGGCGATGGTGGCCGACACCGATATGCAGATGGCCGGCTATTCTGACGACTCAGCGCTTCCTGTTCAGCGGCGCATGATCGACGCTGCATTGCAGATTCCCGGTGTGAAGGGCGCGGGCACCATCGATGCCCTGCCGCTGGGCGGCGGCGGCAGCGACTGGAGTGTCTATCGTGAAGGCACGACGGACTTGCGCTATTCAAACAGCGTGATGAGCCCCCGCAGCTTCGGCATTTCGCCAGGCTATCTTAAAGCCGCCGGCACAACGCTGCTGACAGGCCGTGATTTTACCTGGGATGACGGACCCAAAAAGCCGATGGTCGCGATCGTGAATGAGACTTTCGCCCGCAAGATGTTTGGCGACGAGCCGGCGATTGGCCGACATTTCCTCGGCGGCGACAAGACGAGCTATCAGATTGTAGGAATTGTCGAGAACGGGAAGTACGAGATGCTTACCGAGGATCCCAGACCAGCGATGTTCTTCCCGTTGGATCAGGGTCATGAAGCGAACACGAATCTGATCGTGCGCTCGGATTTTCCTCCGTCGGAGGTAGCGTCCGCTTTGAACCGCACTCTCACGAGCATCGACCCCAGCATGCCGTTCGCGTTGCGGCCGTGGCCAGACAGGCTGTCGCTGGTGCTTTTTCCGCCGCGGATCGCAACGGCGGCCCTGGGCGTGATGGGGATTCTGGCGGCGATGCTGGCCATCACGGGAGTATTTGGAATGGCCACTTACACCGTGTCGAAGCGGCTGCGGGAACTGGGCATTCGCGTTGCGCTGGGAGCACATCGCGCTCAGCTGATGAAAGCGGCCCTCGGGCGTCCGCTGATTGTGCTGCTTGCCGGATCGATGGCTGGGCTGGTGCTCGGCGTGCTCGCGAGCCGACTGCTCGCTGCACTGGTAGTATGAGGCGACCCCACGAGATCCGCTGGTTTTGATTGGGGCGGTAGCAGCGATGATGTTGATCGGCCTGATTGCTACCTGGATACCGGCTCGGCGCGCGTTGGCAATCAACCCTGCGCAGTTGTTGCGACAAGATTAGAGTCTTGCGAGCCTGATCCATAACCGGCTTATCTGATTCCGGGATACTTTCCTATTGGAGGCTGGCTCGTCCAACTCCCGTACCCTGGTGATCTCAGAAGATGGCTGGTCGCTCGGCCCGCCCCAGCCAGATACAATGGGGATACGCGCGAAAACCGGGCGAACGACGACTTTTCTTCAAATCTGGAGCTGGTGCACGTGATAGTATGTTCCGCCGCGGTCTGCGGCTTCATTGGGTTGCCGCGCTCGGCATCGCTGTTGCGATTCCGGCGCTGGGCGCCACTGCCGCAAGCAAGCAACAACCCACGCAGACCACACTCGCTGTGGGTACGCGCGACCTGAATGGCAGGACTCAAGCCACAGTTTCCATGTCAGTTATCGGCACGGATGGGCTGCCGGCGACGGGTGCGGTCACTGTTAGTGATCATGGCAAAGCGCTGGCAGGGTTCGCCCTGGATGCCGAGGGACGCCTGACGGCTACCGTCGATCTGGCTCCGGGTGATCACAGCCTTTCGGCCAGGTACGTGGGCGACCAGACACATCTGACTTCAAACTCCCAGATCACACCGGTTCGAGCTGTCGAAGGCACGACACCCGATTTTTCTGTCTCGGTTGCGCCCGCCTCGATTTCGCTCAAGCAGGGACAGTCGGGTTCGGCAACCGTCTCCGTTACGCCCATCAACGCGGCCTCGCTGACGGGGCCGATGTTCATCACAATTTCCTGCTCGGGGCTGCCCGACCAGAGCGCTTGCACTTTCACCCCGATTAACATTGAAATTCCGGTAGGAGCGACCGCCGCCATCAACAGTTCGGTAGTGATTGCCACGCAGGCCAAGTCTCTCGTCAAGGCCGAGCCTGTGTTGATGCGCGGATCGCGGCCCGTTGCGTGGGCTGTGCTGCTGCCCGGGGCATTGGTTCTGGGCGGATTCGCATTTGGCACCCGGCGCCGCCACTTCCTCGGTCGCATCGTGATGCTCGCTCTGGTAGGCTTTGTTGCGGTTCTGGGTACGACCGCCTGCTCGCCGCTCTACAACTACTACAATCATGGTCCGGACAAGAATCTGCCGACGCCCCCAGGCACTTTCACCATCACTGTCGCGGCGCAATCGAGCAATGGCGTTACCGCAACCACACGCTATACGACTTTCGCGCTGACAGTCACTCAATAACGCGCAAGCGAGCGGATGCATGAAGACATGGCATCCCATTCCGGCGGCGCTTTACTCTTTCGTAGAGCAAACGCCCGGCACGCTTCTGCTGGAGAATTCGCGTCCCGGCACATCCAGCTTTAGCCGCGTCTTCACGGATCCGGTGCGCGTTCTGGAAGTGCGGATGCTGGCCGATATTGGAGATTTGTTCCCGCAGATTGAAGAGGCGGTGCGTCGGGGGTACTTCGTCGCCGGCTTTTTCGCCTACGAGTGCGGAGCCTTTTTCGAGCCGAGTGCTGCCCTCCGGCGTTGCCGCGATGAGGAACTGCTCGCATGGTTCGGCATCTACGAGCGCTGCTACTGCTTCGATCACACAACGGGCGAGTTCCTCGATGGCGAACCAACGGACCGTCTTGCAGGGCTTGGGCCTTCGAATGTTGCACCACCGGTGGTGTCCCTGGGGCTTGATGAACAGCGGTTCACCGCACGCATCGAGCAGATTCACGAATGGATTCGCGCCGGCGACGTGTATCAGCTCAATTTCACATTTCCGGTTCACGTGAAAACCGAGGAGGGTCCGGCGCCGCTTTACAGTCGCCTCCGCGCCGCGCAACCGGTCGACTACGGCGCGTTTCTGCATTACCGAAAAGGCCGGCATGTGCTGTCGCTTTCGCCCGAACTCTTTTTCCGCGTGCAGCAGGAAGGCGGCAGGCGTCTTATCACTACGCAACCCATGAAGGGCACTGCACGACGCGGTCGAACCACGAGCGAAGATCGCGAGATCGCAGAGCGGCTCGTCGCCGACCCGAAGAATCGCGCCGAGAATGTGATGATCGTCGATCTCATTCGAAATGACCTTGGACGTATTTGCACATTCGGCAGCGTGCGCGTGGAGAAGTTGTTCGACGTTGAGCGCTACCCTACGCTCTGGCAGATGACGTCAACGGTCACAGGCAAATTGCGACCCGATATCGACTACGAACAGATCTTCCGCGCGCTGTTTCCCTGCGGTTCCATCACCGGCGCACCGAAGGTCCGGGCCATTCAACTACTCGCTCAAATAGAAGACGATCCGCGCGGAATTTATACCGGCGCCATCGGATTCTTCTCGCAGGAACAAACGGTTTTCAATGTGGCCATCCGCACCCTGGTGCTCGAGGACGGCAAGGCGACCATGGGTGTCGGGGGTGGCATTGTCATCGATTCCGAGCCGGCGGCGGAGTTTCGCGAGTGCCGGCTCAAAGCGGAGTTTCTTACGCGTGCGACCGAGCCGTTTTCGCTCATCGAAACCATGCTCTGGAACGGAAGCTATCCCTTGATCGATCTGCATCTCGACCGACTTGCCGACTCCGCAGACTATTTTGGATTCTCTTGCGATCGAGCGGCGGTTCAATCCACCCTGCTTGCCGAAGCGACTAGGTTTGCCGACCAGCGGCCTCGCAGAGTTCGCCTTCTTCTGGATTGCGACGGAACGACACACATTGTTGCGGAGCCCATCGCGGTTCTCTCCGGCGCCGAGCCCGCTCGCGTCTTGATCGCCAGCGAACGCATGGACCCAGACAATCGATTCCTCTTTCACAAGACTACGAATCGCAAGATGTACGATTTCGCGTTCGCAGAGGCTGTCAGCGCGGGTTTCAGCGATATTCTCTTCCTGAATTTGCGCAGCGAGGTGACGGAAGGCGCTGTCAGTAATGTGCTGATTGAGAAGGGCGGCCGCTGGTATACGCCGCCGGTCGCGTGTGGGCTGCTGCCCGGCGTGTATCGCCGCTTTTTGCTTGAAACGCGCGCCGACCTGGAGGAGAAGGTCCTCACGCTTGAGGATGTAAGGAATGCAGACGCGGTTTACATCTGCAATGCAGTACGCGGCCTGCGTCGAGTGGATGTATCGCTGAACTCAGCGCCATGAAACACCGTGGGCCGCCTCCATTACGGATGCGGCCCGGGAGTTCCAGGGGAGCTTTGATTAGAAGGTCCGTGAAATGCCTGACATGATGGTGTAGTCAGAAAACGCCGCGTCGCCGTGCGTGTGGTTCGCATAGTCGGTCACGCTGGTTTTGCGATTGCGTTCAATGGCCCAGGCGGCGTTCGTGTAGAGACCCCACCGGCCATGTTGATACATCATTCCCGGCTCGAGTGAGATAACGTAACCGGGCCTGCGGAAGCCGTTACTCGAACCCAAGGCATCACGCACGTGGCACTCCTTCCATCCGGGCGCCCATGCTGAACGCGAGCCCGCGCAGAACCTTGACGCGCGTCACCGGGCGCGAGAAACCACCACGCCACAGGTATTGGTCGGTGGCGGAGATGACGCCCTCACCGGGAGCTGCACGAAATGTTTCACACCGGTGGTGTCTTGCGGATTGAAGAGCCACGACCCGGTAAAGTATCCCGACGTCTTCCAGAAGAATTCGCGGTAAGCTTCGGTAGCCAGGGCGAAACCCCATGTGCCATCGCCTGGCTGGATCGACTCATCGAATGGCTGCGTCTTGGCGACGCCGGTCTTGGAAACGGTGGTTCCCTTGGCATCGTTGATGCCCGTCGGCAGCTTCAGTTGAGCAGAGAAGGCGATGTTCCCGTGACTCTCTGTCGGCGGGGACGCCACACCCAGGTCTGCATGCCAACGGTGATATCGCCGAGGCCGCTGGAGTGATAGACATTGTTAGGACTGGACTGCCCGTGGCGCGACGCGTCCAGCGCGGGGATCGTGGCAATCGCGCTCAGCCTCGGCGTAAACTGATAATTCAAGTCCAGTTCAAACAGGTTGACGTGATTCACAATGGCGTTGTGGTTGGCTTGCCGTTGTGCCTGGTAGACCGTTCCAACATAGTGCTTGTAGGAGTTGTAGACGCGATAGCCGGCGGAGACCGTAAGTCCGTGTATGAAGTTGGTTCCCGCGGAATGGGCTATCGTTGCGGAGTTGGTGGGGTCGAGACCCGAGATGACGGGCTGGGGAGAGTGGGCAGCTACGCAACCTTGTGCTTGGGCAACGGGCTGCAAGCAGAAGAGGGAGACAAACAGCGCGGCAGGCACGGCCGCGCGCCGTAACAGGAGTATTTTCATTTTGTTTTCTCCAAATCAGAAAGAAAGAGCCGACCTCAAAAGATTCCTCGGGGACTTACCACAAGGCTGGGAAGAACCTGTGTGAGGAATCCCGATGACATTAGCAGCACTGCACTGGCAAATACGTCGGCCATCGTGACGAGACGCAATTCAACCTTTCGATGGAGTCGAATCGCCGGTGCGCCCGCTATCGTCAGAGGACGATGCTTCGATATCGAAATGTGATGGCCTTCGTGGCCCTACTGCTGGTTTTTAGCGTGCCGCCTAAGCCGCTGATGGCAAAGCGTGTGCCGGATCCCACCTTCAAGACGCTGGATGGGCAGTCGCGAAAGCTCTCCACACTTCGCGGGAAGATTGTGGTGGTGAACTTCTGGGCGACATGGTGTGGGCCATGCCAGGAGGAATTGCCGCGTCTGTCACAAATCGCTGCATCGTACGCAGGCAAACCTGTCAGCTTCGTTTTCATTTCTATCGACGCGCCGAAGGACCACGCGAAGATCCCGACTTCGCTGGCGAGACTGCACGTTGACCTCGATAGCTGGGTGAACGCCGACACGGATACCCTGGACCGTTTCGGCCTGGGCGACATCGTGCCCGGCACACTTGTCCTTGATGAGAATGGGGAATCGGTGGCTCGCGTGATGGGCGAAGCAAAAGAAGACGACGTGCGCAAACCTGTGGACTGGCTGCTGGCCGGCAAACAAGGCGATCCTCCAACAGCACTGACCAAACGTTATTGACAATTGTGCCGGGTAAGTGAGCGCCGGGCTACCTGCCCAATCCGCGCTTTTCCGTTATCCTTTCTGGTTGAGGTGGATTGGTATGACGGAAACTGCTGCGCGTCCGCAACTTGCTTATTTGACTGCTGTGCTGGATGAGCTGAAGGCCAAGGGAACACATTTCAAGTTGAGAGTGCTGGACGACCAGCAGGCGCCGGTGTGCCACTACGACGGCGAAGAGGTGATCAACCTGGCCAGCAATAACTACCTGGGGCTGGCCAATCACCCCAAGCTGATCGAGGCAGCGCTGGAAGCCACGCGGGAGCTTGGCGTGGGCTCGGGTGCGGTGCGGACCATTGCCGGGACGATGCGCATCCACATGGAACTGGAGGAGAAGATTGCGCGCTTTAAGAACGTGGAAGCGTGCGTCGTATTCCAGAGCGGGTTCGCCGCAAATGCGGGAACGGTGTGCGCGATTCTTGGCAAGGAAGATTTCATCATGTCCGACGAGCTGAACCACGCCAGCATCATCGATGGCGCGCGGCTGTCGCGGGCGAAGATCAAGGTATTCCGGCATAAGGATGTCGATCACTGCGAAGAGCTGCTGAAGGAGATTGCCAACGAGCCCGGGCACAAGCTGGTGATCACCGACGGCGTGTTCTCGATGGACGGCGACATCGGGCCGGTGACAAGCTGCGGCGCTGGCCGAGAAGTATGGCGCCATCATGATGGTGGACGATGCGCACGCGTCGGGCGTGCTGGGACGCAACGGGCGCGGCACGATCGATCACTTCGGCATGCACGGGCGCGTGGACGTGCAGGTGGGCACGCTTTCAAAGGCCATCGGTTCGCTGGGCGGATACGTTTGCGGGTCGAAAGATCTGATTGAGTTTCTCTACCATCGCGCGCGGCCGTTCCTGTTTTCGACTTCGCATCCGCCGTCGGTGGCCGCGACGTGCATCGCGGCGTTCGACATGCTGGAGACAGGAGCCGGAGCGCATCGAGCGAGCTGTGGGAGAACACGCGGTATTTCCAGGGCGAACTGAAGCGCATCGGGATTCAACATCGGCGGCGTGAACACTCCGGCGAGCGAGACGCCGATTACGCCGATGATCGTGGGCGAGGGCCGCGCGGCGATGGACTTCTCGCGCGCGCTGTTCGACGAGGGCGTGATGGCAACAGGGATCGCGTTTCCGACCGTGCCGGAAGGCAAGGCGCGCATCCGGCTGATCATGACCAGCGAGCATACGAAGAGCGCGAGCTTGATCAGGCACTGGAAACGCTGGAGCGTGTCGCGAAGCGGATGGGGCTTCTACAATAGGGCACACAATGATCGCGCATCTGCGGGGTAAGCTGATCCACAAGGAACCGGGGCAGGCCATTGTTGAGGCTGGCGGCGTGGGATACGACGTTGTTATCTCCGTGCCTACTTTTACAGCGCTGCCGAGCGTTGGCGCGGAGACGTCGCTGCACATCCACACGCAGGTGAGCGAGGATCAGATTGCGCTGTTCGGTTTTCTCGATCGCGAAGAGAAGCGGCTGTTTGAGCGGCTCATTACGGTGAGCGGCGTGGGACCTAAGCTGGCAATCAAGATTCTCAGCGGTCTCTCGCCGGAGCGCACCGTGCAGGCGATTCGCGCGCAGGATCATGCGCAATTGACGCGGATTCCCGGCGTGGGCAAGAAGCTGGCCGAGCGGCTGGTGGTGGAGTTGAAAGACAAGCTGGAAACTTCGCCGTGGCTCCGACGCCGAGTTCTGTTGCAGGTCCGGCGGTGGATGACGTGTTATCGGCGCTGACGAATCTCGGATATCAGCGGCCTGCGGCGGAGAAGGCGATTGAGCAGTCGGTGGCGAAAGAGAAGGCGCTGGCTGGCGATTTCGATGGGCTGTTCCGCGCGGCGTTGAAGGTGATCCGGTAAAACTCTGGCTCCTAATTCGATCTATTAGATGAATCAATTCGCATAGAAATCCCAGGTCTCAAAATCGAGATTGGAGACCAGTCATTGCTGCAGCCGATTTTTGGATTTCCTCAGGAAATACGCGGGCTGTGCATGCACAGCGCAGCGCACTCGCCTACACTTTCAAACGTATGCCACGCGCAGCTAAATCCTCTTCAGCAATGCCAGTGCCCTATCTTCGGCCTGAAGCAATTACGTTTCTGCGCAACCTTGCCAAGCACAATGATCGTGATTGGTTTGGCCACGCAAGGCGCAGTTTGAGGCGCAGCTGAAAGAGCCGATGCTGGCGATCGTCCGCAAAATCACGGAGGCGATGACGGACTTTGCTCCGAATCATGTGCGGCCGGCGGAGAAGAGCCTGTTCCGCATCTATCGCGACACGCGCTTCAGCCACGACAAGCGGCCCTACAAGACGCATGTGGCGGCGTGGTGGTCGCATCAAGGACTGGAGAAGACATCGGGTGCAGGCTACTACTTCCAGGTGAGTCCGAAGGGCGTGGTGATTGCCGCAGGCGCGTATATGCCGGAGAAGGAACAACTGGCGGCGATCCGCAACTGGCTGCTCGGTAACCACGAGGATTTTCGCAAGATCCTGAAGAAGCCGGCGGTGCGTAAGACCTTCAGCGAGTTTGAGGGTGAAGCACTGACTCGGCCGCCGAAGGGTTTCCCGACGGATCACCCTGCCATAGATCTGATTCGCTGCAAGCAGTGGGGGTTGAGCACGCACGCTGCCCGTGGGAGCGGCGCAGCGAAAGGACTTTGCCAAGGTGCTGGTTAAGCATTTCAAGCTGCTGGCGCCGATGGTGGATGCACTCAACACACCCATCGCAGCGCGCTGCTGCACCAAAGCGGAAGGTGCTATTCGGGCTGCATTGATGCGAAGATCGGCCGGGGCCGAACGGCTGGATTTGCCCGTATTTCGCGGGTTTTCTGGCAGCTGAATCGAGAAAAACCCGCTAAAACCGGCAATTTAGGGCGAAATACCCACAAAAACCCAAGAAAATTGTGGAAAACCGACGTTTTCACCTTGACTTTGGACCACCCAAAGCCGCATTGTTACGAACGACAGGGTTCTCGAGAACCCGCATGAATACAGGGGTTTCGTGCAACACGTTGCCTCAAAGCGTTTCGGACCAGGACGAGGAAACGCGACAGGTCGCACTCCCCCATGCGGTCGCTTTAAGACCCTCTTTATAGAGGATGGCGAGCGGCGGGACACCAGGCAACAACAACCGAAGGAGAACATCACATGGCAACAGGATTGACCAAGACTGGACTTACCCGGCAAATGGCCGAGAAGCTCGAACTGACCAACAAACAATCGGCTGCTTTCCTTGATCTTCTGGCTGAGACCGCCATCAAGGAAACCAAGAAGAACGGCGTATTCGTAATCCCCGGCATTGGCCGCCTGGTGAAGGCAGAGCGCAAGGCGCGCATGGGCCGCAACCCGCAGACGGGCGAGGCGATCAAGATCAAGGCGAAGACCGTGGTGAAGTTCCGCGTGGCAAAGTCGGCCAAGGACACCATCGCGCCGCCGAAGAAGTAGTTCCATTTCCTGAAGGGTGCAGTACAAGCTGGGGAAGAGTTCACGCTCTTCCCCTTCTTTATTGTGCTGATTCTTTTTGGGCTGAAGCGGCCGAGGAATTATTTGCGCATACCTTTTTGAATTGGCACATCGAAGAGGAATGGCAACTCAGGTGAGGGAAATCTCTCGAACGAGCGGAGCAGTCAGGGGGTCGGTGCTCTCGCTGTTGCGGCTGGAAGGGCTTGCGGTAGCTGCGGTGTCGGCGGTGCTGTATGCGAAGACGGGCGCGAGCTGGGGTTTGTTTGTAGCGCTGTGGTTGACGCCGGACTTGTCGATGCTGGGCTATCTTGCAGGTTCTTGCTGGGGCGCACGCTGCTACAACGCCGCACACACATACGTGTTGCCGGCAGCACTGGCTCTGAGTGCGCTACTGCTGAATGCGCATGCGCTGCTGCCATTTGCGCTGATCTGGGTGAATCATATTGGCGTGGATCGGCTGTTGGGATACGGGTTGAAGTATTCTGACGGATTTGGATTCACGCACCTGGGCCTGTTGGGCAAGCGAAACTCTACTGTGCCGGCTCAGGGTTAGTTCGAATCCCGGGCATCAAAGCGCGTGCGACGAGCGATGCTCCGAAGAAGACGAGAATGATGCGGCCGGCAAGCTCCACGTCGTAGGTCCGCAAAACGGCCACTATGGCAACAAGGACGCCGATGGGCGTAAGTTCTGCGAGCAACGCGCGTATCCAGTGTGGTTTTGCGCCCGCGGGCGAAGGCGCTCCGCGCAATCGTGGGATGAAGCGGGGCACGGCCTTGAGATAAGCCAGGTAGGGCTCGCCGAGCTTAGCGGTAAGGAACGCTTCTTCGCCAAGCGTGAGGCGGACGGCAAAGGCGGTGATGAGGATCGCGGAAAATGCCGCCCCGGTAACCGGCATCAGGAATGCCATTGCGATGACCATGCACCAGACGCCGATGTAGAGCGGGTTGCGCACGTAGCGGTAGGGACCATCGGCCATCACTTTGCCGGCCACCATGCTGCCGCTGTTGACTGCGCCTGTGCCAAGATAAGCCGTCCCCCACACGCGAAAGAGCACGCCAGTGGCGGCGACCAGCGCGGCGCTGATTAACAGCAACGGGGGTGCGACGGCGAACGAAACGACGCCGGTACGGCTCAACTCGAGCGCCAGCCACTCCAGCAGCGAGATGCGCCGGCCAATATGCCACGCTTCAATCCACGGCGCCCAGAATCCGAGAGTGATGATCGCGGCGTTGATCGGCATCCGCAGTCGAAACTCGATAGCACTTGCTCCCATTCATGCCCTCCGCGCCGGAGTTTATCATTCGACGCTCTGCGCGAAGACGACTGTTACTCCGTTCGCAAAGCAGTCATTGGATCGGTTTTCATCGCAGAGCGTGCCGGGATGAAGATCGCGATGAGAGCTACAAGCGCAAGCAGCACCGTAACGGCGCCAAAGCTGACAGGATCGTGCGGGCTGACACCGAAGAGCAAGCTTTGAAGAACTCGGGACAACGCCAGAGCTGCCACAAGACCGATCGCTCCTCCGATCAGGATCAAACGGAAGCCTTCGCCCAAAATGAGTCGCATGACGTCAGCGCGGTTAGCGCCAAGCGCCATGCGGATGCCAATCTCCTGTGTGCGCTGCACGGCCATGAACGTGACTACGCCATACAGCCCAATGATGGCCATGGCGAGTCCGGTGAAGGCAAAGAAGGTCAGCAATGCCGTCTCGAATCGCGGTCGATCCGCGAGGCGGCTCACGCTTTGCGAAAGCGTCTCCATTTCAACCGGCACATTGGGATCGATCTGCGCGATACGCGCTCGCAACCATGGCGCGACCGTGGAAACGGGCAAGGCCGTCTGAAGAAGTACAACCGCGTGTGTGCCCCAGTTGTCTCGCCGATTATTGAGAAGCTGGTAGTATTCGGGGGCGTCATCCCCGGTGAGTCCGCCATTCTTCGCGTTCGCGGCTATGCCGACCACGGTGAAGACCTGTTTATCGAGCGAGAAATATGGCTGGAATATCCCGAACTGGATGTGCCGACTTACCGGATCCTGACCGGGAAAAAGTCTTGAGGCGAGCATCTGACTCAGAATCATCGGATTGTTCGCTGCAGTTCGATCTTCCTGGGTGAAGTTACGCCCGGCGACAATCGGAATATGCGGGCCCGGAAAAAATCGGGCGTGACCGTGCGATAAGTGACCTTGCCGCCTGTGCCGTTGGCAGCAGCCTGCTTGCCGTTGACGTAGATCTCGGAATACCTCTTTTCCTGATGCCAGCTGTCGGCATCGGGCGGAATCGAGTCGCTGATGGCGACAGCCGTTGCACCGGGCGTATTGCGCAGAACCGCACTCGACGCGCAAAAAGAAGTCCATGGACTGCTGCCCTGTGGGGTAACGGTGCGACGTGAGGGGGATTTTGAGTGCCAGCACGTCGCGCGTTTCAAGGCCGAGGTGTTGGCCTGGAATTCCGGAAGCTTCGCATCAACAAGGTTGCGCCGGCCAGCAGCACAACGCTGACGGCAATCTGCAACGCAACCAGAATGTTCCGCAAACGAGCATGCTCGACCGAATTGCCGGAGCGAGAAACGAGGAGGCGGGCGCTTGGCTTTTCAAACACGGGTGCTACGCCGGCAACCAGTGCGCTGACAGATCGCGACGACCAAGCTCACGAGTACGACGCGCAGATCGATGCGTGCGTTGAGAGAGAAAAGGAATTCCAGACGGAGCGATGAGGACAAATACTCGCAACAGCGCAACGGAGAGGAGACACCCGAGCACGGTTCCGATGGCGGTCAGGATGAAGGACTCTGCCATTCCCTGGAGCACAAGCCGAACGCGGCTGGCGCCAAGCGCAGACCTCATTGCAAGCTCGTAACCGCGTGCTGCTCTGCGCGTAGAAAGCAAGCCGGTGATGTTGGCGCCCGCAATCAGCAAAACCGCAAGCACTGCGCCCAGCAGGATTTTCGCGGCCAGATAGGCATTCTGCATCTGGAGGTCGCGCAAGGAGCGCACCTGAAGATAGAAGCCTTTCCGAATCTCTGGAGGGATCCATTGATGCGTATGCAGGAACAGCGGCTCCATCTGGGCCCTGGCCTCAGCTATGCTGACGCCGGGCTTGAGACGCGCGAAGGCCCACATCGGAAGGCCGATCCCGGCGTTGACAGAGTGCTGGCCGGCAATATCCGTCTGCGCAGGCATTAAGACATCGACAGCTTGCAGGCGAGGCATTTCAAAGTTGCGCGGCAACACACCTACAATTCGGTAGTACTGGTCGTCGATAGCGATGGATTTGTGCAGAACGCCCGGATCGCGGTTGAACCGGCCGAGCCAGAGACCATCCGAGATGATCACCGATCGAGGACCGTTCGGAACATCCTCTTCCGGCATAAAGTTGCGACCCAATTCCATCGAAACTCCCGAGTGTGGAAAGAAAATTGCTCTGCCACCGATCCACATTCAGATGCGGGGATTGTTTTCGGTCAGGTTGCATTCGTTACGCCCCGGCTCGAAGGTGAAGTCCTGAAATGGCTTCTGGTTGTCGCGCCATTCGTAGAAGAAGCCGCCCAGCGTGAACTCCTGATGCTGCGGGGCTGGGTGAGACCCAGGGAAACAAGTTGATCGTCGTGTGCATAGGGCAGGCTGCGAAACAGGATGCGATCGACGACGCTAAAGACTGCCGCCGTGGCTCCAATACCAAGAGCCAGTGTCAGGATCGCCGTGAGCGCGAAGACGGGATTGCGCAGGAATCCCCGCAACGCATAGCGGATGTCGCGCAGAGATGCTCGAGCCAGGGGACGTGGCTGCGTCCCGATAAGCTTGTCGCACTTGCTCGACACCCCCTATCGAGAGGAGCGCACGGCGGCGCGCTTCCGATTCGCTCAATCCGGATCGCTTCCCTTCTTCAACGTGCTCGTCAAGATGGCTCTGGAGCTCAGCGTCAAAGTCGTCACCGATCTGGCGCGTGGTGAAGATGGCGCGGAACCTGATCCAAAGCGCACGCAGCTTTCGCATTCTGACCTCCTAGTCTGCTCGCAGCGCCTCCATCGGGTCTACGGCGGCAGCGCGGCGTGCGGGAATCCACGCAGCGATGAGCGCTACGATCGCCATCAAGAGCGGTACAAGCGTGAACGTGATGGGATCGAGCGCGCTTACCTCAAAGAGAAAGCTGTGCAGCAGACGGCTGAGCGCAACGGCGCCTGCGAGTCCGATGACACATCCGACTGCCGCGAGAAAGAGGCTCTGCTGACGACACCCAGCACAATCTGCCAGCGCTGCGCGCCAAGTGCCAGGCGCAGGCCGATTTCGCGAGTGCGCCAGCTAACGATATAGGCGATGAGGCTGTAGACACCGACCGCGCCGATGATGATTGCAAGTCCGCCGAAGCCGAGGAGAAGAACAGCCAGCGCACGCGGAGCGGCAACCGCAGTGGAAACAAGATCGTCGAGCGTACGGACACGGGTGACCGGGACCAGAGAATCGATACCTGCAACCGCGGCGCGGAGACCCGCCGAAGTTTCGCTCGCGGAAGTGTGCGCGCGGAGTACCGCATACATCACCGCCTGCTCGCGTTCCGGAGTCATAGGCAGATAGACCTGATCATGAAATCCCTCTTCAAGGTTGCCCTCGCGTGCGTTGCGCACCACGCCAACGACAATCGAGGCCTTCTCGGCGTTCCACACCGCCGGGGCACTTTCATCGACTACGCTCAACAGATGTTTGCCCAGCGGATTCTGATTAGGCCAGAGGCGCAGGGCAATGTGCTCGTTGACCACGACGGCGTGCGTGGCGCCTGAAGCATCTTGTGAGTCGAGCAGGCGTCCGCTCAACAGGTGCAGCTTCAACACCTCAAAATATCCGGGCGAAACGATGCGACTGGTGGCAAGCAGAGCTCCCTGACGCGCGTCCCGCGGATGATCTTCTGCGTCGAAGACGTAATTGTCATCGCGTCCGCTTAATGGCAGCGAGTCGACGAGCGCAGCGTTCTCGACGCCGCTGATACCTTGCATGCGATCGATCAGAGACGTAAAGAACGATTGGCAGCGGCCTTTCTGCTTGCATGCCGCTGCGTCGAGAGAGACCTCGGCGGTGACGGTGTGGTCGGTGCGGAATCCGGGATCGACGCGCGTGAGCCTGTAGAGGCTGTGCAGCACCAGTCCGGCTGCGGTGATGACGACAACGGTGAGGCCGATCTGCGCCACCACAAGCACGATGGAGAGTCCGAAACGCGAACCTCTGCCGATAAGCGATCGACCGCCGACGCGGAGCGTACCCAGCAGATTCATTGAGGCCATTTTGATGGAGGGGATGAGTCCGAATATCAGTCCGGCGATTACCGATGCACACAGCGTGAAAACGATGTCGCCAAGATGAAGCGAAACATCCTGAATGCGCGGCGTGTCCGCGGGAAGAAGGCGGACAAAGAGGCGCAGGCTTGCAAGCGCCGCCCCCAACCCGACGACACCTGCGGTCAATCCCATGACTACGCTCTCTGATAACAACTGCTGAACGAGTCGATGACCCGATGCGCCGAGAGCGCTGCGCACAGCGATTTCGCGCTCCCGCGCGGTGGCACGGGCGAGCATGAGGTTTGCGACGTTGGCGCAGGCGATCAGGAGGATAAGACCCACCGCGCCGAAGAGCAGCAGCAGGCGGGGGCGCATGGAACCAGTTTGCGATTCGAGCAGCGGCACGGCCGTCATGTCGGACGCCCAGATGTCGGGCATGCGGAAAGGAAAAATGGGCAGCAGCACAGCATGCAGCCTGTGCAGCTCTGCCTGTGCCTGCGCGGGGCTGGCTCCATCGGCAAGACGGCCAAAGGCGCGCAGATCGAAGTCGTTCCACGGATCAAAGACATCCCCACCGCGGTACGAGACTGGAATGACAAACTGGGTGTCCGCGTAAGGAAAGTGAACACCGGCCGGCATGACGCCTATGATTCGGCGCGAAACACCGTCGATGCGGATCTGACGTCCGATCGCAGACGGATCTGCGCCGAAGTGCTGACGCCAGTAGCCGTAGCTGAGAACCACATCGTGATCCTGTCCGGCGATGCCATCGTCAGCAGAAAAAAAGCTGCCAAGGGCCGGATGAATGCCGAGCGTGTCGAAAGCATTTACCGTCACCTTTGCACCGAAGACACGGTCGGGTACATCGGACTCAGAGATATTCGATTCTGCATCTGGTCCAAATCCGGCGACGGACTTGAGCGCCGTGGCGTGCGAGCCAAGTTCGCGAATCCACCCCTTGGGAAATGTGGGCGAATTCACACCGGCGATGCGCACCAGACGATCCTGACGTGCGTATGGAAGCGGCCGCAGCAGAATGGAATCGACGAGTGTGTAGATGACGGCGTTTGCGCCGATGCCGAGAGCCAGCGTAAGCACCGCGGTTATTGTGAATCCGGGCGCACGGCGCATCTGACGCACCGCAAAGCGAAAGTCCTGCAAGAAGCTTTCGACGGGCGGCAGCGTGGCACGATCCCGAAATGCCTGCCGCGTCTGTTCCGCACCGCCGAGTCGGAGCACAGCTTGTCGATGCGCCTCTTCGCTGCTGAGGCCTGCACGTATCGAATCATCGGCGTCCATCGCGATGTGGCTTTCAAGCTCAGCGTCGAATTCGATGGCCTTGCTCCGCACGAAGACGCCGCGCAATCGCAACCACAAGGCTTTTATCGTTCTCATAACCAAATCTCCTATTCCGTGCGCAAAGCCTGCATGGGATCGATGGAAGCGGCGCGACGCGCGGGGATCAGACATGCGATTCCCGACACAGCAAGCAGCAGAACGATTGCACCCAGGTAGGTGAGGCGATCGAGCCACGTGACTCCGAAGAGCATGGCATCGAGTGCGCGGCCCGCTGCCAGCGCTCCGCACAGACCTATGGCCAAGCCAATGACGGTCATGCTCATGCCCTGGCGCAGGACGAGCGAAAGTATGTCGGCGCGAGTTGCACCGAGGGCAGCGCGCACGCCGATTTCACGAGTGCGCTCAGTAACGCTGCCAGACAAGATGCCGTAGATGCCGATTGCGGCCAATATCAGTGCAACCAGACCGAAGGCCTCGAAGAGAACAAGCACGAAGCGGCGCTCGAGAGCGGTGGCAGCGAGAAGTTCGTCCATGGTTGCGACGCGCGTGATGGGACGCGTCTTGTCAACAGACCAGATTGCTTCCTGAATAGCGGGAGCAAGAGTGGCAGGATTTATCTCAGCACGGGTCCGCACTACCACGGACTGCACCGCGTCTCCCCAGGCCCACTGAGCAGTAGTGATGTAGAAAGCATCCTCCTCGTCAAGCGCAAGCGATTCCTGCTTGACGTTGCCCACAACGCCAACGATGGTGGCCCAGGGTCGGTTCGCCTGGCCGGCATCAGGACCGAGGCGAACGCGCTGTCCAATGGGATCCTGCCCCGCGAACTCCTTGCGTGCAATCGACTCACTAATGAGAACTGCCACGGGAGCGCCCACACCGTCATGCTCGTTCAACATGCGGCCACGGCGAAGCGGAATGTGCATCGTCTCAAGGTACCCGGGACTTATCGCATAGCGAAAAGCCGCCTCGCCCAGTGGGTTGTTGTCCTTTTCAAATTCGATGCCATAAATATCCTGGTCCCCGCTGAGCGGCAATTGGCTGGTGAGTCCTGCGGAGGCCACGCCAGGAATATGTCGGACGTTATCGAGAGCCTGTTGAAAGAGTTGCAGTGGTGCAGCGTCACTGTTGTAGCGATGCCCCGATTCCTGCACCTGCATGGTAATCAGGTGAGCTGCATCGAAGCCTGGGTCTACCGCGAAGAGCCGCTGCATGCTGCGCAGGAGGAGGCCGGCGCTTATAAGGAGCACGACAGCCAGAGAGACCTCCGTGACGACAAGTATGTGGCGTGTCCGATGATGGCCATCCGTCGTGCGGCCGGAACTCTGACGCATTCCGGTGTGCAGATCCATGCCTGACGCCTGGAAGGCGGCGACGAGGCCAACAACGATACCGATCAATGTTGTAAGAACAAGCGCAAAGACGAAGACCCAGCCGTCGAGCGCGATCGAGTTGAGCCGTGGCAAACCGGGTGGACTCAGCACCAGCAAAGCGCGCACGCCTGCCTCTGCAACCGCCATTCCCAGGACGCAGCCCACAGCGGCAAGCAATAAAGACTCGGTGAGAAGTTGTCGTGCCAGGCGGCTGCGCGGCGCCCCAAGCGCGGCGCGCATCGCAAACTCGGCGCGGCGGTGGACGCCGCGAGCAAGCTGCAGGTTTGCTACGTTGACGCAGGCGATAAGGAGAACCAATAGGACCGCGCCCAGCACCGCCAGTAATGCGGGCCGGACACCCTGGGTGAGATCGCCTTGAAGCGGATGCACAGCGATCGCATTCGGAGCACCGCCGGAACTGTTGTATCCTCTGGCGTATGTCTGTGCAAGCGCATGCAGAACAATGCTCAACTCATTCGCGGCTTGTTGAGTGCCGATGCCTGCCTTGAGGCGGCCAATCATATGCAGATGGTGGCCCCACTCGCGACCATCCCACGGAAGGGATGGATCGTATTGCAGAGGAGCCCAAATCTCGGCAGAGGTATTCACGACGTTTTCAAATTCGCCGGGCATCACGCCGATGACCGTGTACAGTGCGTCATCGAGCCGAATCTGTTTCCCAACGATTGCTGCGTCGGAGGCAAAGCGGACGCGCCAGATTTTATCGCTCAGGATGACTACATCAGGTCCGCGAAGCCGATCATCGGACGCCTGAAAATCTCTTCCACGAAACGGAGAGACGCCCAAGGTGCGAAAATAGTCCGCGCTCACGCGCTGTCCGTCGATTCGCTCAGGCCGATCGGCTTGGCTTGTGGGCGCAGATGCCGGCTGCCACGCTTTGAAGACGGCAAGCGAATCGAAAGAACGGTTCCGCTGGTCGAGCCCGTGAAAGGTGCCAAATGTTACTGGACTTGGAGTGCCGCCCTTTCCCGTTTCCCACAACATCATGAGCCGGCTCGCATGCGGATATGGCAAGGGGTCGATGAGAATGGGCTTGATGGCACTGAAGATCGCCGTGCTGGCACCGATCCCGATCCCGAGGGTGAGGACGGCAACCGCGCTCGCAGCCTTTTGTCGGGTCAGCGAGCGGACGCCGTAAAGAAGGTCGCGCATTAGATCTTCGAGCCATGGCAGCCTGGCGCGTTCACGATACGCCTGGCGCACCTGCTCGGCACCGCCGAGGCTGTAGCAGAGCGCGGCGGCGCGCCTCACCGGGAGCCAGACCGATGCGAAGGCCGTCGTCAACGTGCATGGCGACGTGCGACTCGAGCTCGTCGGAAAAGTCGAGGTCAGCATGGCCGGGGCGAAGCAAACTGGCAAGTCGAATCCAAAGTGCACGTAGTTTTCGCATAGCCTCTCCTACTCAGTGCGCAAAGCCTGCATGGGATCGATGGAAGCGGCGCGGCGCGCAGGGACAAACGCGGCGATGAGGCCGCAGACAAGCAGCAGCAGAGAGACAGAAATCACGGTGAGCGGATCGTGCTCGCTCACGCCAAAAAGAAACGATTTGAGTGTGCGGATCGCGATCCATGTGCAGACAAGGCCTGCCACCAACCCGGTGAACACGAGCGCTGCGGCATTCCTGATGATGAGAAACAGGACATCGCGCCGTTCCGCGCCAAGCGCCATGCGAATGCCGACTTCGCGCGTGCGGCGTTTTACGGAGAAGGCCATGAGCCCGTAAAGACCGACCAGAGCAAGCAGCAGTGCAATCCCGGCGAATGCGGTCAACAACGATGTCTGGAATCTGCGTCGGGCGCTGGCGAAGGAGACCAGATCGCCCATCGTCTGAACATCCGAAAACGTAACGTCTGGATCGGTCGCCTTCAATGCCAATCGAATTTCATTGGCCATTGCTGCTGGTGGAAGCGACGACCGAACGGCCAGCGAGTTTTCGCGCGAATTGTATGTCGGAGCGTATATCTGCGGCTGCGGATCCTCTTCGAGGCTTGCGTGGCGGACATCGGCAACAACGCCGATCACCGTGCTCCATTGGGCCTGCGTTTCATCTCCGCTGATCCGCCCACCGATCGGATTGCGATTGGCGAAATAGGCCCGCGCAAATCGCTCGTTGATGATGACTGGGTGTGCTGGACCGACATCGTCGCTTTCCGTGAAGTATCGTCCCGCAAAAAGCGGGATCTGCATTGCGTCAAAATACCTGGGCGTAATCCATCGCGATTCCACGACCTGATCTTTCTCGTTGGCAAATCCATCGACCCAGAAGGTCCCGAGGCTTTCGCTCTTGGCCAACGGCAGGTCGCTGACCGCGCCAGCCGAAATTACACCAGGCAGATTGTTGATTCTCGCAATAAGCCCTCTGAAATATGCCTCGCGGCCCGTCTGTGGCTGGCCGTGGTCGCCGAGGGAGAGATTCATCGTCAATGTGGACTGCGAAAAGCCCGTATCCACTGAGATCGCGTTGATGTAGCTGCGAGTCAGCAGGCCGGCGCCGGCCAGCAGCACCACCACCATCGCGGTTTGCGCGACGATCAACGCGCTCTGCAAACGACTGTGCCCCGTCGCGCTTCCCGGTGCATTGTTCGATTTAAGAAACTCAGCGAGTTGCATGCGAGAGGCGCTTACGGCGGGCAGCAGACCGGCGATCACGCTTGTCGACAGTGAAGCTACGATTGCGACCAGCAGCACACGACCGTCGAGAGAGGCTTCATTAAGACGGGGAATGTTCCCGGGATCGAGATGCGGTAACAGACGCAGAAAGAAAAACGCAAGGAGTATGCCAACCCCGCAACCACCTATGCCGATCAGCATCGATTCGGTCAGAAGCTGGCGAACTATCCGGCTGCGGCCCGCGCCCAGGGCAGAGCGTACGCCTAGCTCCCGGGCCCGTTCGGCTGCGCGCGCCAGCAGCAGGTTGGCCGCGTTTCCGCACCCGATCAGAAGCACGAGAGCCACGGCGCCGAGAAGTAGATTCATCAGCGGACGTACCGGACCGATAGATAGGCCAGTGAAGCTTTCCACCAGCGCACCCCAATCGCCCATATGACTGGGATATAAGCGGTCGAACCGAGCCATCATCGCGCCGAATTCAGATTGCGCCTGCTCGATGGATACGCCCGCACGCAGTCGCGCCACGACTACGTTGTCATCGATGAAGCGATCTGCCCTCTGTTTGGGCGTCAAAGCAAGTGGCACCCAGATCTTCGTAGATACGATGTGCGGGTTCCCGTACGGTAGATCTGCTTTGAAAGGGTACTCGAACGCACGCGGCATCACGCCGATAATCTGATAACTTGCGCCGTTGAGTTCGAGCGAGCGCTTCAGCACGTCGGCATTCGCTCCGAACATCGATACCCAGAGCGAATGGCTGATGACCGCAACGTGCGAATGGCCATGCTGATTGTCATCGGCGTTGATCGTTCGGCCCAGTTCCGTCGTGGACTGAAGCGTTGAAAAAAAGCTTTCGTCCACGCGTGCTGCTCCGATGGGCTGCGTCGCTCCCTGGGTGGTGACTTTGAAAAGCGCCTGTTCATAAGTCGTCATCTCTGTGAACGATTTGTTCCCGCGCTTGATTTCGTAGAAGTTCCCATAGCCCGGGCAGATAACTTCGGGCGGTACCTTCCAATTCGGATTCGGCGTGAATAGATAGACGAGATGCTGAGGGTCTCCGTAGGGCAGAGAGCGGATGAGTACGGCGTTGACCATGCTGAAGATTGCGGTACAGGCGCCGATGCCCAATCCGAGCGTCAGGATGGCAGTGATGGTAAAGCTTCGCGAGCGGCGCAGTGTGCGGAATCCGTAACGGAAATCCTGGACGAGTTGTTCGAGCCAGAGGTACCCGTGTCGTTCGCGGTGAGCCTGGCGAACCTGCTCCGCACCGCCAAGGCGAAGCAGCGCCTGGCGACGAGCCTCGGTTGCATCGAGTCCAGCTTTGATGCCGGCTTCGGTATCCATTGCGATGTGCGCTTCGAGCTCCGCACTGAAATCTTGCGCAGCATCTCCTCGGTTGAGCGTGCCGCAGAGGCGCCGCCAGAATGCGCGGATTTTTGCCTGCAGAGTGTTCATGCCATCTCTTCGCTTATGCGCCTTCCGCGGGGGTTAGAAAGCGGGAGAGGATCTCAGTCGCCTGCTCCCACTCGGCTGCGGCTTTTCGCACTTGCTTGTGCCCGGCCTTGGTTAGCTCGTAGAACTTCGCTTTTCGATTGTTGTCGGAGGTGCCCCACTCTGACCGAACGTATCCCTCTTGCTCGAGCTTGAGTAGCGCCGGATACAACGTGCCGTAGTTGAGTTGCAGCAGATCGCCGCTGGTCTGCTCGATGCGCCGGGCGAGTCCGTAGCCATGCTGCGGGCCCATGCTCTCGAGCGTCTTCAAAATCATCAGGGCCAGCGTGCCCTGCCATACGTCGGTTTTGTCGCCCATTGGCTGCTCCTCTGGCTAAGCAATAGGAGCACTCTACACCTGTTTCTATGGGAAGGCAATAGGAACCCTCGATGACCTGCGACAGCGACTGCAAGGCGCAGCCGATTCAACATGTTAGGCTTGGCCCAATACTCCATGGAGGTCGAACGGATGATCCCACGTTCTCTTACTTTTGCTGCGACTATGCTTGCTACGTTGCCTTTGATGCCACAGACGGCTGGACCAGCCGTGTCAGACTTGGCGGCTTCGGCTCAGCGGCAGTTGCCTGCGTTGACCGAGACCTACAAGCATCTGCATCGCAACCCCGAACTCTCGCACCATGAGGAGAAGACGTCGGCGTTGCTCGCAGGCGAACTGCGCAAGCTGGGATACACAGTGACAGAGCGGGTCGGCAAATATCCGGATGGCTCCCAGGCCTTTGGTGTCGTGGCCATTTTGCAGAATGGCGCTGGACCGCGCGTGCTGATTCGCACCGATATGGATGCGCTGCCGGTCGAAGAGAAGACTGGCCTCGATTACGCATCGACGGTGCGATCGACCAATGCGCAGGGGCAGGACGTAGGCGTGATGCACGCCTGCGGCCACGACATCCACATGACGGTGCTGCTGGGCGTGGCTCGAGAAATGGTGGACCGCAAAAGTCAGTGGCATGGGACGCTCATGCTGATCGGCCAGCCTTCAGAGGAGACGATCGACGGGGCGCGGGCAATGCTGGCCGACGGTTTGTACGAGCGCTTCGGCAAGCCCGACTTTGTGCTGGCCGAACACGACACGATTGATGTCCCAGCGGGTTCAATCTCGATCAAGGGTGGTCCGTTACTGGCGAGCTCCACTGGAATTTATGTGACGATACGCGGCGTGGGCGGCCATGGCTCACGGCCCGAGGCCGGAAAAGATCCAATTGTCCTCGCGGCCGAGTTCATACTGGTGGCGCAGACGATCGTGAGCCGGCAGATCGATCCGCAGCAGCCGGCGGTTCTGACTGTCGGTACGATTCACGGAGGAACGAAGAACAACATCATTCCCGACGAGGTAGAGCTGGGGCTGTCGCTGCGCGCTTATTCGCCAGCAGTGCGTGACAGCATTGTGGCAGATGTTCGACGCACGGCAAACGGACTTGCGGAGGCATACGGCATCCCCTCCGATCGTATGCCGACAGTCAAACTCGGAGAGAGTACTCCGGCGACCTACAACGATCCGGCACTGGCAGAACGACTGCGAGCACCGGCAACGGCGGCCCTGGGCAAGGAGTACGTTGAGGACGCGAAGTCGGTGATGGGCAGTGAGGATGTCGGACTCTTTACGCTCGACGGCAAGATTCCCGGCTTGATGTATTGGGTGGGTGTAGCTGATCCCGCCAAACTTGCGGAGAGTCACAAGAACGGTACACGGCTGCCGGGCCAGCACTCCGCGTTGTTTGCTCCGGTGTATGAGCCAACCATCAAGACCGGAGTTACGTCGATGACGGCGATGGCGCTCGATTTGCTGAAGTAGTCTTCAACGGAGCGGGCATTTTGTTTTATTTCGACGGATCGACCAGAGCCTGGTCGACGACCGCGTGAGCGCGGTACTGCAGTCTTCCGTTGTCCGGGCTCATCATGCGCTGGATCATCCCGACGAAAACGATATCGTTGGTCGGATCGACCCAAAACCATGTGCCTGCGGCCCCGTCCCAGAAGAATGTTCCCTTGCCGTCGGAGAGATTAGCCTCGGGCGGGTCGAAGACAACAGCGAGGTCATATCCATAGCCAAACCCCGGCCTCATCACTTGGGAACCGATGCCGTACTTGCCGGTGAGCAATTCGCTGGGAACATGGTTCGAGGTCATCAGCTTCACGGTCGAGGGCGCGAGAATTCGCTTGCCGTCCAGTTCGCCGCTGTTCAAGAGCATGGTGGCGAAGCGGTAGTAATCCTCGGCGGTAGAAACCATGCCGCCTCCGCCGGAGGGCATGGGCGGCTGCACGTCGTAGTCGCCGGATCGCCGGCTAGCGCTAGGGTCGGCAACCAATTCACCATTCGGGCTGGCGCGATAGAGCACTGAGAAGCGGTCGCGCTTGTCTGCAGGAACATAGAAGCCCGCATCGCGCATGCCCAGTGGCGTGTAGATGTTGTCGCGCATGAAATCGGGAAGAGATTTGCCGGACAGCTTTTCGACAATGTATCCCTGAATGTCCATCGACATGCTGTAGGTCCAGCCCTGGCCAGGCTGATAGAGCAGCGGAATCTTCGCAAGCTTCTCGATGAAGTCCTGCAGGTTGGCGGAGGCCAGCAGATTTGCGTCGCGGTACATCTTGTCGACGGGCGTGTCGCCAAAGAAGCCATAGCTGAATCCCGCCGTATGTGTCATCAACTCGCGCATCGTAGGCGGATGGTCGGGATCGGTCAGGATAAGGTTTCCGCTGGAGTCCATGCCCTTATAGACCTTGAGGTGGGCGAACTCAGGAATGAATTTGGAAATCGGGTCAGAGGGCAGCCACTTGCCCTGCTCATAGAGGATCATCATCGCGACGCCGGTAATGGGCTTGGTCATGGAGAAGTCGCGGAAAATCACATCCTTCGTCATGGGTGCGCTGGCCGCGAGGTCGCGAGATCCGTAGGTCCGATAGTCGATGACCTTGCCATGACGCGCAAGGATGGTGACAACCCCGGCGAGGTGTTTCTGATCGACCTCCTGCTGCATCATTGAGTGCAGGCGCTCAAGTCGCTCTGAAGAAAAGCCGACTGTCTCCGGCTTCACCACAGTCAGATCAAGCGGATAGTTCGTTACAGGCTTAACGCTCTGCTGCGCGATCGACAGGCATGCGCTAAATGCGAGCGCAGACGCCACTGAAACGGCTCGAACTGCGGATAAGGACCGGGCAATTTTCATGAGTTCTCCCGCGGCCCATAGTGCTATTGCGACAACGCGAAGATAGGTTCGCGGCACGACAGATGCTGGGCCGGAATGCCAGTCCTTTATAGCAGAGGGGATCGCCGGGCTGAGTTCGATCGAGCCCGGCTGATGATCGCTAGTAGATCAGCTTCAGCGAGAACTGAATCTGCCGCGAGTTACTGGCGGTCTTGCTGATCTGGCCAAAGCCGTTCGTGCGGCTAATGACGGCTGAGGGCACACCGTTCGTGGTGTTTGTAGAAACACCCAAGATGTTTGCCGGCAGACCCATATTCACAATGTTGAATATGTTGAAGAACTCGGCTCGGAATTGCAGACCCATCCGTTCGGCTCCGCTGGCTCGACGCCCGAGCGGCGTGTCTTTGATGAATGCGAAGTCGTAGTTGTAGAAGGCAGGTCCGCGGAAGGAATTGCGGCCGAGAGTGCCAAACAAACCCTGATTTGGTCCTGTGCCGCCCGGCTGGAACACGGGAATGCTGAAGAAGTCAGGACCGTTGCCCCCGCCATGACCGAAGTAGTCTGTGCGGTCTTTACGGGCCGTGGAGAGCTGAGGCTTCGCAATCTGATTCGGACGATCGACGCCGTTCGATCCGGCTCCAGTCTGTTGAATTCCGGAGTAGACAGTGAAAGGAGCGCCGGAGTTGATGCTCGACATCACCAGCATCTCCCAGCCTCCTGTAATCACCTTGGGAACGAAGTTGAGAAACTTGGCGCTGGACAGATGGAGGTCCTGCGCGGCGCTCACACTGAACCCGTGTGTGATATCGAAATTCGATACAGCCTTCTCAGCATGGGTGTCCAGCGGATTCTGCGAGAACCCGGACGCTACCGCTCCAGTTGATCCCGTTCCGCCAATCACGAGGCTCGTGTTATCGATGGACTTGCTCCAGGTATAGCCAGCCTGGATTCCAGGACCGCCGTGACCTACAACGCCCGACAGCGATGTTTGCAACGCATGGTACGTGGAGTGCGAGTCGTTGGTGATCACGTTCTCCACTCCAAAACCGCCGATCACGTTTCCCGCGCTGTCGAACCGGGTGTCTTTGGCAAATTCCGCGGTGGCTCCTGGATAGGCGTTTGGAAAGCCGTAGCGCGGAAGATGCTGAGCCGCGGTTCCCACATAGGCTGCATCGGCAGTCAAATTGCCGAATTTCCGCTCCAGGCCGAGCGTCCACGTGAAGAGCCGGCCAATTCCAAACTGCGGGTTGATGCCAGACAAATTGAGAGGCGTGATGGCAGTGGAGTCAGTCAGTATGGCGAGGTCCCGCTGGTAGCGATCCACATCCATCACCGTGTTCGAGGGAACAGCCTTGGGATCATTCGTTGCGAAGATATTTGTGCCGTCGGGAGTGTAGACATTGGGCAACTGCGACGACGGGATCTGGTACCCGTAACTGAATGGCGCGGCAGCCGACGAAACGCGTCGCGGATAGATCACATACGGCGTGGAGCCGGTGAGGAAGTTATCTTGCCAGATATTTGGCGGGATCACGGTAACAGCCCCGCCGACGTGCGCTATGAGTTTCTGGGTCGCCTGCCAGGACGCTTGCACACGAGGCCCCCAGCCGTTCCAATCGGTCTTGTAGCCGGGCTGAGGATTGACCAGATATTGTGTGTGCCCATCAACCGAGCGGAAGCGGCCGGTGCGGTGAGCACGCTCGGTAATGGGAGTGTAGATTTCAAAGCGAATACCGTAATCGAGCGTGAGGGTCGGAGTGATCTTCCACGTGTCCTGTATCCACGCGTTATAGTTCTCGCGGTTGATCGCGGCGGGGCCGATGTGCTGCCCACCGGATGAAAAGGTAGGAGCAAGAGCGACCGTGTAGATGAACGGGCTCGCTGTAATGAAGCTGGAGAACGTATCGGGCAACGGATCGCCAACGTGAATATCGTGCGCGCCGCTGGCCGAACTTATGTTCGTCGTGGCATACGCGGTGCCGCCGCCGAAAGCGTACTCGCCGTTGGGGCTAATGCCGAAGTAGGTGGTGTCGCGATTGATACGTGCCTCGAATCCTGCGTGGATGGAATGGGTACCGACCGAATACGCCACCGATTGATAGCCCTGGAAGAGGTTGCCGTACGCCTGCATCACCGAACCGGCTGCCGAGTTAAATGCCTCGAAAAGGCCATCGTTGAATTTGACCGCAGGATCGGCGTAGTCCGTTGTCGGGAAGCCCGGAGTGGTGCGGATGATATTGATCATCGAAGTCGAGACCAGGCGCGGCGAGATCAGGCGCGTGTACGTGCCCACAACGTTGCGTTGGTGATCGATGTATTGGACTCCGAACTGCGGATCAATCGCGGTCTGGTCGGGATTTGTCGTTGGACCCGATAGGTTGTTGTAGTTAAACCGGGCAAAGAACTTGTCCTTCTCTGTGAAGTTGTGATCGATCCGGATAGAGAACTGATCGGCGTTGGTATCAACCTTCGATGCCGTCGCATAGGTGTTTATGCCGAACGAGCCGGTCGGCAGGTTCGGCAGCGGATAGCGCGCAAGGATCGCGGCGATGGCGGGATCGACGGGCAGCCTGAGCGTGTCCACCGTCTTATCGGGATACACGATCACGTGGTCCACATAGTTGTTTCCCGGCTGCGGACGTTGAATTGCCGCCGGAACCGGCATTACCTGCGTTGTGCCGAGCACCTGCCGAAAGCCCTGGTACTGACCGAAGTAGAAGGTGCTTTTGCGGCCGTCGTACACGTGGGGAATGTATACAGGTCCGCCATTGGTAAAGCCGAACTCATTGCGCCGGAATGGCGGGATGCGGCCCGGATACGCGGGGGTGGCGTGATCGAAATAGTTGCGAGCGTCAAAGGCGGAGTTGCGGACGAACTCGAAAAACGAGCCGTGAAATCCGCTGGCCCCGGAGCGCGTATGAATATTGGTGTAGCCTGCGGCGCCGCGGCCGATCTCGGCTGGCATCACTCCCGAACTTGAGTCGATTCCTTCCACGGCGTCCACGTTGAAGTTCGAGAACGTTGCGCCGCCCATTTCGGGATCGCTGATGTCAGCTCCGTCCATGCCAAAGGTGGCTTCGACTCCCCGCTGCCCGTTAATGGCGAACTGCGCGGTAAAGTTGGTGGCGCCATTGGTATCGGTCATGGTGCCGGCCGCCAGAAGCAACAGCGAGCTGAAATCGCGCTTGTTCAAGGGCAGCTCGCTCACAGCCTGGCCGGAAAGCTCCTCGCCGCCCGTAGCCGCTTGCGCCTTGATCCGCACTGCGGCAACCGTCAGTTCACCGCGCTCTGAAAGCGTAAGTAGCGCCTCGGGAGCGCCCGCCGTCAAAACGACCGGCGGAGCATACTGCGACGCTCCGGCTTTCGTAGTGACGCTCAGGTGATATTTTCCCGCCGGCAACATGGCCAACGAGAACCGTCCGTCAGAACCGGTCTTGCCTTCGGCCTTTGAGGATCCTGAGGAGAGCCTGACCGTAGCATCCGCGATAGGAGCGCCACTGGCATTGCGCAGCACGCCACCCCACGCAACTTGTGCCACGGTTTGCCCGGCCGCTACGGCGGATGCGACCAGAACGATGAGAGCAAAGGAGCAGAAATATCTCAGACTCGCGCCCCAACCTGCAAGGGCGATTGAATATGACCGATTTGTTTTCACTGGACTACCTTATGTCAGTAATACGGTTCCCGCGGATGCTTCGTTCCGGATTTCTCCCCGCCAGAAACTCGCAAGAATTATATCTTTAAACCATCTACTAAAACCTTTTTGTAGCGGGGTTGGCTCCTTCCGGTCAGACAGGGCAGTTAAGCTCCTGAAAACAGAAACTTCCTGGTGAGAGTGAGGTTAGATAACCCTACCGAAAAACACGGCATAGACTCGTGTCTGGAGACCGTGGAGATGGTGCCGGAGACTGCCAGCCTCATTCGAAGAGTTCGCATCTGGCTCGCGCTCTTCATTATCGGACTGGTGCTGAGCGGCGTGACAGCGTTCCCGCTGGAGAGCGAAACCGCCTTGCTTAATCGGGCGTTTGGAGTTGCATGGGTACCTCCTGCCGGCGGTGAACCGGCCCTGCATGTCTGGCTGCGCCGCGTGCATGAGGGTATAGCGCAGACCAACCGCGACTATCCATTTATGGCCTATGGAACTGATTGGCTGGCCTTCGCGCACCTCGTCATCGCCGTAGCCTTCCTGGGTCCGCTCGTCGATCCGGTGCGCAACAAGTGGGTGCTCGTTTTTGGAGTGGTGGCTTGCTTCGGGGTATTGCCTCTAGCCTTGATTGCAAGGTCCATCCGGGGCATTCCGTTTTACTGGAGACTCATCGACTGCAGCTTCGGCGTCATCGGTGTGCTGCCGTTGCTGATCTGCCTGCACTATGTTCGCCGGATTGAGCAAATGACATGAACACAGTCGCGGGCTGCGCGGTTCCCTACAATTAAGAAAGGAATGAGCACGGAACCTAAAGTACCCGAGATCACCGCAGCGATTGTTGATACGATTGCTGCCATTTCCACGCCGCCGGGTCGCGGCGGTATCGGAATCGTGCGCCTCAGCGGTCCGCAGTCCGCCTCGATCACCGCACAGCTCGTGCGCCTGCGCCAGCCGCTGGAACATGCGCGCGCCCGCCTCGCCGAAGTGCTTGATGAGAACGATACAAGCGACGACCGCATCGACGAGGCAATGGTCACCTTTTTCGCCGCACCCAATTCCTATACCGGCGATGAACTCGTAGAGATTGCCGCGCACGGATCGCCGGTGGTTCTCGACCTGCTGCTCCGGCGCGCACTTGCACTTGGCTCGCGGCTGGCGAACCCCGGCGAATTCACTGAGCGCGCATTCCTCGCCGGCAAACTCGATCTGACGCAGGCTGAGGCGGTGCGAGATCTCATCGACGCACAAACCCTGACCCAGGCGCGCCAAGCTGCAAGCCAGATGGGCGGCGCACTCAGCCGCCGAGTCGCGCCCACCAAGCAGTCCCTTGTCGAATTGATCGCTCTGCTGGAAGCCGGGATCGACTTCGCCGAAGACGACATTGACGTAGCCCCGCAGGTCGAGATTGCCCGCCGCATCGCCGAGCTCTTGCCGCCGCTCGCTGCGCTTGAAGCTTCGTTCGCTCGCGGGCGCATTGTGCATGATGGACTGACAATGGCCATCGTTGGTCGGCCCAACGCCGGCAAGAGTTCGCTCTTCAACCGGCTCGTTCAGCGTGATCGAGCCATCGTGACCGCGACGCCGGGAACCACTCGCGATTTGGTGACAGAGCGCATTTCGCTCGATGGGATTCCGCTGGAGCTGGTTGACACCGCAGGCCTGCGCGAGGCTTTCGAAGAAGTAGAGCAACTAGGGATAGCGCGCAGCCGTGAGGCACTGGCCGATGCGGCAATCGTACTCGTCGTGCTGGATGCTACCCAGCCGCTGAATCAGGAAGAACGCGGCGTGCTGGCCGCTGTGCATGGCCGTCCCGCGCTGGTGGCCATCAACAAGAGTGATCTCGCCCTCGATACCGTCGATCCCGCTCTCAGTCCCGGTGACGCCAAGCGCGATTTATTGAATGCAGACCGACTGGCCGCAGAGGAAATGGCTATTCTCGCAGTGGCGACATCGGCGCTGACAGGAGATGGCATTGCCGCGCTGCGTGAAAAGATTGTGGAGCTGGCAACGGGTGGGGCAGCAGCAGAACCCGGCCCGCTGACCAATCTCCGCCAGCAGCAGTCCATTGCCGCCGCGCGGAGCGCACTAGAGGATGCGGCGCGTGCCAACGAGACAGCAATCCCCCACGAAATGATCCTGCTCGATCTTTATCGCGCGCTGTGGGCCCTCGATTCCCTGACAGGCCAAACCACCCCCGACGACATCCTGAATTTAATCTTCTCGACCTTCTGCATCGGAAAATAGTTCGATCCGACCATTCCCAATCGCAGGTCTAAAAGTTTTCTATGGTCTGATTTGAAGCGCGTTGCTCGACAGGCGTAGGTGGATGAGGGGATAGGCGCGTCCTTGGTTGTCGGTGGGCGAACGCCCGATTCGCTCGAAACCAAGATGCATGTAAAAACCGATTGCCTGAATATTCTGCTCGTTTACATCCGTGGTAATGGTGGGCTGAATGGAAAGTGCGTGCTCTACGAGTGCCCGCCCGATCCCGCGTCCACGGTGCAATGGATCGATAAAGAGCGCCTCCATGCGGCTTTCCTCTAGGAGCATGAAGCCCAGAGGACAATCGTTGTCGTCCACAGCCAGCCAGAGAAGAGCTTGCGGCAGGAAGGCGACAACTTCGCTCTCGATATCGCGCCTGTCGGCAGCGGTCAAGAAGTGGTGCGTCGCATCTACAGCTTCGCGCCAGATATCGAGAACTCGCTGCCGATCCCCTGCTGTAGATCGACGAATACCCACCATAAGAACCAGATTCAGCGATAACGGGCGATTCACTCAATCGCATCACTGCACTTGCAGCGTCAGCAATGTAGTGTGAGTGACTGAGCCCGAAGTGGCAGTAATGGTTAGAGACTGGATTGTCGGTTGCGGAACCATTCTGGAACCACTGGACGAACCGCATCCAGTAACTCCGGCGACAGTCGCTACGAGCACGAACATAAGCGCCAAGGTGAAAGCAGAGCGGCGGCGTTTGCGAAAGCCCAGGCCTAAGAGCAGGACTCCTGGAAAGACAAGCGCGGCCAATGAATTGGCATGGGCTGCGGACGATGGCGTCGCCGTGACAGTCGCCATCGCCGATCCCGTCACGGGATCGATCGACTGTGTGCCCACAGTGCAGGAGACCGAGGCGGGTGCATTGCAGGAGATGGAAAACGCTCCACGGAAGTTGCCCACAGGCGCAGCCTTGATGGAGAAGCTGGCAGCCTGACCCACCGGTACCGTCACGGTTGATGGCGATGCGGAAAGAGAAAAGTCCGGGCCGGCTCCCGAGGTATTCATCGCAACCGACGCGAAGATGCCGTTCGTTTCACCCGTCAAAGCTGCGGTCAGATAGAGGGTATCGGAATTGCCCGAATTGCCGTCGCCGAACACCATGCTGTGCAATTGCGGATTGATGATTGGGTTTCCGTTGCCGTCTTTCAGAAATCCGATCAACTGGCCGGTATTGGGATCGAATGCGTTGATGAGACCGTCGCCATAGTTGCCGATGAGGATGTCGTTGCTGAACACGCCGAAGTTCGCGCTCGCCTGCACAACTCCAGACGGTACGTTAAGTGACCCGTTGGATGCGAACCTCCGCACAAAGCTTCCGTCGAGGTTGTAGATGTCAACGATACCGTTGCCGGCGCCGACTACGGGATCGTGTTGTGCGGCATCCTGGAGCGCGTACGTAACAAACACGCGCCCGCCGACCACGTTCACGTTCCAGGGTGCGTAACCGGCGGGGAGGTTGGTGTCCGTGAAGGCTCCAGGTATTCCCAGGGGATCAAAGAATGAGGTGAAAGTCTCGATGTAACCGCGATGAAAATCGGCCACCGCCAGATACGGCGCACAGCAATCGGGTGTAAGCACAGCAAGACCTGTGTATTCGGCGCCCTGCGAACTGTGGTTCACCACCAGGATGGTTTGTGTTTGAATATCGCCGCGACCATCGGCGTACTCAGTGGAGATGGTGCCCTGCCGCGTGGAGAACAGAAAGGGAGTAGAGAGACTCGTGGGTGGAACAAACAGGCCAGTCGTATTGGCAGCGACTCCCGTGGGATTGGCTGGTACCAAAACGCCTGTGGGCACTGCAATCACGCCTCGAGGGTCCTGCTGTGCGCCGCTTGCATCGTAGCTCTTGAACTTCCCTCTGCCATTGGCTGCGATGCGGAACGGCTGGTTGGCAGATGCGGCCATACCCCAGGGGTGCAAGAGGTCATCATCCACCGCAAGCGCCAGGCCGGGGACGTTGGAGACGAGATTGGTTTGGGTGTAGTTATTGCTTTGCGCGTGCGCAGCGGAGTTGGTGACAAAGCTGGCGAGAAGAAGAAAAACTCCGGGGAGGGCTTTCGAGTTCACTTACCAATTCCTCATTCTGAAAAGATTCGACCACCTAGAGCGATGCGGAACGAACAATTGCGGTTACAAATAATCGCCTTCACGCATCGCCGGGCAAAAAAGCTCCTAAGGGCAATCAGAAGCGATGGTACGGATTCACGAGGATCCGTTTGTCACCCTCGTGTCACCGGTATGTCACTTTCCTTTAATCACGGAGACCTTAGGAGCAACCTGACTTTGAGTAACAAGGCCTTTGGCATTGTTTGTATTTGGCGGCTGTAACTTTTGCCGTGATTGCGTCTCTAACATTGGGAACGGAATATCAACTTACAGGAGATTGGGATGAACAAGTTCGGAATACTTGCGACGCTGCAAGCCCGGCCGGGCAAAGAGGCCGAGGTAGAGGCCTTCTTAAAGTCCGCGGCACAGCTCGTGGAGGCTGAAACCGGCACAACAGCCTGGTTTTCGTTCAGGATTGGTCCGACGACCTTCGGCATCTTCGACACATTCAAATCCGAAGAAGGACGAACCGCACATATCAATGGTGAGGTGGCAAAGGCACTCTTTGCGCGCGCCGAGGAACTCTTTGTAACTTCTCCGCAAATCCAGACGGTAGACATACTCGCCGAGAAGCTCTAAGTCGATTCCCGCACTTCGACAAAATCATATGAGGAGAGCTATCTGAATGCTCGAGGGTCTTAAATCGAATGGATGGGCCGCGATTCCTTTACGGTTGATTGTCGGTTACGGCTTCATGGAACATGGCTATGCCAAACTCGCCAAAGGACCCGACACATTTGCCATGATCCTTCACGCGCTGGGTGTGCCAAGCCCTCATCTCATGGCTTGGATGACAATTCTGACGGAACTTGTCGGCGGCGCAGCAGTTCTGGTCGGTGCCTTCATCCCCGTGGCCAGCATCCCAATGGTGGCCGTGCTTTTGGTCGCAATGTTCAGCGTGCATGTACCTTATGGATTCAGTTCCATCAAGCTCACGGCTATAACGTCGACAGGAGCTCAATTTGGTCCGCCTGGATACGAGTGCGATCTACTCTACCTTACATGCTTGATCGCACTTGTGCTCGGCGGTCCTGGGCCCTTTGCCATTGATCGCTTTTTCGCACACGAGCGAACAAATGCAAAATCATAATCCGGCTATTGCTCAATCAACATTCATGCAGATCAGAATTGCCAGACCCACCAACCGGCTCGAAGAAGTTGTGGCGTTCTACCGCGATGGTCTTGGTCTGCCCGTCATCCATCATTTCAAGAATCACGCGGGATATTCGGGAGTCATGCTCGGCATTCCCGACGATCGGATTCACCTGGAATTCACTCACGCCGATGGTGGAAGTCCGTGTACCGCGCCAACAAAGGACGATCTGCTCGTACTCTACATTCCAGACACAAGAATGTTTCGCGATGCGCTGAATCGCATGCAGCAGAGTGGCCGTCTCCCAGTTCAACCTGAAAACCCCTACTGGCGGAATCGCGGCAAGACGTTCGAAGATCCAGACGGTTGGCGCGTTGTGTTGTACCACGGCGAAGCTTTCGGGGATTCACCGTGAAGGGTTTCCAGCAAAATCCCCAGTGAGTCTCCAGAACTACATCGACTTGCCGGAATCCGCATCAACACTGGGCTGGACACTCTTTCGCTTTCGACTTTGGAAAGCTTCCGTTCGATGGAGTTTTGGCGAGTTTTCAATTCGGGAGTTTCATCCGTCTGCCAGACAGCCTGCTAGCTGCCTGGCAGGTGGATGATGCAGGCTGGTTTGCCTACGGAACCGTCACGCTGGTCGTGTTCGAAGCCGTACTCTCGGCCCCCAATCCGTCGACACTCTTGACGTAATACACGTAACTCGTTGCGTGAACGACTGTCGCGTCAGAGTACGTGGACTGGTAAGCCTGAACGGTGTTGATCAGCTGATAAGTCGAGCTTCCCCCCACTGCGCGATAGACGTTGTATCCCACCACCGGATCCGTTGTGCTGTTAGGCGGTGTCCAGGAAAGCTGAACCTGATGTGGATTGCCTGTTCCACTCAGACCGACGCTGATATTTCCCCCGGTGCAGTTGCTCGAAATCGTTAACTGCCCGGTGTACGAACCCGCTGTTAACGGGGCGAACTGAATAGTCAGAGTTGCTGTCTGGCCAGGATTTAGAGTCGCGGGGAACGTCATTCCTGAAACCGAGAAGCCAGTCCCAGAAATTGATGCTGCGCTCACCGTGACCGGGGAGGTACCCGTCGCAGTGAGCGTGACGGACTGCGCGGCCGTGGAGTTGGCGATGATTCCTCCAAACGGAATGCTGATGGCGTTGATGCTGAGCGAACCTGCGGCCGTGCCCAATTGTATGGCAAACGTCTGCGACTGGCCGCCCGCAGCGGCGGTGATGGTGGCCGACTGAGACGAAGTTACCGTAGAAACTGTTGCTGAGAACGCTGCGCTGCTTGCTCCTGAAGCGACCGTCACTGAAGACGGAACCATGACAGCCGAATTGCTGCTCGACAGCGCAACCGCAAACCCTCCGCTTGGCGCCGCACCGCTCAACGTAACCGTGCAGGCGTCTGTTCCTGCTCCTGTATAGGAAGCGGTATTGCAGGAGATAGCGCTCAACGTTGTCGCTGCGATTCCTGCTCCGTTCATGTTGACCACGGCGCTGGGATTGGTGGATGAGTTGCTGCCGATCGTGAGCACGCCTGTGTAGTTGTAAGGCTGTGCTATTTGAGGACTGAACGTGGCAGTCAACCTGGCGGTCTGACCGGGATTCAGCATGAAAGGTAGTGTGACTCCAGTTGCGTTGAAAAGCGATCCGGCAACCGAGATGGACGAGATCGTGACGGGCGCAGTGCCTGTTGACGACAACGTCAGCGACTGAGTCCCCGTCTGACCGACAACAACGCTACCGAACGCAATGGTTGTAGTGCTGACCGTCAGGGTCGGTGTCGACGCGTTCAATTGAATTGCAAAGCTCTGCGTCGCGGTGCCAGAGCTCGCGATAAGTGTCACCGACTGAGCTGAGGTCACAGAGGAGACGCTCGCCGAGAAACCGACGCTCGTTGCACCGCTTGGCACCGAGACAGTTGCCGGAACCGTGACAGCCGAATTGCTGCTCGACAGATTGATCGTCTGTCCGCCAGTCGGTGCCGCGCCAGTCAGGCTCACCGTGCAGGCGTCTGTTCCTGCTCCTGTGTACGAAGCGGTACCGCAGGAAAGAGCACTCAACGTGGAAACTGCAACTCCGGCGGCCGTCATGTTGATCACGACGCTTCCTTGCGATGAGTTGCTGGCTACCGTTACGACACCCGTGAAGTTGCTGACCTGGGGAGCATAAAATTGCACGGCCAGCGTGGCTGTCTGCCCGGGATTGAGTGTGATCGGAGCAGTTATTCCGCTCGCTGTGAAAAGCGATCCGGCGACCGAGATGGACGAGATCGTTACTGGCACCGTGCCCGTCGAAGACAACGTTACGGACTTGGTTGCAGTCTGGCCCACATTAACATTGCCGAATGCGAGGGTTGTCGCATTGACGGTGAGAGTTGGAGTTGCAGCGTGAAGTTGAATATTAAAGCTCTGAACAGCACTGCCGAGTGCAGCAGTCAGCGTCGCCGCTTCAGAAGTCGAAACCGAAGAAACCGCAGCCGAGAAGCCGGCAGCTGGTTGAACCTGCCGGTACGGTCACCGATGCTGGCACAGTGACCGCGGTCTGATTGCTCGAGAGATTTACAACCGTGCCGCCCGCTGGTGCAGCAGCATTGAGATTCACCGTGCATGCATCCGATCCGGCACCTGTGTAGCTCGCTGTGCCGCACGAGAGCGCGGTGAGTACCGGAACTGCGGTTCCACTTAGGCCGATCGTCGCCGTGCTTCCCGTGGATGAATTACTGGAAAGAACCATTTGGCCGGATGACGTGCCTGCGGCAGCAGGGTTGAATTGCAATGCAAGAGAGGCGCTCTGCCCGGGATTCAGGGTCATGGGAAAGCTCGCGCCGATCAAGGAGAAGCCGGCCCCTGCCACGCTGCCTGAGCTGACAGTGACGGCTGCGTTCCCGGTTGAAGTCAATGTCACAGGCTGTGTCACCACTGATCCGACGGCGACCGTTCCAAAATTCACGCTCGAACTGCTGACACTGAGGGCAGGTTGAACCGGGTTCAACTTGATCGAGAAGGTCTGGTTGTTTTTGCCTACCGACGCCGTCAAGCCAACTGTCTGAGGTGAGGTCACCGGCTGGACTGTGGCAGTAAATTGGGCTGCGGTCGTTTTGGCGGGAACCGTAACACTGTAAGGAACAATCACCGCGGCATTGTTGCTGGAGAGGTTTACGACCTGGCCGCCGTTGGGAGCAGCAGAACTCAAGGTTGCCGTGCAGGCTTCGGTCCCCGCTCCTGTCATCGAAGCACTGGTGCATAAAAGCGATGCCAGCGAACTTGTGCCATTCCCATGCAGCCGCACCATCGCTGAGGGCGCTGACGAATTGCTGGCCACCGTTAATTGGCCGTCCGATGAACCTGCTGAAGACGGATCGAACTTAAGACTCACGCCAACGGAGCCGCCGCTTGGAACACGAACCGGCAGCGCAACTTCGCCGTCGAGCGTAAACGATCCACCGGAAACCTGTAGTTGAGCGAGTTCAACGGCTCCTGCTCCCTGATTCACAAGAGAAACCGCGCTGCTGACGGGCTGACCTATTGGAACGTCACCGAAAGACAGGTCTGTGGTGGATGGAGTCAGAGCATCGACTTGCGCTGAATTTGACCTGGTAACTACGCCGCCGCACCCACCCAGACCCACGATAGCAACAAACGCAGCCAAGGCAGCAAAATGCGCATTCTTGCTTCCGTTGCGTAACGTGGCGCTGAACAAAATGGAGGGTGTATTCCTATAAAAACCTTTAAGTAAGGAAAACAATAGCGTCACCTCAAAAAAGCAGTGCCGCACTTTTGCTTGCTGGGATTGCAGTTTTTCAAAACCGCCAGATCGCCATTTTGCTCGGCTCGGCCTAGAGCAGAATCCGGCCAAGGACGGGATTGGTAATGTGATTATGGTCACTAAAGTGGTAATATATGCGTTACTTTTGAGTTAGTTGGAATGCTCTAATTTTTCTTACGAGGAACTGAGGTTTAGAAGAAAGTTCCTTTCAAACCATTTAAATATATATAGTTAATTCCTTTCCCGCAGATTGCCATTGCGAAGACGAAGGGTGGAATTCAACGGTTAATGGGATTCTTCAGGCTGCTCCGGTGTGGTTACCTGTTGGTTACTATACCTCTGGGCTCGGAGCTTGTTTCGGACGACGCCACACGTGGGGAGGATCCGCCGCTCAGCCCTCAAGCAGCAGTAATCGCGCAGGATCGAGCGTGACCCTCCACGGTTGAGGCTGATTTGAGAGGTCGCGCCACACATCCTTTGAGACATCCGCTTGCAGGTGCGGCACCTGCTCCGGCGACGGCGCGCTGTGCAACCTGAGATAGAGTGTCATTTCATGCGGTGCTTCGCTCGTCGCCACCAGCCAGCATGGAAATGTGTTTTCTGTCCCTGTTGGCTTCTGAAATGAGATCTGATGCGATCGGAATCCCACATGCGTCAGGGCGTCTGGGATTTCCGAGGCCGTCTGCAGCCGGCACTGCCACGCATCTACCTCGACACAGTCTTTCTCTGCACGTTGCGCGGGCACAATATTCTTGCAACCGGTCAGTCGCGCCGCTGCCACCGTGGGTGGGCGTTCGAAGAGCTGATGTTTTGGCCCGCTTGCAATCACATGGCCGCCGTCCAGCACCTGCAACTCTGAGCAGAACCGGAACGCCTCCTCCATATCGTGCGTGACAAAGACCACCGGTCCATTGAACCCAGCGAGGGTCGCGCGAAGCTGTTCTTCTGTCCGTCGGCGCAAGTGCGGATCGAGCGCCGCAAAAGGTTCATCGAGCAACAGCGCATCCGGCTCCATAACCATGCAACGCGCAATTGCGACACGCTGCCGCTGGCCTCCCGAAATCTGCCGCGGATATCGATGCGCAAGCTCGGAAATGCCCATCGACTCAAGCTGCTTCCGGATCCGTGCCCGTCCCTCATCTTTGGGCATTTTGGCGAGACCAAAGCCTACGTTCTCGGCCACGGTCAGGTGGGGAAACAAGGCATAATCCTGAAAGACGACGCCGATTCGCCTGCGCGCTGCAGGAATATCACAGCCTGTCGCGCTGTCGAAGAGGACACGCCCATTCAGGACGATGCGGCCGCGGTCAGGCCTCGAGACGCCGGCAATCATCCGCAACGTCATCGATTTTCCTGAGCCTGACGGCCCCAGCAGTCCAACTGCGCCGTTGCGTGCGTCGAGCGCTATGCGGAGGGTGAAGTTCTCCAACGTCCGCTCCAGATCAACATCCAGTGCGGCGGCAGATGCATTGTCGCGAATTAACCCAACTGGCGCGTGTAATTGCTCTGAGAATTCGGTTCTCGACAGATCCGGTTCAGTCCGCGCGATGATACTGGTCTTCTTCTCTACATTGAGGAGCCGGATGATCGCCAGCGAGACGACCACGATCAAAACCACCCACAGCAGCGCCGCGTTCATGTCTCCGCCTTCTGCCGCGGAGAAGATTGCGATTGGCATGGTTTGCGTACGGCCAGGAATGTTTCCGGCGAGCATCAATGTCGCCCCGAACTCCCCGAGCGAACGCGCAAAGGCCAGGACAGTTCCGGCAATCACACCGGGGCCGGCCAGTGGCAACAGCACACGGCGAAATACAACCCACTCACTTGCGCCGAGTGTGCGCGCGGCCTCCAGCAGCGTCGGGTTCACCTGCTCGAACGCTCCGAGCGTGGTGCGGTACATCAAGGGAAACGCGATTACCGTCGCTGCAATCACCGTCGCCGGCCACGAAAACGCGATCGTCACGCCAACGTGCTCAAGTGCTCTCCCGATGAAGCTCCGGCGTCCGAAGATCAGCAGAAGGAAGAAACCGACCACCGTCGGTGGCAGTACCAGCGGAAGCGTGAGGATGCCGTCGATCCAGGCACGAAGACCACCGCGCACACCATACATCATCCGCGCCGCAATCATCCCCAGAAAAAACGTGGCCACCGTTGCGGCAAAGGTAGTCGCAACGGAGATGAGGAGCGGCGATGCGTCCGTGGGCAGGATCACTGTGAAGCCAGTGTATATCCGTGCTTCGTGAAGATCTCTTTGGCCTCGGAGCTGCCCAGAAATTTCACGAAACGGCGCGCCTCTTCCTGATTCGCGCTGCTCTTCACGACCGCTGCCGGGTAGACGATCGGATCGTGCGCGGATTCCGGCACGACCGCAACCACCCGAACTCCTCGCGACACTTGTGCGTCGGTAGCGTACACAAACCCCGCATCTGCATTTCCTGTTTCGATGTACGTGAGCACCTGGCGAACATCCTTGCCAAGGACGAGCTTCCCTTTCACTTGGTCGTACAAATGCAGAGCATTTAGCGTTTGTTGCGCGTATTGGCCAGCGGGCACGCTCGCCGGATCTCCGATTGCAATCAACCGTGTCGACTTATCTCCGAGTTCAGCAAATCCCTGCAACTTTGAGTCGAGTGGCGCAATCAGAACCAGCGAGTTGTGCAAAAGATTCGCTCGCGTCCCGATGGCGATCAATTTCTTTTCTTCCAGGTCATCCATCGGTTTGGCGGCGGCCGAAATGAATATGTCAACCGGTGCACCTTGTTCAATCTCTCGCGCCAGTGTTCCGGAGGATCCGAAGTTGTTACGAAAGTCCACCGCCGTGTGACCGAATCGGTAGATGGTTTCAACTTCGCCGAGCGTCTCCTGAAGGCTGGCCGCTGCGGAGATTGTGAGGCTTAAACGCTTGCTTTCGCGGCAGCTAGTGAGCGTCATCGCAAGAAGCCACAGGGCGAGAAACGCGCAGATGCGGCCACCAGAGTCAAGCCACAATCCCACCCTCGGTATTTCCTCAGATCTTCTCATTCACTGATCTCAATTCGTCCGGTGTCATGATCTTCCCATTCACCGGCTTTTGCCTGCAAATGTTGTATCGTTAGCTGCAAGCAAGCTCTCTTGAGGAGGCGAATCTGAGCGCCACAATGTCTTCCACGCTTCCCGACAAGCGAATCTCCTCATTTCCGAATCGCATCGTCTGCCTGTCGGACGAAGTTGCCGAACTCATCTATTTGTTAGGCGAGCAGCATCGGATTGTCGGGGTTTCAGGCTTCTCCACCCGCCCGCCGGAGGTGCGGTTGAAGCCGCGCGTTTCCACCTTTCGCGATGCCAACTTCGACGCGATTGCTGAGCTCAAACCGGACCTGATCATCACCTACTCCGATGTGCAGGCGAATATTACTCGAGAGGCTTCTCTGCGTGGATTGACGGTATTGAACTGCAATCAGAGGAGCATCGCGGAAATCTTCGACACCATAGCGATGATCTCCCGGATCCTCGGAAAACAGGCGGAGGGAGACGAACTGATCGCTTCCTACACAAACGGGCCTCGAGCGCATTGCGGCGGCGGCCAGCGCGTTCACATATCGGCCGAAGGTGTTTTTCGAGGAGTGGAACGACCCGATCATCAGCGGCATTGAGTGGGTTGAAGAGTTGGTGGAGATTGCAGGCGGCGATTCCATCTTTCCCGGGCTTCGCAACTGTCGGAAGGCGGAGGGCCGTGTGGTCAAGTGGGAGTCAGTAGTTGGGCAAAATCCCGACGTCATCTTCGCATCCTGGTGCGGGATGAAGGTCAACGTCGAGGAGATTAGATCCCGGCCCCGGGCGAATGAGATTACCGCTGTTCGCCTCGGGCGGATATACGAGATTCCCTCGTCGCTCATTCTTCAGCCCGGTCCCGCGGCGCTGACTGAAGGCGTGGGCCAGCTACATGCGCTGCTCGCAAAGGTTGCAAGCGGAGCTGCTTGAAATCACGAAGAACTGAGTCTCACGCAGCTCTGGCACTATACGTCCTGCACGCTGAGGGTTTGCGGATCTCGCACTCGCTGCATCAGGACGGCGGCAATCATCAGGAAAATGCCGCCGGCAATGATGGCGTAGATGCGATTGTTGTTCAGAAAATGGATCATGATCCACCCGAAGAACAGAGACGCAAGGATCTCCGGCGGTCACGATGAAGAAGTTGAAAATGCCCATGTACACGCCGGTTCTTGCCGGCGGCAGGGAGCCAGCCAGCACCGCATAGGGCATCGAGAGAGTGCTTGCCCATGCGATTCCAACGCCCACCATGGACAGCAGCAGCATGTACTTGTCGTGAATCACCGCTACCGACATCAGACCCAGCGCCCCCACAGCAGACACAGGCTGTGCGTATCTTTCGCCCGAGTCTCTGCGCCAGTCCGGGGAGGCAAACGAAAACAGCGAAGCAGACCAGCGAATATACCGCGAAGCAATTGCCTCCCCATTGAACGCCCGCCTGGTATATCGGCGAGTTCTATCGTCCGCGCCGAAGACGTTATGCGCGACGGCGACCGGGAAATAGAGCCACATGCAGAAAAGCCCAAGCCAGGTGCAGAGCTGCACGGGACCCAGCTTGCGCATGGTATCCGGCATCTCGCCGAATTGCGGTGAAGATCTCCCTCGCGATTCGCAGCCCGACCGCTTCTTCACCTTTGCCTGGCGAAACGCCTGCAGGTCTTCAGGCGGGTATTCCTTTGTGGTGATGATCGTCCACAGCACTGCGCCCAAAAACGCTGCGGCGCCGATGTAGAACGACAGGCGGTAACGGTCGGACGGCATCGCGTGTCCGCGACCGCCTGTTGCATATGGAACCAGTTACTCAGCAGCCAGGGAAGCGCCGACGCAACGACCGCGCCCAGCCCGATGAACAGGCTCTGCATGGCAAAACCAGCAGTGCGTTGTTCTTCCGGCAGCATGTCTGCAACAAACGCGCGAAATGGCTCCATGCTGACGTTGATGGAGGCATCGAGAATCCACAGCATGCCCGCCGCCATCCAGAGCGCCGAGCGTTCGGCATGAGGATGAGCATCAGGAACTGAGAATTGCGCCGACCAGAAAGTACGGACGGCGGCGGCCCAGCGCGTCCCCAGGTGCGGTCGCTCGCGTGGCCGATGATTGGCTGAACCAGCAAGCCCTGTCAGCGGCGCGGCAAGCCAGAGGATCGGGATCTGATCGGCGCGCGCGCCCAGGTATTCATAGATGGCGCTCATGTTGGCCATCTGCAGGCCCCAGCCAAACTGGATGCCGAGAAAGCCGAAGCTCATGTTCCAGATCTGCCAGAAGCTGCGCTCGGGCTTGCGGAAATGCGTGACAGTCTTTACCCCAACCTGATCGGTCTGCGATGTGCTCATGAGCTCTTCCTACTGGGCTTGCTTCTGAAAGATGCGAGCCTCGAACGCGTTCAACGAGATAAATGGAACGGCTTCAGGTTCAGGTTTTGAGACTGGAAGTTCGATCTCCTTCCAATTCCCGGCAGCTTCCACGCTTCCGCGGAAAGGCGCATTCGTCAAATTGATGGCGATGAGAAACTCTTCGCTGCCTTCGCGTCGAAGGTAGGTCACCACATGCTGTTCGTTGCTATTATGCAACCATATTGTTGCGCCTTGCTGAAGCGCGGGATGCTCGCGCCGCATTGCTGTCATAAATGCATAGAATTTTGGATATTCAGGATGCCACTCCGCGGCGCCCCAGAAAATCTTCTGTGGCTCAAACAGCGCCGGTGCGCGTGATTGCGTGGAGTCACCGACTTCCATGCCGTTGTAGATCAACGGAGCGCCATCCAGCGTGAACATCAATGCTGATGCGGCAATAGCGCCGGGGAATCCATAGCGCGTGGTAGCCCGCAGTTCATCGTGATCATCGCTCATGCGCAGGTGCAGTGCGCCCTTGGGGAACAATGCATTCTGCTGCTCGATCATCTCCTTGACCTTGGTCGCGGGCTCGCCGTTCATCTCGATGTCGTCGACCGTGTGCATCATTGGCCAGGCGTAGTCGATATTGAAGGCACTGCGGAGCAGGTCGGGCTTCTGCGCCTCAGCCAGCATGATGATGTCAGGCTTCACCTGATCAAGTTCCTTGCGCGCCTGTTCCCAGAAGTCCGTTGGCACCTCGGCGGCGGCATCGCAGCGATAGCCGTCGAGATCGAAGTCCTTGATCCAATAAAGAAGCACATCAGTCATGTACCGGCGCAGCTTGGGATTCGAGTAGTCGAGCGCCGCTACATCCGTCCAATCGTAGGGATAGGTGACGTGGCCTTCCTTGTCCTTCTTGTAGAAATCGGGATGCGCCATCATCACGCTGTCCCATGAGGTGTGATTCGCCACGATATCGATGATGACTTTCATCTGCCGCTTGTGCGCCTCCAGCACCAGGCGATGCAGATCGTCCTTGGTGCCGAGCGCGGGATCGATCGCGTAGTAATCGCGGACCGCATACGGACTTCCAAGAGAGCCCTTCTTCTTCAACTGGCCGTAAGGATGGATCGGCATGAGCCACACGATGTTGACCCCAAGCTTGTGCAGATCGTCAAGGCGCGCGGTTACGCCGTTCAGATCGCCCGACGGAGAGAAGGACCGCACAAAGGTCTGATAGATCGTGCCCGATTTGAGCCATTCGGGCGAAGGGCGAGCCTGTAACGACGCGATAGCCGGATCAGGCTGCTGGGCAAAGGTTGGTAATCCGGCTCCAAGCAATGCAGCAAAAAAACAAGCGAGTGCAAAGTACGGCCTCGACTTCATAGCGCGAAAGCATAGCACCCCAGAGTGTTATGTCGCCATGCCTGCTACTACACGCTGCATTATCTGTGCTTCTTAGACTTTGCCGAGTGACTTTGCTTTTTGTACGGCGCGGCAGTCACCTCCGACATGGGCGCCATGCCTACATCGAGGCGCCTGGTGATGTGGTCCTGGATCCAGTGTGGATCCCACCATTCCTTGGGATCGATCTGGACTCCGTCGAGCTGCATGGCGAAGTGGATGTGGTCGCCGCCGGCCATGCCGGTCATGCCGCTCTGGCCCATGATCTGGCCGCGCTTCACCATGTCGCCTTCGTGCACGTCAATGTGGCTCATGTGGCCATAGATTGTCTGCAGGCCGTAGCCGTGGTCGACTACCACGCAGTTGCCATAGATACCCAGTGGGGCAGCCCACACGATGCGGCCGTCGTTAGACGCCTCGACGCCGACGTGCTGCGTGACGGCGAGGTCGTAGCCGAGGTGCACCTGCTGATCGATCTTCTTGCCCTGGTACATATAGTTGCGCAGATCGGCGAAGGTGGCCTCGGCCTGCGAGTGCGACTGGCGCGCGAAGGGCTGCGTGAACAGGAAGTGATCGGCGGTCTTGAGGCGCAGATCGGAAAGCGTCTTGTTATTCGACTTGCGCATTTCGTTGTTGATCTTGACGAAGCGCGCCACCGATGTCGCCAGAACCGTTGGGATCGAGTTCGCCCACCACCTTCTGCATAAAGGCGTCGCTCACCTGCATGTCGTGCACGGTGTAGTGCGGCTGCTCCTTCTTGGGGAAGATGACGGTGATGGGGCTGGTCACGTCGTTGCCTGCGCCGTTGGAGGCGAAGACCATCGGGATCGTGGTCTGAGGCATGTTCCATGCAAAGGCATAGAGCGAAAACAGGCCCGGTTTGCCGCCCGGCATCGGCCAGGAGCGATAGGACTGGTCGCCGACGCGAACACCGGCGGAAGTATAAGCGCCGGACACACTGAAGGTCGCTGTGTCGGCCATGCCCTGGTAGATATAGTGCTGTTCTGAGTCGACGCTGACGGTGGGCGGCTGGGTCACCACCGTCACATCGCGCTCGATGTGGGTTGACTTGTGCAGCAGGCCGTTCGACGTCGCCTCGACAATCAGCTTCGCCTTGCCGTCTTTCAGTTGCGGCGTGGTCTTGACGCCGGCAGTGAAGTTCCAGGTCGCTTCCTTCGCTTTGGACGGTTGAGCCATCTGCCAGACTGGATAGCTTACGCCGTTCTGCTCGATGGTGGCGGAGACACTGCGGCTGCCGCGCGGGTCTGTGACATGAACACTAACGGGCGTGGCCTGCCCGATGGTGCTGACCGGCGTTGGCAGGTCAATCGCGGGTGCTGCGGAACAGCCCATCAGCATGGAGATGGGAATAAGGATGAAGAGCGGAAGGACGGAAAGCAGGACTTTGCGCACAACTCATTTTAGGTCGGCAAGGTTGTGGATCGTGCCCGGGGGTGTTTCCGAAAGAGTGACGTTTCCCATTGGCTTCTTTATACGCGCGCGCTTCGACTTGACCGTAAGTCATCTCTGCAGAGGATTTTCAGGCGCAGGCATGTTGTAAGTCCATATTTCAGAGGCTTTTGTACCCAGAGCCCGCAAAAACATTGCGAGCGACGAAACAGTTGCGTGTCTTACGGCGGAGAAACATCCAATTCGTCTCGCGGTAGACGTGTCTCCCCGTTCGGAATAGGCTGTGTTGTCGGAACGAGGATGGACAGATTGGATAGACGAACATTCATCGCAACAAGCGCCGCCGCAACCGCAGCAATGACGGTGCCAGGCGGCTCGATCATGCATGCACTCGGAGCGGCGGACAGTCCGCCATCAACCCGGCTCGATCCGCTGCGTCACCGTTTCGGCGTCAACTACACGCCTTCGCACAACTGGTGGTTCTGCTGGAACGACTGGAATCCTGACCCGATCAAGCGGGATCTTGATGCGATCGCTTCGCTGGGCGCCGATCATCTGCGGATTCTGCTGGTCTGGCCGTTTTTTCCAGCCGAATCCGAAATGGGTGAGCCCGGCGCATCTCGATCGGCTCGATCAACTCGATCACGCTGATGGGCGAACGACACCTCGATGCGCTGGTCACGGTTTTCACCGGGCAGTTGAGTGGGTGGTACTTTCTGCCCAGCTTCAATCGCTTGTCCGACGGCTTTTTCACTGACCGGGTGATGCTCGACGCCCAGGAACTTTTTGTCCGCGAGCTGGGACGTGTTCTGCAGCCGCACCAGAACTGATCGGCTTCGACATGGGGAACGAGATCAACACCTGCTGGAGCACCAAGACCGCCAACGGCGATGCGTGGATGAAGCGGATGTTTGCCCTGATGAACGCGGCGCTGCCCGGCCGGCTGCATGTGAACGGTGTCGATCATTGGCCCTGGTTTGGCGATACCACGTTTTCGCAGCAGGCCTTGGTTGCCGATCAGCGTATGCCGGTGATGCACTGCTATCCCTTCTGGACCGGTGCGGTGAAGTATGGCGGAGCGATGGATCCGCCGAGCGTGAAGCTGCTGGCGGCGATGGCGGCGCTGATTCGGTCGTATGCGGGCACGCAGCAGAAGCCGGTGTGGGCAGGCGAATTCAACACCTGCATCAAGGAGTTGACAGACGATCAGCAGGCGGAGTGGCTGGAGAAGGCGGTGCACGCGGCTATCGAGCAGGGCGTGAGCTGGTTCAGCTATTGGGATAGCCACGACGTGGATCGCAAATTCGACTTCAATCCGCTGGAGTACACGTTGGGACTGCTGACCAACGATGGCCGCGTCAAGCCTGCGGGACGGGTCTTCAAACAACTCGCCGAGAGTTATCGGGGCAAGCAGGTGGTGTTCCCGACAGCGACCCTGCCGCCACCGCCCAGCCAAAAGACGCCCGACGCCACGTGGCGATGGATTTTGGATTGGCTGGGATGGAAGGGAAGGCGTAGGAGCAGCAACTTGACGGGAGTATGCCTAATCGCCTAAAGTGACTGTTGCGGCACATGATTGCTCCTTCAGGTACAGGTCTCCCACACGGCTCTTTCGTCTCGCATAAAGGCCTCACCGTCCACGACCCGATGCGTTAGCTGCGGTATTTTGGCATCCTCGGCTGCGTGCATAGCATCCTGGGAGAGTCTGCAGTTGGCGTTCATGTTACTCGGATTGACTCGCAAGATAACGCGAAGGAACGCGCCGTGCGATAGGGTCGTTCTCCAATCTGCGTGATCATGCGATGCCGGAAACATTAATGGGACTATGATGTTCGCCCCATTGCGATTCCAGCCGCCAGCCGAAGTCATAATTCTGCAATCGGATTGGAAATTCAAGCTAGGTACACAGGATAGTCATTCGTAGCAACCTTGTCAGGCCAGGCGGAGCTTCAAGTATTCGTCCATTGTGTGCCTGCAGAGCACGATCTCAGCGTGCTCGTTAACACGCTGTGGCGTCACTGAGTGAATCCAAAGACTACGAGCTACTATGATCTTTCGTAGTGAAGCTGAACCTTCATTTCTTCGAGTAAATCAAGTCGATCTACGCGCATCGGAAAGAACTGATTAAGGGCGATCTTGATTTCGGCTCATCGTTGCGCAAGTAGCCTCGACGTTCTGGCTGAATCAGCGCTGATCGCGGTCTTTATTAAGCGAGAGTCAGATGCTCACGCGAAACGCTGGCCGGTTTACATCTACGCGGGAAAGGCACGAGTACTGCCCGATCGGCGCTCCGAACTCTCTGTCATCGCAGTTTACTTGTTACTGGTTCCTCGCACGATTCGAATCGCGATTAGATGGCTCTATGTCGTCAAATATTCTTCGCATCAGCAAATTACGTGAAGGTTCGCTAATCAGTCGAGTAATGACGGCGTTCTCAACTGGGTACTCATGCGTGAAGGACGATATGCGATACTCGTAAACCTGCCAGAGTTGGGCGATTCGAGTACTCGTACAAAATCATTGTCGTTTAGCTTCCATTCGCTGTTGACTCGGAATCGTCTTCGTTCTGTTGTTATGCCGACCATTCGAAAGGGTGAGGCTAGCTGTGGTCGTCCGAGCCTCAAGGCAACTGCAGATCCCTCCGCTCCGGTCGGGATGACAAGCGCTGGACTTAAGCTGCGAGTCGCTTAATCGGGCTCCTGATCTATTCGAACGCCTGTCCGGCGGCCTCCATCAGGATGCAGAAGGACTGGGCTTCAGTGGAGATGCCGGGACGGTCGAAGTTGGGGGTGCTGCAGGCTCCCTGGATGAAGCCGTATTGGTCCATCTTGGCGCGCGCTGCTGCGCGCATTCGGTCGGCGTGGGGGCGGTAGGTAGCGGGGAGCCACTGGTCGGTGATTCCCTGATAGATGGCGAAGGCGAGCATCTGCGCGAGGTTGGTCTCGACGAAGGTGTCGGGGCGATCGACGACGTTGTGAAAGAGGCCGTCGGGCCGTTGATGTGCGAGGCAGCCGTCGATCACCTCGCGGGCAAATGCAACCAAATGGTTGCGATCATCTTTCCGATCAGCGGGCAGGCTGCGGATCACGCACGCCAGTCCAGCGGCGGTCCAGCCATTGCCACCGCCCCAGAAAGCGGGATCGGCGAATTGATGTCTGCCGTCGTCCCAGATGTGCGCCATCAGCTTTTTATCAGGATTGAAAAGCAGCTTGCGATAGCCTTCGATCTGGAGCATCGCTTCGTCGTAATGGCCCATGGCAGCCAGAAACGGTGGCGCGCCGTTGATGCCGTCTGACCACATCTGCGGCGCTTCAAACGTGTGATAAAGGATGCCGTCGGCGTTGCGCGGGGCCTTGATGAGAATCCAAATCAGCATGCGCTCGACGGCCTCGATGCATTGCGGCATCGCCGGTCCATTTTGCGGCCTGGGCATAGGCCGCGCCGCCCATGGCCGGGTCAGTTGGTCCGCCGCTGACTACAACGGCCATACGGCCATCGGGCGCTTGCTGCACCATGGCGGCCTTTGTGAGCTGGATGAGCAGCTCGCGTTGGCCCGATTGCAGCAGGGCCTGGGCGAAGATACCCTGCTCCCAGTCGCGGCGCTGCATGGCGAGTGCGGCAGAGGTTGCGCGCTCGATGCGGCGGGTGCTCTCAGGCTTATCTGGCCTGCGGTATTGGTTTCAAATGAAGTTCGGATACAAGGCTTGCGTACCCGCAATGGCTGCCGCTGATAGAAATGATCGTCGATTCACGCTGACGATCATAGCGCGGCGAGGAGGGATCGCAGGTGGTACCCGTCACGCAGCCAGCGTGTTGATTGCCCGCACCAATTTGTCGAGATCGGGAATCGTCGTGTAAACATGCGGAGTGACGCGAACGCAGCTGATATTCTCCCACACGATGCCAACGGTGTGAATCTTGTACTGGTTGAAGAGCGCACTCTCGAGTTCGGCGGGCGTCATGCCGTCGATGCTGACGCCGCAGATAGCGCAGGAGTATTGCGGTTTGAGCGAGGTGTGGAGCTTTACCTTCTTCGTCTCCTGTACGCGCGTTGCCCAGTAGTTCTTTAAATATCGAATACGTTCTTCCTTGCGTTTCGAGCCGATTCCTTCGTGGAAATTGATAGCCTCCCCGATGCCCTGCTCCAGCGGGAAACTGCGCGTGCCGAGGGTTTCGAACTTGCGGATGTCGGCGCTGTGCGGGGTGGAGTTGCACGTCAGCGGCCAGAGCTTTTCGATCTTGTCCTGGCGAACCCACATCATGCCGGTGCCGATGGGCGCGGAGAGAAACTTGTGCAGGCTGGTGCCGAAGTAGTCGCAGTGCAGGTCGGTGACCTTGAAGTCGATGAGGCCGAAGGAGTGCGCGCCGTCGGCCAGCACCTCAATGTTGTGGGAGTGCGCCATGTCGGCGATCTTGGCTACGGGCATGGTCTGGCCGACCCAGTTGATCATATGGGTTACGTGAATAAGCTTCGTTCGCGGCGTGATGGCCTGCTCGTATGCCTTGACGATCTGGTCGTCGTCTTCAATGGGGAAGTCGAAGCTGATTTGCTTGTAGACGATGCCCTCGCGCATGGCTCGCTGGCGATAGGCCTGGATCATGTTGGGGTAGTCCTGCTTGGTGCCGATAACTTCGTCGCCGGGCTTCAGGTCGAGGCCGTAGATGATTGTGTTGAGCGCCTCGGTTGAGTTGCGATTGATGGCGATTTCGTCGGGCTTCGTGCCGGCCAGTTTTGCCAGCTTCTCGCGGAGCGGCTCGCGGCCCTGGTCGAGGATGCGCCACATGTAATAGGACGGGCCCTCGTTGGAGAGCTGGTTGTAGCGCTCGACCGCCTGCTGCACCACGACGGGTGAAGGAGAGACTCCGCCGTTGTTGAGATCAATGAGGTTTGGGTTGACGGAGTATCCCCGCTGGATGACGCTCCAGTAGTCCTCGTCCTGCGCGGCAACGTCGGGACTGACGTTGGCGATTCTTGCGCCAGCGGCAGCGAACTCGGCGGCATGCGCCTGCTGGAAGAGGCTGGAGGCGGAGAAAGCGCCGGCGAGCGTGGCTGCCTGCTTGAGGAAGGAGCGGCGGCTGTTGAAATCCATATCCAGCAATGTAGGGGCTGCGTGCCGCCGCACACAACAGGAAAATTGCTTATTTCGGGCTGCTCTCGGAGCCCGTCTCTGGTTTCGTCAGGCTGCGAATGATTTCGACCTCGCGCTCGCGGTAAGGCTTGCCGTCGGGATGAAATACGTCGTGCTGCCAGACTGCGGGTTGTTCTGTTGTGTACGGCCTCTGCCAGGAATCCCAGGGAATCCACGTCTGGCTCTTGCCTGCTACCAGGCCCCAGTTGATGGCTCCACGTGATACTGCTTCGCGAGGGGCAGAACGGTGTCGAAGGTGCTGCCGATGTTGCGCGCCATGTATTCAGTGCAGATGATCGGGCGATGATAGGGCTCGAGCAGCTTCACGATGCGCTTCGAAGTCTTCGGGCCAGCCGTAGTTGTGGAAGCTGATGACGTCGGACTGCTCGATCTGGATTTTGGCGACCGGCGTCATCGTTGCGGTTGACGTCCAATCGCCATGCCAGACGCCGCTGGTTAGCGGCTGCGTGGGATGCGCGGAGCGTGCCCACGCAAATACCTGCGGCAGAAGCCCAGCGATAATCTCGCTTTTGTTTTTCTTTTCTCCGTTGATGTAAGAGGAGTCGTTGCCGTTGTCGGGCTCGTTCCAGAGATCCCAGGCGAGGATGCGCGGGTCATTGGCGAAAGGCGCCTACGACTCCTTCACGTATTTCTCGAGGCGCGGATACTTGGCCGGGTCGGCAAGAATCTCCGCTCCGGGAGCTCTGCACCCAGCCGGAGTTGTGCACGCCGGGAATGGGCGGGTGCTGCGGGCCGAGCTTTGGATGCGGATCCCAGCAGGAATCGAACAACACAAAGACAGGCCGGATGTGGTGCGCGCGGCGATGGCGAGAAAGGTGTCGATGCGCTTCTTGAAGCCCTTCGGATCCTGATCCCAGAGAAGGTTGTGCAGGAACACGCGCATGGTGTTCATGCCGATGCTCTCGGCCCATCCCAACTCGCGGTCGATCGTGGTTGGATCGAACGTGTCGGCCTGCCACATCTCGAGTTCGTTGATTGCTGTGGACGGGAGAAAATTTGCGCCCACAGGCCATGGTTGGCCGGCATACCATTTGTTGGCCTGCGCTTCGGTCCAGCGCTGCTGGGCGTGGAGTGGCGCAACTGCTGCGAGAGCAATAGCAAAATACAGAGCCGAGCGGGCCCACATGGGTAATTTGCGCACAGACTTCATGCAGGATGGCGAGACGCTGCGGATCATGAGCACTCCTGGACGCGGAAAAACGCGAAGGAGTATTCTACTGCGCCTTGCTGAGGTCTGCGGCCTTGGCGCGCTCGGCGGCTGCTTCGTCGGCGCGGCCCTGACGCTCATACGCGATCGCGAGCTGGGTGTGTGCTTCGGCGAAGGTGGGATCGGCGGAGACTGATTCCTGGTAGCGCGCGATGGCGTCGGCGATCTGGCCGCGCAGCATGAGCTGATTGCCGGCGTTGAGCGCGAAGCTAGCGCGTTGCCGGCTGACGGCGCCCTGCGCCAGCACGGCTGCTTCTTTGCGGTAGTCGGCGGCTTGGCTGCGGAGCTGTTTCATTTCGGTACGCAGCGCTTCGGCTTTCTTCTGGTCGCCGGCAGCCTCGGCAGCTTCAACCTGCGTGTTGAGATTGCCGGCCTGCTCAGCCAGCACTCCAGCGAGCGTAACGCGCGGACCGGGCTGGCCGGGCAGCAGCGGAATCGCTTTCTCCAGCGCCTCGGCAGCCTCAGGAAGGCGTGAATCCTGCTTGAGCGTACTGCCCAGGATTGCCCATGCATCGCCGTTCTCAGGCCGGAGAGCGACCGCCTTGCGGAGCTGCACGACGGCTTCGTCGAGCCTGCCTAACTGCATATAGAGGATGCCGAGGGTGTAGGGAGGATCCTGCAGGTTGGGGTCCATCTGCCCGGCGCGGCTCAGCTCGGCAATCGCTTCTTCGGGTCGGTCTTTGAATTTGTATGCAAGGCCGAGATCGTAGTGAAGCTGCGGATCGTTTGGATCGAGCGCGATCGCTTTTTGGAAATCGGCGATCGCTTCGTCGAAAGCCGAAAGCTGGATATGGCAGACGCCGAGATCTTTGTAAATGGTGGGGTCGTTTGGGTTCTCTGCGATGGCGCGCTTGAAATACTCGAGCGCCTCTTTGCCTTTGCCGGTCAGAGTTAGAGCCAGACCAAGATTCGTGAGGGCCGAGGGATTGCGAGGTTCGCTCTGGATGGCTCTTTTGAAACCACGGAATCGCATCCTGCTGGCGCCCGAGTCGCTGCAGCGCCATAGCCATTTCCAACGGGATGCCGGGGAGATTCGCGTCGACCTTGGTGGCGGCGTTGAACTGCTGAATCGCGTCTTCATCTTTGCCGGCAGCGGCGAGAGCACGGCCATATTGCATCAAGGCCTCAGCGTTCGGCGGATTCATTGCAGCCGCCGTCGAGAGCGTATTCAGAGCCTCCGCAACGTTCTTCTGCGCGAGAAAAAGCTGGCCTAGGTGAACTCGCGCACGGACGTTGGAACTGTCGAGGGAGATGGCGCGCTCGAATCGCTGTTGCGCTTCCTGCCAACGCTCCTGCTGCGCGGCAAGGGTTCCGATGGCGTCGTCGATATCGGAGCGCGGGCCGGTGATTGCTTCTTCTGCAACGAACTGCGCGGCCGCCTGATCCGACCTGCCGGCTGCGGCGAGTGCGTGACCATAGGCATCGTAGAACGAGGCGTCAGGAGCGTGGCCGGACTGCTTCGAGAGGCTGAGAACAGACTCGAAGTGGGCGATAGCTTTTACTGATTCGCCCGCCTGGGAATACGCTAGCGCAAGATTTGTCTCAATGCCGATATCGCCCGGCTTGAGTCGCGCCGCACCTTCGAACTCTTTTACGCCTTCCTGTGGTTTGCCCAACTCCACAAGCACTGCGCCGAGGGCTTCGTGTCCTTCCGCGATTCTGGGCTGAAGGCGAACGACTTCGGCAAATTTGGTGCGGGCAAGTTCCAGATTGCCGGACTGGCGAGCTGCAAAGCCCTCATGGAAAGCTGCGTCTGCCTTTTTGATGAGATCAGCCTCAGTCACTTTCGCTGCCTGTGCGACGGCGCTAACCGAGATTCCAAAGAGTGCACAGAGAGTGATCGTGATTCGGAGCGCACGGCAGGACATCGTCTACTTCCCCGCTGGCTTCGGATCGTTCCGATGCTGAAGCTCGACCACCAATTTGAATTCGCGATTCGCCGCGTCGAGTTGGCCCACCGCTTTGTATGCCTGCCCCAGCAGGTTATGCGTAATGTAGTTCGAGGGATCCATCTTTACCGCGCGGTCGAGGTAGTGGAGAGCCTGGATGGGCTGCTTGAGCTTCAGGAATGTTTGCCCAAGGAGAATATAGGGGCCAGTGGCTTGCGGCTCAAGCAGCACGGCCCGGTTCAATGCCATTTGTGCATCTGCGTATTGCCCGCTGCGAAGGTAGGCGTCTCCCAGACGATCGTAAAGGTCGGGGTTGAGCGGGTTGATTTTGCGTTCAGCCTCGAACTCGCGAATCGCGCCTTCAGTATCGGCCCTCGATAACGCGACTTCACCAAGCAATTCGTGAGCAAGCGGCAGAGACGGATTCAGTGCGAGGGCTTTGGCGGCTTCCACGCCAGCTTCCTCGCGCAATTCTCTCCGCAGAAAAAGGCGTGCCGCCAACAGATAGGCTTCGGCAGAGTCGGGCGGGAAACCATATTGCGCTGCAAACGCATGACGTGCGTCGTCATAGCGCTGCACGTCTGCGTAACAGAGCGCAAGCACGTAATTTGGATCGACGTTGGCTCCCTCCACTCCGATTCGCGCTTTCTCAAGAAGCGGAATTGCCTCTTGAATGTGGCCAAGGCGGAAGAGGCTTACCCCATGCATTTCCATTGACTCGCGATCGTTGGGATCTTGATCGGCGGCTTTCGAGAAGGCTTCAATTGCCTGCGGAAACTGTTCGCGCTGGTAGAAGATCATGCCTCTCAAGCGTTCGACGCCCGCCGGCTCCGGCGTTTGCGCGGCGAGCTGATCGAGCTGCGCCATTGCGGCGTCGAGGCGGCCTTTTCCCGCGAGTTCTCTGGCGGTCTCAAACGTGACGGCAGGAACCGCTGTGTCTGGAGGAGACGATGCGCCTTGCTGGATTTGTCCCGAGAGGGCGACTTGCGAAACGGCGAGGAGAGCAGCAATGGCGGTGACACGAAACATGGTTGTCCTGATGAATCCAGTTTAACTCTACGCAGTCTGCTGCTTAGACGAGCGACGAGCGCTGATGGGCCCGCGTGAGAGCAAAGAAAGAGGGGAGCCGAAGCTCCCCTCCAGGTTTGTTGCGAAATCAAATGCGCTTCCGTGCGCGTTAGAACTGTACGCGTGCGGAGAACACAAGCTGACGAGGTCCGGGTCCCGGTCCAAGGCCAGTGATGTGACCGGTTCCGAAGATGTTGCCATCTGGGTTACCTGGGTTGATGTGGTTGAAGGCGTTAAAGGCATCGAAGCGGAACTTCGCAACGATGCTCTCATGAATGGTGAACGACTTCACAATGTTCGCGTCCGTATTGAAGAACGAGGGGCCACGATAGGTATTGGCACCCGCGTTTCCAATGACGTCAAGCCCTGGGAACGAGAACAACTGAGGCTGCGATGTGAAGAAGTCCCGGCTGACTGTACCGCCAGATACCTTGGGATCGGTCAGACTGGTCTTCATGTGTCCGCTGGTATTTGGACGGCAGGGAGCTGCCGATCCGCCTGTGTTGTGGTTGCAATCCTGATTGTTTCCGAAACCGCCACCCATGTTCACGCTGTACGGAAGTCCACCGGACCAGTTCAGCGAGTAGGCTATCTGCCATCCACCGATGATCATGTCGGTGGCCCGATTTACATTTTGCGCGTACTGTTTGCCACGGCCGAATGGAAGATCGTAGCTGCCGTAGCTGGTGAACGCCTGCGCGCGAACGTTGGAATCACGCAGGTGAGTAATATGGTGATCCCAGGTCCAATAGCCGTTCTGGTCTCCCCATGCGCTCGCCCACTGGTAGTTGGCGTTCAATGCAAGACCCTTTGTGAAGGTCTTTGCAACCGTGACCTGCAGGGCGTTGAATTCGGTGTTCTGATCGTCGCCATAGTAGGCGATGCCGTTCGTCCAGCCACACATGCCAGGCGTAATGTTCGGATAGCCCGGCCCCGTCGGTGTGGCGTAGTTGGTGTCTCTGCACGCTGCCAAAGTCCCGCCGTAGTACCGCTTGAGGAAGTTGCCGTTGGCAACGCCGCCTGAGTACCCGGCTGGGAGTGGCGTAGTAACGCCATTCACAGTCTGGCCGGCGCCGTCAGGATCCCAATTCAGAGTCTGGCCAGTCGGGCTGAAGTTACCCGGCAGGGACAGAGCCGCTTCATTGGGGTTGGTGTTGTTCTGGTTGGTATCGCCCAGTGTGTGAGTTCCCTTGTTGCCGACATAGGCAGCAGTGATGCTGAGTGTCGGAGTAAGTGCACGCTGCACGCTCAGGTTCCATGCATCGATCGTCGGGAAATTAAGTGGATTGGGCCGAGCCTTCGGGCTGACTGCATAGCCTTGAGCCGGCAGCAGACCGCTGTCTGGCACTGTCGGGAAGACGAATGCCGGCGGACCTTCAGCCATCGTAAACGCCGTACCTGTCGAGGAGGTCGCGGTGACGTTCTGGTTAGCCAGAACGGGGAGGTTCTGCGTGACGACGTGACCGAAGATCGATCCGAATACGCCCGTATCGAAGCTGCGGCCATAGCCTGCACGAATGACCGTCTTGTCATCCAGCTGGTACATGATGCCGATGCGAGGATCGAAGCCCTTGGCCAACTGAATGGTCCAGCCCATATCCAGCGGGACCTGTCCGTATCCGGCAACATGCATGTAGCCATCGGCAAGGTTCATGAGTGATCCGTTGCCCTTGGCATTGACCGACTCTGGGAAGTACAGCTCCCAGCGAAGCCCGAGGTTCACGGTCAGGTTCTTGTTTACGCGCCAGGTGTCCTGACCGTAGTAGAAGGTGCGGTTCTGGTGCTCCTTGGCGCTGGTTGAAACCGAAACATAGCGACCGAACGCAGAGTTCGTGCCGTTGCCCACGTCGCCCAGCGCAAACGTCGCCCAGCCGAGGCCGTTGGTTCCGTTGGCCGAAGTCGGACCTGTACCGAAGGTCATCAGCCCAGCGCGGTCTGTATCGGACGGAACGCGAAGGTTGGTGGCAAAGCGGAGGTCGACACCCACCTTGATGGTGTGGTTACCCTTGATGAATGTCCAGTTGTTAACCACCTGGTACTGGTCTTCTTTTTCGGTCAGTGGGCAGTTGCAGCGGTTGATGCTGAGACCGGCGCCAATGAGCGCGTTGGTGCCGCCGAGACCATTGATTTGCCATCCAGGCGCGCCGGACGTGAAGTCATCGCCCATGTTGATGCCCGGGATGCCAATGGTGTTCGCGAAGTCGACACCCTGGTCATACTTGGTATCGATGACGTTGTAGCGGTAGTAGCCAAAGCGGAAGTCGGTCAGCAACTTCGGGCTGATGGCGATATCCACGCCGGACGCGAGGCTGTCGTTGGCTCCGTTGGAGTCGCCGCCGTAGCCGCCGAGACCAAATCCCGGACCGCCGGCATCGCCGAAGAGCACGTCGCCTGAGAGGGTGTTCCAGAACCGCGAGAAGCGGCCGAATGCATGCATCTTCTCGTTGAAGGTCCAGTCTCCGCGAACGGTATACGCGTTGCTGTTGAACAGTCCCGTGCCGCCGGCCGAGTAGTTGTTTTCGATCGGCTGGAGATTCTGAGTTCCCTGGTTCGGAGAGTAGTTTTTGAAGTACCCCAACAAATTAATTGCCTGGGGAGAAATCAGCGCCGTCGGAATCACGTTCGCTGCGAATGCCGCGTCGTACGCCGCGTTGCCAGTGTTGTTGGTCAGCATCTGACCAGACTTGATGTTTCCATTGGCGCGGTAGATTGCGTTGTACTCGCTGAAGTCGCAGCCGGGGATGCCGGAAGGACCAACGGTTACGCCGAGACAGGAATCACGCAGAAGATTCGTCGGCACTGTGCCGGTGGCAGTGGTGCCCACCTTTTGCCGCTGCGATTCCCAGTTGAAGAAGAAGAAGCCCTTATCGCGAACGACCGGACCGCCAATCGAACCGCCAAAACGATTCTTCAGTCCGGGCGGGATCGAGTGCGGCAGTCCATGGGCGTCTTGATAGTCGTCGGAAGCCTGGTTGAATGGGTTGCGGGCGAGGTTGGCATTGCCGGTACGGAAATCGTAAGCGCTGCCATGGAACTGGTTGGTGCCCGAACGGGTCTGCGCAGTCACGACGGCCGAAACGGCCTTGCCGAGCTCAGCGTCGTAGTTCTGCGTGGTGATCTTGGTCTCCGTTACAGCGTCCATCGCTGGATTGATGACGATGATTCCGAGGATCGGATCCTGGTTGTCAGTACCATCCAGCTCGAAAGCGGTTCCGCCGAATGCCTGGCCGTTGACCTGGATCTGCTGTGACCCCTGCGGGTTTTCATCGGCAGCGTGAGACCAGCCGAGAACCTGGGCGCCCGGAAGCAGAAGCTGAAGGTTCGTGAAGTTCTGGTCGCCGACCGGAAGGCTCGAAACCTGTTGCTGATCGAAAACGGTTGCCACGTCGGCCTTTTCCGTTTTCAGCAAGGGCACAGCAGTCAGCACTAACAGTAACGGTGGTGCCCGTATCGGAACCGATCGTCAACGTTGGGTCGACGCGTGGCGCCGTATCGGCCTGGACAGTGATGCCCTGGGTTTCGAAAGGTTTGAAGCCTTTGGCCACAACCTTCAGGTTGTAAACGTCTGGGATAAGGTGGGGCACGCTGTAGTCGCCGGAAGCATTCGATGAAACCGTAACGACTGTGCCTTTGGCCACGTCGGTGACGGTAATCAATGCGTTCGGAATGACAGCGCCACTCGCGTCAGACACAGTGCCAATAATCGATCCGTAAACCGACTGTGCACTGGCTGTCACAACGAAGAGCGAACTCGCGCAGGCGAAAAGCGCCAGCACAAGTGCTGTACGTAGAAACTTGTTCATGCGGTCTCCTGAAAAAAATGCCGTTGTTCTGATCTGTTAACTAATAATTCTGCCGGCAGGTTCTTCGACTTCGACCGGTCGGCTTACAGGGCTCACCTGCCGCGATGGCAGGATCGCTCATTTCCCGGTGCCGCCACTCCCGAACACAAATAGAGAGCGATAAATTTAGAGACTCCGGAGCAAATGGAAACCTTACTGAAACTGTCACCTGCCTGTCAATGTCAAAAGCGGGAAAGCAGGGGTAGATCAAGGCGGAATCGACATGTCAATGCGGGAAAAGCTTTACCCGGGCCGCAGGCACAAAAATGCAGCAGAATCATGCGTCACTAAAGCACGTATATAAAGCGATTTACTGAGATTGCTATCAAAACTGCGCTAATCAGGTTCGAGTAATTAGATTCGGAGTGTGCGCCTCTGTTTGATGTCATGCAAGTAGACAAACAGTCTAAACAGACTGTGTAATTGATATGTCAATTTCGCAGGGCCGTTAATGCTCCATTTCGCGTTCAGTTTAGAGCAGTGTGCCACTCTACTCTCCCTATTGAGGACGGCGTTTATCTCCACCAAATGGTTGATTCTGAAAGCGTTCTTTCATTGGAATTGCCGGCAGCGTAACGGGGATCTCACTCGTCTGCTGATTCCAAAAGTGATGAGGAAGATGCAGCCCGGCTTTTCTCTATCAATTGCTTCTAAAGAAGTTTTCGGCAAGTGAAATTGATTTAGGCATAACATTCGAAGGCCTCTGGAGGAGTCCTCGCGGCACTTCTGTTGACTTGCTGGATGCCTCTGGAAGGAGGCGGCTCACTGAGCACCGCATTTACGGGCGCCAGAACGGATTTCTCGAGCCAAGGCTTTCGCTTTCTGATGGTCAGGGGCGAATTCCAGCAGGCGATCCAAGGTGGCCAGACCAGCAGCCCGCTCTCCCAGAGCGCACTCCGCTACGGCCAGATTCATGCCCGCGCCTAGTTGCGCCGGATCATTGTCAAAGACAGCGTTCCACAGGCGAGACGCATCGGCGTACTGATGGTGTCCGGCCTTCAGCAAGGCAAGATCCCCGGCAGCCAGTGAGTTGTAAGGATCAGCTTCGAGGGCAATTTGGTATTCCTCAATAGCTGCCTCTAGCTTTCCGCCCATCTGCTCGAGGAATCCCAGTTGCGCGTGCAATTCGTGATCTCGCCTGGCTCCGCTCTCGGTGTATTCGGCCTGGCGCAGCAGTGTTATGGCTCGCTTGCCCGCCGCCTGGTCGCCACGCGCTGCAAACTGCGCGTAGGCCAATCCAAGGTCGCGGTCATCGGCAGGGATGCCCCCGACTGTTTCCAACTCTCCGGTTGTGGCCGACGGCAGGCGAATGTTGCTAATGCGTTTCTTGATCCAGTGGTCTGTCACCTGTTCGTGCGCAATGTCGTTGGAAGGCGGCCGGGCCATATGACATGCAGTGCAGTCTTGATTTTCGGGATGATGCTTCTCGGCAAATGTGCCGGTGTTGTGACACTGCAGGCATTTTTGCCGATAGAAGGCGATCTTCTCGTCGGGCGCGGGAGACCCGTGTGGATCGTGGCACGTGGTGCAGGTGAGGCGATCGCCAGACTTTCGCTTGCATTCGCTGCGCAGGAGCGCTTCCCACTGACTGGTGGCGCGACCGCCAGATCCGTTCTCGCTGCTGTACACGAAGTACAGCGCGAAGTCGAACAGGTCCTCGCCGGGCAAGAAATTTTGCAACTCCCTGCCATTGCGAACGACGGCAGCCTGTCCTTCGAGGTGGCAGTTGAGGCAAACTGAATCGCGCCGCACGGGTTGCAGCGCGTCGATATCGAGCATGCGCACTTTGCCTTTCGTGGCAATGTGCGCCTCGCCGTCACCGTGGCATGCGACACAGGTAATGCCACCGTGTGCAAATGGCTCGCCGGCGTATAGATTGCGCGCCTCCGGCAACGAGTGTGCCACTCTGGACGCATGGCAGTGAAGGCACCCCGGATCCACTGGCAGGGTCAGCGGCATCTCCTGCGATCCCAGGTAGTTCGGCGCCATGTCCCAGATTTGCTTACGGGCATACCAGTTGACTGGGGATTCGAACCAGTATCCGGACTGCTCGAAGAGGTAGGTGCGGCCGCGTTTTCCGGATCCGATGAAGTAGCGGAGTTCTTGCCTGCCTTTCAGCGTTTTGTCGGGTGATGTGCTGTCGCGTTCGTAGTTTAGCCAGATGTGGCCGGCATCATCGGAGACGCTGTAGTGCACGCCCGACGCAGCGTGAACAAAGTCGCCTTGCAGAAATCCATCGGCGGCGGGCCCGCTTGCATTTGCCATCGGCGTGATTCGGTATCGCTCGTAGATTTCGCGATGGCAAGGCGCACAGGCAGAGTTCGTGTCGCGCGCGTCGTTATCTGGGCGAGCCTGCACGCTTCTAGGGGAACAGCACAACATCAAGACAGCCAAAAAGCAGACTCCTGCCAGACAAACCCAATGAAAGCGGGACAGGTTCGACGCTCCAACAGCTCTCGCTGCCGTTCTCGGTCTTTCTTATCCTGTTGACGGGAAAACGAGCCGTCTGGTTGACACCACGGGTGCACCTTCTTATCAGTAATAAGAATGTTGAATTGAAGTGACTGAGCGAACACGACGGATCGCTGCGCACTGATATCGCCCAGTCCGAGACCCGTGAGAAAATTTCGCTATTCTAGCTCTCCGAAAATGACAGTGTGGACATATAGATGGATCAAGTTCTTCGATTTTCGATAGACAGCCTCACTACACCGATCGGCCAATTGATGATTGCCGTTGATGTCGACGGCAAACTGCGCGTGGCGCTATTCACCGAAGATGAGGAAGCCATACGTCGATATCTACATCTTCAAGTGCGCTCGAAGAAATTCACGCTCGAACCGGATCGGGATCCGAATGGATTAACAACCGCGATCTCGAATTACTTTGAAGGTGATCTCACCGTGATCGATACGCTGCCAGTGGAGACAGGCGGGACGGCATTTCAGCAAGAGGTTTGGCGCGCACTGCGCGAGATTCCTTGCGGGTCGACCACGTCTTACGGAAGACTGGCTGCAGAAATCGGCCGGCCTGAGGCGGTGCGTGCTGTGGGGCTGGCCAACGGCGCGAATCCGGTGGCCGTTGTGGTGCCGTGTCATCGCGTGATTGGAGCGAACGGGTCGCTTACCGGATATGGCGGCGGCATCGAACGCAAGCGCTGGTTGCTGGATCACGAACGCCAATTGCGCTTCTAGCAAATCACACCCTCGATTGGGCTGTATTGGTGAAGTTGACTTCTTTTTTGAAACGCCTGGATGCTGGGGAGCACAATCTCTGCAAAGTCCGACCCAATCTCGGAGGAACTTCCATGGCCTGCGTGAGCAATAGCAACTCCAAAAGCGGCCTTATCCTCAAGGCCTATCCGGGCGACAACAAGACTCTTCTGGCTTTCAACTTCGACAAGAAGGAACATGCCGCCAAACTGGCCGGCTTTTCGATTCAGGCGCAGCCACCTGGGAAGGCCGCGTATTACTTGTGGAACGATCTGGAGTTTCCGAAGCCGAACAATCATGCGATCGTTTCCGGAGAGCCGCCGCAGTCGAGCGCCAATTCTCCGTTTCAGAAGTACAGGTGGGTGCATTTCACCGGACAATATCACCAGGGGCTGAACCCCGCCGTCGGTCCGTATATTTACACGGTCACGCCACGCTTCTTTGATAACAGCGGCAACTTGCTCGCACTCGATAAGACGCTGAGTGCCTCGCTCACAATCAACGTTGGTCCATTCAAGAAAGGCGCGCTCAGCCTCGGATTCACACGCGGTTATATGCAGTCGCAGGCATTCGTGCATCACTTCGGCGCCAAGACACCGGTGATCCCCCCGAACCGATCTCTGCAGTACGCAACTAATGCGAAAGCCGGATCCAACAGCCAGGGCAAAACCGTCACCTTCGACGAAATATACGAGTGGATGGGCGAAACCGCTCGCGAGCAAATTTTCAGTTTGCTCAATGAGGTTCTCAACGACGCCAGTCTCGCGCTCGATATGTTCGCCTACGATCTCGACGAGCCGAATATCGTAACCATCCTGCTGACGCTTGCGGAACAAGGGCGGATCCGCCTGATTCTCGACGACGCTGAACTGCATGTAACCCACAAGGATTCGAAGACGAAGAAGATCGTCACTCCTCTTGAAGTCCCGTTTGCAGAGCTATTCGAGCAGAAGGCCAAGGCAAAGAACCCCCATGCGCTGCTTCGTGGGCACTTTGCGCGCTATTCGCACGACAAGATCCTCATTGTGTTGAAGAACGATGTGCCGATGAAGGTGCTCACGGGGTCGACGAACTTTTCTGTAACCGGCCTTTATGTGAATGCCAACCACGTTCTGGTTTTTGATGATGCCGATGTCGCCAAGGAGTACGAGGCCGTATTCGAGGAGAGTTGGAACGACAAGTGTTCGGCTGCGAAGTTTTCCAAATCCGATTTCGCAACCAAAGCATTTTCTCCGACGGGAAATGGGATGCCGAAGATGACGATCAACTTTTCGCCGCACTCCGCGGATTACGTTACGAACCTGCTCGGCGGCATGGTTACGCGCATCAATGGTGAAGCAGGAAAGCCGAAAGGGAACGTCCTGTTCGCGGTGATGGAGCTTGATGACACGAAGGGCGTAAATCCGGTCTACACGGCGCTCAACAATATCTACAAAAGAGGGAACCTCTACAGCTACGGAATCTCAGACCGACCGGATGGTATCGCCCTTTACAATCCCGCCACTCCGCAGGGAGTGCTGGTGACTGGAAAGCCGAGCCAGGTTCAATTGCCGCCACCGTTCGACCAGGTGCCGAGCCCTCCCGGTCACGAGATCCACGACAAGTTTGTGGTGTGCGGCCTGAATGGTAACGATCCTGTCGTGTACTGCGGTTCTTCCAACCTCGCGAACGGTGGCGAGAAGGCGAACGGCGACAATCTGCTCGAGATTCACGACTCGGAAGTGGCAACGGCATTTGCGATTGAGGCGTTGGGCCTGATCGATCACTATGCCTTCCTCGATCGCTACGCGAAGGCGAAGGCAGCTAAGACAGCAGTAGAGACTGGAGACCAAGGATGACGAGCAAGAAAGCATCAACACCAAAGCAGCCCAAGCAGCCGCTCATTGAGAAGCAGCCGCAGTCGAAGATGGATGCGGCGAAGAACGTCGACATGAACCTGCACACGGACGATTCGTGGTCTGCGGCCTATTGGACGACGGGCGACCTGCATTGCCAGGAACGCGAACTCTTCGGCTGAAGATCGTCGAATCGCGTGGCTTCTGAGCTACTTCTTCTTGGCAGGCGTCAGGGCTTCGTTCTTGAGGATCTTGCCACCCTCTTCCACGACGTAGAGACGGTTCACATCGAGGTCTTTGAGCGCGTCGACCTGGCCGGAGGGCCAGCGGATCTCGACCATATCGACTTTCTTTGCTTCATTCAGACCGAAGTGAATGCGAAGATCGCTGGCAGAGTAGTAGCCGTTACAGGATTTCACGTCTTCAATCTGCGTGAGAGCAGTCCCGGGCTTTGCGCTGAGCACGGGCGAGCCTGTCTGCGCCACAACCTTAATGCGCGCGCCGATGCCGGTCTTGTTTGACTTTGTTCCGACAAGGCGAATCTTCACCCAGCTTCGATTCAGCGTCGAATCGCAACGCAGTAGTTGCGGAACCGCATTGACGCAATTCACCACGGCATCGAGATCGCCGTCATTGTCGTAGTCGCCCACGGCAAACCCGCGCGCTTTGGCATCCGCGGTGATTCCACTTCCGCCCTTCAGGCTCAAGTCTTCATACTGGCCGTTTCGCAGATTGCGATAGAGGTATTTGCGCTCCGCATAGGCGGCGTCTACCTGCGTGCCATCAACCTCTGGATACACGTGGCCGTTGGCAACCAGGATGTCGAGCCAGCCGTCGTTATCGATGTCGATGAAGCTGATGCCCCAGCCCAGCAGGCGCGTGTTGATACCGAGGCCCGCTTGGTAGGTGCGATCGTCGAAGGAACCGTCGCCAAGATTCATGTAGAGGGAATCGGTGTCGCCGGCGAAGTTGGTCTTGACGATATCGAGCATGCCATCGCGGTTGTAATCGCCAATGGAAACACCCATGCCCGCCTGCGGCTTGCCGTCAGGCGAATACGCCACACCCGCTTCGATGGCCTGGTCCTTGAATGTTCCATCTTTCTGATTCACGTAGTACGTGGCAGATGTCGAATCGTTGGCGACGTAGATGTTTGGCCAGCCAGTGTTGTCGAGATCGGCGACACCACAACTGAGCGCGTAAGTGCCGAGCGTACCCCACATCCCGGCTTTCTCGCTCACGTCTTTGAACGTGCCGTCGCCATTGTTGTGATACAGCAGGTTTTTGCCGCCTTCGAGCCCGGGCGGTCCGCAGGCAACAACGATGCCTTTGTAGGTGCAGTTCGCATCTTCGGGTAGCGGAGTGGTCTTTAGATCCAGATCGATGTAGTTACCGACAAAGAGATCGAGATGACCGTCCTTGTCGTAGTCGAGGAAGGAACAACCGGAGTTCCACCGCAGGCGATCCTGCAGCAGGCCGGCTTCTTTGGTGACGTCGGCAAACGTGCCGTTGCCATTATTGCGAAATAGCGCGTTTTGCCCGTAATAGCTGACGAACAGATCGTTCCATCCATCATTGTTGTAGTCGCCGACACAGCAGGCTTGGCCCCAGCCAGAGCGTGCCAAACCCGACTTGATAGTGACGTCGGTGAAGGTGCCGTCGCGATTGTTCTTGAAGAGGCGGCTGACTGGCTCGCTGGCCTTTGGGAAACCCTTCTAGCCGGGAGCCGTTCACGAGGAAAATATCGACCCAGTCGTCATGGTCGTAGTCAAAGAAGGCCGCGCCACAGCCGGTGGTCTCAAGAAGATACTTGTTGCGATGTTCGCCGCCGAAGATCATCTCCACATTCAGCCCCGCCTCTTTGGCTACGTCGACGAACTGAACGCCAAGCGGAGTTCCTGCGACTGGCGAAGGCGTGCCTTTTGGCGCCGGTCTTGCGGGCGCTTCGTACGACTGGCGGGCGTTCCCTTTTGGAGCCTGGGCAGCCTGCTGGCCGAATGCAGGTCGCGCAAGCTTCAAAACATCTTCGAGCGATAAAACCAGTGCGGTCCTCGAGAGAGACTTCAAGAATCCGCGGCGGGTCAGGGACAAGACGGCGTTCTCCGTCGGGCGCACGGGCTCTTGTTTGGCATCTACGCCCTAAAGGGTGAGTATATCGGCCAGGGCGCGCAGGTGGCCGATTGCCCTATCACTTTCCAGCGGGGCGGGCCTTCCGCTAGAAAGCCGTGGAATCGTTTGATTTTGCAAACATGGATCTGAACTGCCGACGGCTTTTCTGGTGGAGCCTTTCCCAGATTGTTGTGCGCTTGAAGACGTCGCGATATTGTTCTTCTCTGAGTCCGAGCATAGTACGGTAGAGAATCTCTGAACCGGGGGTCGTGACTCCATCTGTGTCAAAAACCAGGTTCATGGCCTGGGCATCTTCCATCGCTCTGACGGCAAGAAGCTTGGTCGCATCCGGATGGGGTTTTGCGTTCGAACCGTTCGCAGAAGGGATACGGGGAGTTGACAGCCAGTAATAGCAACGCTTGCTGTCCCAAACATAGACGATTGCCGCATCATAAGTAGCCGGGATGCAGCTATCTCCGGGCATAATCCGGGAACTTGGAATCGCGGCGATGGCCCGCGCCTGTCGCCGGGATATGGCCTCTTCGATCAGGCAGGTTAGTGTATCCAGGGGAGAGTAGCTCGTTTTTCCTCTCGCCTTCAAATTGGCTTCGAAGAAGCGGACGAACTCCTTTGCGCTGATGTCAATGCAATCCAACTCTTTGGCTGCTCTCTTGATGTGTCCTTTGTGCTTGCTCTTTCGGGCATTCAAGATATCGCCCTCCGAAGGAAGGCGGAGTAAGGTGAGTTGAGTCGTATGGTAAAACCCTGACTTCGTAAAGGCGCTTCTCACGAGGTCGGAGTAGATCAAATCAGGATTGCAGACAAAATGAAACGAGACCGATCGCGGGAGCTGCTCGAGCAATGAGTGGATCACTACGGCCTGTTCTGTCCGGTTCAATGTCTCATCGACAATCGGGCCGCCAAGATGCGACCAATGTGGATCATGACCAAGAACAAGGCCTATCCGGTTTTTGGACAGGACAAGGGGGAGTCGTCCGATGACGAGGTCTCCCTGGAGGACTTTCAACTCACGATAGTTCGATGACCCGCGCGCAATATTTAGCCACCAATCCTGGTTGAAAATGGGCAGTCCGGATTGATAGATCCCTGAGGCCTGCTCCGGCCGATGGCCGGTTCCGACCGGAAAGGACGTGCCGCGGAAATCAATGCTCAGGTTGTTTTTCATGTTGCACTCAGATGCTTCGAGGACCAGCGGCCGAGTCGTTCATTCGAAGCGCTAGCTCTTCTTCGATGCAGGTAACGGATCTAAACCGAAACGCAGAATTACACCTCGCACGCAAAATGCGGTCCCTTAATGGCATAGGGGATTCTAGATTCTACCCTCTTTCAGACGCATTTCGTCGAGCTTCGGCAGCCTAAAGACAACTAGATCGCCAGCGAGGTTCACTTCTTTTGGATGCCTTGTATGGTCTGTGACCTCGGCTTCCATTGGTGATCTAGGCTCACATTAGAGTTCATTACCCAGCTAAGTGAACCCCACCTAAGTGGTATTAGGAGTTCGGAATTCGAAGACTGGCAAAGCCGATTTGTCGTGCAAATTACCTGAGGACTTTTGTTATTCCGGGTCCGTTTCGGCCTTCGTTTCGGTGTGACGAGCCCAGTAGACTGTTCCGCTTGTGCCCCGCCGAGCGGGCCTTTGCCCCTTTCGTTATCCAATGGATGGTTACATTCGTCCGCGGTTGACCAAATCGGGTGATTGCTCCACCCCCAAACACCAGTGCTACGCTTCCTCCATTGCAGCCCCGCGAATCACGACAGGAGAGGTTGTCCCCCATGCTTGAAGCGACTAAGACGCTGGACTACTATGAGTTTCTCCAAATCAGCCCCCACGCGGACACGGAGACGATCCACCGCGTTTACCGGTACCTGGCTGCCCGCTTCCATCCGGACAATCCCGACACGGGAGACCCGGAGAAATTCTTCCTGCTGAAATCGGCCTATGACGTTCTTTCTGACCCGGAACGCCGGTCAGAATATGACCGCGACTACGAGACCGAAAGCGGCCCTGTGCACAACCCGCTTTCCGATTCCGTGGACTTCATGGACCAGGTGCAAGGCGAGCTGAACCGCCGTCTCGCGGTGCTCGCGGTGCTCTACTATCGCCGTCGCGCCAACCCGTTCGATCCTAGAGTCAGCCTGGCCGAGATAGAAAAGCGCATGGGCTTTCCGCGCGACTACCTGGACTTCACCACCTGGTACCTCGGCAAGAAGGGTTACATCACAAGAGCTGACAACTCTGACTTTTCGCTAACTGCCGAAGGCGTGGACTTCATCGAAACCCAACGCGTGAATATTCCAGTGCTCAACAGGCTGCTGACCACGGGCAACGTGGCCTGCAATGTCGACATGGATGAAGACATTATGCGGTTGGAGTCGAACAGCGCGCCCATGGTGATATTGCCCGATATGACCCAGATTCCGGAGCGCCGCGGGAATGCGCGAGAACGCCGCACGGGCGCCCCTGATTGGCGCGCGGAAAAGTTGGAGCGTCGTAAAGGTACGCGCCGTAAAAGCGAATAGTGCTGCTGGAGATCCCCCGCCTTAATTGAAAATGGCGCGGGGTTTGCGGTTCGATTTGCTCCGTATCAGTAACCTAACGTGAGACTGAAGCACCTGCCGGCTTTTTTGCCGGCTTTGCTTTGCTTGCGTCCCGGCGAGGATACTTTTCCTTCCTCAACACCAACTCAACCGGATAGCATATCTGCGCGGCAAAAGTCGGCGCCGGACTGCACTCCCGACTTTCCGCATCTGAAGAGAACAGGAATTAAGGAGCTACCTATGCGATTTGGTCGTTTCACTTCAGTAATTCTGGGGGTGGCCGCATGCTCATTGCTCAATATCCTCCCCACAACCGTTGCTCAATCGACTGCAAAGAAGCCGCCGACCGCCGCGTCGATGCCGGCAAATCCAGCCGGCGGTCTTATCGACATCAACTCGGCTACGGCCGATCAGCTTAAGGCGCTTCCTGGCATCGGCGATGCCTATTCGCAGAAGATCATCGCGGGCCGTCCTTACGCGAACAAGACCCAGCTCAAGAGCAAGGGAATTGTCCCGGCGGCGACGTACGACAAGATATCGAGCATGATCGTTGCCACGCAGCCTGCGAAGAAGAAGTGAGAGGGTCCCACACGAGTTCGTGCCAGTCAGATAGGGGCGCATCCGCGTCCCTTTTTTATTTGAGCAAGCTTTGACTCAGCAGTCGAGGCGAACCAATCAGACAGCTTTGAAATCTTCGGCCACTGCCCGCTTAAGCGCCGCCCACGCCAGCAGCCGTGTTGAATCCAGAACAGGCAACGGCGAGTTCTTGTTGCTGATGATGAGAGGAATCTCAGTGCAGCCAAGCACCACCGCATCGCAGCCCTCGTCTTTCATGCGGCGGATTACGAACTGGTGATAGGTAACGGAATCTGGCCGGAAGACGCCATACACCAGCTCATCCATGATGATCCGGTCGATCTCCCTGCTTTCCTCTTCTGAGGGGCGCAGGTAGGCGATGCCGTGCGCCGACAGTTTCCGCGGATAGACCTCGCTCGCGACCAGCCAGCGGGTACCGAGAAGTCCCAGACGCTTGTAGCCGTGGTCGACGGCTTCGCCGGCAACGACCTCGGCAATGTGCAGCCAGGGCAGCGGCGATTGCGGCTCAACCAGATTCATGGCCTGGTGGATTGTATTGTCTGGACAGATTAGGAAATCCGCTCCGGCGCTCCTGAGTTTGTTGGCCGAGTCGAGCATGAGGTCGGCCACGCCTTCCCAATCGTTGCGATCGATGCACTCGACATAAGCCGCAAGCGAATGGGTGTGCATTGTAATTTCGGGATGCGCGTGCGGGCCGAGCAATTGCGCTCCCTTCGCGCAGATCGTGCGATAACAGAGCGCGGCACCCTCGGCAGAACAGCCCACAATCCCGATGTGCAGCGGCGATGACATCCAATGATTTTACTGATTCAGATAAGGCTCAAATCCTCTAGCTGTTCCAAACCGTCTGTGCCTGTAGGCGGGACACGCCGACTCGCCGCCTGAAACGCAAGGTTTAGCATGTTCAATGCGCGATCGACACCGCCCGGCGGGACATTGAACGCAGACGGAGAGCATTCGGGCATTGCTTCAGAGGAGACAGAAATGGTCACCAGACGTGAATTCCTCGACACACTTGCCGTGGGAGCGGCCGGGCTTGCCCTCGGTTCGACAGCCAAGAGCTATAGCCAGATCATGGGCTCCAATGAACGGCTCAACTTCGCGGTGATCGGACTGAACAGCCGCGCTTATGCGCATCTTTCCTCACTCAAGGCCAACCAGGATGCGGCGCGTATCGCGTACGTCTGCGACGTTGAAAGCACCATTCTGGCCAAATTCGCCGCTGCTACCCGGCAAATGATGGGCTACGACCCGGCGACAGAGAAGGATTTTCGCAAAATTCTCGAGCGCAAAGATATCGATGCCATCACGATTGCCACACCCGATCACTGGCACGCGCCGATGTCGATCCTGGCTTTGCAGGCGGGAAAGAACGTGTATGTCGAGAAGCCCTGCAGTCACAATCCTGGCGAGGGTGTGCTGCTGGTCGAGGCGCAAAAGAAATACGGCAAGCTGGTGCAGATGGGAACGCAGCAACGCTCATCACCGCACACGATTGAGATGGTCAACAAGATCCGTGGTGGGCTGATTGGCCGTCCGTATTTTGCGAAATGCTGGTATGACAACACCCGCAAATCCATCGGCGTGGGAAAGCCGGTTCCCGTTCCCGCCACACTCGACTGGGATCTCTGGCAGGGCCCAGCGCCGCGCCAGCCGTATAAAGATAACGTGCAGCCTTATAACTGGCACTGGTTCCGCACCTGGGGTACCGGCGAGACCCTCAATAACGGGACCCATGAGGTGGATGTCTGCCGTTGGGCGCTCGGCGTCGATTATCCCAACCGCGTAACCGCCTCAGGCGGTCGCTACGCCTTCAAAGACGACTGGCAGTTCTATGACACACTCGTGACCAGCTTTGAGTACGACGACAAGATGATTTCATGGACGAGTGCGAGTTCCAACGGCATGCATACGTACAATCGCGGCCGGGGATCCGTGATTGAAGGAACCGAAGGCAGCGTTCTCGTCGATCGGGATGGCTACGAGGTCTACGACCTGAAAGGCAAGAAGACCGACGAGTTCAAGGTCGGCAAGCAGACTTCGACCGCCGACCTTGTCGGCGCGGACTCCATGACCGACGCGCATTTTGCCAATTTTATTGCCGGCATCCGCAAGGGCGAGAAGCTGAATGCGCCGGTTTCAGTAGGCAACGTGGCTGTGACGATGCTGCAGCTTTCGAACATTGCATGGTTCGTGCACCGCGAACTGGATTTGGACCCTGCCAACGGCAAAATCAAAAACGATACCGAAGCCATGAAGTATTGGAACCGCGAATACGAGAAAGGATGGGAGCCGCGCATATGATTGCCCGCAGGGCTAAAACCTTGGGGTCTTTTGGAATTTGACACGGCATACCTTACATGAGGAATTCAAACAAATGAAAACAATCTCACGCCGCACGTTTGTCCGCTCTTCAGCTTTACTAGCTGCTGCTTCAGCGTTGCCTATTGTGCAACCCGCATTCGCCGAACTCACCGAGGCCGGCGGTCACCTTCGCCGATCAAGCTGGGAATCGCGAGCTATACCTTCCGCAACTTTCAGCGCGCGCAGATGATCACATGGATGAAGCAACTGCAGATCACCGGCCTCAATGCCAAGGACACGAAGGATCATCTGCCGGTGGATCCGACGGCAGAGGCGCAGGCCGTCTCGGACTACGAGGCGAACGGCATTCACCTGCACGCTGTAGGTGCCATCTACTTCCAGAAGGACGATGACGACGATATCCGCGCCAAGTTCGAATACTGCAAGCGTGCCGGCGTCAAGGTCATCGTTGCCGGGGATCCAGCGCCCGCCACGCTGCCGCGCGTGGAAAAGTTCGTGAAGGAATACGACATCAAGATCGCCATCCACAATCATGGGCCAGAGGACAAGATCTTCCCTTCGCCACTCGACGTGCTGAAGTTTGTAAAGACGATGGATCCTCGCATGGGCTGCTGCATCGATGTGGGCCACTGCATGCGGGCAGGTACCGACGTCATCGAGGCCATCCACGCCGCGGGTCCGCGCCTTTTCAACGTGCACATCAAAGACCTGGCCAACTTCACTTCGAAGGAGAGCCAGGTCGCGGTGGGCGAAGGCAAAATGCCCATCCATCAGATCTTCGAAGCGCTCGTCAAGATCAAGTACCCCGGCTGGGTCGATCTGGAATACGAGATACATGCCGATGATCCGATGCCCGGCGTGACGGAGAGCTTCGCCTACATGCGTGGCGTTCTCTCAGGCATGGGCTACAACCCTCGCGCTTAGCGTATCTCGAAGGCGGCGCGATCTTCGCTTCATCGCGCCGCCCGCCAAGCGGGAAGACCTCCTGATTCTGCCGTATTCTCTATCTTGAGACTCCCTTAGTTGATGTTCGATTTACCGGCGATTACTCGTCTACACTGATTAGGCGATGAATGCTGTTTCGATTCGCGGCGACTGGGTCGGCCGGGTCATCGACGGGAGATTCTCGCTCCTCGAGTGGCTGGGCGGATCCGGCACCAGCAGCACCTTCGTTACCGAGCTTGACGGCCCCGGATCCCGGCGAGCTGCCATCAAGCTATTCTCTGCCCCGGCCCAGGCCGAAGACAGGCTCTCCACATGGACAGCAACGGCATCCTTGTCTCACGTACACCTTGTGCGCATTCTGCACTTTGGCCGCGCTGAGGTCGATGGTGTTCCCCTGGTCTACGTTGTCACCGAGCTGGCCGAGGAGGTGTTGTCGCAGATCATACCCGAGCGCCCGCTGACTCTGAAGAAGCCCGGCAGATGCTCGAACCGGTCCTCGACGCGCTCTCTTACCTGCACGCCAATGGACTTGTGCACGGACACCTCAAGCCATCCAACATCCTGGTTGTCGAAAACGAGGTAAAGCTGTCGGCCGATGGCGCGATTGCGTCAGGCAAGCCGGCCCTCGGGTTCAGCAGCGGAGATGTTCACAACGCACCCGAGACCGCGACAGAACCGGTAGCCCCGGCGGCGGATATGTGGTCGCTAGGTGTAACCGTGGTGGAAGCGCTGACTCAGCAGTTGCCCGTATGGGACTCGGCCGGCGAAACCGACCCGGTGGTACCGGCTTCGCTGCCAACGCCATTTGACGAGATCGCGCGGGAATGTCTGCATGTCGATCACTGCGCGTCGATGCACGCTGAGCGATGTTCGTGCGTTGCTTGAGGGCAAGGCGAAGCGAGTGCCGGCGCCAGCGGTGTCGGAGCCACCCGTTCAAGCAAAGATCGCTGAGAAATCTTCGCGCGCGCGGCTGCCGCTGGTCCCGCTGATCGTGGGATTCGTTCTGCTTGTGGCCATCATCATTGGGCTCTCGATGCGCAGCCACAAAACAGAAACAGCGCCGCTGCAGACCGAGACGATCAAACAGGCGCCGCCCGCAGAGCCGGAGGCGCAGGTACCTGCGCCATCGAGTGCGACGACAGGGAGCGCCAAGGGCGAAGTGCTCAATCGCGTCATGCCGGAAGTTTCCCGCCAGGCGAGCAGCACGATCCACGGCACAGTCACCGTTGTCGTTCGCGACACCGTGGACCCGTCCGGCTCTGTAACCAACGCAGAATTTGCATTGCACGGGCCCAGCGCTTATTTCGCACGCATCGCGATGGATTCGGCGCGCAACTGGAAGTTCAAGCCACCAGTCCAGAATGGGCAGGCAGTCGCCAGCACATGGCTTCTGCGCTACAAGTTCAGACGGGATGGCGTGGATGTCACGCCTGTAGAGCAATAGGGCTGTCGAATCTGCTGTCGCCTAGATTTTTCCAGAACATGCAACTATTTGGTTGCATGTTATTTTCTTTGTAAGTTCCAGACCAAAGAATCCCATCGGCAGATCAGAGAGTGCCCATGCCGCCATCGATCATCAGGTCAGCGCCTACGGTGAATGCCGACTCGTCGGATGCCAGATAAACCACTGCGTTTGCAATCTCCGTCGGAGTGCCGAAGCGCTTGGCCGGAACTTGTCCCTGGATCGAAGCCGCTACTTGCTTCAACTCCGTTTCAGAAAAGCCAAGCTTGCCGTAAAGCGGGGTTGTGATCGGGCCCGGGCTTACCGCGTTTACCCGTATTCCGCGTCCGATCAGCTCACCGGAAATCGTCTTGACCAACGAGAGCAGGCCCGCCTTGGTTGCTGCATAAACGGTAGTGTTCGGCATGCCGATATGGGCATTCACCGAAGCGTTGATCACAATGGATGCTGGGTTCGCGAACAACGGCAGGAGCGCCTGTACAAGGAAGAACGGCCCTTTCAGATTAATAGCGAGCGAACGGTCGAACGCGGCTTCGTCAATCTGTTCCATGGGCCGCATATCCACGACTCCAGCGTTGACAAACAGGACGTCAAGTCCGCCAAACCTCTGACGCACAACTTCGGCAAGTTCCTTTTGAGCAGCTACGTTCGAAGCGTCAGACGCAACGACTGCTGCGTCCGGGCCGAGATCCTTTGCCGCAGACTCGAGGTTTTTAGGGCTCGCGCCTGTGATAATCACGCGCGCGCCTTCGCGGATAAATTGCCGTGCGGTTTCGAGACCGATCCCTGTCGTTCCGCCAGTGATCAACGCTCGCTTGCCAGCCAATCGATTCATGCGGCACCTCGCTACAGATGGCTTTTTGAGCTTGCTGGTCTGATCGTGGGAAATTGCTAGGCCCTGCCAAGCTGCTCAAGGAGCCCGTCGAAGGCGGCAAGGTCGGCGTACTCAATGATGACGCGGCCGCGGCCGTTCTTATCCTCGATGCGGACCTTGAGGCCGAGGGCGCGCTGGAGCTGCTCTTCCACTTCCTTCACGTTGGGATCAACAGGCGTCTCGGGCTTGGGTTCCTTCTTGCTTTTTTCGGGAAACAGAATCCCCTGCACGAACCCTCCGTCTGGCGAACAGAAAGCGAAAGATTGGCGATCCGCTGCGCCGTCTTTTCAAAGTCTGGATGTAACTTCAACCCTAACAATACTTTAGCGTGACCAAAAGTCAGGTGTTTGACTTCGACGAGTTTCTGCACACTCTCGGGCATGCTGAGCAGGCGCATGAAATTGGAAACTGAAACTCGGTCTTTGCCGGTTCGTGTGGCGATCTGCTCCTGCGTCATGTGGAACTCGCGCGAGAGCCGTTCGAAGGCGCGTGCCTGCTCCATAGGGTTGAGGTCGGCGCGCTGCAGGTTCTCGACGATGGTGATTTCAAGTGCCTGCTCGTCGGAGACCTGGCGGAGGATGGCTGGGATGGTTTTCTTGCCCGGCAATCTGCGAAGCGCGCCAGCGACGCTCGCCTGCGATGAGCTGGAATCGGCCGCTCGCGAGCGGCCGGACAAGGATGGGCTGCACGACGCCATTCGCGGTGATGGATGCGGCGAGCTCGGCCAGTTCGCCCTCATCAACATGGGTGCGAGTCTGATAGGGATTGCGGTCGATCTCCTCGACCGATATTTCGCGCGGCTTCCCACCTCCGATTCAATCGGGGCTGGCATATGAACCGGAGCAGGAGCGGGCTGACTGTTTACGCGAGGCAGCAAGGAGTCGAGACCTTTGCCCAGGGCGCGACGTTTGTTATCGGTGGCGGCGATGCTCATCTTCAAGTCCTCAAACCGGCCGATTTGCCGGCGGATTTCTCTAACGATCTATAAGTTGCGCATCCTGGTTGGGGGTGCGCTCAGGAGTAAGGCCAGAAACGAACCTCGGCCTTGGGTTTTGAATTCGCGGCAATTTTGCGCTCGATGCTTTTCGGGCTTTCGATGCGATTGCGAGCGAGATACTCTCCCGCCAGCTCAAAGTATGCCTCGGTTCCGCGGGACCGCGAGTCGTAAACAGCCACAGGTTTTCCATGGCTGGGAGCCTCAGCAAGGCGGATATTCCGCGGAATTACGGTGATAAAGAGCCGATCGCGGAAGTGTTCGCGAAGCGTGTCGCGGACCTGCTGCGCCAGGTTCGTGCGGTCGTCGTACATGGTCAGCAGGACGCCCTCGATCTCCACGTTGTGATTAAAGGCGGCGCGCACCCTTTCCAGGGTGGAAATCAGCTCGGTAATGCCTTCGAGGGCGAAGTATTCGGCCTGCATCGGCACGATGAGCGAGTCTGACGCGACGAGAACGTTGAGAGTCAGCAGGTCGAGTGCAGGCGGGCAATCGAGAATCACGATGTCGTACTTATCCTTCACGGGCGCGAGAGCTTCGCGAAGGCGAACAGCCCGGTCTGCGGCGTTGGTGAGTTCGATATTGGCGCCGGTCAGGTTTTTGGATCCGGGCAGGATTGAGAGATTCTCGACTCCGCTGGGAAGAATGACTTGTTCAGCCTCGGAGTCGCCTATCAAAACGTCGTAGATAGAGTGCCGATTGTCGTCCCGGGCAACACCGAGCCCGGAAGAGGCATTGGCCTGCGGATCGCAGTCGACGAGAAGCACTTTCAGACCTTCAAGGGCCAGACACGCGGAAAGATTGATGGCAGTCGTTGTCTTGCCCACTCCACCCTTTTGGTTCACAACGCCGAGAATCTTTCCCATAGCGTTTCAGGTTAAAGGAAGGGAGCAGCGGCGTGCGGAAGTGAATCTGTGGAGAACATGTACTAGCTGTGGAAAGCTCCAAAGAGCTGAGATTGGGTACCTATATAAGGCTTTGCAGATCATCTGTTTAGCTTGTTTTTGCTATTTCGAAGAATTTCAGGTAGCGGCGAAGCAACCCGGTGGAAATCTCTGGTCTAAGACTTGCCGGGATGTAACATTTCAAGCCCGAAGCATTGAACGTTCCACGTGGAACATTGCGAGGCTGGGCTGAGTGAGTTTGGCATGTTCCACGTGGAACATCGGTTGGCGAGAGACCCACCAGCCTTGAAATCGCCTATGGTGCCTTCGAGGCTAAAGCCAGGATGCGCTGTTCTGATTCGGGCAAGGGTAGCGGTTCGAACCATTGAACAAAGCGACCTGTCGATTCCTGGAGAAACGAAAGCTGCGCCCGTGTCGTCAGCACCGCTAGCCAGCCTTCGCTCCTGACGAGCCTCAAGGCGGCGGCGACTGCGTCCTCCATATGATCCACTGCACGGAGCGTCACGCAATCGAATTGCTGATTCAGTTGCTCGGCGCGTTTGGCAAAGACGCAGGCATTTACCCCGAGAACCCGAACTGCCTCCTGAAGGAACGCCGCCTTCTTGCTTTGCGACTCCGCGAGGGTAACCGCGATCTCCGGCCGGCAAAGAGCTATGGGAATACCGGGAAAGCCTGCTCCTGATCCGAAATCCAGTAAGGAACCGATGCTTTCAGGCAAGAGCCTTGCACACGCGATCGATTCAATGAAGTGACGGCTCTGAATCTCTTCTGGATCCCGTATCGCCGTCAGGTTCATGCGAGAGTTCCAGCGCAGAATCAAAGCGAGATACTCGTCAAACTTCGCCGCCGTGGTTATGTCGAGTGGCGGCAGACCAGCCCCCGATAAAAGCTGGTTGAGGCTCACGCTGGTTCCCAGGGCACTTCGATCTTGATTCATACCGCCGCGACGGAGACTTCAATAGGACGAGGGCGCCAAGCCTCGGCGGCATGGGCGAAAGCCGCGAAGATGGCGCGGGACAGGGAGCTCATAACGTAGGTTCGCTCAGGATGCCACTGTACTCCCAGTACGAAGTGGTCAGCCGAATCGAGCTCAACGGCCTCGATCACATCATCGATGGGGCAGAAAGCAGTCACGCGAAGATTGTCGCCGACGCTACCAATCGCCTGGTGGTGGCTCGAATTGCATTCTTGCTCAAGAATGCCGCCTGCCACTGAAGCCAGGCGCGAGCCGTCGGCAATCCGAATAGGGTGTGCATTCACCACAGCGCGACCGGGTGCGTGATCGACCTGTGTATTCAATACCGTCTTGAGATCCTGGATGAGGGTGCCGTTTAGCCAGACATTCAGTGTTTGAACGCCATGGCAGATCGCGAGGATCGGCTTGTGAAGATTGAAACCATCCTGCAACAGCAGCTCGTCGACTGCGGTGCGGCCGGGATCGGCTGGGCCGCAGGCGGGGATACGCTCTTCGCCGTAGCGCTCCGGATCCACATCAAAACCGCTCCCCGGAAGAAGAACGCCCTGGGTTCCGGCGAGGAGGCGCGCAACGCGATCTTGGCGCTCATGGAGCGGGATGACGACCGGCGTCATGCCGGCGGACTGGAGTGCGGCTAGATAGGGCGGAAGAGACTCGCGCGTTGTAGGCGGCGTCACCGGTGGTCGGCTCGGGAATTCCAATGCGAATCGGCATATGCGTTTTCAAGTGTATGCGAGATCGCCCCCGACAAGCTCGATGTTGATTGCACTTTTATAGAGCGATCTAACCACATACTCATCTTATTGATTCTACATATGTTACAATGAACCCGTAGTCGGTAAATATTATAACTGTTTTATAATCAACGATTTATGTCCATGCAGTCGTGAAATTCAGCCACAAGGGATCGCGTTGACGAGGTCATCTCCCGCGGCAATCAAGCGCGGCAGGATTAGTGATATGCTTGCCGCTTTCGGAGGAAAAGCTTTGATGAAGCGGGCTAGCTGCGTTGGGATCGTATTGCTCATGATGGTCTGGGCTCGGTGTGCGTTTGGGCAGGAGAGCGGGTCTGGTGCAATCAGCGGTCCGGAATCTACGTTGCGCGTGAACAGTCGTGCGGTTCTTGTGGATGTCCTGGTAACCGACAAGAAGGGCACGGCAGTGAAAGGCCTGCCACAGAGCGCGTTCTCTGTGAAGGAACAAGGAAAACCGCAGGCAATCACTTTCTTTGAAGAACACCAGGGCATCGAGCCGGTTGAACAGGAAACCATCGCGCTGCCGCCCAATGTATTCAGCAATCACCCGGATGAACAACAGCCTCCGTCAGTGACGGTGTTGCTGCTCGATGCGTTGAATGCGCCCGTAGAGGACCAGTCGTTTGTGCATCAGCAGGCGTTGCAATTTCTCAAGTCGGCACGTCCGGGTTCGCGCATGGCGATCTTTACGATGTCATCGGGATTGCATTTTGTGCAGGGATTTACTGAGGATCCCGCGGTGCTGGCTGCAGCGCTGAATTCGAAGAAGGGTAACGGCGTGGAGCAGTCGTCAAACCTCACCACGGCAACGGAGGCGAACGCAGGGCAGGGACTAGTAAACATGATGTCGGAGACGACGCCAACGCAGCCAACGCCGAATGGATCCTCTCCAACCGTGCCGGCAGCATCACCCTCGATGATTGCGGGGCTGCAGGGCTTTCTCCATGAGATGGCAAACGCAGAGTGGAGCGACCGGGAGTATCGGACCCTCGCCAATCTGCAACAGCTCGCCAGATTCCTCGGCGCGTTTCCAGGACGCAAGAACCTCATCTGGTTTTCTACTTCGTTTCCGGCGTCGGTGTTCGCCATGACGGAGCCGCGCTTTGAAGGCGATGTGAAGAAAACGGTGAACCTGCTGACTGCTGCGCGAGTCGCTTTGTATCCCGTCGATGCGCGAGGAGTAAATGAGCACGCGTTCTTCACGGCGGGGAACGGGCAGACGAATGACGCAGCTTTGCCCGCGCAGCTGAGCGGAGCAAGCGGCGCGCCAGCGGGTCCGGGAGGCAGCAGCAGCTCGATGACAGCCAACGCAATCGGTGGACCTGATACTGGAAATTCAGCCAGCGATCATCCACTGGCGACGGAGGATACGCAAACCAACAGCAAGCACGCGACGATGGATATGCTCGCACACGACTCCGGCGGACGCGCGTTCTACAACACAAACGACCTGGCAAACGTGATTACGGAGATCGGGAAATCGGGCGCGGATTTCTACACATTGTCCTACGTGCCGGAGAACGCCAAGATGGATGGCGGCTTTCGGAACATCACAGTTGACGTGCAGGGACAGAAATACACTCTGAGCTATCGACGCGGTTATTTTGCTACCGATGCTGACCGGCCGGGAGCGGCCGAGACCGTGGCTTCTGGAGATGCGGCTCAGGGCGGCAAACCGACAAATCCGCTGGCGCCGTTTATGGCGCTGGGCATGCCGGAGAGCGAACAGATCGGTTATCGCGTGGCCATCAAGCCCGCGGAAGAGGCCGCAGCGGACCCGAAGACAAAAAGCTACGAAGCAGAGTTCATTGTGACTGTGGACGATCTGAAGTTGAGCGTGGACGCCGACGACACCCGCACCGGAATACTCGTAGTTGGTTTGACGGTGTACGACCGCTACGGCCAGGTAGTGAATCAGCAGGCGCGCCGCGCGGCATTGACTCTGAAACCGGAAGTCTATGCCGCAATGAAGACGATGGGGCTGAAGTTGAAGGCGAAGTTCGAAGCTCCTGCAGGGCAGTATTGGCTGCGGACGGGCGTGTACGACGAAGGCGAGCACGAAGGTGGGAACGTTGGAGATTCCGCTGGCTGCGGTGAAACCTGTCGTCGCCCAGGGCGGGAACTGAGGAGTACACGACAGACAGTGACTCTTCAATCCTGGGCGGTCACGACAAATCTTATAAGAGACAACGCTATTGGAGTATTTTGCTCCGGAATCCTCCGGCTGATTCTTTTCTCAACATGGATTTCGCTCGCGTGACCCTCTCCGCGTCACGCCGTGAAGAAAATTGTTGCAGCCTTGTCCCTCCAGGATTACGTCAGATGAGCAGATTTGTTTTGATTTGGCATTCAATGCAGGGATTCGGCGTAGAATGCGTTGTTGCATCCGTCAGTCAAACGAAGTTGATCCAATGGTTGTCGTGCGTCGATGCGATAAACGAGTGCTGGAGATAAGGTCATGGGCCGGTTTCCCGTTGTTGTCGTAGCAGCGGCAGTAAGCGTAATCACCATCTCTGCGCCGATGCAAAGCCGGTCGCAGACGCAAACATCTTCAAACAAGAAGAGCGGGCAGGCATCGTCCGAGTACGTATTTCGAACGACTGTTCGCCGCGTTCCTTTGGACGTGGTTGTACTCGACAAGAGCGGCAACCCGGTGCGCGGATTGACCAGGGATGATTTTGTGGTGGAGGAAGATCGAAAGCCACAGAAGGCACTTTCGTTTGAGTTTTTCGATGGAAGTGCTCCTGCATTTGTGCCGCCGGGATTCCAGCTCTCCCTTCGAACACCTATGTCAACCTGCCGGCGGCGCCGGAGCGAGGACCGCTCTACATCCTCTACTACGACATGGTGAACACTCCGCTCACTCAGCAGATGCAAGCTCACAAACAGTTGCTCGATTTTGTTGACCATGCCCAGCCGGGAACCCGCTTCGCCCTCTTTGCGAACATGGCCGGATTACATCTGGTCCAGGGATTTACGAACGACCACGCGCTGCTGCGCCAGGCGATCCTGTCGAAGGGACCCGGTCCGCATTTGCCGGATGTCTTCCTTTATGGAGACAACTATGGATATGAAGACGCCGGTGCAGTGCTATCCAATATGAAGTTCATGGCGGAGTACATGAACGGGATACCCGGCCGCAAGAATCTGCTGTGGCTCTCAAGCGTGTTCCCCATACCTGTCGGGCCCACGATGAGGGGCCACAACTCGAACACACGTGTGGGCGGCGGATTTTCCAGCTCAACTCTGCAGATCAACGACCTGACCTATCTTCAGAGTCAGGGGATCAAGGAAGCGTACGCAGCCTTGGCTAGCAGCCAGGTGGCTCTCTATCCCGTGGACCTAACCGGAGTGGTAGGTGGAGGTGACTCGCTTACCAACTACGATCACATGGATGAGATTGCCGCAGCGACAGGTGGTCATGCGTACTACGGGAACAACAGAGTTGTCGAGTTGCTCGACAATGCCGTGGAGAACGGCGAGAGCTATTACTCGCTGACCTATTCGCCGACAAATACAAAGTACGATGGCTCGGAGCGGCACATCCGCGTGACTTTAGCGGACAAGAACAAGAACTATGTGCTGACCTATCGGTCCCTCTACTACGGGGTGGGGGACGATGAGGTCGACGCGTCGCATGCCAAGCAGGTGATGCAGCAGCGATTCCTCGCGGCGAAGCGGGCCGATACGTTATACGCAACAGTCGAGCACGGCGCGCCGCTGATGCACGATCTGTTGTTCATCGCGCACATGGCCACCAACGGCCAACCCCGCATGGCGAGTGCTGAAGAGATGAAGCAGCTTGAAGATTCGCCCGTTTACTTTCGCACGCGTAAAAAGAGCAAGAATCCGAAACCGCTCACGCCTGTGAGCCTGCAGCAGTATGTAATCAACTACAACGTAATCGATCCGAAGTTGAGGACGGAGGCCCCACAACAGAAGTCGCCAGTGCTGGAGTTTGCAGCCGCCGCTTACAACGGCAACGGCACGCTCTTGAACAGCATCCTCAACAAGGGAGTGATCTCAACCGAACGGCGGCCCGACGGCAAGGTCGATAGCCGTTTCGTTGCGGTTCAGCAACTCGAAGTGCCTCCCGGCGCTGCCTACATTCGCGTGGTGGTGCGCAACCCGCAGAATGATCGCACGGGCGCGCTGGAAGTGAGGCTGCCCTTGAAGTCGGAGACGCAGACGGCCCAGGCAGGTCCAGAGAAGAAAACAGGCGAGAACAACTGAGGGCAGCAACAGCAGAGCGCACCACCGTCATCGTACAAACGGGAGGGATTCAATGCGAGTGCCTTTGGCTTGTGCATTCCTGTTGGGTGTGGCCGGCGGCGCGCGAACCATGCTTCCGGCAGCGACGGTGAGCCGCGCGGTTCGAGAGGGAACGATGCGCGTGAAAGACACCCCGCTGGCGTTCACCGAAGGGCTAAATCTGAATCGGATTCTGGTTGGCCTCGCGTTGGCGGAGATTGTGGCCGACAAGCTTCCGATGACGCCAAGCCGAAAGCATGCCGCCGCTTTCGCGGCTCGTGTACTCAGCGGCGCACTCGCGGGAGCGGCGATAGGTACCGTTGCACGTCGACCGGCGCTGGGGGCGTTGCTCGGCGTTGCCGGCGCGATCGTCGGCACCGAGGGCGGCGCGGCATTTCGTTCCTGGCTGTCGTCTCTCTTCGATCGGGACCTGCCTGCGGCAGTGATCGAGGACCTCGTCGCGCTTGCACTTGATCGGCTTCGTCTCAAGCAAGCTCAAGGATTGCGCAGTGCCCGCTGAAGCCAGTCTGGCTTAGCGCTCTGGTCTAGCGGGAGTGTGACGGCCCATAGTCGGCGTGGTCGGTGGTCGTCAGGGATTCCGCAGCAGTGCCCTCGAGATCGAAGAGGACGACGCTGTTGGCGCCCGGTCGGAGCCAGGGACCGGGCGTGTACAACGTGAATTCCGGCCCAACCGACCAGAAGCGCCCGAGCGGTTGCGCGTTCAGGAATGCGATGCCCTTGGTCACCTTATGCGTGTCGAGGAAAGTGTCGGGAAAGCCGGTGCTCGGCGGTGTTAATGGGACACTCATCGTGAAGCGGTAGAAACATGGACCCTCGCAAGGATCTGATGTGAAGTGCAGATCGGCGAGATTCGTCAGCGGCAGCGAATAGGTTTGCCAGTGCTGTGGCTGCTGGCCTGCGAGCGTCACCGAGCCCGTGATGCCTTTGCGCTCTGTACGAATGACCTTGGTGAAGTTCACGCGGCCGGAATTCTCCACGAGGATGTCGAGCGTTGCCGGGGCGGAGATGGCGGGCATCTTCAAGTGCGACTGACCGAGGCGGCGATCGAGCGAGCCGATCAGTTTGCGATCGATATAGATCTGCGCATAGTCGTGAAGGCCATCCATGGCAAGCTCACCGCCCAGGCCCGGGGCGAGTTGCGTGCGATAGAGAATGTAGCCGTAAGACTGATCGAGGTCTTCCATCGTCAGGAGCTTGTCGGACTCGACGGGCTTGGGCAGGTTACTCCACAGCGAGGCCGACTCGACGTGGGAATCGATCGGGTAGGTGGCGGCGGGCATCGCAGGCGGCAGGTCGGGCAGAGTCTTGCCGGTAACGCGGGTGATGGCTTCGCGAAATGCCGTGAACTTGGCAGTGGGCTGGCCGCTTTCGTTGAGCGGCGCGTCGTAGTCGTAGCTGGTGGTGTCGGGCTCGTAGTTTCGACCGTTGCTGTTGGCGCCATTCATCCAGCCGAAGCTGGTGCCGCCGTGGAACATGTACATGCTTACGGAGTAGCCCTGGCGGAGCATCCATTCATACTCCGCCGCGTTTCTGGCGACCTCGGTCGTATGGTGATGCTCGCCCCAGTGATCGAACCAGCCAGCCCAGTATTCGCCTGACATGAAGGGGCCTTCGGGACGCAGCTTTTTGAGAGTGTCGAAGCTGCCCTTCGCTTCGCCCGTGCCGAAGTTGACCACAGCCGGTCGATTCGGAAGTGAACCGTTCGGAACCTGGTCGGCGCCGTCGGCCGTGTAGAGCAGGGTGTCAGGTGCGGCGAGGCCGGATTTCAGAAGCGCGGATTCCACCGCCTGCATGTAAGCGTGGTCGCTGCCGAACGAGCCGTACTCGTTTTCGATCTGAACGGCGATAATGGGTCCGCCGTTCTGGATTAGGAGCGGCGAGACTTCGCGGGCGAGGCGCGCGAACCATTCGTTCATCGCGGCGATGTACTTGGGGTCGGAAGAACGGAGTACCAGCGAGCGGTCTTTGAGAAGCCAGCTGGGATAGCCACCGAGGTCCCACTCGGCGCAAACGTAGGGGCCGGGACGGAGAATGACGTAGAGGCCTTCCTGCTCCGCTTCTCGGATGTATTCGGCAACGTCGTTCTGGCCGGAGAAGTCGTAGACGCCGGGGCGCGGTTCGTGGATGTTCCAGAAGACGTATGTGGTGATGGTGTTAAGACCCATGGCCCGTGCCTTGCGGAAGCGGTCGCGCCAGTAAGCGCGTGGCACGCGGGGGTAGTGCATCTCGCCGGAGAGAATCTGGTAGGGATGGCCATCGAGCTGAAACTGCCCGTTGGATGTAGTGAAGGTGTGAGGTGCTTGTGATGAAGCGGTAAGAGCGGAGGCGAGTATCAGCGCAACAGCGACGAGTATACGTTTCATTCCAGCAACGAGTTTAGCGCGGCGAGCTAACGAACGATGGCTGTGTCGGCGTCGTCCTGCTACCGCGCCTCGATTTTGCCGGCGATGCGATTGTATTCAGCACGAGAAATGACGTGGCGTTTCACGAGATCTTCAGAGTCGGAGTAAGGCCGGTGGTCGATGATACGACCGGCAGCGTCATCATCAATGCCGGGGAGGCTTTTTAGATCGGCTGCGGATGCACGGTTGATATTGATCGTGCGCTGCTGCTTGATGCCCTGCACCACTCCCTGTGCAACTGCCTTGGCATCGCGAGCAGCAGTCAATAGTTGCGCTGCGTTGTTAAGTATTATAAAAGCCTTGATAGCCGTGCATAACCCCCTGTGAAACTGCATTGGCATAGCGAGCAGCAGTAGATGTTGCACGTGCAGTTGTCGACGGATTTAGTCGGGACTGCGGTCGTGGGGTGTGCAGGCGGTGAGAGCAATAACAGCGAAAGGTAAAAATACAGTAATCCTCATTTAAGGTCAGATGCGATCGGGGGTAGCACAGGGTGTTTGGACCTGTGCAACGGCTGTGGTAGCAAGACGCGTGATCGATGTTGCGCGTGCGGTTTGTTCACGGATTTCGTCGGGACTGCGGTCGTGGGGTGTGCAGGCGGTGAGAGCAATAAACGCGAAGGGTAGGAGTGCGGTAATCCTCATGCAAGGTTGGATGCGGTCGGGTGTAGCGCGGGGTGGTTGGCCGGGGCTGACCGATATATTCAGGGTTTTCGGGCGCCGGACCAATCAGATAGGATCGCCAATCCTGCTGGCCGGGCATGCGCATCTGGAATTTGCCAGACATGAGAAATTGCCAATTGCGCCGCTCAAATTTCAGTGCACCGGTTTGGCGGCAGGACGTGATTTTTTAAGCGGTGATTGTAGACGCAGTGCAATCGCCGGAGTACACTTCTCCATCGACGCGTGACGCTCCCGTGAGTTGCTTCCCAAATTTTGCAGCAGACTGAACAGCCAGACGATTGTTGCCGCGTCTCCGGATGGGCCATTTCATAGGTGCCAAATTTTCTCTCCTGATGGAGGTCTCGCCATGCGAATCGCACAGGACAACACGCCAATCGCTTTCGGCTCACTTGAATGTGAGCCTGTGGCAACAGCCAGATCAACCCAATCTTCCAGTCATCGAATCGGCCTCTTCTCTGTACTGCTGCTCATCTTCAGCGCAGTCGGCACATACGGTCAGGCCGGACCGCCTACGCCGGAATTCACCAAGATCATTATTTTCGGCGACTCGCTCTCGGATACCGGGAACATGGCGCACCTGACCTATGCCAAATATGGAGTTCGGGTACCCGGTCCGATCGCGGATTATACCGACGGGCGATTTACAGATGGCTTCGATACGCTGCCGCCTGCGCACAACTATTCCGGCGTGTGGATCGAACAATTGGCGGAATCGATGTCGTCGAAGCCTGAGGTGAAGGATTCGCTCGATGGCGGCACGAACTACGCGTATGGCTTCGCTACAACTGGCTTCGGGACCACCATGTTCACTTTCGGTCCAGGAAATTCGCTCTCAGTGAACGTCGAGAACATCGGCCAGCAGATTACGGACTATCTGGCAACAAATCCCAAGATCACCCCAAGGACGCTTTTCGTTGTCTGGGGCGGCGCGAATGACCTGCTTAACGCCACCTCGCAGAGTGACATCATTGAAGCGGCCATCAATCAGACCCTCAATATCCAGCGGCTCATCGATGCGGGAGCGACGCAGTTCATCGTGCCGAATCTGCCTCCGCTGGGATTGGTTCCACGGCTCAACGGGTCTGTCTGCAACATCGAGTTCCGGCAACCGCGGCCAGCGCTCTCTACAATTCAGTACTTGGCGGCGGCGTATCACTCATTCTGGAGCTCAATACCACCAAACACCTGCGCATTGCTCAGTTGGACGTTTTCGGACTGTACAGCAACATCGTCGCGTCGCCGGCGAGTTACTCCCTGACAAATGTGACCGCGAGTTCGCAAGGCATGGCAGTCGACCCGGATACATTTCTCTTCTGGGATGATCTGCACCCGACCACGCACGGGCACAATATTCTCGCCATCACCGCAGCCAGCATTCTTGCGCGCAGCAATTGCCTGAACAACGCGGCGAACGCCGGTGTCGAAGTTTGCGGCGGCGTCACGCACTGATCTAAGAAGGCCAGGAAATCTTGGTTATTGAACTTTGACTTGAGCGCGGCGGAAGCCGCCCTCTTTCTATCGATGGCTACAAAGGCTCACTTCGTAGCCAGGGGCTGAGGTGCGGTGTCCGGCTTTGCGAGCTTCTTAATCGTAGCCGCTGGAGTTCCAGGACCGAGGATCTGGCGGATCGCAGTCTCGAGCACTTCGTCGCGGCCGTCCTTGATGCCGGCGATTGTTGGGATTGCCTCCACATCGGGAACAATGCCGATGCGCTGGGTAGGACGGTGGTCGGGATAGAAGACCCCGATGCCGCTGATCATCGTGCTGAGACCTCCCGGTAAAGGAATTGCGGAGACATTGCCATCCGCGCCAGCCGTTGTACTGCCTACGACGATGGCGCCGGGTGCAGAACGCAGCGCCATGGCGGTGTACTCCGCCGAGCTTTGTGACACTTCATCCACGAGGATCACAACCTTGCCGTTGTATTGGTCTGAGGCCGGATCAATGGAGACGGCACTGCCGAAGTGGAACGCTCCGGGGTTGGCGAGGTCAGGCACGGTGAACACGGCAAAGAAGGTCGGGCCCTTCACAAGATGCGAACCAAGCGCGAATGGCACGAACTCCGATGGGTAGTTGCGGATGTCGATGATGAGGCCTTTTGTGTTTGCAGCGCGCTCTATGTCGGCTGGAACATCGACCGCCTTGATGCTGGAAAGTTTGAGATAAGCGATGTCCGGTGACAGCAGGCGAAATGTGGCACCAGGCAGGTCGTGCCACTTGAAATTGCTGGCGTTTTGCGCGGGCTGGCGGTCAGCACGAAGTTCAATGAGCTTGGCATCGCGCCGCACCTGCACGACGACTGGTTTGCATTCCCCGTTGGTGAGGTGGCAGCCATGTCGCGCTGGCGCGCAGCGAGCGTTCGAGTCAGCGTAGAAGGGTGTCCACTCCTCGATTAGCTTTGAAAGCGGCGCGCCGTCGATTGACTGAAACACGTCGCCAATGCGGAAAGCGGAGGCCGAGCCCCCGTCCTTTGCGGCAAATCCAGTGACCACGGCCTGCCCCTCGATGAAGCGAACTTCGACCGGCAGCGCACATTTTCCCGCGGGCGGCCTCACATCGAGAGAACTCCACAAATTGGCGTGCGTGTCGTTGGCCTTGGCGACGAGCTCCAGCATCGCGAGTTGATAGGCGGTGCGATCTTTCGCAAGCGCAAGCTTTGGGATGAATTCTGCGAGCACAGCGGGCCAGTTCTGGCCGGCATCGATTCGGTAGGGCGACCAGTACTGCATGATGTTCCACCAGCGAAACAGCGCGAGCAGCTGAAAGCCGGAGTCCGGAAAAGTAACGCCGACATAAGAAAGCTCGTGCTCAAAGATCGGGTTCCCGACGCCGGGAGCGGAGTTGACGTAGAACTGGTGGTCGCGCGGACGGTTCTGGTAGATACGCTGCAAGCGCAGGCTGAGCGTAGAGCCAACGTTGCGCTGTCGCGAATCCAGTCGAGGTCGGGCTTCAAGAACACGTCGGCGGTCGGCGCAGGAGCACATTTGTCCGCTTCGCACGCGGGGATTTCGCCGAGGCTGTCGATCCATTGCACGAGAATTCGTTTGCAGTGGGCCGATCGGGAGCGACGAGGATGGCGGGAAGAATGCGCAACAGGTCGTAGTCCCATTGGCGCTTGCCCGCCGCCACTGCGGGGTGGTGATACTTGAGAAAACCCCAAACTCGGCCAAGCGTGAATAGGTTGTCAATCTGGTTTGGGGTCAGAGAGGAAAGGGCGATGTGCGATCCCTTGTCGAATTGGTGATCGGTATCGAGCACGGTGAGGGGGCGATCCATCGGCTTGGCTTCTGCGATCGGCTTGTCGTCGACAAGCAGGCGAAGATCGTCGGCCCAGAGAGTTCCGCTGCCGGCAAGGAGAACTCCAAAGACGAGCTGGCGCGCGTTTGCATCGATGGGGAGTTTGATCGTGTACTCGCTCCACTCGCGCGTGCCGTCGACGTGCTGGCTCGCCATGTTTTCGAGCTTGAGCATTTGGCCTTCGCCATCTTCACGCATCCAGAGGGCTGCGTACCCAGCCACGTCTTTAGTGCGGAAATAACCGTGCAACTCGACCTCGCCGCCCGCGAAATCTACCGGAATGCTTTTGGTAATGACAGAGAAGCCGCCCTCGCTCGTGGGGTCGCGATCGAAGCGCACCGACCAGCGGCCAGAGTGCACAATCTGGTTGTCGACGTTCACCGTGGCCGGTGGGATTTGTGAGCCAACCATTGGGTTTTGTGCTTTTCGCCTGCGGTTCGAACGTAAGCGATTGCTGAACGGTGAGCCTCGGCGAGGGCACCGGCTGGTTCGAAACACTCTGACCGGAAAGAGAGAGGCTGAAGGCAAAGAAGAGGACTAACCACGAACAGCGCTTCATGGCGAGCATCGTACTCCTTCAAATATCTAAGGAGATGTGAGCAACCGGGGTGTCGCTTTGTTCTCTGAAGTTGGACTCGTCACGAGGGACTTGGTCAGCAGCAAGGCGTTGGATATCGGAGGGCAAAACTGGGACGGTCTCTTCGTTTTCACGAAGCGAGGCCCGGGGTCTCCATCTCAAGTGAACGGGGAGCGCACGACGCGGAACGCATTCTTTCAATCGCCTCGCGGAGCGCGGTGTTCAGCTCTTCAACCTGGCGGAGAGTCATGCCCGCGGTTGAGATCGGTTCGCCCACCGTCAGCGTAATTTCGCCGGGATAGAAGTGGCGTGTATGGATCGGCAACAGGTCGTAAACGCCGCTTAGCGCGATGGGCACGAGCGGGACTTGCGCACGAATGGCCAGGAAGGCAGCTCCAGCAAGGAACGGCTGCGTGGTGCCATCGGGCGTGCGGGCCCCCTCGGGAAAAACAAACAACGGCATGCCGGCACGAAGGGCTCGAACGCCGGCGCCAAGGCTTGAGACGGTGGAGTTGGAGCTGACACTGTCGACCGGGATTTGGCCGGAACGATTCAGATGCCAGCCGATGAACGGCATCTTCCACAACTCCTTTTTGGCCAGAATGCGGAACTGGAAGGGTAGTGACGAGAAGATGACCGGCGTATCCATATACGAAGTGTGGTTGGCGGCGTACACGGCGACGGCATGTTTACGGAGATTTTCTGCTCCGTGTACGACAAGCCGCGATCCGGAGATTTTGACCCCGCCGCGAGCCCAGATCCGCGCGATGCGGTGCTGGATACGGCCGCTCTTCTCAAACAATGAAACGAAAAGGGAAAGACTGCCGCATGCAGCCGTATAGATGAAGAAGAGCGGAGCCTGCAGAATATTGGTGCGCCAGCGGTAGAGACGGGGCAACGGCTCGGGCGGACGGAGACGGCTCACGGAAGCTGGCCTACGCGCTCGGGGGTCTCACTTGAAGCCGCCGCTTGAGCAGTTCTGGCCAGCAAGCGCGTGCGGATGTCGCCAACCAGGTAGACAGATCCGGCAACAACAATGGGGCTCGATGGATGAGCCGCGGCGTGCTCAAAAGCAAGTTCGATGGCTTGATTGACAGAGGACGCGGCATAGGCGGGGGTCCCCGTGGAAGCGGCGGCTGCGAGCAGTTCGCGCATCGGCGTGGCGCGCGTGCTGTTGATGGGCGCGAAGATTACCTGGTCGAAGACCGGGAAGAGGATGTGAGCCATTTCCACAACCGGTTTGTCGCGAAGACAACTAAAGACCAGCGTGCCCATGTGTTCGTGGCCAGGCAACAAGTCGCGCAGCCCGGCGCGCAGCGCCCATGCGCCGGCAGGGTTATGCGCCACGTCGAGAATCCACTCAGTGATTTTGCGATCCTGCGGGTTTTCGACGCTGATGGGCTCAAGGCGGGCGGGCCAGCGTGTGTTGCGAATACCCTCCGTCAAAGACTTCGCGGTAACGGGAAACCCGTGGCTTATAGCAAGCTCGACCGCGGCGGCCATAGCCAGCGCGATGTTTCGATGCTGGTGAGCTCCCCGCAGAGGCGAAGCGACCTCGACAGGATGACCCAGGGCCTCAACTGTATAGCGACGTTGCGGTTCGCCTGGCATGCTCGTCTCGGAGGGGGCATATAGGGAACCGCGCTAACCCCTAGCACCGAGAGTGCCATGGCGACTTCACCGAGAACCTGGTTCGCTTCGGGGTGCTGGGGCAGCGTGATGAGTGTGCCCCCATTGCGGAGGATACCGGCCTTTTCACGGGCGATCTCGCTGATGGTATTGCCAAGCCACTCCATGTGATCGAAAGAGATGTCGGTGATGATCGAAAGCAGCGGATCGACGACATTGGTGGCATCGAGGCGTCCACCCAGGCCTACTTCGAGGACTGCGATTTCAATGGCTGGTTCGGCGAAGTGCAGGAAGGCCATAGCGGTGAGGGTCTCAAAGAAACTTGGCATCTGAGCCAATTTCTTTTCTTCGACCAGCTTTTGTCCGGCGGCTCGGACGCGGAAAAAGTGCTCGGCGAAGTCCGCGTCGGTGATTTCAACGCCGTCGATGCGGATGCGCTCGTTGGGGCGCGCCAGGTGTGGTGAAGTGTAGAGGCCAGTGCGCAGGCCTGAGGCCGTGAGAATCGACGCGAGTGTGGCAGCTGTCGAACCCTTGCCGTTCGTTCCGGCGATGAGAACGGAGGGGAAAGTGTGGTGGGGATTGCCCAGGGCGGAGAGAAGAGTGGCGACTTCGTCGATGGAGAATTTGCGGCGAGTGTGGCCTGTTTGCGTGGCGAGTTCCGGCGCCATGGCCGCAAGGTGATCGATAGCTGACTGGTAAGACATGGAAACTTCAGTATAGAAGAGCTTCAGATAGGAATACCTGACTTTGGCTCGAGAGGAATCAGCGGCGGACACACCGGGACCGGAAAGGCTCTCCTGACCAGAGAACCAGCGTCGCCATCCTCTGATTGCCTTCATCCTCCCCCGGTGTTTTTTGAAGGGGTTGTGCATGGTGTGGAGAACGCGTCAGGTGTGGAGGATGTGTCACGCAGAAGAGCTGGATTGATGCGGGTGTGGACGCATATTACAGATAAAGCGCAAGGTTTACACAGGGGGTTTTGTGGGGTTTGTGGGAGTGGTGGGAAATGAGGGTCGGCAAAGAGGCGTGCTGAGCGTGTTTTCCAAATGTCCGGAGATGCACAGGCAGGTTTTAGAAATTCCGGGCGATAGTGAAACAGCTAAACATCAATGAGATGCCCCGGCTTTCCACTTTTCCGAAGCGAACTACGGTGACTACGGGTTCTTTTATGAATTCAACATAGGAAATACCCCATAACCGTCGCATGGGCAGAACACACGGTCCTCGAGCATCGGGAAGAGCACGAGTTGACCTGCGTGGTCGGGGAACCGAGATATTCAAGCCGCGGTGATTCCAGGATCATGGAGTTTCGTTCCGTAGCGATTCAACCCCGGGAATCCAGAGATGTTGACTGGTTTTCCACGCGCCAGATTTTGTGAAGATGCATACAATCAAAGGCAACAAACAGCAGCGGTTTCTCGTCGTAACGCGTGTAGTGTAGGCTTGGGCCAAGCGGGTAACGGCGGAGAACGCACCGGGGTAGCTGTGAATGGGGCCCGGTTTGCCGGGGCGCGTGAGACGGAGTGGGAACTATGCCGATTGTGGAAACTGAAGTAGAAAAGCCGGCAGCACAGGGGGCAGCGATGGAGATTACCGTAAGCCGCCAGGAACTGGTGAAGGAGCTCACCGCTACACAAAGCGTGGTCGAGCGCAAGACGACGATTCCCATCCTGTCCAATTTCCTGATCGAGGCCGAGGGCGACCGGCTGAACATTACGGCGACCGACCTGGACCAGGCGATCAGGACCAGCGCCTCGGTGAAGGTCAAGAAGCCCGGCTCGTGCACCATTCCCGCACGCAAGCTTTACGACTACATTAAGCTGCTTCCCGATGGCGACATCTCCCTTAAGCTACTTGAAAATCACTGGGTCCAGATTCGCTCCGGCCGCTCCAATACCAAGATGGTCGGCATGGCCCGCGCGAACTATCCGCAGGTGCCCGAGTTCCCTGCCGTCTCTGTGACCAGCATTCCCGCTGTCGCCTTGAAGACCCTGATTGCCAGAACCATCTTCGCGATTTCAAACGAAGAATCGCGCTACACCCTGAACGGCGCCCTGCTGGTGCTTAAGGCGGAGTCGATTGCGATGGTGGCGACCGATGGCCACCGGCTCTCGTTTGTCGAGAAGCCCGGCGAGAGCCATGGAAGGCATCAGCGGCGAAAAGCGCGTGTTGATTCCGCGCAAGGCGCTCGCAGGAGCTGCAGGGACTGCTCTCGAACACCGACGTCGAGAAGGTGGAATTCGCCGATGACGAGCACACGCTGTTCTTCAAGGTCGGACATCGTACCCTGAGCACGCGGCGGCTCTCAGGCCAGTTCCCCAACTACGAAGCGGTAATGCCTCGCGATAACACCAAGTTTGCGGTCGTCCGGTCGAGCGAGCTGTCCAGCGCCATCCAGCGCGTGGCGCAGTTTGCCGATGAGCGCTCAGGCGCGATCCGGCTAAGGCTCGAAGGCAACGAACTCAAGATCAGCTCGCAATCCACCGAGAGCGGCGAGAGCGAAGACACCATCGATACGCCATATTCCGGCGACCCCATCGTGGTCGGCTTCAACTCGACCTACATCATCGATTTCCTGAAGGCGCTGGGCAATGAAGGCGAGGTGCGGCTGGAGTTCAAGGACTCGCAGAGCGCCGGCCAGATGCGCCCCGAAGATCCCGACGCCGAGTATCGTTCGCGCTATGTCCTGATGCCCATGAGAATCTGAGCCGACAGGAACTACTTCGTCGTCGAGAGACGACGACGGCCTGGCAGCGCTGCCAGGCCGTTCCGTTTCGCGGTAAAGAGACATCGGTCTAGAGCATCAGGCAGGCTATCCGCATTAGCGCGTCAATGACTGGTCGGCAGACCGTGATCGCAACGCTTTGGATTGAAGACGGTCCCGAGCGAGAGTTGCAATGATCAAGAGAGCTCCGCCTGCCGACACAGTAGCACAAACGCATGCAGTGCCAACGCCACCAGGTATCGCGCAGCGTAGTCCAATGATCTGGTGGAGAAGCGCTGTTCCAGCCAAGGACAATTGCGTTGATGGGCTATTTCCGAAGCGCGTGATGAGGCCTGAAATGATGAACAGGAGTGCGGTTCCGATCAGCATGGACATGCGCGTCCGGTTTTCGTGCGCGAGCACTGCGGACGCGAAGTCATCAATATTGTGAGACCGCCTAATAGCGGCATGATGGAATTGAGCGTGCGAATACCCTGCTGTTGCACGATGATGTAGTGGGAGGCATCGAGCTGCGCCGGGTTAAATACAAGCCAGGCGCAAAACATGGCCCCGACCAGCAGCGCAGACAAGAAGAGGTTTACGAAATCAACGATGAGGAGAAGCATTCGAGATCTCCTTTCAAGAGAACGAAAGGCCCGAGTTTGAAGGCGGGTGAGCGTGGCGCCACATCGAAGCGAATGCTGGTAGGCACCCGCGTGAATGATGTAAATTAATCCTAATACTATTCGGATGAAAAGTCGACACAAATCCGTCCCAAAGAAACATTCCAAGAAGCGGACATACGACTCCACCTCCCGACGAGAAGGGGCAGAGGCTACGCGGAAGGCTATCCTCATCGCGGCGCGGGCTATTTTCTCGGAGAGAGGATATGCAGGAACCACGATGCCCGCCATTGCACAGTCGGCGGGAATCGCGCTCGACACGGTGTATGCGTCGGTAGGCAAGAAACCTGCACTGTTTGCGCTGCTCGTGGAGACGGCGATTTCAGGAACAGATGTTGCCATCCCAGCCGCGGAACGCGACTATGTACGCGCTATCCGTGCTGAACCTGACCCGCGCGGAAGCTGGCGATATATGCGGCTGCGCTACGAAGGATCCAGGAGCGGCTGGCGCCGCTCTTCCGCGTGCTGCAAGAGGCCGCTCCGCTTGATCCCGCGCTCGGCGTGATGTGGAATGGGATTGCAGAGCGCCGTGCCAGGAACATGAAGCTACTTGCACAGGAACTCGCGGCAACCGGACAACTCCGGCGCGGCCTTTCTGTCGAAATGGCTGCCGACATTCTCTGGAGCATGAACTCGCCGGAATATTATCTGTTGCTGGTGGAACAACGCGGATGGAAGCCCGGGGCTCTCGAGCAATGGCTCAGCGAGGCGTGGTGCAGACTGCTGCTTGAGAAGCCAGAGTAATCCACGACTCTGAGCAACCACCTATCAAGTCCGGATGAATCGTTTACCCCTTTGTCCACATCCACACGCCGGATCACGAGACTCGAGCAATTCTCAAACCTTGATTAGAAACTGATACGCCTGCCCGACGGCTCCCATTTCGTCCCCGCTGGCTGTTCCATCCTGCTCGATGAAGACTTCCTTTACGCCTGCCTTTTTTAACGCGCCGAGCATCTTCTTCCAATCCGTCGTTCCCTGGCCGAACGGTGCGTACTTCGGCCAGTTGATCGTGGCAGTTGGCGTAAACGGCGAAGCCCATTCCTTCACATGGGCAAGTTCAAATCGATGCGGGTACTTTTCAAGATAAGGATAGGGATCGCCGCCACCGGCGATGAAATTGCCGGTATCAAATTCCATGCCCACCACCGCGGGATCGGTCAGGCGCAGTATTTCATCGAACGCTACGATGTTGCCGTACTTCTGCGCTTCGATGTTGTGGTTGTGATACGCAAACCGCATTCCCGCATCGCGCACCCGGGCGCCGATTACATTGAATCGTTGCGCGCTCCATCGCCAATCCTCAAGCTCGATATGCTCGAACGGATTGCCGGATGCAGGCTTGCCCGAGGCAGATAAAGTGCCGGGCTTGATCGACGGGATGGCGGCAATCATATATCGCATGCCGACTTCGTGGCAGAACTCGATCATGCGGCCAATTTCGTCATCAGGCATGCTGGCCAGCAGGCAATGAGCGCCGCTTGCCGTGAGCCCAGCGTTCGCCAGGCTGGTGCGAACTTCTTTCGCTGTGCGTCCGTAAAAGCCCGCGAATTCAACCTTCTTGATGCCGATCGCGGCGACCTTGGCCAGCGTGCCGTCAAAATCCTTCGCCAGCAGCGCTCGAAGAACATAAAGCTGAACGCCAAATTTATCCGGACTGTAGTCGGCCGCCATCGCGAACCGTGATGATGCCATGGCTGCCACTCCCATTGCGCCTGTTGCCAGAAAATCGCGTCGCGAGATCACCTGTTGCCTCCCTGATCGAATCATGCCCGAATGATATCGAAGTGTGGTGCTGAATCAATTCCCGGCGGTTTGGTTTTTAAAGCAGCATCAGGCCGCCGAAGAAGATTCCTCGCGAGCAGCGACAAAGGTGAAGCGCTTCTTCAACCGAAGAAATGGCCGCTCAAAATAGTGGAATGAAAGCGAAGCCAATGCGATGCTGAGCGCCAGAACAACCAGCGTCCAAAAGTAGTCACGCACCACGGGAGGAAGCGCGAATCCAGGAAAAGCGCGCCGCAGATGTGGGATTGCTTTTTCAAACGTAAGGAAGAAGACCAGCGAATGCACGACGTACAGCCCATACGAAATTCGGCCCAGATATGCGAGCCATCGAGGGACCATCCGTAAAGGCATGCCAAGCGTGGATAGGAAGAGAATCACCGCACCCGCCAGGACGAGGAACCAGCCCACGATGGCGCCAGACGGGGTTGGATGCGGCTCCCAACTCTGCACTTTGAATCGCAAAAGTGCCGTAAACCAGCAGGCAAAGCCCAAAACGAATCCCAGTCCCCTCGCCCATACAGGCAAACGAATCAGCCTGCCTCGCAGCAGCAGTGCAATCAGCGTTCCGGCCGAGAAGAACTGGAACTGCGACAAAGCTGTTTGTCCATTCGCCGTTATCGCCAACCGTGGGATGCAGCGCATAAAGCAGCACCGTGACATACGCAATGCCGAGCAGCACGCAGCTGACGATCGCAACCGCGCGCCGTCCCGCGAATGCGGCGAGGACTGGGATGACGATGTAGAACTGTTCTTCAACGGAAATACTCCAAAGCGGATCGACCGCGCCGGCAATCCAGCCATGGTGCAGGATGTACCAGTTTCCAGCGAAGAACGTGAACGCGAGCCAAGCGAACGGATCACCGGTGCCCACGCCGGGAACGAAATGATTCAGCAACGCCAGTCCGAAAAACGCCACAAAATAAAGCGGCCAGATCCGCAGAATGCGACGGACGTAAAATGCCTTGATGTGGATCTTGCCGGTTCGCTCGCGCTCGCGCAGCAGCAGCTCGGTAATCAGGAATGCACTGAGCAGAAAGAAAACGGGTACGCCAAACGGGCCGATATTTCCTATCCGAAAAAGCCAGGGATGAAGCACCGGATCGGTAGGAACGTAATCCATGCGATGAAAGCTGAATACGCAAAGAAAAGCAAAAAACCGCAGCGCATCCAACTCTGGCCGGTAATAGGCATCTTTCTCGCTTGTCGAAACCTGTCCTCGCCCTTGAATATGCATTTGCTGTGTTCGCTGCATCATGCTTCCCTATGCAAGCTTAAATGGGGATGTTTGCTGAATGAATGGGCGCTCCCCTTCGTCCACAGCGGTCGAGCTGCTTGGGCGACGATAATGGAGGGTCGGGACTGGAAGGAATTCTGAAACCGCTCTGCAAGGTAAGCATCCGAAACATTACACGCGCCGGTTGAAAGCGCATGAACTCGGCTGGCTTGTAATAGATGCGCCCGTTTGCGAAGCCGTGAATTGGAGGATGGGGATGGCAAAGTCAGAAAAAAGCCGCAAGTTCAATATTAGGGTTAAGCCGCTCACAAGTCTGAAGGCGTGGAAGGATCTGAAGATACATGCGCGCGCTGTCGCAAAGCTGCAACTGCGAGGTCTCTTTGCCGACGATCCGCAAAGAGGATCCCGGTTGACGGCGGAGGCAGTCGGCCTGTTTCTCGACTACTCCAAAAACCGCGTTACCGACGAAACAATCAAGCTGCTTCTCACACTTGCGGAAGAATCGAAGCTCCGCGAACACACCGAGGCAATGTTCACCGGGCAGAAGATCAACATCACGGAGAAGCGCGCCGTGCTGCATGTTGCATTGCGCGCACCTAAAGGCACATCCATCATCGTCGACGGCGAAGACGTCGTCCCCAAGGTGCACGAAGTCCTCGACCGCATGTCTGCGTTCTCTGACCGCATTCGCAGCGGCGAGTGGAAGGGACACACCGGCAAGCGCATCAAGAACGTGGTGAACATCGGCATCGGCGGTTCCGACCTCGGTCCGGTCATGGCCTACGAAGCGCTGAAGCACTACAGCGATCGCGCTATGACATTCCGCTTCGTCTCGAATGTAGACAGCACCGACTTTGCGGAGGCAGTGCAGGATCTGGATGCCGAAGAGACATTGTTCATCGTGTCGTCGAAGACATTCACCACGCTCGAGACCATGACCAATGCGCAAACCGCGCGCGCGTGGCTGCTTGAAAAACTTGGCGGAGACGAATCTGCGGTTGCCAAGCACTTTGTTGCCGTGTCTACAAACGCCGGCGAAGTGACGAAGTTCGGTATCGATACCGCCAACATGTTCGGCTTCTGGGACTGGGTCGGCGGCCGCTACTCCATGGATTCGGCCATCGGCCTGTCGACGATGCTTGCCATCGGCCCCGACAACTTTCGCGCCATGCTCGATGGATTCCATCAGATGGACGAGCACTTCCGCACTGCGCCATTTGAGAAGAACCTTCCTGTGCTGCTGGCTCTGTTGTCCGTCTGGTAACGGATTTCTTTGATGCGCAGACCATCGCCATCCTGCCCTACGAGCAATACCTCAAGCGCTTCCCAGCCTACCTGCAGCAGTTGACGATGGAAAGCAACGGCAAGCATGTCACGCTCAAAGGCAGAGAAGTCCGCTACAACACCAGCCCCATCTATTGGGGCGAACCGGGCACCAATGGGCAGCATTCCTTCTATCAGTTGATTCACCAGGGAACGCGGCTGATCCCATGCGACTTCATCGCGTTCTACAAAACGCTGAATCCCCTGGGCCGCCATCACGACATTCTGATTGCAAATGTCCTCGCCCAGGCCGAAGCTCTGGCATTCGGCAAGACGGCCGAGCAGGTCAAGGCAGAAGGCACGCCAGACTGGCTAGTTCCGCATCGCGTTTTCGAGGGCAACCGGCCTTCAAACACAATCCTTGCGGAAGAGCTGACGCCGGCAGTCCTGGGCAAGCTGGTTGCGCTTTATGAACACTGCGTCTTTACGCAGGGCGTCATCTGGCAGGTCAACTCATTCGATCAGTGGGGCGTGGAACTCGGCAAGGCGCTGGCGCAGAAGATCATTCCGGAATTGGAAAGCCCGTCTGAACCGCAGCTCGCGCACGACAGCTCGACGAATCATCTGATCGATCTCTATCGAAGGCACAAAAAGTAGTTGTCTCGGTTCGAACCGGTTCCATCTCGAATTGGAACCGGTCTCGATCACCACGTCAGCGTGACGGTGATGGTTTTCCAGCCTTCGCCTGCGGGGAAGTTGACCGCGGCGATCCGCGGCGCGGAAGTTGCATCCGAGCCAACGTGGCGTTTCAGATTCACCGAGCTCTGCTCCCTCGGCGCGCACGCTGAGTCTTGCAACGTATCGAACGAAAAGCGCGGAACTGCAGCTTTCCGTGTTCGCCGGTCCTTCGAAAACAAGAGTCAGTTTTCGCTCGCCGTATTCCTCGCTGAGTACGCGCATGGATTGGGTGCGATCACCCGAAATCGGCTTTCGGAAGAAGGTCCCAACTTCCACTGGTTGACGCGGAATGCTCAATCCGTTGTCGGAAAGAGGTCTTTGTTCCTGAGTGCGCGCTGCGCAACTTCGATCTTCGTCATTCGGACGACGTCTTTGCGTGGACCAAGACCTCGCCGTTCGTCTGAACAAACGACAAATCTGCGCTTTCATCGCCGACGCGAAGGCCTTTCACTTCTGCTTCATCCCACCCCGCCGGCAGATGCGGATTCACGGTGATGGTCTTCGTCTGCGCATCAATGTCAATGCCGAACAGCCCCCGCAGCGTCGGCGTGATCACCATCGCGCTCGACCATAATTGATGACTCGTGCTACGCCCAAACGGCACAAAGAAGTCGCCCGACAATAATTCCGTCACCGCGCCGAGATCCTGCGCCTTCGTCAAGTTCGCGTTCTCCATCAATAATTGGTAACCCGCGAGCGGCTGGTTGCCGCGATACTCCGCCAGCGCGGCCCACCCGGTAAAGAGCGGCCACACCGAGCCTTGGTGGTAGCTCATGCCGTCGTAGATCTTTTCGTCGTTGGCTACATCGCGCAGTCCCCAGTCAGTATTCAGCGCGTGCCCGGCAAACTGCTGAAGACATGTCCCCGCCTGCGTGGGAATCGAAGCATCTCCCGCCAGCCCCTTGCCGCTCCACCATCCCAGCGAGGGATAAACGGTGCTGGTGCGATCGAGGGAGCCGTCGGCATTCCGGCTGAACGCATAGCAGGATTTCTGCTTGTCGTAGAACTGCGTTTCGATCGTCTTCGCGATTGCCTCGGCGCGGCTGCGCGCGGCTGCTTGACTTTGCCGGGTCGTGCAGCAGGTCTTCTAGTTGCGCCATCGCACCGGATGCCTGCTGATCGAGGAAAGCGAGATAGACCTCCTGGTGCGGCATGCCGCCCGGCCAGCTTTCTACCCAGCCCGTTCCCTGCGCATTTGAATAGATCCCGTTCGAATCGGCGTGACTGGTTTCAAATCGCCCAGGCCTTTTCAATGGCATCCCGGTGCTCGGTCAAAAACGCAACATCGCCGCTCGAGCGAACGTAGTCGGCCACCGCCAGCAAGAACAACGGCGTCGAGTCGGCCGCCGCATACATATAAGGAAAGGCCTGCCAGTCGATGGCGGCGGCAGTTTGTGAGTATTCGTGCATGATTTTGCCGTCGTCGCGCTGGCGCTTGATGAGGAACTCAAGTTCGGACTTCGAAAGGGCAAAGTCGCCATAACCGTTGACGGCGAAGAGCGTGTAGAGCGCATCGCGTCCAAAGAACCATCCAAAGCCGGGGCGGGCTGAGTCACCCGATGCATAATATCCGGCGACAAGTGCAGTCTCCGGCGTTGGCACGGAGTGGGCGTCGACCGGATGCGCTCGTAATTGCTCGATCGAAACAACGGCCCATTGGAACGCTTCATTGAGCGACTTGTCGGGGGTATGATCGAAGTGGAGTTCGCCAGCAGCTTCGTATAGCTTTCGGCATGCGCCTTGTGAAGATCGGCAATCGACGCATTGAGCTTGGCCAGCGAATCTCCGAGAGCTTTGTTGGTGGCGGTGGAAGCAGTCATCCCGGCTGCCATCAATAAAGGAAAGAGCCGACCGCGATCACGAGCCGGATCGATGTGCAGATGAAACTCGACCGGGTGCACCTGCGGGCGTTCCTGATACGGCGCAAGAATTCCCGGCTGCGCTCCCGGGATTGTGATGGCCCCGGCAAGGTCAGGGTAGTCGGCGTGCAGCACGTAATATCCGTGGTTTGGCAGGGGTGATCCGGAGATCGATCCCGATGGTCCGGGTTCCTTCGCTGTGGGGGCCGCGTTCGGTCCCGCCACCCACTCAATCCCCGGAACGCCTTCATTCCGCTCGGGCCACATCCAGCGCAGCTCCGGAGTGAAACGGAAGATAAAGTCGGTGCGGATGCAGGCAGTCAAATTCATACAGAACGACGGGCCCGGTCCCTAGGCGGCGCATCATTTGGCGAAAACATGATCTGCCGCACCGTAAAGCCGATGTGGCTGTATGTAATAACAGTCCGATCGGGTCGCACTTCCACCTGCGCGGCCTGCTGATTCACGTCGATCGGAACGGTGTAGCCCTCAATGTCCGCCTCAATGGTCATATGCGAAAGCAGCTTGACGGGAAGAACCCAGGCTTCAAACGTGCCGTTCTGCTGACCCAGGACTACCCCACGTTCTCCAGCGACCGTAAAAGGCTTCTCGGTCTCAGAGTGAGCACGAATCACCGGACCCGCACTATCGAATGCAATGGCCGGGAGGGAACTGAAGGTCGGCGTTTGAGCCAGTGTGGCACCGGCAACAAAAGGCAGGGCAATTCGGCAAAATGCGCGAAGGCACATCGTCTTTGATCCTCTTGGCGTTTTCCAAAGGAACCAGTCTACGTCGTCGTCGCAAGTAGCTGCAAAGCAAGAGACGTCTTGCGGTTTCCCAGGAAGCTTGGGCACGTTCCCAAAAACTAGAATCCCTGATATTGAAGAAACCGCGACCGTTATACGGTTTTTCGTATAGTTCTAGTTGAAAAGCGGATTTGAATCCGGATATAGCGACCGGGTGATTACGCAGATATCTGTTAAGTTATTGCAAACACAAGGATAATTAAGCGCCTTCATTCTGTGAAACTTTGGCACGCCGATTGCACCTGAGTGATGCTAGTCACACCATTCGTTTCCCCTCATTCGTCCTTTTTGCTGTTAAGCCATTCGCAAGAAGTATTCCGGCTTGTCGCGCCTTCGCGGTGTAGTGCTGACCTGGTCCACAGTTGCAACCAGATTTCGTCTCAAATGCGGTCTGAACAAGAAAACAGAAGAGTCGGCCAATTGTAGCCATTTGCGCAAGCCAAAATGACTGTTGCCACCGACCCCTTGAATCAAAAATTCAATTTCGAGGAACAATGGGTATGCGAATTCTTCAAAAGCTGAATGCATGGGCTCTTTGCTTGGTCCTTGCTGGCGCAACGGGTATGGCTTTCGCGGCTAACGTGAACGCTCGCATCAAGGGCACCGTTGTGGACCCGCAGGGCGCCGTCATGGCAGGCGTCAAGATCACAGCCACCAACGAAGCAACCGGCGTGAAATTTGAAACAGTGTCAGGGTCAGACGGTGGATATCTCTTCCCGCAGTTGCCTGTTGGCACGTACACCATTGCTGTCTCGGCGCCGGGTTTCAAGTCATACACGGCAAAGGGCATCCTGCTCAACATTGACCAGGAGTATGTTGCACCCGTCAAGCTTGCTGTCGGTTCAACGGCCGAAGTTATTGAAGTTGCAGCCTCCCCGGTCCAGGTGGATACGACGGATTCGCAGCTAAGCAACGTCATCAACTCTGAGCAGATGGTCGAGTACCCACTGATTGGCCGTAACTTCACCGGCCTGGAATTGGCTCTGCCGGGCGTTCAGGCCTCCAGCGATCGATTCGGTACCTATTCAGTGAGCGGCGCACAGACTCAGCAGTCAAGCTACCTGATCAATGGCGCAGACTCGAATGACATCGCTTTGAACACGCTTGTAGTCGTGCCGAACCTCGATGCAATCGATCAGTTCAACCTGATCGACGGCCCGCTGAATGCGGAGTACGACCGCAACTCGGGCGGTATCGTCAGCGCCACAATCAAAGCGGGCACTAATCATTTTCATGGGGATGGCTTTGAGTTCTATCGCGACACGTTCCTCAACACGGCGAACTTCTACCAGCACAGCGTCACAACCGGTCAGGCAGTGGTTGCCACTTTCCATCAGAATATCTTTGGCGGCACAATCGGCGGCCCAATTTTCCGAGACAAGCTCTTCTTCTTCGGCGCCTATCAGGGAACCCGGCAGGTCGTTCCCCAGGCCGGCGGTAACGTCGGCGTCTATTTCGGGAACATGCTCCAAGGCGACTTCTCAGTAGACAACGGAAAGTTCTCGTCCAACCCGATCCCATCAAGCGTCACAATTCCCGGTTGCACTGCAGGAGAAACCTGGAAAGCATGCGCCGCTACACTAGGCGGTGTCTTCCCCACCAGCTCTTTCAACTCAGTTGCGGCGAATCTCGCATCCAAATACATTCCCGCGCCCAACAGCGGCACGAGCTATATCTTCAAGCCAGTGGTGACGACAAGCAATGATCAATACATTGGACGCGTCGATTACTCGCTGAACCCAGCCAACCAGATCTACGGCCTCTACATTTACTTCAAACAGAAGGCACCCGAAACTCTGCCCTTTACCGGCGCCAATCTTCCCGGCTTTGGCGATGTGAGCAGCCAGAGGACTGATCAGGGCACACTCGAATATACGCATCAATTCAGCTCCAGTGCTGTGAACAACTTCGCAGCCCACTACACACGGTTCAACTTCAACGCCGTGGAACCGCAAACCCCGATGCAGCCCTCCGACGCCGGATTCGACATTAACCCGCAAAACACTGCTGGCGCTGGCTTGCCAAAGATGACCGTCGTCGGCCTCAACGGGATTAACTTTGTTCTGGGATTCAGCAACAATGGTCCCCAGCCCCGTATCGATCAGGTGTACCAGCTCGACGATGGCTTCTCCAAAATTATCGGCCGGCACAATCTAAAGTTCGGCTACGATGGTCGCCGCTTCAATGTGTCCAACCCTTTCTCCTTTAACAATAACGGTAGTTTCAACTACGACCCATCGAACAGCACCTACTCTACAGGTGATGGCGCGCTCGATTTCCTCCTGGGTATCCCCGGTACATATGGGCAAGGTAGCGGAGCCCAGATTCAGGCGCAGGCTTTCCTTAATTACTTCTACGGCCAGGATGCGTGGAGAGCAACCGACACGTTGACCGTCAACTACGGACTTTCCTATTCAATTGACACGCCTATGTACAACAATCAGTACGGCGGAGAGGGCATTGCCTGTTTGAATCCCGGCGTACAGTCGAAGGTGTTTACAACTGCCCCGCTCGGCGTTGCGTATCCGGGGGATGGCCCTTGCAACAATGCCGGCCTGGCTACAACTCGTTATACCGAGCTTGGACCTCGACTTGGTTTCGCGTGGGCTCCTGATCTTGGCGCAATTTCGGGCAAACCGGGGCAGTTCTCTATTCGGGGAGGGTTCGGCATCTACTACAACCGCACAGAAGAAGAATCGTCTCTGCAGACCCTTCAGACCCCGCCATTCGGCCTCAGCACAGGGGGCGCAGCTGATTTTGGAGGTTCCCCGCAATTCGTTAACCCCTATGCTGACATCGACGCCTCCGGTACTGAAAACAACAAGTTCCCTTACACGTTCCCCACTGCAGGCGAAACCATCTCTCCTGAACCTGGGCTGCACTGGAACCGCTCGACATCAGCACCTACGATTCAAGCTTCCGGGCGCCGTATGCTGAGAACTTCCAGCTCAGCGTGGAGCGCGAGTTCCCGGCCGCGTTGTTGCCCGCGCGAGTTACGTCGGCTCCCTGGCGCGGCACAACCAGGTGACCTTACGAGGGCAATGCCGAGACCGAGGCGGGCCACGATGCATGTTTGTCGGGCACCATATACTCTCCGTACTTCGGTAGTAACTTTAGCTGCACGGGGTCCACGGGCCGCAACGACCAGACCCTTCTCTTTCCGCAGAACCAGATAGTGGGAGCGGCAGATAAGGCAAATATGGGCATCGACCCCAACACAGGCGTTACCGGCTTGGCGAGTGCTGGCGAAGTCGGTTCCTATGCCTCTTCGAGCTACCACTCGTTCCAGGCTTCGGTGCAAAAGGCTAACACGCATGGCTTCGTCTTCCAGCTCAGCTACACCTATGCACATGCCCTCGACGACGGCTCCAGTTTCGAGAACTCCGGATTCGGAGTCAAACGAGCGGCGTCGCGGGTATAACCAATTCAACAAGGCTCTGAACTACGGCGATTCGCAGTATCGATGTGCGTCATCGCCTGGTTTTCGCGCCACTCTATGACGATCCCCAGGTTTGCGGGCAGCGGGCATTCCTTCAAGAACGTGGCACTCGCGGGTTGGCAGATTTCCGGAATTGTGTGCGGTGGCTACTGGCTTCCCCTATGACATTTCGTATGGAGGCGCAACATCCCTGTCATTATGGTGCTCTGCAAGCTGGAACTTCTACGCTTGCCCAGATGTGCCTAACCAGACGGGCCCGGCGACCTTCGGCGATCCGCGCATCCGTCAGGTAAGCGGAAACAGCGTACCGTGTCACAGTCAGTCAAACGCCGATGGGAAGAAGGCGGGCTTTGTAACTCGGCGCAGCAGCGATTTGAGGACAGAAGTCCTGGGCACCTTCGGCAACGTACACCGCAACCCGTATCACGGTCCCGGAATCAACAACACGAACATGATTGTTGCCAAGAACTTCATGATTGTGCCGGAGCGCAACATCAGCATTCAGCTGCGTCTGGAAAGCGACAACGTGTTCAATCACACGCAGTTTGCTAACCCAACCTCCAACATCACCAGCAGCAACTTGGAGTCATCATTACGTCGGCAGCCGCTGGACGCCAAACCCAACTCGGTGCCAAGATTTACTTCTAAGTCTGCGGCAACCAACAAAACTTCGAGGAACAATGGGTATGAAAAGCGATCTTAAATTTCGAGCGTTCCATGTCGGTCTCGGCTTGGCGAGTGCGCTGGTTGTCATGCTCTTCTGCTGGGGATCAACCGCCCGTGCCCAAGCCATCAGCGGCGAGATCACAGGCGATGTCACAGATGCTAATGGCGCTGTGATTGTCAGAGCCAAGATTGAGGCAAAGAACGTCGCAACGGGGGTCACTTCCGAGGCTTTGACGAACCAAACCGGAGTCTATCGGCTGAGCAACCTGCCGCCCGGTTTGTATGACCTCTCAGTCACGGCCAAAGGGTTTACCCCAAAGGTACTCAAGGGATTCCGGGTTGAATTGAATAAGGTCTCCACCCAGAACGTGGCCCTTTCGATTTCGGCCGCCTCGGAAACAGTTGAAGTCTCTGCAGCAACCGTGACGCTCGATACCACGACCTCACAGGTTCAAACCAGCTTTGATACCCAGGCGCTTACCCAACTGCCTGCTTCCGCTAACAACGTCCTGAATGCATCGCTCATGACCGCCGGAGTAGGCTCGTCGGGCGGCATGGGAGACGGAACCGGTCCGTCGGTCGGCGGGCAGAGACCGCGCAGCAATAACTACACGGTTGAGGGTATTGATAATAACAACAAGTCGGTCACCGGTCCGCTGGTGTACGTGCCGAGCGACGCGGTATCGGAATTCACCGCGATGCAGAACCAGTTTTCTGCCGAATATGGCCATTCCAACGGCGGCCAATTCAACCAGATCGTCAAGAGCGGCACAAACAGCTTCCACGGCCTCGCCTATGAGTACTCGCAAAACCGCAACTACAATGCCATTGACGCCTCCACAGCGCGCGCCCAGGGCTATCAGAATGTGGTCAAGCCCCGCTATGACGACAACCGCTTCGGCGGTCAGATCGGTGGCCCGATTCTCAAAAACAAGCTGTTCTTCTTCTCGAACTATGAGCAGGAACCCTATGGCGCTCCCGGCACGACAGCGAGTTTTTGCGCACCGACGTCGGCAGGCTTCTCCACGCTGGACGGCATCTCCGGCCTTTCTTCAACCAACCTCCAGGTGTACAAGCAGTACAGCCCCGTGGCCGCGACGCAAGCCGCAGCTGACGATGCGATTTGCCCCCAGAGTGTTTCGGTTGGAGGTCGAGAGATTCCGGTTGGCGACGTGGGCGTGATCGCGGGAACGTACCTGAGCCAGTGGCGGACGATTAATTCGGTCGATTACACCATCTCCGACAAGGACAGTCTCCGCGGCCGTTACCTGTACAACAAATCGGATGGCCCGGACGCGGCCGCCACATTCCCAAGCTTCTGGGTCACCTCGCCCAGCCGATTCACTCTCGTAACCATTTCGGAGTTTCACACATTCACGCCGAACCTCTCGAGTGAATTCCGCATCGGATATAACCGCTACTACAACGTCACTCCAGCGACCGGAACGTTCCCCGGCTTGACGCAGTTCCCGAACATTACCCTCAACGACCTGAATGCCGTGAACATCGGGCCGGATCCCAATGCCCCTCAGGGCACGGTTCAGAATACCTACCAGGGGTCAGAAGGGATTATCTGGAACAAGGGCAGGCATTCCTTCAAGATCGGCGGCGAGTATCGCGATGTGATCTCTCCGCAGCTGTTCATTCAGCGCGCACGCGGCGACTATCAATACTCCTCGCTAGCAAACCTATCTCTACGACATAACGCCGGACTACCTGGGCGAGCGCAACGCCACGGCTCCTGGAGTCAGCCCCACTTACTATGGCAACCAGCAGGTTGCATATGCTTACTTCCAGGACGACTTCCATGTGTCCAGGGATCTCACTCTCAACCTGGGCGTCCGCTATGAATACACCGGTGTTACCACGGGTGCGAAGCAACAGGTCGCGAACAGCGCCGCAAGCGTCCCTGGGCTCATCGTCTTCGGAGAGCCGACGTCCCAAAAGGCGAATTTCGTTCCTCGAATCGGGTTTGCCTATTCTCTGGATCCACAGACCGTCATCCGCGGCGGCTTTGGCATGGGATACGACGTGCTTTATGACAACCTCGGCATTCTGTCTGCTGCGCCGCAGTACCAGGTCACCGAGGAAGTCGACTATAACAATCCAACCACCGGCTTCCTGGCGAACGGCGGGCTCCCGGAAAACGTCACAATTCCCGATCTGGCAACTCAGCGTGCTTTGACCTCCGCGTATATCCCGGATCAGGAACTGCCCTATGCCGAAAACTGGAGCCTGGGCATCGAACGCACTTTTGGAAAGAACTATACGGCCGAGGTTCGTTACCTTGGAACGCGCGGCATCCATCTGCCCACGCAGAATCGGCTCAATCGTCAGAACCAGGCAGCCCCAGGCAACTCCCTGCCCGTTTACCTGACACCGACGACGATCACCGATCCCAACGCTCTGACGCTTACAAAGCTGAAAGCGAATCGCCCACAACTTTTGCCGGAATATTCAAATGCCGGGTTCACTTCGAGCATCGTCGCCTTTATGCCGTATTCGGAGTCGAACTACAACGGACTTGCCACTCAGTTGACGCGCCGCTTTTCAAGTGGCCTGCTGTTTAATGCTGCCTACACCTGGAGCAAGACCATGGACGATGCGACGGCCTCTGTTTTTTCTACCTATCTCACGCCTCGTCGTCCCCAGGACTTCCGCAACGTGGCTGGCGACTACTCCCGCTCAGCCCTCGACCACACCCATCGCCTCACGTTTGCAGCTGTGTATGACGTGCCTTTCTTCAACAACAGCAGAGGCCTGCTGAAGAACACGCTGGGCAACTGGGAAATCGCTCCCGCCTATACCTACCAGTCGCCCGAGTATGCGACCGTTCAAAGCGCAACCGATGCCAATCTGAATGGTGATAGCGCAGGGGATCGCGTCTTCATCAACCCCAATGGAAAGAAGGGGACCAGTACTGGTGTCACGGCTATCCGTGATCCAAACGCCGGTGGTGACATCGTCGGCTACTACGCCACCGATCCGAACGCGTACTACGTTAAGGGTGCAGCGGGCACACTACCGACGTCGAGCCGCAACACGTTGCCAATCCGCCCCATCAACAACGTTGATTTGAGCGTGGTGAAGAGCATCAGCATCACGGAGCGCTACAAATTCCAATTTGGAGCCGGCGCCTGGAACGTCCTCAACCACTCGCAGTATCTGCCGGGCTCCGTCAACAACGTCAACTCTCTCGGATACACCGACGGCGCAACCCTCAGTTACCTCACTGCGGGTTCGCCCACCTTCAATAATCCCGAAGCCACCTTCTCGAACAATGCTCGCTCGATGCAGCTCTTTGCGAAGTTCGTGTTCTGAGTTTTGCAGTGCGATCAGATCTGCCTGGCCGCGGTCTATGACCGCGGCCAGTTCTTTTGATCAAATCTTGGTGAGATGTACTTTCGGCCGTCAAACCCAAACTTCAGATTGTGCTTGCCTTTGATCCAGCTGATGTTGTGGGTTAACTGAAAAGGTTTTGATCGAAAGCCAGGGCTTTTGTCTTTTCGGGTCAGCTTCTCGACCCGGGTCGAAGACTCGTCCTAAGGTGGAGTAATTAGCTCGTTGATGTCGCGGAGTTCCGCTCAGCGTCCGGCACCTTCAGGAAGTCCAGAGCGCGAATCAGATAGGCCTTCATCTGGTGACGGTGCACCACCGCGTCGAGGAACCCCTTGTCGAGAAGGAACTCGGAGCGCTGAAAGCCTTCAGGCAGCTTCTGGCGGATCGTCTGTTCGATTACGCGCGGCCCCGCAAAGCCGATCAGTGCGCCCGGCTCGGCAATGTTGAGATCGCCCAGCATGGCAAAGCTCGCTGTCACTCCGCCCGTTGTAGGGTCAGTCAGCACGCAGATGTAGGGAACGCGTGCATCGTCGAGCTGCGCCAGCGCCGTGGAGATCTTCGCCATCTGCATCAGGCTCACCACGCCCTCCATCATGCGTGCTCCGCCCGAGGCGGCCACCACGATGAGAGGTTTTTGCTCGATGCGCGCACGATCCACAGCGCGGGCGATTGTCTCGCCCACAACAGCGCCCATCGATCCACCGATAAAGCCGTACTCCATGGCGCTGACCACAACCGCGTGTGGCCCGATCTCGCCTTCCGCGTTGATGATCGCGTCATTCAGGCCGGTGTCTTGCTGTGCTTTGTGTAGGCGCTGCTTGTAGGGCTTCACGTCGGTGAAATTGAGCGGGTCGGTCGACCGAAGCCCGCCGTCGACCAGCTCGTAGCCCGGTTCGAGCAACTGATCCAGACGCTGCTGCGCGCCGATCTTGAAGTGATACTGGCACTTCGGACAGACGTTCATGTTGGCCTCAAGATCAGCCTTCCAAATCGTCTGGCGGCAACCCGGGCACTTTACCCACAGTCCCTCGGTACGGACACTTTTCTCTTCGTCGCCGTTGCCGCCGGGACCTTCGAACTCGCCGTTCTCGCGCTTAAACCAGGACATATGGCCTCAGTCATTGTAAATGGCCGGAACGAGAAAGAGTCTGGCGTTTAAATCCGCAATTTCTTTGGTTACCCGTGCTACGTCGCTCCTGTATGCTTCCCTCGGTCAGATACTTCCCTGAGCAGCGCTGGCTAAATCACAACACAACTGGAGAAAGACCATGAACAGTAGATTGTGGAGCGTCTTCGTGGGGATCTGTGGGCTTCTGATGTTATCCCTTGGTTCCATTCCATCCGCCGCGCAGACGTCGGAGGTCAAAGAAAAACCGGCGATGTACTCCTATGTCGCCAATTGGCAGATTCCTCGCGCGCAATGGGGTGCGATGGAAAAAGACAACGCATCGAACAAGGCAATCCTCGACAAGGCGGTGGCCGATGGAACCCTTGTGGGATACGGCAACGACGAGAACCTGGTCCATTCGGCCGACGGGGAAACTCACGACAGTTGGTGGGCCGCAATGTCAATGGCTGGATTGATCAAGGTGCTCGATCAGTTTTACGCCTCCGGCGGGACGACTTCTCCTGCCCTCGCCAGTGCTACCAAACATTGGGACCTCGTCTTCGTGAGCAAGTATTACAACTGGAAGCCGGGCTCCTGGAAGAACGCATATGTTCACGTTTCGTCCTATAAATTGAAGCCGGATGCGCCCGACGACGCAATCGATATGCTCAGCAAGCAGCTGGTCGTGCCAATGTTAGAGAAGTTGCTCGCAGACGGCTCCATTCGCGAATATGAAATTGATACCGAAGCAATTCACACTGGTTCGCCGGAGCAGTTCGAGATTGTCTATGTCGCTTCCAGCCCGGAAGGTTTGGATAAGGTCAACGCGGCGATTACTGGCACTCTCAAGGATCATCCTTTTGCCGGTCCGGCTTTTGGGGCCATGACAGTAGGAAGCGCCCACCGCGATGAATTATTGAGAGGCGAAGGAACCTATAAATAGCCCCCAACCCTTCCCGACCCGCGAGTGGATTGCATCAGAATGTCACTCGCGGACCGGGTCCCCAGATATGCAAACGCTCTACCAGGTGTAATGGACCGTATAGGTGAGCGTTGCCTCGCCTTTCGCCGGAACACGCATCGGAAACTCAAGCATATGGCTGTCGCGCTTTTTGAAAACTGACGACTTCTGGGTGATCTCCCAGTTCTCGCCGCGATACAGGTGCTCGATTACCCCAACATTGACTGTCTGCTGCTTCTGGTTAGTCAGCTTGATCTCGAATGTCTCATCGAGCATGTGCTTGTTGTAGTCCACGCGGAAATCGGTCTGACGGCGTGACCCCTTCACGTCGAATGCCGAGCCGGTGGGAATCTTCACGGTTTCCTCGCCCGGTGTGTGATCGATCAGGCTTTCGCCCACAAACTCCATTTGCCCGTCCGCGTCACTACGATAAAGCCGCACGCGCCCTCCTGGCAGCGGCATGCCCAGATGGTTCGCCTCGCTGTTCTTGATCTCTTCCAGGATCAGAACTTTTCTGTTCCCGTTATCGAGACCGTAGCCCTGATTTTGATTCACGTTTCCGGCATAGATTGGCTGCAACTGCATGCCGAGACCGTCGTACACATAACTGCGTCGCAGTGTCACACCGGCGGCATCGATGAACTGCAATTGCTTGGTCTCGCCATCGTGCAGCGCTACCGTGCGATTGAGATCATAGAGATGAAAATCGTCGAATGCTTTCTGCGTGACGCCGGGTTCCTGCATCGCGTCCATAGCCTTCGCCATCGACATCGGCACATTTCGCGCATATCCACCTTGCTGCGGCTGAAGCTTCGCAACGTCGCCTGCCATCAGCTTGATGCGCGCCTGTGGGAACTCCGTGCCCGATAGATTGTGGATCGTTACCCATCCGAGAAAGTTGGCCTTCTCGTCGCCTGTCACGTCAAAGGTGCTGGGTGCGACAACGTTATAGGTCGCCGCCCAATCGAAGCCGCCGGTGATGTAAGCCAACTCCGCAGAGTAGCGAGCATTGCTCTCGAGTTGATCTGCCACCGCAGGGTCGGCTTCAAAAGCAGCCCATCGGTTGCAGATGGAAAGAGTGGGATTCCAGGAAGCTGGAATTGCATTCTGCCGTCGACTTCAATCAGAGGTTGAGCTGATTGGACGCTCTGGCCGTATTCCGTTTGCCGGAAAAATCCCGCGCGAATAATCCTGCCCGGAACAATCTTCGTTCCTTGCGGTGTCGCGACTTGAAAGTCGATAGTCTTGCCTTCGTATTTCTCAGTAGCCACTCCTGGCTTACTACAGCAGAATCGTAGTTCTGCTCAACAACATGAATCGTCCGCTTACCCGAGGGATCGCGCAGAACGACCGAGTCGGGCTCGAGCCGGCTGGTGACCTCGCTCGATGTGATCTCGTTCGTCCCGGCATGCAGGTCGAGATCGATGAACGTCCGGGCAACCGCAAAATTCTGGTTGTAAATGGTGAGCGCTACCGGCTGTGGCTCCTGCGCAGGGGCACTCAAAACAGGGATAAGGACCGCAACAACAAGCGAAGTGATCCGCACAATCTTCCTCCTGAACTGAACTCAGAACGGACAAGAGGAATTAACTTGCGGGCTGAATTACAAAAAATTCACAACGAAGGTGAAAGGCGTTAGAACTCAACGCCCTTCTGGGCAAGAATGCCTTTCTGGTAGGCGTGCTTCACTTCGCGCATTTCGGTCACCGTGTCCGCGATCTCGACCAGCGAAGGATGCGCATTGCGTCCGGTAAGAATCACGTGCACCATCTCCGGACGGGTGCGCAGTGTCTCGACAACTTCCGCGGGGTCGAGCATGCCGTAACCGATGGCGTAGTTGATCTCGTCCAATACCACCATGTCCCACTCGCCCGAGAGGATTGCTTCGCGCGCCTCGGCCCACGCGGCCTGCACCAAGCGGATATCTTCCGGATCTGTCTCGGCTCCGCCCACCTTCACGAATCCCCGGCCCATCTGCTTTAGCACGAAATTCTCTCCGAAAGACCTGCGTTGAGTCGAGCTCGCCGTAGTGCCATGAGCCTTTGAGAAACTGCAGCATCAGCACCCGCATGCCGTTGCCCACTGCGCGCAAAGCCGTGCCCATCGCGGCTGTGGTCTTGCCTTTGCCGGGGCCGGTGTTAATGAGGATGAGTCCGCGTCGGGAAGAGGATTCAGAGTTCATAATTCGCAGTTCTCAGTCGTAGTACACGCTGTAGCAGTTCAGATCGACCAGAGAGAACGTTGCCTCAACGCCAGCCCTCAGTGGCCGGAGTGATAGGGGTGGCCTGTGAGGATTGTAAATGCGCGATAGAGCTGCTCTGCCAACACGACTCGGGCCAGCGCGTGAGCCAGCGTGAGCGAGCCAAGCGAAAGCAACAGCGTAGCGCGTTTTCGCGAAGACTCCGACCAGCCGTCCGCCGGGCCGATCGCGAACACAATCTGTTGAGCGCCGTTGTCGCGCTGGCGGCCAAGCCACTCGGCAAAACTCTCTGAGGTCATCTGCTTTCCGCGGCTGTCCAGCAGCACAATAATGATAGGCATGCGCCGTTGTTGCCGGTCGATCCACTCAAAGAGCGCGTCCTCGCTCCTAAACGATTCTGCATGGCAGCGTGCATGTGCAGCGCACCGCTCGAGATACATCGATGCGAGACCCTCAAATTGATCCTTCGACGAAGGTCGTGGGCCAATGTGCGCCAGCGCAATCTGCATGCAGCGACGATACACGATCGGAACGATACATTCGAACGATAAGAAGGCTGCAGAGAAACGCTTTGTGAAATAACCGAGAATCGCTCTACAATTCCCATATTCAAGCGTGATGCATATCACTTATTTATTTTGCTTAAATCCTTTAGATTGCGAAATGAGACTGTGATCCACGTTTGGCATCTCACTTGCAAATAGGAATAACCAGGAACCCTGTTCACCTTGGGATGATTTCGTCACTGGAGATCTGACGATATTCCAACCTTTTTCCTAATTGTTGTCATTCGGCCCTTTTGAATATATAACCGCGGAACGGACCTAACTCTCCCCAGCTAGACCGAGACGCCGAGCGCGATACGCGGATCGGGAGATTCTGCATTTGCATGAAGTCTTTCCGATCTAGAGTCGATCTGGAGGATTTCAATGCGATTCTTGCGATTGTTGCATGCCGCTGCTTTGACCGTGAGTCTACTGGGCCTCGTTGCCTATGTTGCTTGCATCGGGACCCCTGTAGCCCGCGCCCAAGCCATCAGCGGCGAAATCACCGGCGATGTCACAGATGCTAATGGCGCTGTGATTGTCAGCGCCAAGGTTGGGCAAAGAACGTCGCAACCGGGGTCACTTCCGAGGCCTTGACGAACTCAACCGGAGTCTATCGGCTGAGCAACCTGCCACCCGGCATGTATGACCTCACAATCACGGCCAAAGGGTTTACCCAAAAAGTGCTCAAGGGATTCCGGGTTGAATTGAATAAGGTCTCCACCCAGAACGTGACCCTTTCGATTTCGGCTGCCTCGGAAACAGTTGAAGTCTCTGCAGCAACCGTGACGCTCGATACCACGACCTCACAGGTTCAAACCAGCTTTGATACCCAGGCGCTTACCCAACTGCCTGCTTCCGCTAACAACGTCCTGAATGCATCGCTCATGACCGCCGGAGTAGGCTCCTCGGGCGGAATGGGAGACGGAACCGGTCCGTCGGTCGGCGGGCAGAGACCGCGCAGCAATAACTACACGGTTGAGGGTATTGACAATAACAACAAGTCGGTCACTGGTCCGCTGGTCTACGTGCCGAGCGACGCGGTATCGGAATTCACCGCGATGCAGAACCAGTTTTCTGCCGAATATGGCCATTCCAACGGCGGCCAATTCAACCAGATCGTCAAGAGCGGGACAAACAGCTTCCACGGCCTCGCCTATGAGTACTCGCAAAATCGCAACTACAATGCCATTGACGCCTCAACAGCGCGCGCCCAGGAATATCAGAATGTGGTGAAGCCCCGCTATGACGACAACCGCTTCGGCGGTCAGATCGGCGGCCCGATTCTCAAAAACAAGCTGTTCTTCTTCTCGAACTATGAGCAGGAACCCTACGGTGCTCCCGGCACGACAGCGAGTTTTTGCGCACCGACGTCGGCAGGCTTCTCCACGCTTGACGGCATCTCCGGCCTCTCCTCAACCAACCTGCAGGTATTCAAGCAATACAGCCCTGTGGCCGCGACGCAAGCCGCAGCTGGCGATCCGATTTGCCCCCAGAGTGTTTCGGTTGGAGGTCGAGACATTCCGGTTGGCGACGTGGGCGTGATCGCGGGAACGTACCTGAGCCAGTGGCGGACGATTAATTCGGTCGATTACACCATCTCCGACAAGGACAGTCTCCGCGGGCGTTACCTGTACAACAAATCGGATGGCCCGGACGCGACCGCCACATTCCCAAGCTTCTGGGTTACCTCGCCCAGCCGATACACTCTCGTAACCTTTTCGGAATTTCACACATTCTCGCCGAACCTCTCGAGTGAATTCCGCATCGGATATAACCGCTACTACAACGTCACTCCAGCGACCGGAACATTCCCCGGCTTGACGCAGTTCCCGAACATCACCATCAACGACCTGAATGCCGTGAACATCGGGCCGGATCCCAATGCCCCTCAGGGACGGTTCAGAATACCTACCAGGGGTCAGAAGGGATTATCTGGAACAAGGGCAGGCATTCCTTCAAGATGGGCGGCGAGTATCGCGATGTGATCTCTCCGCAGCTGTTCATTCAGCGCGCACGCGGCGACTATCAATACACCTCGCTACAAACCTATCTCTATGACATAACGCCGGACTACCTGGGCGAGCGCAACGCCACGGCTCCTGGAGTCAGCCCGACTTACTATGGCAACCAGCAGGTTGCATATGCTTACTTCCAGGACGACTTCCATGTGTCCAGGGATCTCACTCTCAACCTGGGCGTCCGCTATGAATACACCGGTGTTACCACGGGTGCGAAGCAACAGGTCGCGAACAGCGCCGCAAGCGTCCCTGGGCTCATCGTCTTCGGAGAGCCGACGTCCCAAAAGGCGAATTTCGTTCCTCGAATCGGGTTTGCCTATTCTCTGGATCCACAGACCGTCATCCGTGGCGGTTTTGGCATGGGATACGACGTGCTTTATGACAACCTCGGCATTCTGTCTGCTGCACCGCAGTACCAGGTCACCGAGGAAGTCGACTATAACAATCCAACCACCGGCTTCCTGGCGAACGGCGGGCTCCCGGAAAACGTCACAATTCCGGATCTGGCAACTCAGCGTGCGTTGACCTCCGCGTATATCCCGGATCAGGAACTGCCCTATGCCGAAAACTGGAGCCTGGGCATCGAACGCACTTTTGGAAAGAACTATACGGCCGAGGTTCGTTACCTTGGAACGCGCGGCATCCATCTGCCCACGCAGAATCGGCTCAATCGTCAGAACCAGGCAGCCCCAGGCAACTCCCTGCCCGTTTACCTGACACCGACGACGATCACCGATCCCAACGCTCTGACGCTTACAAAGCTGAAAGCGAATCGTCCACAACTTTTGCCGGAATATTCAAATGCCGGGTTCACTTCGAGCATCGTCGCCTTTATGCCGTATTCGGAGTCGAACTACAACGGACTTGCCACTCAGTTGACGCGCCGCTTTTCAAGTGGCCTGCTGTTTAATGCTGCCTACACCTGGAGCAAGACCATGGACGATGCGACGGCCTCTGTTTTTTCTACCTATCTCACGCCTCGTCGTCCCCAGGACTTCCGCAACGTGGCTGGCGACTACTCCCGCTCAGCCCTCGACCACACCCATCGCCTCACGTTTGCAGCTGTGTATGACGTGCCTTTCTTCAACAACAGCAGAGGCCTGCTGAAGAACACGCTGGGTAACTGGGAAATCGCTCCCGCCTACACCTACCAGTCGCCTGAGTATGCGACCGTTCAAAGCGCAACCGATGCCAATCTGAATGGTGATAGCGCAGGGGATCGCGTCTTCATCAACCCCAATGGAAAGAAGGGGACCAGTACTGGTCGTCACGGCCATCCATATCCAGACGCCGGTGGTGACATCGTCGGCTACTACGCCACCGATCCGAACGCGTACTACGTTAAGGGTGCAGCGGGCACACTACCTACCTCGAGCCGCAACACGTTGCCGAATCCGCCCCATCAACAACGTTGATTTGAGCGTGGTGAAGAGCATCAGCATCACGGAGCGCTACAAATTCCAATTTGGAGCCGGCGCCTGGAACGTCCTCAACCATTCGCAGTATCTGCCGGGCTCCGTCAACAACGTCAACTCCATCGGAGACACCGACGGCGCAACCCTCAGTTACCTCACTGCGGGTTCGCCCACCTTCAATAATCCCGAAGCCACCTTCTCGAACAATGCTCGCTCGATGCAGCTCTTTGCGAAGTTCGTGTTCTGAGTTTTGCAGTGCGATCAGATCTGCCTGGCCGCGGTCCATGACCGCGGCCAGTTCTTTTGACTTACTCGTCGCTGCGCATCGGGCGAGCCTATGCAGAGTGATCCCATAAATAGAATTACGGACTGTATTTATCCAATTATCTGTAGCTGTCGCCCTCAGTTAAAGCAACTCTAAATTTCTCTCTAATTCTTTTTTCTTCAGTTGGTTGTTTGACCAGATCCCCGTTTAGAGAGAATGGCATCTGCCGTGCATATTCTCAACTGCACGTCTGTCCCATGAACTTCCCCAAGCACGCCGGGACAAAGCAAGAACAAAATTCATGATTCAAGAGTGTCAAGCGCGATTCCGCGCGTGAACCTGCCCTCTGGCGTCCGTAAAACGGGAAACCAGGGTGCAAATTCACGTGGCTTCGAATCGTCCGACTCTGCACGTCTAGCGGAATTTCGCTTTTGAGAAATTTGGAGGAGCAAGTATGCAATTCATGCGTTCAAACAAGATGGTGCTGGCTTTCGCGCTGTTGATGCCGGTTGCCTTGGCGTTCATGGCATTGCCGCATCCGGTAAAAGCCCAATCCAACATCTCCGGAGACATTTCCGGCACCGTGACAGACGCGTCCGGCGCTGCACTGCCGAATGCTCAGGTAACCGTCACCAGCATTGAAAAGGGCCAGGCAAAAGTGATCCTTTCTGATAGCGTCGGGAACTTTCGCGTTCCCCTGCTTTCGCCAGGCCTCTACGAGGTCAAGGCAGAAGCAAAGGGATTTGCTACAACGACCATGAAGGTGTCGGTAACAGCCGGCACAATCACGTCTGCGAACCTCGCTCTCAGCGTCGGCCAGGCGTCGACTACCGTGGAAGTGAGCGGCGAGATCTCGGTGCTGCACACCGACGATGCGCAGATGTCGACCAGCTTCGATCTGAATCAGCTGCAGAACCTTCCCAACCCCGGCGGCGATCTCACCTTCGTGGCGCAGACCACTCCCGGCGCGGTGATGAATACCCAGGCCGGCTACGGAAACTTGCGGTGAACGGTTGCCCGGGCACCTCGAACACTTTCACCATGAATGGTGGATACGAAGGCGATCCATACCTGAACCTGAACAACTCCGGTAGCAACCAATCTCTTGTTGGGCGCCAACGATGTCGAAACAGTCACGGTTACGACGAACAGTTATGACGCGGCATTTGGCGGCTTGGGCGGCGCGCAGGTAAACCAGGTGTCCCGCTCGGGCGGCAACCAGTGGCATGGAAACGCGACCTATCTATGGAACGGGAGCGCGATGAATGCGAACAGCTGGTTCAACAAGTACTATGGTTCGCCGCGCAACTTCGACAACGCCAACCAGTGGGCAGCCGCCATCGGCGGTCCTATCAAGAAGGACAAGATCTTCGGGTTTGTCGACTATGAGGGCCTGCACGTCATCATCCCTGTGATCGGCGCCGTATATGCCCCGAGCCCGCAATTCCAGGCAGCAATCCTTGATCCGGCCCCCAGAACCGATCCTGCCTCGGATTACAACAATCCCAACGGCCTGGTCCCCTACGGGAACCTCGCAGCCAATGGCCTCTCGGCAGAGGCTCCGATGTACCAGACGATCTTCAACTACTACAACAATGCCCGGAATTTTGCTTCAGGTTCACAGGATCCCAGCGATCCCGACACCTGGGTCTTCAATGGCCAGGCAAACAACTTCGCCCGGGAATGGCTCGTAAATGGCCGCGTAGATTTCAATCTCGGCTCGAACGATCACCTTTACATTCACGGAAAGGTCGACAAGGGTGTCCAGCCGACACAAACCAGCTTCCTCGATCCAATCTTCGACGCGCAGAGCCCGCAGCCTTCTTATGAAGGTCAGTTGAGCGAGAACCATACCTTCACCCCGAACATCACGAATCAGTTCCTCTTTCGCGGCCAGCTACTATCGGGCGATCTTTACCAACACAAACGGCCTCACCCTTGGACAGTCGAATATCCCCTACACGCTGATCCCCGAAGGATGGGCGAGCGGTTGCGTGACAGATCAGAGCGGCGATAATTGCGTTCGTACGTTCGACTGGGATAACACCTTCAGCGCATCCAACTGGGTCGGCGGCGCGAACTACGCGTTCCCTCAGGGCCGCAACATAACCGGTTACCAGTTCGTCGACGATCTGAGCTGGACGAGGGCAAGCATAATCTGAAGTTCGGCTATGCCTTCCGTCGCAACGACATCACCGACTACACCTCGAGCGAGCACAACATCCTCTACGGCGGCGGCGAAAACTTCGTCATCGACCAGAGCAATTTTGCCGCAGGCTACTGCGGATGAATGGGTAGAACGCTTCCCGCAGCGGCTCTCCCCAGCCCGTGGCCCTCTATGTCGAGGGCTTCTATGGGCAGGATCAGTGGAAGGTAACGCCCGGCCTGACATTCACGATTGGCCTGCGCATGGAGCACAACTCGAACCCGCTCTGCCGCACCAACTGCGTTCCAATTTCTCCGCAGGATTTCAACTCCCTGCCGACCTCACAATCGACTCCCTATAACCAGCTGATCTCTTCCGGTATGGAGAAAGCCTTCTTCAACCAGCAGGAACTGGCGTGGGAACCCCGTGTCGGGTTCGCGTACCAGGCCGGCTCCAAGACCACGATCCGCGGCGGCTTTGGCATGTTCGCCGACTACTTCCCGGCACAGATCATGGGCGATCTCGGTTTCCAACATCCCCGAGGTGAACAGGTTTACGGTTCTTGGCGCGTACTTCGGCAATGGAATAACGATAGATGCAAGCCGGCCCGACAGCGGCCACGCCCAGGCATCTGCGTCAAACGATGCGTTGAACGCACTATTCCCCCAAGGTGGTTATTACAGAAACGCAGCCGGCACCTGTCCCGATTCAATGAGCCTCTATTGCGAAACGGATGGAGTCTTCACACGGCCGACCTTCATATCGGTCGCGCATAGTGTCAAGCTCCCCACCTACGAGGAGTGGAGCCTGGCCGTTGAACGACAGGTCGCCAGAAACACTGTGTTCTCGGTGTCTTACATTGGCAACCGCTCTACCACCAGCCAACCCAACGGCTGCCGAATTCGTATGACGCCTCTGGCAGCATCGCGTCGTTGCCTACAGCCCGTCCCAATGGAGCGCTCGGATCCGTCACCGAGTTCTACAGCGGCAGCATCTCCAACTTCAATGGTTTGCAGGCTACGGCCACCAGCCGCCTGAACTGGCTTACCCTGCAGTTCAACTACGCCTACGGCCATGCGCTCGACACCATCTCCAACGGCGGCTTCAACTCCTTTAACATAGCGGGCCTACAACGATGGTTCGGCCAAATCAACCCCAACAACCTCCAGCAGAACTATGGCAACACGGACTACAATACGCGGCATTACATCAGCGCTAACTATGCGATCAACATTCCGCACTTTGGCGGTCCCAGGGTTTTGACAGATGGCTGGCAGGTTGCCGGCACCGTCTTCCACAACTCCGGCTATCCCTTCTCGGTCACGGATAATTCTGGTGCTGTCACCTACGGTTCCGTTCCGCTGGCCAAGCAGCTTGACAACAATTTCAACCATCACTGCGGCGGCGGCCAGCATGCCACCACCCCGTGTGACTTTGCTTCTCACTTTGCAAGCGCAACTGACTTCGGACAGCAGCGTCGCAACCAGCTCTACGGACCGAACTACACGGACTTCGACCTCGATCTCTCAAAGAGCTTCAAGATCGTGCCCAGTGGGAATGGGCCAGACTCGAGGTTGCGGCGCAATTCTTCAGTGTTCAACCACCCGAATTTCCAGATTCCGTTCGCGGACGTGAATAACTCCGACATCGGAATCATTACCTCCGCGGCAAGCACGCCCACGTCAGTTCTGGGCGCATTCCTCGGTGGCGATGCTTCGCCAAGGTTGATCCAGTTGAAAGGAACCTTCGTCTTCTAACTAGAACCGGCCGAAAAGTCGGTCAAAACAGAAAAGACCGGAAGCCGCCAACTGAGGGCTTCCGGTCTTTTTGTGTGCTGGATTGTTGCGAAACCACGGGCGGTGGTTCCTAAAGCAAGCCCTCAAGCCCGCGGTACCGACTTCTTACTTTGCTTTTTTGCGCTCGATTTTTTGGCAACCGGCTTCTTCGCAGCAGCCTTTGCCGTTTCCTTCTTGACGGCAGCTTTTCTGGGACTCTTCCTCGAAGGATCTGCAGACGCTTTTCCGCGAGCCGCGCGCGTCTTTGCTGTCAGCGCTTCTTTCAGTTCCGCGTCGAATTCGGCAGGCGTAAGCGGGCGCGCCGATTTGCGCAGTCGCTCGATATCGTAGAAGGCTCGCCGCTCGGTCAGAAACACATGCGCGACAAAATCAACATAGTCCAGCAGAATCCAGTCGCCATGCCGGCGCCCTTCCACCGAGTGCGGCATCACGCCAAAGTCTTTTTTCAGGCGATGCTCAATCTCATCGGCAATGGCGATAGCCTGGCGGTCATTGGTGGCCGAGGTAATCAGAAAAAAGTCAGACAGTCCGGAATCGATTGGGTCGAGTTCAAGAATGCGGGTATCTTCGCCCTTTTTGTCTTCACAGGCCGCGGCTGCGGCTTGTACGAGAATGCGAGTCTGTTCGTGCGCCTGGGTTGTGCTCATGCAGCGGAATTTCTCTCCTCGCTCATCCTAGTCTCTGGATTCCGCAGCGGCAAGCCGGGGTTGCCTTTAGCGTCGCGCGAAACCGCGCCGAGTCAATCCTGGCGATAGAGCCCATGGCCCGCGATGTACTCGCAGACAGCGTCCGGCAGCAGCTCATGCCCGGCACAAAGGCGATCGGCCGCAGCACTCACCTGACTTCGGATATCCGAAGCACTGATCTCAATCGCCAGTCCCGGCAACAGATAAAACGGTGCAGACGCTCCCGCGGCGTTTCGCAGTGTAAACAAGCGCAATGGCACTTCTGCTGTGTCATCAACCCCGGGCACGTCCTCCGTGATTGTCAGCCCATCAGGCAAGATCGACGGCCAGATCTTCAAGGCGCTCGCCTGGCCTCGATGCAACGATCAACGGCGCCACGAAAGGAATCTCTCCGCCGCGATACCAGTGGGGAAGGCCGACCAGCGAGTCGGCTCCTATCAGCAGGAAGAGCCTTCGCCGAAGGAAACTGCTGACGCAGGCGCAAAAGTGTGTCGAAAGTGTAATTGGGCGTGCCGCCAGCATCAGGTGCATCTGCAAAAGAGATGGCAAACTGTGGCAGCCCCTTGATCGCCAACTCCGTCATGGCCACGCGGTCTTCAAAGCTGGCGGTTGAGCCCAGCGGTTTCAGCGGTTGAACACCCACCGGAGCAAACAGAACCGTATCCAGATGCAATGCCACTTGTGCCGCGCGAGCCACCCCAATGTGACCCAGATGAGGAGGGTCGAAGCTACCGCCAAAGAAGGCGATGCGCCGTCTCTCATCTGCTGGCTCAACCATGGGTTCATGGTACGGCATGGCCGGCATCTGCCTGTACCTCAGTACGTCCAGGGCCGAAGACCCCACACGTCCGTATCTAACTAAGCCCATTGGTGCCGGCGCCGGCCCGCTTCGAAATTGCAATCGCCCGAATGTCTGCTAGCATCATTCTCACGATGCGATATGTGATTGCGGTTCTTGCCCTGATCGGTGCCGTTGTCTCGGGCCTTGCACTTCAGGTACATTACTCGGTTGCAACCTCACCATGCTCGATTAACGAAAAATGGGACTGCGACGTAGTAAACCATAGCTCCTACTCGCTCATTCAAGGCATTCCGGTGGCGATCATCGGGATCGCCGGCTATCTCGGCCTCGTGTGGCTCGGTCTTGCACGGCAGCGCGCGGTGCTCACTGCGGCAGCCGTTGTCGGGACTGGCATTCTCCCTCTATCTGGCGCATATCGAACGCGAACATTCTGGGCGTGTGGTGTCTCTACTGCGTCATTTCGCTAGCCGATATTGCGCTGATCATGGTGCTGGGCTTCATCTGGCTTATCGCCGATGCAGTCCATCGGCAGCGCCGGCGCTGGTAAACTTGAACTAAGCACATGTTCAAGGAAAAATACGCACGCTGGATGTACGCATGGGAAACCCGGCTCACCACGCGTGATGAAAACCGCAGTGGTCCGGCCGCTTGAGTGGGGCTTCGAGTGGATCGAGCCTTTCCTCGAATCCCATGGGTTCAGCGCTGCGATTCCGACTCCAGAAGCTCATGCGCGATGAAGCCGCCGCAGAAACCGCGATGGCTCGCATCAATCAACTCCTCATCCGGAACAGCGACGCATTCTTCGGCTACCAGAAACCCACCGACTTCCGTCTCGAAGACCGCCACCCTGAATTGTTCCCGACCAACGTAAGGCCGGAAACATTGGCCAAAGACGCTGAGATCAAGCGCCTCGCTGCCGAGGGCAAGACCCCAAAGGCGCAATTTCTGCGCTTCTCTTCGCCGGAGCAAACTGGATATCCGGAAAACGACGTTGCGAATGCGCGCTGGTATCCTGCGCCCGAGCACAAGGATCCGAAGCGACCCAAACAGGCCATCGTGGTGATGCCGCAGTGGAACGCTGACGCCTTCAGCCACAACTCGCTCTGTACCATCTTCAATCGCATGGGGATCTCGGCGCTGCGGCTCTCCAAGCCATATCACGACATTCGCCGGCCATCGGAACTGGAGCGTTCCGACTACGCCGTCAGCGCCAACATCGGCCGCACGCTTTCTGCGTGCCGCCAGGCTGTGGTGGACATTCGCTGCTGTATCGACTGGCTTGAAGAGCAGGGTTACGAGCATTTCGGTGTGCTCGGCACTAGTCTCGGTTCGTGCTACGGATTTCTGGCCAGTGCACACGATCCCCGCATTCGCGTGAATGCCTTTAACCACGCCTCCACGGCATTCGGCGACGTGGTGTGGGCCGGGCAAAGCACCCGCCATGTGAAGCAGGCGCTGGACGACGTGGGAATGACCCAGGATCGGGTGCGCGAGTTGTGGTCGGCCATCAGTCCCATCAGCTACTACGATCGCATCGCAAGCGCCAAAGCCGGCGGACCCGACAAGAAGGTCCTGCTCGTCTACGCCAACTATGACCTGACATTTCCTCTCGAATATTCCCTGCAAGTAGTGGAGTCATTCAAGCGCGTGGGCCTCAATTTCGAAAAGCGCGTTCTCCCCTGCGGCCACTACACCACTGGCGAAACACCTTTCCAATACATCGATGGCTGGTACATGGGCTCATTCGTGCATCGCGCCTACAAGGCGCTTCGCAGAGAGAAAGCCGCTGGTGCCGGTGCAACTTCTCAAGCACTCACGGAAGCAGAAGAAGACCTGGTTTCACGGTAAGCAAATCTAAATACTGGATCTGTCATCCCGAGCAGAGCCGAGGGGATCTGCGGTTGCTTTTTGCAGGAATTCCCGGTAAAGCGCCGGGATTGATGACACGCTTATTCTCAAAGCTTGGTCATCGAATCGTATTCAAATTCAGCTTGAGCAGCTTCGCCGGATCAAGATACGCGCCCTCCCAGCGAACAGCCCAATGTAGATGCGGCCCGGTCACGCGCCCCGTCGCACCGCTAAGCCCCAGCTTGTCGCCTGCAGCCACGCGCTGCCCCTCGTGCACATCAATGCGGCTAAAGTGCATCGACAGCGTGTACAGCCCCAGCCCGTGGTCGATAATCACGCAGTTGCCCTCGTAGTAGAGATGTTGCGCCAACACCACAACGCCACTGTTCGAAGCGCGAACGACCGTGCCCATCGGCGCGCGAAAATCCATTCCCTTATGAATACTCGCAAGCTTGCCATTGAACATGCGGCGCGTGCCAAAGCTGTCAGTCGGCGGGGACTTGACCGGCGCGCGAAAGCCGCCATGCCACAGCGGCTCATCAACACTCGACGCAAATGCGCCTTTTTTTACCTCCGCATCCGCGGCGATCTCCTTCTGCTCCTCAGGCCCCGGCTCGACAAACTTCGGAGGTACCGTGAGTTTTCCTGTGCGATAGTGTGCGGGGTGAATCTCCACTGTCTTGATCAGATCGTGCGGGCCGCCTTCGTCAAGCTGCGCACTGATTCGAAGCGTAGAAGGACCCGCCGCTGCTTCCACGTCGACACCTGCGAGTGCAACCCACTTTCCGCCGCGCTGAAAGAATTCAATCTTGTGTCCCAGCCACTCGCCGCTCACGCTCTTCGCATCCGGTGTTGAGATCACAATCAATTCCGGGGAACCGGCCTCCACAACTGCCGGCGTAAGCGACACAACAGATTTCGCCACCGGATGTTGCGCGAACGAGCATATTCCGGAAAAGGGAAGCAAACAAATAAGCCGCAGAGCGCGAGAGCCGGTCATGAATTCAGCATAACCGGCTCCGTTGTTCCTGCGGATGCAGCCTGCAGGTCCGCCAGCATGCAGGCTTACGGAAAGTTGTGTAACGCACGGTGACAATGGACAATCAAACATTTGTATGCCTTCCCCAACCTGCTCTTCCGTCCGCCGTTTCAGTACCGCGCTTCTGATCTCGGCAACTCATTCACTGCCTTGCGTCTTCGCTTTCGGGCCAGGCTGCACCGACCGAGCCCACCGCACAGCGCGTTCCAGTATTAGTGGAGCTATTCACTTCCGAAGGCTGCTCGGATTGCCCGCCGGCCGACGCACTGCTAGCAAAACTCGATGCAACACAGCCAATATCCGGTGCGCAAGCGATCGTGCTCAGCGAACACGTCACCTATTGGAATCGCCTGGGTTGGAGCGACCCATTCTCGTTCGACGCAATGACGGAAAGACAGGAAGAGTACGCCCGCCACTTCGGTCTCGACTCGAATTACACGCCGCAGATGGTAGTGGATGGAACCGAGCAATTCGTCGGCAGCGATGGACGCGCTCTCGTCGCGGCAATGACCAAGCAAGCAAAGGCACCGAAGCAAAGCCTCACCATCGCGGCGGCAAAATGGGATCACGAATCCGCGCTGTTTTCAGTTCATGCCAACGCACCCGCTGGAACGAAACTCCTTGCGGTCCTCGCAGCCGATGCCACTCACTCTGAAGTAGCACGCGGAGAAAACGCCGGCCGCACCCTGCACCACACCGCCGTCGTCCGGGTGATGAAGGAATACCCAGCCAACGCTGCCGATGGCCGCGAACTGAAACTCTCCGGCGGCGTCTTGACACAAAAGAACGAAGCCAGAGGCCCGGTCCGTCTCATCGTCTTCCTGGCAGACAGCAAAACCGGTCATGTGCTCGGTGCGGCGGAGCAAACGCTGCCGCGATAAGGGCGAACCGCTTTGCCTCGACGGTACAACCAATCCTGGGCATCGCCTCCAGTGACGCGAATTGGGATTGCGCAGGAGCGAGGCTGAATCTTGCCGTAAAATTGACGGTATGACTGATCGCATGGCCCTTTCCCTGGCCCAAGCCGACCCCGAAGTAGCCGCCGCCGTTGACCACGAAACCCTCCGCCAGCACGAAGGCCTGGAGATGATTGCCAGCGAGAACTTCGTCTCCGAAGCAGTGCTCGAAGCCGCCGGATCGGTCTTCACCAACAAATATGCCGAAGGCTATCCAGGGCGACGCTACTACGGCGGCTGCGAGTATGCCGACGTTGTAGAAAATCTCGCGCGCGATCGTGCCAAACAAATATTCAGCGCGGAGTTTGCCAACGTCCAGCCGCACTCCGGCTCGCAGGCCAATGCCTCGGCCTACATGGCAGTTCTCCAGACGGGCGATACCATTCTTGGTCTCGACCTGGCGCATGGCGGCCACCTGACGCATGGGCACAAGCTGAGCTTCAGCGGCAAGCTTTACCACACGACGTTCTACACCGTGCGGCGTGATACCGAAGTCATCGACTATGACGAACTAGAGTCAATTGCCGAGCGCGAAAAGCCAAAGGTCATCATCGGCGGAGCCAGCGCATATCCGCGCCTGTGGGATTTCGCCCGCATGCGGCAGATTGCCGATAAAGTCGGTGCCAAATACATCTTCGACATGGCGCACATCGCCGGACTCGTGGCCGGTGGCTCGCATCCTTCTCCAGTGCCCCACGCGCACATCACCACCACCACCACGCACAAAACGCTGCGTGGGCCGCGCGCGGGATTAATCCTCTGTGGCAAGGATTTTCAAGTTGGCCAGAAGCCGGAACAAACCCTTGGCAAGGCGATTGATATGGCGGTGTTCCCCGGCCAGCAGGGTGGACCGTCTGGTACACATCATCGCTGCCAAAGCCGTTGCCTTCGGCGAGGTGTTGCGACCGGAGTTCAAAACTTACGCAGCGCAGATTGTGGCCAATGCAAAAGCGCTTGCCACGGCAATCCAGGAGGCAGGCTATCGCCTCGTCTCCGGCGGTACTGACAATCACCTGATCCTCGTCGACGTCTTCCAAAAGGGAATCCTCGGTTCGGAAGCGGAACTCGCCCTGGGTAAGGCCGGCATCACAGTTAACAAGAACGCCATTCCCTACGACACCAATCCGCCACTCAAGCCCTCAGGAATTCGCATCGGCACGCCGGCACTCACGACGCGCGGCATGAAAGAGCCCGAGATGCGCATCATCGCTACGTGGATTGCCAAGGCTCTCGAAAATCGCAACGACGATGCGGCGCTCGAGCGTATCCGTGGCGAGGTCGCGGAACTGGCAAACAGGTTCCCGCTTTATGCGTGGCGCCGCCAGGGAGTTGCGGTCAGCGCATAAGTCGCTGTAAAGCCTCACTTATCAGCACACGTACAACTTGCCATCCGCGACAGGGTTTAATGTAGTGTGTTTGAAAATCAGCTTATCGGGATTCCCCGAATGCAGCGACGTTGCGTTCCCGTACGCAATGTGGAGGTTCATCATGCGTGCAATAAATCGTAGTCTTGACCGCATTGTTGGCCATGTCGTTGCCGGCAATTGCTCAACAGTTCCCAGAGGCTCACGGAAAGCCAGTGCCGCCGCCTCAGCACGGACCGGCTCCATACAAGGCGCCCAAGGCTGCGCCGGCACACAAGACAAACGACATCAAAGCGCCCCAGCAGCACTCAGCGCAGGAGCAGCACTCCCAGCCGCCTCAGCTGCATAACGATAACGACGGGCATGGCAACGCGAATCAGCCGCTCCAGCAGCGGAACTACAGCGACAAGCCCGGCCATCCCAATGCGCCGCACGTCGATCCGCCTAACCACTGGGTAGGGCATGATACCGGCCGTAATGATGCAAGCTTCCATCTTCAGCATCCGTGGGAGCATGGTCGCTTCAGCGGCGGCTTCGGTCCATCCCACAGATGGCACCTCGCGGGCGGCGGTCCCAATCGATTCTGGTTCAACGGGTGGTACTGGAATGTCGCCCCGGTCGACTTTGCTTTCGCAGGGGATTGGAACTGGGATAGCGACGAGATTGTCATCTACGAAGATCCGGACCACGATGGCTGGTACCTCGCCTACAACGTGCGTCTCGGAGCCTACATCCATGTCATGTATCTCGGTCCCCAGTAAGTGGTCGCACCAGTTCGAAAATACAAAAGGGCGGGCCAATCGGCCTGCCCTCTCTTCTGCCAGCTTGGAGTTCGCTCTCACCACGCATATACATCACGCGACGCAAGGCGGTAATATGGTCAGTCCGATGAGAGCCGGCGCGCATTTGTGGTGAATCGCCACGCTTTCTCAAGTCAATTTGCTATCTCCAAAGGATCGGCATGACTACTCCCGTAGCCCGCACAATTGCGTCTCGCACGTTTTCCACCTTTCGTTCCTTCATCCTCCTTCTTGTTGCAATCTCGGTCTTCGCCCCGACCGCTTTCGCAGCGCCGGCCCCGATCGTGCTCACAGGCGCCGATCGCCGCCCATCGACCTCTCTCAATGGCGAATGGGCTTCCATCGTCGATCCATATTTTTCCGGCTTGTTCAGCTTTCATCATGAAGAGAAGAAGAACGGTTACTTCATGAATTACAAGGCGAAGCCCGGCGACCCCTTTCCCACTGAGTATGATTTTTCGAAAGCACCAAAACTCAATGTCCCGGGAGACTGGAATACTCAACGCGAGTCCCTCATGTTCTATGAAGGCCCAATCTGGTATGAGAAGGACTTCACTTACGAGCTCAAGCCGCATACACACATCTTTCTTCACGTCGGTGCAGCCAACTATCACTCATGGTTCTGGGTAAATGGACAGAAAGTCTGCGAGCACGAGGGCGGATTCACCTCATTCAATTGCGAAGTTACTCAGGCGCTCCACAGCGGCAACAACTTCGTCGTGGCTGCCGTCGATAACACCCGCCGCGAAGACAACGTGCCCACGCTCGAAACCGACTGGTGGAACTACGGCGGCCTTACCCGCGAAGTGTCCTTGATCGAATTACCCGAATCCTTCATCGATCAATACGACCTGCATCTCAGTCGCACCGAGGATGGCGTGATCGAAGGTTGGGTACATGTCATCGGCGTCCAGCCCGGTGAGAAAGCGGAAGTTGAAATTCCAGATCTGCAGGGGAAAGCAACAGCAGACATAGGCGCAGACGGTCGCGGACACTTGCACTTCAACGTGCATGGCCTGGAGCGTTGGACGCCCACGTCTCCAAAGCTCTACAAAGTCGCGATCCGCGCGGGCAGTGACTCCATTGACGAATTGATGGGCTTTCGTACCATCGAAGCTCGAGGCACTTCGAAATTCTTTTGAATGGCAAGCCAATCTTTCTGCGCGGCGTCTCAATCCACGCAGAAGCACCTTATCGCACTGGTCGTGCCTAGTCTGATAAGGATGCTGAAACCCTGCTCGGCTGGGCAAAGGAACTAGGCTGTAACTATGTCCGCCTGGCCCACTATCCGCACGATGAAACCATGCTGCGCGCAGCCGATCGCATGGGTCTGCTCGTATGGTCTGAGAATCCGGTTTACTGGGCACTCCAATTCGACAATCCCAAAGTGTTAGCCAAGGCCGAGCAACAGCTTGATGAGGAGATCAACACCTCGCGCAATCATGCCGCCATCATTCTCTGGTCAATGGCGAATGAAACACCCAATACCGCTGCGCGCACGCAATTCATCACCACTCTGGCGACCCGCGCCCGTGGTCTCGATCCAACGCGATTGATTACAGCCGCACTGCTGGTCCGTGCACAAGGCAATACGAAAATCGTTGACGACCCACTGGGAAAGCCTCTCGACGTAATCGGGATCAACGAGTACATCGGCTGGTACGAAGGCCATCCCGAAAGCGCCGACACAACCCAGTGGCAGATCGCTTATCAAAAGCCTGTAATCCTCAGCGAATTCGGTGCCGGAGCCAAGGCAGGATTGCATGGTGGCGAAAACGAACGTTGGACCGAGGAATACCAGGCCAACGTCTATCGTCATCAATTGCCGATGTTGAACAAGATTCCGCAACTCAGCGGCATGAGCCCGTGGTGTCTTATGGATTTCCGCTCTCCCAATCGGCCTCTTGTCGGCATTCAGGACGAGTTCAATCGAAAAGGTCTGATCTCCGATCAGGGCCAGAAGAAAGCAGCCTTCTATATTCTCCAAAAGTCTTATAACGACAAGACCGTCGGAAAGCCCGATTAAGTGCGTGAGAGTTCACGCATGTAACTCATAACTCGATTGCTGCTCACATCCCGGCGATGTTATATCCTCTTTCTATGTCGATTGAAAGTATCCTTGCTGAAATAGACGCGGAGATTGCGAGACTTACACAGGTTCGCTCTCTGCTTGCAGGTTCTCGAGCCGTTGTCTCATCGGGATCCAAAAGTAAGACCAGCAAAGCGCCAGGCAAGAGAAAGAAGCGCGTACTTAGCGCCGATGCGCGCAAACGGATCGCCGACGCACAGCGCAAGCGTTGGGCAGCTCAGAAGGCAAAGAAGTAAACGGCGTTTCGTACAACCGATCGAACCTGAAGCGCCACCAGTGAAACTAACGTGGGTTACCAGGTTTCAACGGCGAGAATATTGGGAGGTCCAGAGTGACCCTCAATAACCTGCGTCTCAATCACGGCTTCCATATTCATCTTTTCCCAGTTGGCGGGAGCCTTGGCCAGCAGTGAATTCAAATAGACGGGGTTATAGAGAATCTCTCCGGCCGCCTCGGTTCCTTCTTCTGAAATCCCCGCCGCGATGATCACCGGCTGGCCGGTGGTGCTGTCGCGTATTCGCGCAACAATCGCATAATCGCGCGAGAGTTTTTGATACGGCAGATCCCATGCGGTAGCCCAGGTCGTCTTCGTCTGGCTCTTGCGGTCGACGATCAGAGCAACGCCATCTTTTGACTCAAAGCCGAAGCGCAGTTTCTGCGTAACGCGCAAGGTCCAGATATTGTCGAACGCGCCAATCAGCACAATCGGACCCTCGCGCAGCTGGGCGAAAGAGGCTTCAGAGGCGGGGACAACACGAAAAGCTTTGTGGCGAACCTCGAGCGCCGCGGCCGTGCGCGTCAGGGTAATCACATCGGCCAGCGCCAGGTTTCCTGAGAGGTGAAGCCGCACATAGAGCTTTTGCGGTTCCGCAGGAGCGCTCACCGGAGCCTCGAATGAGTTGATCGCGTCCATGTCGATATTTTTGGCGGGCTCACCCAGGCAGAAAGTAGTCGGATTCAAGCTGGAGGTGAACGGCTCCCAGAAGCGGTCGATGTTTGAAGGCGGCTCCGGCGGTGGCGCCTGGTGCATGCGAGTCCCCACAAACACACCAGCCGCACACGCTGCAATGGCTAGAATTCCAGCCGCGAGCCATCGAAACCGCGAAGGCTTGGCTGCCGGTACAGGAGTGCTTGGCGCCTCCGTGGCGAAGGGGCTGAGTTGCGGCGGAGTCGAGATTACAACAGTCTCCGGCACATATATCGTTGGCTCAGCCGGGACCGGCTCGGGCTGCCGAAACATAGGTACATAAGAGCCCAGAGGAAGTTCGATCACCAGCTCGCCCGCGTGCGACGAGTCGTAGTAGTAGAGGCTGAGCCGCTTGCGGACTTCCCCAGCCGTGATGCGGACCACCGGATCGGCATTCGCATCGTAAGTTGGCTCGCGGCCAAAAACCTCGATACCGATGCTACGTTCCTTCAGTTCAGCGGCATTTCCCAGCAGCGTCTGCTCCACCGTGTACGACAGCAGTGCAGGGTAGCGCTTGCTGTTGGCAAAAAGCGGGTGGACTAGGAGTCGTTGGAGCTGTTCTCGAATAGGGGCAGGATCAGAGACAAACGCCAACTGCTCCACGTCTTGCATGGCCTTGGGCGCCAACGGCATCTGGAACTCCTTACGCGGCTCTATGCCCGTGTTGGGCAATGGCTCGTGAACCAAAGTTGCGCAAACCGGATTCATTCCCGGATGCCAAAAACTCTCAGCTCGACACGAGTCCGAAAATTAAATCAAGCGAGACCAGATTCCCCCTCATTCCCCTTCAGAGGCACACAGTGACGCTCCGTGGAAAACCAGGTCGTATTGATTTCTGGATTGCCCGCACTGCGTATAATACGTCCCTGCAATACGGTTGTCCATACTTGATTAAGAGCAAGTTTCTACATGGGTTTACCTTGCAGCTGTGGTCATTGCTACCCGATGGAACCTATTAGGCATCTTCAATTCCGCATACATTAAAACTCGGTCCAGGAAATGTGCCCGACGTGTGTCATGTTCAGGCGCGTTTTCTTGTGATTGCGGCTCCTCGCCCCTCCGGTTACCAGACCTGGATGAATCCAGGCGGGACTAATCGGGGGGCGCTTTTTTTGTGGAGTGACTTCCATGTTGCGCAAACGTTTGCGTCAACTCGTTCGCAATTTCGATAGCAGGACCATCGAGACCCTCCCCGCCAGATGCCACCTCCATCCGTCCCCTCGCAGACAACAATCCTCTTCATGCAATATGCTTAACGGTCCTTTCGGAGGGATCTGCCCAGTGATGCAAAGCAAGTGGTATTTCAAAGCATTCGTTTCAACAGGCCTCCTCGTAATCTCCTTGCCTTGGAGCCTCGCAGGACAAACTGCACCCATGACGTCCGCCGAGGCGCGTAGCCGGGCCGAACAACTCCTCAAGCAGATGACCATCGAGGAGAAGGTCGGGCAGATGAACCAGTCCTCTGGCATCGTCATGCCCCTTCTGGCAAACGAGAAGCCCGACAACCTGATCGTCCAGGGCCAGGTCGGCTCCATCCTCTGGCTCATCGATGTCAAAGAGATCAACCGCCTGCAACATCTCGCGGTCGACAAGTCGCGCCTTCACATCCCGATCCTTTTTGCATTCGACGTCATCCACGGATACCGCACCGTCTTTCCCATTCCACTGGCCATGGCCTCCTCGTGGGATCCGGGAGTCGAAGAAGCCGCACAACATCTCGCAGGCGAGGACGCACGCGCAGCAGGTATCCGCTGGACCTTCACCCCCATGGTCGATATCGCTCGCGACTCCCGCTGGGGCCGCATTGTCGAGGGCGCTGGCGAGGATCCCTACCTCGGTGCAGCCATGGCACGCGCACAAGTTCGCGGCTTCCAAGGCGAATCGCTCGGCCCAGACAGCGTGCTGGTCTGCGTAAAGCATTTCGCCGGATATGGCGCTGCCGAGGGCGGTCGAGATTACGACTCCTCGTATGTCCCCGAAGAGCTAATGCAAAACGTCTACCTCGTACCGTTCCATGCGGCCCAACAGGCCGGCGCAGGCAGCTTCATGAGCGCCTACATGGACCTCAACGACGTCCCAGCGACGGGAAATCACTGGCTGCTCACTGACGTTCTGCGCAAGCAGTGGGGCTTCAAGGGATTCGTGGTCTCTGACGCCTGGGCAGTCGGCTCGCTGCTGACACACGGCTATGCCAAGGACCCCGAAGATGCCGCCTACAAGGCCGTCACCGCCGGTCTCGATATGGATATGGCTAGCCTCACCTATCCGAAATATCTGGCCGGATTGGTGCACTCCGGCAAAGTAACTGAAGCTCAGCTCGATGCCGCCGTGCTCCCAATCCTCCAAACGAAGTACGAACTCGGCCTCTTCGACCACCCTTACGTCGACGAAACCAAAGTCGACTCGACCCTGAGCCGTCCTGAAGGCCGCGAACTCGAGCGCAAAGTCGCGGCGCGTTCCATGGTCCTCCTGAAGAACGACAACCACACCCTGCCTCTCAGCAAGTCTGTGAAGAAGATCGCAGTCATCGGCGCGCTCGCCGACTCTGTTCGCGACATTGAGGGCGGATGGACAGTTGAAGGACTCTTCGGCGGCGGGTCAAAAAGCAATCCGGTAACTATCCTTGCAGGCTTGAAGAACAAACTCGGCTCCGGTGTCGAGATCAACTATGTTGCCGGACCCAACCCGACGCGCCTGTTTCCGTCGTTGTTCGATGCAATCTCCGGCACCAAACCTCCACCGCCACCCACCGAAGCTGAAATCACCGAATCGATTGCAAAAGCCAAGGCAGCCGCCGCCAGTGCAGATGTTGTAATCGCCGTGCTTGGCGAAACCGCTGTCATGAGCAGCGAATCAGCTTCGCGGGCATCCATGAATCTTCCCGGCATCCAGCAGCAGATGCTCGAAGCAGTAGCCTCGACAGGCAAGCCCGTGGTCCTCGTGCTCGAGAACGGCCGCCCGCTCGATATCCGCTGGGCCGTACAGCACGTTCCGGCCATCCTCGAAGCATGGTATCCCGGCACCGAAGGCGGAAACGCGGTGGCCGATATTCTCTTCGGCGACGTGAACCCGGGCGGCAAATTGCCCATCAGCTGGGCACACGCCGCGGGCGAAGAGCCGCTCTACTACAACCACAATCTCACCCACGAGCCCGAAGACCGGCCCACCTTCACCTCACGCTACTGGGACGTCCAGAGCAAACCGCTCTATCCCTTCGGCTATGGCCTCAGCTATACCGCCTTCAAGTTCGATAATTTGCATTTGAGCAAAACCAGCATGAAGACCAGCGAAGCCACCGAAGTCCAGGTCGACGTCACCAACACCGGCAAGGTTGCCGGCGATGCTGTCGTGCAGATTTACATCCACCAGCGCTGGGGCTCGGCGTCGCGTCCGGTACGGCAACTCAAGGGGTTCAAGCGCGTCACTCTGCAGCCCGGAGTGACACAAACACTCAAATTCCCGCTAGGCAAGGATGAGCTGGAATTCTGGAGTCCGCAAACAAAAGCCTGGGCAGTCGAGCCCAGCACGTTCGATGTCTGGGCGGGCGAAGATTCAACCGCAAGCCTACACACTGAGCTGACCGTAACCGAATAGTCAGACGCAAGTCGAGGGCCGGCATCCTCACTCTTAGATTCCGGCCCTCATTTGTTGTGTGCTTAACCCACCTAGACTGAAAGCAGCCGACCAAAAAAAGCACGATAGCGACGCAGCGCCAGCCGCAGCTCTTCCGTAGAAACGTCGTCACCCCGATCCCACTGTCCTTCCAGCCGCGCACGCTCCTCCGCGAACATCTCTGCCAGCCGCTTCATCGCCCCCGCAACCAGCGAATCTGCTCGCTCCACGGCTTGGCGCGGCTCGTCCACAAAGCCCACCTGCACCGCATCCCACTTCGCATACAGTTCTTTCGATTCATCCTGAGAAAACAGCGCAGCCTGCTCATCGGTTTCCGAGGGCTGTGACGAGTTGGCGTTGAGTCGCCTTTCGACCGACGCATTGAGATCGCGTCCGTCTTCGCGCTTCTCTACGAGTTCCTGTTCTATTGGTTCGTTGGCGTGTGCCAGTGCCGCGGTTGAAAGGCCCGTGTTGCCGATAGACTCATCTCGTCTAATCTCTGCCATAAGTTCCTCCTGCTCTAATGCCGCATAGAACTGCGGCGCGTTGGATGACTCGAATTGAAATTCGAATTGAATTGCCTGACGTGGATCCGTCGCTGTGTGAAGGTTCAAGCAGCGACGCGAGAATTGCTGTCAGCAGGTTGAGATGAAGACGCGTTGCAAAGGTTGCCCCGCTTCGACGCCAGGCAGAGACTCCGCATCGCCAGCCGGCGTCAGCGTTACAGCCTGCAGTTCAGCAGAAGTCCTGTGCATCCGGTCTTGTCGACTGCCACCGCTTCTATTTCGCGTCAATAAACGGAATCACCGCGTCCAGAAATTCCTTCGGTTTTTCGATGGAAGGCGCGTGCCCGCAATCTGGAACCACCACCAGCTTCGCGCCGGGAATGCCGGCCGCATATGCGCGCCCTTGTTCCAGCGGCACCAGCTCGTCGTCGCCTCCCCACACCACCAGCGTCGGCACAGAGATCGTGCCAATTCGGTCCTTCACAGCTTCCTTCTCGAGTTTCTTGCTGCTCCAGATTGACCGCTCCGTAAATCCGTCATTGGCCTTCATCTTCATGGCCCACGATTCGCGAACAAACTCCTCGGTCACGCGTGACTTGTCATGGAAGACGATCGCAACGCCGTGTGCATCGGCAAGCGTGCCGGCAATCGGAATCGGCATCGACTGTTCCGTCATATGTGCCGCGGTCAATCCTGCTGCATCCGACAGCACCAGCCGACTCGGTCTGGGCATTGCGTTCGCGCCAACGTTCGCAGGCGCAAGCGATTCAATTGTATAAAGCGCCGAGATCCATCCCCCCAGCGATTCGCCAGCCAGCGTAAATTCATGCACATTTAGAATGCGCAGAAATTCACCAAGAAAATCGACATAAGTCTGGATGGAGTAATCGATGAACGGCTTGTCGGATGCGCCAAACCCGATCTGATCCATCGCAATCACACGATGGTGTTCCGACAAAGGCAGCAACACATTGCCCCAGTCGAACCGCGCCTCGCTTCCGAATCCGTGCACCAACACAATCACCGGCCCAGAACCGAGGTCGTAATAAACGATCTTCTGCCCGAAGACGGGAACGTTCTGCCGCGCCGGAAGTTTCGATTCTGGAATCAAAAGCGACGCGGGCCTCTGCGCCGCAACAACTCCCACCAAAGTTGTACAAGCCAAAGTTGCGAACCCTGCTCGTTTCGGTGTCATTCCTTGAACCTCTTTGGAATCGCCTGAATCCTAGCACCTTAGACTCGATTGAGATTTCGCTCTCTTCGAAGCCGTCGCGCCAACCAATAGGAGCACCGACTTTCCGCACATGTCCTTCGTAACACCCTGGGTGCGACAAATCACACTATTTTCTTAAAAACAGTCCCACCATAAAAGGCACACCAAAGGTTCATCCATGAAGACCTTGTTTCGCCTATTGCTTGGTTGCCTCGTCCTTGCCTCCGTCGCCTGCCGCGCGCAGGACATCCCCTCCCGCATGGAGGAGATGAAGATGGCTTACACCGCCTCGGGTAGCATTGTCGTGCTCGACGGCCAAACCCTCGTCATCGAGCCCAACATGCCCGCGCCCGTCTGCGCCCTGCCTCGCGAAGAGGAGGGAAGAATCGCGTGGTATCGGTACGCGTTTCCGCTTTCCTCCATCACCGTTTCCCTTACAGACGTGGACGAGTCCCTGATGGACGAAAATAGCGTCTTCACAAATCCTGAAGCTCCCAGCGCGTACAAGCGTGGCGACAAAGGTGACGCAGTTATGGTGATTGTGGTGGGCATGCCGGGAAAGAAATTCCCCGCGCTGATCTACGACCGCGACAAGCTTCAGCATCTCGGTCCCGGCCCGCACAGTAGCTCCGACTACGGCCAGGTGAAGGACCAGGTAGAAGCCTTCGGCCTTACTTTCAACGACACCGCCGCTGCCAACACTTTCGTTACGGCCCTCAGAAGCGCAGTCATGCTGGCCAAAACCCAGGCCATGGCGCACTGACCCAGCGCAGAACTCGCGAATATCGCACCTGAAATTGAAGTGTCATCCTGAGCCCCGCACGCTTGGGGCCCCGCAGCCGTGAGTCTGTGTGGCAAGCGGGGCGAAGGATCTGCTTTTCTTCTTCGCCAGGAATGCGCCAAAATTACGGCAGCTCCCGTACCCAGATGTTCCTGTAGCTCATCGGCTCGCTCTTGTCACCATGCGCCTGCAGCTTGATCGGCGCCGTATCGTACTTCTTGTAAAACGGCTTTCCGATATAGAGCGTCTGCCCTATCAGCGCAAAATGATTCTGTACCAGGATGCCATTCAAGAACGCCGTCACATATGCCGGCGTCTTCATCGATCCGTCGTCGTTAAACGTCGGCGCCGTCCAGGCCACGTCGTAGGTCTGCCACTCGCCCGGCTTGCGGCTCGCATTCGCCAGCGGAATACTCTGCTTGTAAATGCTCCCCACCATGCCGTTCACGTACGTCGGATTGTTGTACCCGTCCAGCACCTGCAACTCGTAGCCGTCGTCGCCCAAACCTGTCGAGGCGAGAAAAATGCCGCTGTTGCCGCGTCCCTGTCCGGTCCCCGTAATACTCGCAGGAATCTTGTACTCCACGTGAAGCTGATAGTCCTTGAAGCGGCGCTTGGTCTCAATGCTCCCGCCAGTCTTATTCACCGTCATCACGCCATCGTGCACATCCCACAGCGCAGGCTGCTTGTCTTTTACGTTGACCCACTCCTCCACGTTCTTTCCGTCGAAAAGGACGATCGCGTCTGAAGGCGGCGCATTGCACTCCGCAGCAGGAGTAACAACCTTCGGCACCGGCTGCCATATCTCGGTGTCTTCAGGCTTCGGTTTGGCCTGCGCATCTGGCGATGCAGCCGGCTGTTGAGCGTTTGAGGAAATCGCCATCACAACAAGAGATGCAAGAAAGAAGAGCTTTGAAATGTGAGTGAGCATAACGTCGGGAGTATACACCCACGCACATCGTCAAACGCGCTTCAGCATTCCATCCCGAATCCTTCATGGATCACGCACATGCTTACCAGCGGCATCAGGATCTGGTCATACGCAGATCGCGCACCTGCGTCCATTGCGCCCAGGCTGTCCAGCATCCCCACAATCTTCTTCTGATCGAAGTAGGGAATCGAAGCCATCACCGAGCCACGCAGCATGTCCTGCACGTAGATGTTGAACGTCTGCTCCGGATTCAGCGTCGCCGGCGGGCTCAGAAACGGATGCTTCTGCCGCCGATACACCGTGTCCGTAATGACGTCGCGCACCGCTTCGCGCAGCACGAACTTCTCCGTCATGCCGCGAATCTTCTGGTTCACCGGCTGCCTGCAGATGCACTCCACCACATGATGATCGAGAAACGGCACCCGCCCCTCGATGGAGTGCGCCATTTCCATCCGGTCGCCAAGCATCGTCAAAATGTAGCCCGGAAGCACCGATTTTCCCCACAGATAAAGCGACTGATTCAGCGCATCGCGCCCCTTCAACTGCTTGGGCACGTCGATATCCGACAGTAATTGCGAATAGTCCTCGCGATGCTTGAACCGGCAACCGAAATCCTCAGCCAGCAGCGGCTGTGCCTTCACTCCGCGCGACGAGAATGTCTCGAACCACGAAGGCACATATCCCAGAATGCTCCGAACCGCATCGAGATTGCCCGAATCGCCATCCGGCAACAATAATCCTCTCGATACGGTGTTGTTCTCGTTCAGCCACGCCAGCAGCTTCTCAATCTCCGCCGGATCCTGTCCCTCGCGGTTGTAGAGCAGCATGTCGCGCCTGAAGTGCGCGTACCCGCCAAGTATCTCGTCCGATCCTTCGCCGGTAATCACAACCTTGTAGCCAGCCTCGCGCACCGCCTTGCTCAGCAGAAATTTCGCTACCCCATGCGCATTCACGCAAAACGACTCGGACTGCAGAATCGCCGCCCCGAAATTCTCAGCCAGATGCTGCTGGTTGATCGGAATCGGTGTTGAACTCCGCGCCCGCCAGCGCAGCCATCTCGCGCGCAATCGGTCCTTCGTCGTACGCAACGTCGTCAAAGGTTAAAGTGAATGCACGAATCGGATCGGGATGATGGCGCGCAGCCAGTCCCAGCACCGCGCAGGAGTCCAGCCCGCCGCTGAGATAAACGCCCACCGGGACATCCGCCCGCAGGCGTATCCGTACCGCCTCCTCCAGTTCATGACGAAACTCCGCGGCATAGTCAGCATCGATTCGTTTCGGCGCAGCATCGCTCGCTACCGGATAGTTGAAGTCCCAGTAGCGTGTGATCTGAACATGGTTTTCCGTTGCGATCAGGTAGTGTCCAGGGGGCACCTGCTGCACGCCGTCATAAAGGGTGCGCATCTGGTGGCCACCAAAAGTGAATGACTGATACACGCTCTCCTCGTCCCACCGCGCCGGAACACCAGCGGCAAACAGCGCTTTCACCTCCGACGCAATGTAAAGCGTCTTCTTGTGCCACGCATAGAAGAGCGGCTTGATGCCGAAGCGATCGCGCGCCGCAAACAGCGATTGCTCCTTCTCATCCCAGATCACAAAAGCAAATTCGCCGCGAAGCTGATGCAGGCATTGCGGCCCCAACTCCTCGTAGAGATGAAGCGCGATCTCGCTGTCTGAGCGTGTGCGCAGCCGATGTCCGCGCGATTCAAGTTCGCGCTGAATCGCTTCATACTGATAGAACTCGCCGTTGGCAACGATGTGGGTGCGGTTATCCTCGCTGCGCAATCGGCTGGTCGCCGGTGGCCAGATCGATAATGCTCAGCCGCGCGTGGCCCAGTCCCACGCGATTATCCCGGCTGATCCATTGCCGCTGCCCGTCAGGCCCACGATGATAGAGAGACTTCGTTGCTCGCTCCAGCGCTGCCGGAGAAATAGGCTCGCGGCGCGAGTAGACGGCCACAATTCCGCACATTCTTGCGTGCTCCTTGGTGGGGATTCAGCCGTCCGTAGAGGCTCAACGGGAAAGCGGGCAGCCCGAGCATCATAGCGATGCTTGCATTTGAGAGGCAATCGAAATCAACACTGCGCCAGTATCAAACCGGGAGCGCGTGCCCGCGAGAAATCTCAGGCTACAGCTTCAAGCCAGGCACCGCGCTTGAACTCGACATCAAGCGTAGTGGCGTCGATCTGCAACTTGTAGCTGCCTTCTGGCGGCTTCTCTGGTATCCAGACATCAAGCGTCCGTTCCGGCGGGAAATTGGGAACTTTCCTTACGACGAGTTCCACCCTGCACTTGCAATGAATTCCGTTTCCGCTCAGCCAGCCCTGGTGAACCTCACGGGTGATTCGGATCGGTGGCATGGAGACTCCTCCCCACATTCTGGACTGAATCCCTCCAATAATCCAGTAGCAAAATTCGCACGAACAGTGATTAGGCTGATGCGCACCGCGCCGGATCTGTGCCGTGGCTTCCTTGGATTGAGATTCAATTGGCGCGCAGAGCCACCGTCGGGTTGATGCGCGAAGCCCGGAACGCCGGAATGTAGCCCGACAATGCAGCTACCGCCAGCAACCCGATCGCCATGCTGATATAAGTCATTGCATCCCACGGTGACGTTTCGAACAGCAGCGAAGCAATCAGCCGCGCTCCCGCAACTGACGCAGCTGCTCCAAGCACAACGCCGATCAGCGCCAACCGCAATGTCCCGGCGAGCACGTGCCGCTGCACGGTCCCCGCGCTTGCGCCCAGTGCCATACGAATCCCGATCTCCTGCGTCTGCCGCGTAACCGAGTACGAGATCACGCCATAAATCCCCAGCGCCGCCAAAAGCAACCCAAGAGTTGCAAATGAAACCACTAGCAGCATGAAGAACTGCCGACCCGATACGGCGTGATTCACGAGCAGACGAATCGGCTTGAACTCTGCAACCGGCTGTTGAGGGTTCATTTCGCGCAGCGTCGTTATGACGCTCGTCGCCAGCGATGCCGGTGGCAGGCTGCTGCGGACAACGAGTTCGGCCCCTGAAGGATTGGCCTGTATCGCCGGGTAATAGATCTGCCAACCGGCATCTCCATCCACGTTCTCCTCGTGGACATCGTCTACGACGCCCACCACGTGCAGGTCCGAACCTCCCCCATTCGCAAGAACCTTTCCAACGGCATTTCCATCGGGCCACTTTGCCAGTGAATTGAGAAACTTCGCGTACGACTCGTTGATCATCACAACCGGTTCGCTCTTCGGACCATCGCTCCATGCAAAGTCCCGGCCCCGAATGCGCGTCCCCATGGCGCGCATATACCCCGGCGTGATGACGTAAACCAGCGGACCCGTGTCCAACTTGTCAGGCCGCTTCACACCCTTGGGCAGCGGCGTTCCCCACGCGCGATTCTGGCCGAGCGGCAGATAGTCCACCATTCCCGCCGCTTCCACGCCGGGCAGAGATTGCACGCGACTCAGGACTTGCTGGAAGATGACACTGCGTTTCTGGGCAGTCAAATCACCGGTCTTGTCTCCCGGAACGCTGTCGTCGTACTTGACCTTGATCGCTGCCGCGCGGTCAGGCTGGAATCCCAGATCGACATTCAGCACATTCATGAAACTGCGAAGCAGTAGCCCCGCGCCAACCAGCAGCATGCATGCCAGCGCGACCTCCGACACCACCAGAATCGACCGCGTGCGCTCGTGTCTGCGGCTGGCGCTCGCGCCCGGCCCCGCATCCTTCAACGACTCCTGCAGATTGCCGCTGGCGATCCGCAGTCCCGGAACAAGCCCAAACACCGTCGCGGCAAAAATCGCAATCAGTACCGTCCACCCGAGCGCAGCGCTATCAATATGCAGCGTACTCAGTAGAGGAAGCGCGATCGCCCCTTGGTGCGCCAGCCAGGAAACCAAAACGGCCGCAAGCATGAATCCCAGGATCGCTCCGGCGCACGAAAGCACAAGGCTCTCCGTAAGAAGCTGGCGAACAATGCGCCCGCGGCTCGCGCCCAGCGCCCCACGCATTGCGAATTCCTTCGACCGCGCCGAAGCCCGCGCCAGCAGCAGGTTCGAAAATTCACGCATGCGATCAGCAGGATCGCTCCGACCGCAGCCCAAAGCACCACCAGCGACCGCCGCAGCTTTCCGCTGACATAATCCTTCAGCGGGACCGGGACCACCCCGCCCTTGTAGTCGCCGCAAGTCTCCGGACGCTTGTTGTTCCAGCACATGTGTGGAGCAATACTCGCCGCTTCATCGCGCGCCTGGGCCAGCGTCACGCCCGGCTTCAGTCGTCCGATAAACGTGATGATGTTGCCCCAGTCGCGCGGAGGTCCGTAGAGATTCAATGGCGTAATCGCGTCAACCTTGGTGCCGGGTGCGAACACCGCGCCAAAATCAAACGACGCAGGCAGCACTCCAATCACCGTGGTCTGCTGGCCGTTCATGTCGAACGCCTTCCCCACAATGTTTTTGTCGCCATTGAACTGCCGCTTCCACCACGCATTGGTCAGCAGCACCACTGGCGCCGCGCCGTTCCGTGCATCGTCTGGCGTAAACACCCGACCCATCTGCGCCTGCACTCCCAGCACCTGGAAGAAATTCTGAATCACATCCATGCTGGTAGCCGTGATCGGAGCGCCGCCAAGACTCAAGCTCAGATTGTCGGCACTCGAAAAAGCAAAGTACCCCGTCACATCCTGATACGACCGGCTCATCACGCGAAACTGATCGTAGGCATCGGTCGAGTAGGTTGCGCACGACAGTCCGCACTTGGTCGGCGGCGGCGCAATCCACACCAGCTGCTGCGCATTCTGAAAGGGCAGCGGTCGTAGCAATAGCATGTTCACAACGCTGAAGACGGCAATGTTCGCGCCGATCGCCAGCGCAAGAATCAATACCGCGACGACCGTGAAACTGGGATCGCGCCACAGCGTGCGAAAGGTGTACTTCAAGTCCTGCATCAGGATGTCAATGTTCATAAGTCCTCGTGCTTCGCGATGCCTGTACCGCGCCTGTTCCATTCCGCCGATGCTCACCAGCGCCACCCGTCGGGCTTCCGCGGCCGGCAGCCCATGCGCGATGTTGTCTTCAATCGCCATCTCGAGATGCGCGGCGAGCTCGGCCTCGAGCTCCGCATCGAGAGGCTTCCTCCGCAGGAATGCCCACACTCGTCTGAAAAAGCGCCAGAGCCAGCTCACGCGTCAGCTTCACCCTTGGCAGAGCGATCCATGGTCATCACCCGCTCCATCACTTCCTTCAATCGGTCCCAATACCGCGCATCGGCCGTCAACTGCCGCCGGCCCGCGGCCGTAATCGAATAGAACTTGGCCTTCCGATTGTTGTCAGACGTGCCCCACCGCGACCCAATCCACCCACGCTGTTCCAACCTCACCAGCGAGGCGTAAATGGTGCCCTGATTCAGCAGCACTTCATTGCCGCTCACTTGCTCAATGCGCCGTGCAATTCCGTAGCCGTGCAGCGAGCCCATCACCGTAAGCGTCTGCAAGACCATCAGATCGAGCGTGCCTTGCAGGAGATCAAGTTTTTCAGCAGACATTCCGGTACCTGTGGCGCAACCACAGAAGTACTATCACAGAAGCCTGTGGCATCGCCACAGGAGAGTGACGAAGCCAGTGCGGAAGCGGAATCTCTGACCGGCGTGCTTCTAGATCCCCAAAGACAGAACTGACCGGCTTGGAAAAGCGACTTCATCAAGCCAGAGTGTTACCAAAACGAGATTGCCTGGTAACGATATTCGCTGGTAAAAGAAGACTGTTGTTGAAAACACGGTTTGCCCCGGACTTCTTTCCTCGCAAACTGGCCGACTCAAATTGCAGGTTCCTTTCCTCAGGTTCATCTCTGCTCGAAGGCGGGCTTGGCATCCTTGCCAGTTCACCCTCGCTGGCGACGATGTCTCATTATCTGAAATCGCGGTCATACAGGATTGGCAGGTCATTGACATGTATTCATCCCTGATGCCCCATGCTGTCTGCTGGCGACAGGACCCACAGTTGATCTGGACGATGGCCATCACCAACGCCATCACGTTTTTCAGCTACCTCAGCATCTGCATTACTCTCTTTTACCTCGCGCGCAAAACGGGACGTGCCATCGCCCGCGATTGGGTCTTCTTTCTGATAGGCTTCGCGCTTTTCATCGTGGCCTGCGGATCGACGCACCTGCTCGAAGTCATCACCACCTGGATTCCCATCTTCTGGGTCGATGCATGGACGAATATCATCACCGCCATCCTTTCCGGCTACGTCGCTCTTCAGATCTTTCGCCGTGCGCCTGAATTGGCCTTCGGCATCAACGACTACGCACAACGCCTGAAGCACGCGCAAACCGAGAAAGCGCGCGTTGAAGACAGCCTGCTCACCGCCCGCAAACTTGAAGAGTGGAGCCGCATGTCGGCCGTCGTCACGCACGAAATCAACAACCCGCTCTCCGCAATCGAGAATCTGATGTTCCTTATCCAGAATTCTCCATCTGCTCCAACCGAAATGAAGGCCATGGCAGAGCAGGCCGAACAGGAGGTGCGCCGCATCGCTACCATCGCGCGCTCCACGCTTGGATTCTTTCGGCAAGATCAACAGCCGGAGCCCGTCGACTTCTGCGCCTCGGCGGATTCGGTGCTGTCCCTGCTCCAACCACTCCTCCACCAGCGCGATATCCAACTCGTGATCGAACACACCGGAGATTGCACCGTCAATGCATACTCCATGGACACGCGCCAGGTGCTCCTCAACCTGGTCCGCAACGCATGCGAAGCCACCACGCGCCGCGGAGCCCAGGTGAAGATTCACATCGAAGGCCGGCCGGACGACGTCTTGATCTCGGTTGAAGATCAGGGCGCAGGAATCGCCCCGGAAGTGCTCCGCAATCTTTTCCAGTTCGGTGTCAGCACCAAAGGCGAGCGCGGCAACGGCATCGGTCTCTGGGTCGTTCGGAAAATGGTGATGCGCCACGGAGGTTCAGTCCACGTGGAATCCACGGTCGGCAAGGGCACCCGCTTCAACGTATCCTGGCCCCGCCGGTTGGCCCCCGAACCCGTGATTATGCGGAACCTGGTTGCAACGGCAACGGCGAACTGAACGACCAGCAGCGGCATCTTCCCGCGCTTTATCAAAGGGGATGCAGGGAGATTTGGCTCGAAGTCATACACTCCCTGACTCGTAAGTGCCATTTAACTGAGCGCCCTGTTCACCTTAGCCTAAGTGGGTGGGGAGAACTGGTCCGCCTCCCTTGAATGGATTCCGGGACGGGAAAGCAAGCCCATTCTCATTCCACTTCAACTTGCGGCATGCTCACTCACGGCGTTCTACATGTTTCGCCGTTGGAGCGAATTGCATGCGCGCAATCGGCGCTCGTGGCAGCAGATCGTGAGCCGCTTGAGTCCAGCATGGAAAGGCGCCGAGCCCCTTCAGCCAGGTGACATTGCTCCATTGGCAGCCGCCAGGCTGTGGACTGTATATCGCGATGCCGGAGTCATGATGGAACTCGCCGACTACGCCGATCGTCATGGGCGGGATTCGAGTTCGGTTCAGGAACTCCGCTTTACCGCAATGTCTTTGCGTTTTACGGCACTGAAAGCGCTGGTCATGCGCATTTCTCTGCGTTGATCTCTTCTGGAGATTATGTCAGCGCGCGATCCAGGTGCACATACCCGCCATCCACAATGATGTGTTGCCCCGTCGTGTGCGCCGATTGCGTAGGCGACAGCAGAAACACCGTCGCGGCCGCAATCTCCGAGGCACAGCGTCATCCGATGCCCCAGCGGAATCTTGTCGGTGATTCTCTTCAACTCCGCCGCCGGATCACCGAGCGTATCAAGCCAGCGCCGATACAGCGGAGTCATCACCTCCGCCGGCAAAACAGCATTCACCCGGATTTTGTAGGGCAGCAACTCCGCGGCCCACTCGCGTGTAAGAGCCAACTGCGCACCCTTGCTCGCCGCATACCCCGACGTATTGCCCTGCCCGGTAAGCGCAACCTTCGAGCTGATATTCACAATCGCTCCTTGCGTCCGTTTCAGCGAAGGCAGCGCGTAGTGCGCTAGCGCGTAATAGTGGATCAGGTTCTTGTTGAGACTCTCGACAAAGCGCGCCACGCTGCCCTTCTCCAACCCCGCTCCATCGTTGACGCCCGCGTTATTTACCAGCCCATAGATGTCGCCATACCGCTCTTCAATCTCCGCGATGGCCGACTGGCACCGTTCCACGTCTTCGAGATGCGCCTCAACCAGCTCGCAATGCGCTGAAGCCGCCTTCATCTCCTCCATGAAAGCCAGCACATTTTCCGACCGCCGCCCCAGCACGACCACGCGTGCACCCTCTGCCAGGCAAGCGCGCGAAATGCCCGCCCCAATTCCGGCACCGCCGCCGGTAACAACAATCAGCTTGTCCTTCAGTCCAAGATCCATAACCCTTCATCTCCACTCAGCCGCGCCCGCACAATTTTCCGTGACCGAAACCGTCCGCCACGAACGCCCTTCAAATCATCGCATTAGCCGTGGCCCAAATGGCAAAATGCGCGACTTTATTCAGCGTCGAACGGAGTCGGTTGTCGCTTGGGGCTCCGGAGTGATCGTGGGGCTTCTGTGCTTGCTAATTTGCTGTATTTGTCCAAAAAATTCATCTACCTTAAACCCGAATCAAGTTGTCAGACTCGCACGACCAGCCGCTGAGAGCCTCTTCTTCGGCTCGTGCAAAGTTCTTCCGCAACCTCTTCAGGGTCGCCAAAAACACGCTTTAATTTTTTCTATGATTGACGTCCATGGCACCGCGCGAACATCTTCAATCCCAGCGCCGTCGGCGTGGTCCTTGTCTTCACCTTGTCGGTTACCGCAACATAGGAGGGCTTGTTGCTCTCGGCAAGCAGACCAAGCGACGATAGCTGTCCCATCGTCTGTTGGATTCGCGCCAGACTGGGCGATCCCACTGCCTGAATCAATTCCTCCGAAGTGCAATACACATCCAGCGTGGCAGCCGGCGCACCGGCCTCGATCCGTTCGGACGCCTTGCGGCACACGAACGACAAAACGTGAAGGTGTGCAGGCATCAGCTTCGCCAACAAGTCTATGAAAACGGTATTCGATGTGTCCGGCGCCTCAGCGCTGCATGAACTCGCCAGAAGGCCTGCCCACCGCTGCCGAATCCAGTCGTCCTCTGTCCACGACCCATTCTCTACGATGCGCCTTACCATGTCCGGATGAGCCAGCTTGCTCGCTCCACCATCAGGTTGCCCGAGTAGATCCTGCGCTTTCAGCACAATCTCCACAGCACTCGCTATTCTCTTGTTGCTCAGCCGCTGGTGAAGTGTCATCTTCATCTCGTCGGCCGAAGAAGGACAAATCTGTCGCAGGAACCCGAGTGCCGTGGTTAGACGAAGCTCTCTCAGAAAATAGTCCGCATCCGTTTCATCCGATCTCTTCGTATGCACTCGCTTCCAGGGTTGAAACTCCACGCCCTCAGGCCACAACCACAACAGGCCGACCCCGCCCTCATCGCAACGAACTACTCTAGCCTCCACATTGACGCGCCGCTCATAATCTTCTTCTGCGGAGCCTCTTCTCTGCAGGACCAGCGAAACAACATCCCCCGGCCGCCATCGTTCTTCCGTGCGTAGATACAGCCCCGTTGGGCTCACATCCCGAACGTCGTATGTCTTTGTATTTTCGCGGTCAGCGCCGCACGCAACCAGCCCCTGCGCAAGAAGTCGAATTATCGATCGCCGCTCTGGCAGCGGATCTTCGCAATTCAGAAAGCGCTTTACCAAAACCCCAAGCGATTCCTTCTTCTTCTGCTCCCGGGTCTTCTTCCTCGTTGTTACAGGATCGGCATCAATAGCAATGTTGGCAGCGGACGCCGGCGCTTTTTCGGCGAGCTTCTTCCGTTGTGGCGTTGGTACTTCTGTTACGGTCTCCTCGACGTCAGGGCTAACTCTCGGCTGCTCGACAACCGCCTCCTCCGCTGCAACAGAGGTCAACGAGTCTACAACTCGTTCCGCCCGGTTACTCTCCGCAACCTCGACGGCAGCAACAGTTTCGCAAACAGGCTCCGACACTTGATCAACGACCGGCTCGAAAACGTGGCCGGAAACAGGATCTGCGATGCTGCCAGTCGTGCCGCCCAACTCCATCGCATCCGTGCCTTCGATCTCCGTAGCAATAGCAGTTTCCAGAACTGCGAGCACGCTTTCCGCTTCTTCGTCTTGAACCGATTCTCGGGTCTCGATCGGCTCGAGCACCGCCGCTGCTGCCGCAACCGTCGTCGAACTCGAGATCTGCCAACCGGCAGTCATCGCTGCTGTAAATCCCGTACCCCGCGGAACCGAAGCCGTCAGGGTCGGAGCGGAAACACGCAAACCCGGCAGTGGATGCTGAGGAAGTTTCGGAAGCGCCGCAACCGGAAGACTCGCATCCGAACCTGGATTGTCCGCAAAGTGAGTGACCGAAGCGACAGTCATCGGAACCGAAATCTCTGCGATGCGCGCTTCCAGCTCCTTCTCCACGCAAACGATAATCTGATCGCCCTGCTGGGTGTTGGTCCTCACCAGCGTCTCAAGAGGCAAGACCAGTGCGCTTGCCGCCTGATCTGTAAATTGCGGAGTCTGCACACCGGGCAGCAGCGCCACCCCATGAATCACCCTGTGCTCGCCGTCGAGGTAAGCGAAATCGAAAGGAAACAGCCGCGTCAAATTCGGAGCGTGCTTGAGGGGTGTCAGCCAGAGGCTCGATTCACCATCGCGAGAGAGACCCTCAACCAGGATCTTCAGAACTTTGAGCGGCTCCAACGCGCTGTCAGCAACAGTGACCTTCGAGCTGAGCTTGCAGCCCCTGGTCGCGTTGTAGGCACAGCAAATCTCGGCTTCCATACGTTCCAGTGATGCGAATTCCCAAGGAATTCTCAGGCTGCGGTGGTCCGGGAAAAGCTATCAACACCGCTCCTCAACTTCAACGGCGCCCGGTCCACACGAAACTTGACCATAGCACCAACCCATGCCGCATCTGAATCCCCTGAAAGCTGAATCACCTACCGGAAGTACCGTCTACGGCCTCGTTCGGCCGGTGTCCCATATCCCGATTTTGGGACATGGGATGCTGCGCGTTCATCTGGCCAGGCGTCTGTTGCCATCCCTACCCCCGAAACGCCTGAAAAGCGACAAAGCGTTCCCCAGGAATCATGTTCCTCGTTTCTACCCGGATGTAGCCCGCCTTCCGCAACTGGTCCACCAGTTCGTCTTCGGCCGGTAGCCGACCGGCGCCCTTCGTGCCCGCGCCCCACAAGTTCAGTGCCTCCGTCCCAAGACTGCCTCCCTGGCAGCAAGTCGTCAGAAGCAAAAACCCGCCCGGTCTGAGGAATCTCCCGATGTGCTCGAGTAAAGCAACGCGTTCGTCCACAGGAAAGTAATAGATATTGTTGTAAAGCGTCGCAATGTCGAACAGTTCTCCAGGTATCCTTGCGCGAAAGTCGCCATCCTCCACCTTCACCCGTCCCTCGAGGCCCCAGCTTCTGAGGTTCTTTCGCGCCATCTCTGCCACCTCTGGCTGAAGCTCCAACCCAACTGCGGTCAGCGAAGCATTTCTCTCCGTCGCATATCGCAGGTAGATGCCCGAGCCGCATCCGATCTCCAGCAAACGCGCTGTCCCGCGCTCCGGAAAAGTGTGGGCAATCACCTCCGCTTGAAAAGCCTCCAGCACACGAGACGAGCGCGCAATCAGCTCACCGTCCTGGTCGGCAAGGCTCCACAGATCGCCGCTTGCGGATCTTCGGCAGCGTTCCCTCAATGAGCTTGTGGTGAAGCCCGGCTACCTCCTCCACCATGGCCAGCGCAGCGTCGTTCTCCGGCCGGGCAAGCGCTTTCGCCAGTCCGCGCAACGCATAGCCGCGTGGCCCCAGGCTCAACAGCCGCAGGCGCACTCCCATCTGCAGCCAGGCTTCGAGCGCCTCTCTGCCTTGGCCGTTGGCAGCGCAGAACTCGGCCAGCGAATCAAAAGTCGCCGGCCCACCCGCCAGCCGATTCAGCAGCCCGGCCTCGCCGGCCGCAGCAAGGTATGTCAGTTTGTAAAACGACTTGAGCCCGGCGCCCACGCCCAGCAGCGCCGTAAGCCGGCCTTCACGTAAAAGACTGAAGAACGGTTTGAGAGACATCGTTCCTATTATTCACTTCAGCACCGCAGCGGACGAGCCGGAAGGTCACCGCAACGAGCCTAAATCCTATTTGGCACAATCAATGACATGGATATGTAAGATCTTGGGTACGCGCCGCCTGGGCACCGCGCCGTTGCAGAATTAAACCTAGAATCGTTGATCCGCAGTTGATGGAGGGTTTTTTACCAATGATTGACGCGCCGGTAATTGCAAAAGGAACCGATGACCTCTCGCTTCTTCCTGGAATGTCGAACCGCCATGGCCTGGTCGCAGGTGCAACCGGCACCGGAAAGACCGTAACCCTGCAGGTCATGGCTGAAGCGCTGAGCGGCATCGGAGTGCCCGTTTTCGCTGCCGATGTCAAAGGCGATCTCTCCGGCATCAGCCAGCCTGGGAAAAGCTCTCCCAAACTCGACCAGCGCTTGCAACTCCTCAGCCTCAGCGACTGGAAATTCTCTGGCTGCCCCGTTGTCTTCTGGGATGTCTTCGGCAAGCAGGGCCATCCCGTCCGCGCTACCGTCAGTGAAATGGGCCCGCTGCTCCTGAGCCGCATTTTGAATCTCAACGATACGCAAACCGGCGTGCTCACCCTCGTGTTCAAGATCGCCGACGATCAGGGTCTGCTTCTGCTCGACATGAAAGACCTGCAGGCCATGCTGCAGCACGTCGCAAACGGCGCAAAGGACTACCAGACCGAGTACGGAAACATCTCCGCCGCAAGCGTCGGCTCCATTCAGCGCGGTCTCGTCGCGCTCCAGCAGCAGGGCGGCGATCAGTTCTTCGGTGAACCCGCGCTCAATATCGAAGACCTCCTGCAGGTCGACAGCAGCGGTCGTGGCGTCGTCAACATCCTCGCCGCCGATCAGTTGCTCCAGTCTCCGCAACTCTACGCAACCTTTCTTCTCTGGCTCATGAGCGAGCTATTCGAGAAGCTGCCGGAGGTTGGCGATCCCGAAAAACCAAAGCTGGTCTTCTTCTTCGATGAAGCGCATCTCCTGTTCAACGATCTGCCCTCCGTGTTGCAGTCGAGAATCGAGCAAGTCGTACGGCTCATTCGCTCCAAGGGTGTCGGCGTCTTCTTCGTTACCCAAAACCCCATCGACGTGCCCGAAACAGTTCTGGGCCAACTTGGCAATCGGGTGCAGCACGCGCTCCGTGCTTTCTCACCGCGCGATCAGAAGGCCGTCAAAGCCGCCGCACAGACCTTTCGCGCCAATCCGAAGATTGATGTCGAACAGGTAATCACGCAACTCGGTGTCGGCGAGGCTCTCGTCTCCTTCCTCGATGAAAAAGGAATTCCGGATGTCGTCGATCGCGCGATGATCTTTCCGCCGCACAGCCAGATCGGCCCAATCACGCCGGATCAGCGAACTCAGATCATCCGCAGTTCCGTCATCGCGGGAGTATACGAGCAGGCCGTCGATCGCGATTCAGCCTACGAGAAACTCAAGGGCAAAGTCGCAGCATCTGCGACGGCTCGGCCGCCAGTGCAACCCTGGCAGCCAACCGGTCAGGAAACCGCTCCTACCCAGGCTCCCGCAGCCGCACAGACCGACTGGCTCCAGGAGGCCGGCTCGGTTATCGGCAACGTGCTCGGCAGCGGAACAAGTCGGCGCGAAACCGCGGCGCAGGCCATGATGAAGAGCGCCGCACGCTCCATCGGAAGCACCGTAGGCCGCCAGATCGTGCGCGGTGTGCTGGGGTCGCTGCTCGGTGGCAGCTCGCGAAGATAAGCAGGAAAAGTAATGGGCGGCTTTTCAGGCCAACCATCAAGGGTTCGCGGGGTTCTGCTTCTGGCAATTTGGAGCTAATTGCAGGTGACGGCAAACGGGAATATATTGATTCCACGCAAAAGTGCAGAATTGCGGTGAAGAACACTTCCCTTCAACGTGCCGATATCGATGTGAACCCGTGAAATGCAGGCTAGGCTGGCGGAACGATTGATGCCGAAATTCATCATGGCGCTTTTTGTCGGAGCACTCGCAGGGGTCGCAACCTTTGCTGAGACTCCTGATGCCGGCTACCACCGCCCAGTGGCCGTCGAAACTATGTCTTACGTGGACGTCCACTACCATCACCCGGGCTCACCTGTCTATGTAAAGCTCAAGAAGCCTTGGGTCGGCCTGGGTTGCTACCTTTTCGACGGCCAAGTCCTTCAAGGGCGGGTTGAGCTGTCGATCCGCCGGGGCAAAGGCCAGAAGGAATCACAGCTGGCCATCTCCTTTCCCAACGTGCGGTGCGTAGGAAGCAAATCCACTTTGAATCTGGTATTGGCCGCAGTCGAATGGGACGCCGGTGTGACCAGGGCGATGGATTCACAGTCCCCCAACACGGTTCAAATCGCTAACCACGGGGCGATCAGCCTCGACTTAAGCTCGGACGGGGTTTTGCTGATGGCTCTGAGCGCGCCGCGGAAAAATCAGATTCCGCTCAAGCCCGGTGAGGTACTAGGCCTCGACGGCGTAACCCTGGACATTGGCACCGGGCCGGAGCGCAGTTCCCTGCTGAAGTCGACGAAGGGTGATGTGTATCTGGAAACGCGATCGTTGCTGCTGCTGGTGCCGGAGAGCATTGCGTTCCCGAAAGGGCACGACGATGACAAAGCGCGGCTGCTTGAGAAACCACCATCCGCTGTAGTGCCCGGCCCTCCAGTGGATGCCAGCATTTCGCTGAAACTGCCGCCTCTCCCAGCACCAGTCGAGTTCCAGCCATGCGAGCCGCCGGCCTGCGCTGTGGATTTGCCGTTGAGCGATCAGGAGACGCACGGAACCGCGTCGAAATCCATCGGAATTCGCGAATTGGGCTACGCGCCTCGTCCGCAGCAGCAATTGGGGAACCTGAATGACGATGTAGCGCTCGGATGGCTGGGTTCGCAGCAGCTTCTTGTTGCCTTCAACTCCCACAAGCTGATCGATCGCGATGGGCAAGCGTTAACGGGCACGGCGGTAAGACGGATTCACGCAGTCGTGCTCGAGCCAGCGACGAGCAAGGTCCTCAGCAGCGCCGACTGGTTCCTTCCCGACGTGGGCGAGTTTCTTTGGCAACTTTCGGGAGGGCGCGTTCTGGTTCATGTGGGCAACGAACTCCGAATCTACGGCGAAGGATTGCAGATCGAGCGGCAGACTCCGCTGGATGGGCCGCTGGAGTTTGTGCGGCTTTCACCGAACGGGGAGCTGATGGCGATTGCCATTCGGCGGGAGACGCACTCGCCGCAACAGCATGCGGACCTGCGCGAGAACCTGGGCACGGAGCCGCCGGAGAATGTGGAGATTCGCGTACTCGACAAGGATTTCAAAACCGTGGCGCAGACTACGACATCTTCGAAGATTATTCCTCCAGCTCTGCTGAACGAAGGGCAGGTGCAGCTGCTCGCCCTGACAAACAAGCGGTACCGGCTGACGCTGGCGCCGTGGAGCGGCGAGACAACAACAATTGCGCGATTCCCATCGGCCTGCATTCCCGAAATCTCGAGCTTTGCGCCGGACTTGCTTCTGGTAAATACGTGCGAGCTGAGCTCGAAAGCACATGAGTATCGCGTGCTGCGACCGAATGGAAAAGTGATCCTGCGCGGAAAGCCAGATCAGCAGACAGTGGGCCAGTCGGCGCAGGGTAACGGGCTCAACTTTGCAGTCAAGAATCTGCACGCCTCTCAGTCGATGGCGTATGGACTTCCATTTCAGGGATCGGATCTCGACTACGAAGAGGTGCGTGTCTTTCAGTCCAGCGACGGGCGTCGGATAACCTCTGTCCGGCTGCAAGCTCCGCCACCGAGCAATGGAGCCTATGCCCTTTCACCGGACGGAGCGCAGCTCGCAGTGATCGCGGATGCGAAGGTTAACCTGTTCACTGTACCTGTGCAGTGAGCTTGCAAACGACCTGGCCGTTCCGTTCATCATTCACATCACGGTAGGCCGCCCGATCGTGCGCGGTGTCCTCGGATCGCTCCTCGGTGGCAGCTCGCGAAGATAGAAACGAATCTGCAATCCACTCCCGCAGGGACTTCCGAAAATAGTCCTGGCATGATTTCAATTACGGTAGCTCAACAGCCCAGGCAACAACTCTCCAACCCGCAGTCTCCTTCGTCCACAACAGCAGAAGAGCCGGTGATTGTTCCTCCCCGTAATTGAATCGACTCGCGGTCAAGTAATAAGCTCCGTATTTTGCGTCGGCGGGCTTCAGTTCCGCGGAGCCTTCAGGCAAGTGACGATGTCTGGCACAGAAAGCTATCTGCCTTCTGGTCCGGCACGGCCATGATTGCGAAAGCCTTGGAGTTTTCGTGCTGCACGGGGCGCAGCAGATCATTGAGGGGCTGCATACCCGACATCATCTCTGAGAGATTCGCGCTGGATGGGATTCTCGTGAGCGGCTGTTGCAGCGCAGACTGGATTCTGGCGACGGGCGTCAGTTTCTTCTGGTCTGCGGAGGGTGCCGCGAGACACGGGTAGGAGCGCTGTGAAGCAAAGCGCGGAAGCCTCGGAAACATTCCGTTTCATAATCCAACTCTGGTAAAACTGCGTGATGTCTTTTACCAAGGCGGGATCAGCGGCAATGTCCCGCGGTTCTTCCTCCGCGGGTACGGCGGCAGCGGCAGCGTTGTTTGGAACGAGACCCGCGCCGCTGCCATCCTCGATGCGGATGGCAATGATCTTCCAGTAGCCGCCCTCCTGTGCCCAAAGCAGCGACATGACCTTGCTCCTGGCTATCTCCCTTTTTCGCGCGAAATGCAGTGGCGAAGTACTTCTCTTCCGATTTTTTGCTCGAATCGTCGGCCGGTACGGCGACGCATTCCTCGTCCTGTCCCATGTCGGCCGGCAAGCTCACCAGCCGAAACTCGGATGGATACGCGTTCTTTGCCGGTTTCAATGCCTGCGCCCATTTTTCGGCAGGCTCGAAACGTCAGCAACGGAATTCACCGCGCCAAGGCTATCGCTGAATTTCTGCATTGCCTTCAGTGTTTGCAGCCGGATCATTCCTTGTGGAACAGGTTGCGTGCTCTTCTTCGCCAACACCTCCAAACACGGATAGCTGCGGCGCGAAAGATAGGCAACCGACTTATTCGGTTCTTTCGCGACGACCCAGCTTTGCAGGAAATCGTGCGCGCTCTTGTCGACGCCCTGATCGGCTTTTACGCCGGGATTCATCGGAATGTTCCCCAGGCGCTCGGTGGCGGTCTCCTTTGGAGACGCCCCGCCACTTCCGAGCTGTCCAAAAACGTTGCGCCACCAGCCATTGAGACCTGACCAGCGGCCGTCATGGCGAGCCAGGTTGTTTCCTGCGCGAACGTCGGAGTTAGCAGAGGACAAGTGTCCATTGACCAGCGCCTTTGGAAAGCCGGAAGAGCGATAGTCGACGTCAACGTCGGACAATTTATGGTCGCGCGAAATTGAGAACTGAATCGATGGAGGTCCGTTCTTCAGCCTGTAACAGATGGGAAACCCCTTGTGATAAACAGCATTGTCTTTATCGTGAAAGAATTCCTGGCTGCGGCTCAGCACGTCAACCGCGTTGGGCTTCAGGTACACATACAGGCGGAACTGCATATCGCCGCCTGCCCCGGATTCCTCTCCCATCACCTGATCCACGGCGTCCACCAGGTCAATCGCGCGCCCAAGGCTCTTGCCTTGCGAATCGGTCATCTTAGCGTTTAGCAGTGCATGGGTCACAGCGTCGAACGTGGTGCGAATGGATAGTCGAGCGTTGTCATAGACCTGCTGCGGGACAAGTGCGCTTCCGGTGGTGGCGTTATAACTGCGAATGAAGCTGTCGATCAGATGCACTTGCTCCGGGCGCAGCTCCGCATAGGATCTCCCAAGCTCCAAAGCTCCGCCTTTTGGCTTTTGGGAAGCGGTCGCCTTTTGATTCGGTTGCGGCTGGGGGAATGAGAACACCGTCGCCACGAGCGGGAACAAGACGAGAACGATCAGTCGGACCATTCGTTTCATAGTGAGCCTCCAAGAGGAGAAGGCGGAAGAGGACGTCCATGTATCCGAAGAGAACGGGCTCACGTTCCGATTCGAGGTCTCCAGCACTCTGACTGCAGAAGGAGACGAATTTAAGCTCTTCTCTCAATACCCTCCGGCATAGTTCGCCAAAGAGCGCACATTCCGAACAATGAGCATCGAGCCGCGCTGAGGACAACCTAACCCCCCAACATCGGCCTGAGAAACTGTCAATTCGTACAGTTTCGTTTCGAGTCAGTTTGCGAGATGGTGCGAGATGGCGCTCGAAGAGCATTGGTGAACTCGCAAGCTGCAAAACCGCAGCTGCAACCTGCGTGTTTTCTGCGGGGTGTTATCAACTGATTTGGGAAACGGGCGATTCAATTGTGCCCGGCCTGACAATCAGAAACCGTCCGTCAACCAGAGTATCGTCTTCACCAGTAGCACAGGAGGTGTAAAGGTGACCCGCCAGACCGGTACTGGAAAATATGAGCAGATGCTAGTGAGATGCAAGAAGTTGAAGCCGGTTCCAACCGCGGTTGTGCACCCGTGTGAGGAATCTGCCTTGGCCGGCGCCGTCGAAGCGGCGAAGCTCGGAATCATCGTCCCCATCCTGGTCGGGCCTCGCAAGAAGATAGAAGCCACGGCCAAGTCTGCGGGAATCGACCTCAGCGACTATCAAATCGTGGACACTCCGCACAGCAACGCATCCGCTGCTAAGGCAGTCGAATTGGTTCGCACGGGTCAGGCAGAACTTCTCATGAAGGGCAGTCTGCACACAGACGAACTGATGGCTGCAGTCGTATCCCGCGAAGGAGGACTGCGGACCGGCCGCCGAATCAGTCATGTCTTTGTGATGGATGTTCCGACATATCACAAAGTCCTCATCGTCACCGACGGTGCGATCAACATCCTTCCGACATTGGAAGACAAGGCGGACATCTGCCAGAACGCTATCGATCTCGCCATGTCGCTTGGTCTCAAGAAACCCAAAGTTGCTATTCTGGCTGCGGTCGAAACCGTGACTTCGAAGATGCCCGCCACAATCGATGCGGCGGCTCTTTGCAAGATGGCCGAGCGGAAGCAGATCACTGGAGCCATCCTGGATGGTCCTCTGGCATTTGATAACGCGATCAGTAAAGAGGCCGCTCTAACCAAAGGGATTCAATCTGAAGTCGCTGGTGATCCTGACATTCTTTTGGCGCCCGATCTCGAAGCGGGAAATATCCTCGCCAAGCAATTAAGTTTTCTGGCGAATGCCGATAGTGCGGGTTTGGTCCTCGGTGCGAGAGTGCCGATCATCCTGACCAGCCGGGCCGACAGCGTGCGATCGCGAATTGCCAGTTGCGCTGTCGCGATGTTGGCCGCACATGCTCGCCGAAAAACCCCGTAACCCCTAGCTCATGCCCGACATCACCAGCATCCGCGGCTCTGTCATTTCTTCAATCGCCGACCGTACGCCCTCACGCCCCAGCCCGGAATCCTTCACCCCGCCATAAGGCATCGGGTCAAGCCGCCAGGCCGGTGTGTCTCCAACGATCAGAGCACCGACCTCTAGCTCGCGATAGGCCGTCAGAATGCGCCCCGCATCGCGTGTGAGCAGCCCGGCCTGCAGCCCATACCGCGAGTGGTTCACTTCGGCAAGCGCCTGCTCAAAATCAACATAAGGCTCCACGACCACCACCGGCCCAAACAGCTCTTCATCGCGAATCTTCATGCCCGTCTTGGAACCCGTGAGAATCGCAGGCGCAATCACCGAACCCACCCGCTCGCCCCCGGCGATCAGACGCGCACCGCCATCGACAGCTTCCTTGATCCAGCTTTCGATGCGCTCGGCTTCGCCCGGCCTTACCAGCGGACCAACTTCCGTTGCCTCGCTTTTCGGATCGCCCGAAACAAGCTTGCCTGCAACCTCCACAAGCTTCCAGATGAACGTTTGAAAGATGCTCTTGTCGACAAAAATGCGCTGCACACTGATACAAGACTGCCCTGCGTAGCCAAAGGCCGCATGCGCTGTGCGCTCCGCCGCTGCGTCCAGATCGCGATAGTCGCCATGAATAATGAGCGCCGCATTGCCGCCCAGTTCCAGCAGAACGCGCTTCCGACCGGAGTGCGCCTTCAGCTCCCAGCCCACTTTGGCCGACCCGGTAAAACTCACCAGCTTGATCCGGTCTTCCTTTTCCGCAAGCCACGCTGTGTCGGCGTTCGAAAGCGGCATCACCGCCAGCGCCTCTTCTGGCCAGCCAGCCTTCAGAATCACTTCACCCAGCGCCAGCGCTGTAAACGGCGTCTGCGGCGACGGCTTGATCAGGATCGGGCAGCCCGCGGCGATCGCCGGCGCAGCCTTGTGCGCAACCAGGTTCAGCGGGAAATTAAAAGGCGTAATCGCCAGCACCGGACCAACCGGAAAACGCTGCACCAGTCCCCAGCGATTCTCGTTGCCCTCGGTCAAATCAAGAGGAATCGTCTCGCCGCCAAGCCGCGCCGCTTCTTCCGCCGCCGTCTTGAACGTCAGCACCGCACGGTCCACCTCGGAACGAGCGAGCCGGATCGGCTTGCCCGCCTCAGCAACGATAAGCTGCGCGAAGCGATCCTTCTGCTCGATCAGAGCACCAGCGATATCTTCGAGGATCTCCTTTCGCTTCCAGCGGGGCAGAGCACGCGTTCGACGCATGCTGGCCACTGCATGGTTTACCGCTTCGCGCGCATCGGCGCGTGTTGCCAGCGTTACCTTGCCGATCAGGCCCTGGTCCCACGGTGAGCGCACTTCAATTGCCTCACCCTCGCTCCACTCTTTGCCGCAGAGAAGAAAGCCGGTTTGCGTTCCTGGACGCATTTTCATAAAACGATTGCTCCTCGCTTATAAGCCCTTCCATAGATGATAGAGGCGAGACCCTGCCCGAGAGCCGCTCGTCGATTCCCAGGGGTCTTCGCCCCTGCTGTCACGCCGCCCACGTTACACTGTTCGCTTATGATTCACGACGGAAAGAGCAGAAAACTCCCCTTCGATCCCGCCGAAGCCATCGCACATTTGAAAGCTCGCGATCCCAAGCTGGGCGCACTCATCGACAAAGTCGGCGAATTCAAACTGCGCCTCGATGCCGCTCCTTCGCCCTTTGAATCTCTGCTCGAATCGATCCTCTATCAGCAACTTCACGGCAAGGCAGCCGCCACCATCCATCGTCGCGTGCGCGAATTCTTTCATGGCGATCCAACACCACAGCAGTTGCTCGATACGCCTGACCAGCCGCTGCGAGCTGCCGGTGTCTCCGGCAACAAGATCAAGGCCATGCGCGATCTCGCGGCCAAAACCATCGACGGAACCGTGCCAACCCACAAGGCCATCCTCAAGATGCCCGATGCCGACATCGTTGAGCGCCTTACTGAAGTCCGCGGCATCGGTCCGTGGACCGTCGAGATGCTGCTGATCTTCCGCATGGGCCGTCCCGACGTGTTGCCTGTTACAGACTACGGAGTTCGCAAAGGATTCGCGCTCACTTTCCAGCGCTTGCCCAAAAGCCGTCCCATCGAAGCCTCCGACCTGCCCAAGCCCGATGTCGTCTTCAAGCGCGGCCAGAAATGGCGTCCCTTCCGTTCGGTGGCAAGCTGGTACCTGTGGCGCGCCTGCGACCTGTGCAAGGCCACGCCGCCAGCCGGCCGCTCCGCCAAAGAATAGTTCCAACAGCTTGCCTCTCTCGATCCGAAGGTGAACTGACATCCGTGCCAATCCGCCATCGTCGCAGCCTACAATAATCAAGCACGCCTAAAATCCTGGCTTGCCTTCGAGAAAGAATGGCGACAACCAAACGCTACATCTGCATTCACGGGCACTTTTACCAGCCCCCGCGCGAAAATCCGTGGCTCGAGACCGTCGAGGCACAGGATTCGGCCGCGCCCTATCACGATTGGAACGAACGCGTCTGCGCCGAGTGCTACGCCACCAATGGCGCTGCCCGCACAGTGAACAACAAGAAAGAGATCATTCGCATCGCGAACAACTATTCGCGGATGAGCTTCAACTTCGGCCCCACGCTGCTCAGCTGGCTCAAAGAGAACGCCCCGCGCACCTACCGCCTGATCCTCGACGGAGAGCGCCGCAGCCGCAAGCACTTCAATGGACACAGCTCGGCCATGGCGCAGGTCTACAACCACATCATCATGCCGCTCGCCAGCATCCGCGACCGCACCACGCAGATTCGCTGGGGAATCGCCGACTACAAAAGCCACTTCGGTTCAGCGCCCGAGGGCATGTGGCTCGCAGAGACAGCCGCCGACACTGATACGCTTGAGCTTCTCGCGCAACACGGAATCAAATTCACCGTCCTCGCGCCCAGCCAGTGCAAACGCGTCCGGCCTCTCGGCGTAGACGGAACCGGCTCCGGGTCACCATGGACCACGCCGCTCGGCAATTCAGTAGACACAACGCGACCCTACCTCGTGCGCTTCGACTCCGGTGTTTCGATTGCGGTGTTCTTTTACGACGGCCCAACCTCGCGCGCAATCGCTTTTGAAGGCCTGCTGAATTCCGGAGAAAACTTCGCCGCCCGTCTCAAATCGCAATTCAAAGACACCACGCAGCCGCAACTCGAAAGCGTGGCAACCGACGGCGAATCCTACGGGCATCATCATCGCCACGGCGAGATGGCTCTGGCCTACGCGGTTCGTCTTCTCGAGCAGGACAAGACCGTTAAGCTGACCAACTACGCAAGTTTTCTTGAGCAGTTTCCGCCGGAGTGGGAATGCGAAATCGTCGACAACACCTCGTGGAGTTGTGTGCACGGTGTCGAGCGTTGGCGTTCAAACTGCGGATGCAATAGCGGCAAGCCAGGATGGAATCAGCAATGGCGAACACCCTTGCGTCAGGCTCTCGATGAATTGCGTGACGCGATTGCGCCTCTCACCCAGCACGAGGGTGCGAAGCTTTTCACGGATGTGTGGGCAGCGCGCGACAGATACATCGATATCATTCTCGATCGCAGCGAAGAAGTTGTGGATCGCTTTCTTCAGGATCACCAGAGTCACGAACTCACTGCAGGATGAACACGTACGAGCCCTCCAGTTGATGGAGATGCAGCGCCACGCGCAGCTCATGTACACAAGCTGCGGTTGGTTTTTCGATGACGTCTCCGGAATCGAAACCGTACAGGTCATCGCCTATGCCGCGCGCGCTTTGCAACTGGCAAAGGAGTTGTTTGGCGAACAGGCCGCCAGCCTCGAACCCGCCTTCCTTACGCGGCTTGCCCAGGCCAAGTCCAACTCTCCCGCGGCAGGCGATGGCGCGCGCATTTACAAAGAGAAGATCGTAACCATGCAACTGGGTCTCGAGCAGGTTGCGGCGCACTACGCCATTAGCAGCGTCTTCTCATCCTTTGCCGAAGAGACGGAGCTGTTCTGCTATCGCGTCCGTCGGGTCTCCTACGATATGTACACCTCAGGCCGCGGAAGGCTCGCGCTTGGCCGCGCACACATCACCAGCGCAATCACCGGCAAGGCGCAGACCTTTAGCTTTGCCGTCCTCCACTTCGGAGATCAGAACATCACGGCTGCCGTCAAAACCTACACCAGTGCCGACGCGGCGGAATTCGACGCCTTCTCGGCAGAGGCGGCCGAGCAAGTGCAACGGGCCGACTTCCCCGATGCCATCCGCCTCATCGATCGCTATTACGGCCACGTGGACTACTCGCTCACCTCGCTCTTCAAGGACGAGCAACGGCGGATCGTGCAGTTGATCCTGAACTCGACCCTCTGGGATATTGAGAGTTCGCTGACCAACATCTACGAAGATCACGCCAGCCTGCTTCACTTTCTTTCGCAAGCCGGCCTGCCAAAGCCGCCTGCGCTCACCCTGGCTGCCGAGTTCGCCATCAATGCAGGCCTGCGCCGCGCTCTCGAAGGTGATCCGATTGACCAGTCCCTGCTGCGATCCTTCCTGCAACTGGCAAAAGCGGACAAGGTGAAGCTGGATACGACCACTCTCTCCTACATCGCAGACCAGCGCATGAAGCGTGCAATGGTCGAACTTCAGATGTCGGCGGGATCGCTGGAGATGCTCGACCGTGCGCTCCACCTCGCGCATACCCTGGTCGAACTTCCCTTTGAGCTGAATCTATGGCAGGCGCAGAACATCTGGTACGAGATTCTGCGCACCTCAGGCTACGCGCTAACCTCGCAGATCGCCGATGACCGCCCGCGCTGGGACAAGGACTTCAACGAACTCGGCAAATGCCTCTCCATCGAGACCACCGCCATCACCGCACCCGATCAGTTGGTGGAAGCGACTGGAGACTGACAACTTACGCCAGACGCGCCTCACGAAGACGGAGATCTAGCCAGTCTTCATACCATCTTGCAAACGTAAGCGGCGCGCCATGCTCATTTTTCATAGGCACAATGCCCCTGTGATCCGCACGCCCGTCATGCCACAAATGCCCCGCTTGTTCGCCAGTTACTACGAGCCAGATGCGAAGCGCACAGCCCGTGTGACAAATTGGAATCGCTCCATTCATCAATGATGAATTCCAATAAACTTCATCGAACTTCTCGATAATGGAGTCGAAGTCTTCATCCGATGGTTTCGAGCTAAGGTCGTTCCACTCATCTCGATGGGGAAAAGGTTCTGCCAGCATGCCGACGATTCCATCCTGCTCTTGCCAGGGTGCATTATCGAAACCGGAGTCCATCATCCCAAGAGGGAAGACTCCATTGAACGGTCCTGCGCCCCCATTGCCTATCGTCGTTATAAAGTGCCGATACGCTGCAGGCAGCAATACACGGTGTTGTCGCTCAAATGAGGTGACCACTTCTTCAGGCAGTGGGTCATTCAAGGCAAACCCGTGACTCTCCGCCCCGAAAACCCTGGGGCTAGCTTGTCGCAACTTCGCTAAGCAAGTCCTAACCTTCTCGGCATCGAGAACCATAGATTCACACCTGGCTCTTGCTCAGCTCTTTCCCGCCACCCGAATGTGCAGCTCCTTCAATTGCTGCTCCGGAACTGTGGTCGGCGCATCCGCCATCAAGTCGATTGCCTTCGCCGTCTTCGGGAACGTGATCACCTCGCGCAGACTAGGCGCTCCCGCCAGCAGCATCACGATGCGGTCGAGTCCAAGCGCAATCCCTCCATGCGGCGGAGTCCCATATTCCAGAGCATCCAGGAAGAACCCAAACCGCTTCCGCGCCTCCTCATCCGAGATGCCGAGTGACGCAAAAATCTGCTGCTGCACATCCTTACGGTGAATGCGGATCGACCCCGATCCAAGCTCCAGCCCGTTCATCGCCAGGTCGTAGCAGTCCGCGCGAACTGACGCGGGATCGCTGACGAGATTGGCCATGTCCGCTTCATAAGGCGCCGTGAACGGATGATGCGCCGGCATCCACTTGCCGCTCGCCAGGTCGTACTCAAACATCGGAAAGTCGACGATCCAGATTGGATGAAACGCCTCCGATGCGTCCAGCTTGTTTCCACTTCGAGGATCGGCCTCCGCAACGGCCTGATCGGTAATCTGAAACGCCTTATGCCGATCCGCATACTTCTTCGCCAGCTCGCTGCGGAAGTTTCCCGCCGCTGAATAAACGTTGATCTCCCGTTCGCTCAACCGGCCTTCAAACTTCGTGTCGCTCGCCTTGATATGGTGCGTCGGATCGCCCACCACCACGATCACGAAATCGCCTTCGGCTGCGCCGGTCAGCTCATGAATCTTCGTGACCGTATCCGGCAGGCTCTTCCCCAACCGCTTGAAATCGTCGATGAACTTCGCACCCTTGTTCTTGTCGAACATGGGATGGTTGTCCTCGCGCTCCTTGCGGCTCAGTTCGCCAACTTTGGGAATGCGCAGCGCCACCACCGGCAGCGCCGGATCGATCTGCAGCGTTGCCAGCGCCTCCTCCGGAAACGCCGACCGCACATCCGTCAGCCCCGGCAGCCGCAAATCCGGTTTGTCCGACCCGTACTGGCGAATCGCATCGTCGTACGTGATCCGTGGAAAAGGCGTAGGCAGCGTCATGCCTGCTGCGGCCCAGGCCGCCGCGCAGAACTTCTCCACCACCGCAAACACGCTCTCGCGCCGCGGAAAACTCATCTCCAGGTCAATCTGCGTAAACTCAAGCTGACGATCCGCGCGCTGGTCCTCATCGCGGAAGCAGCGCGCAATCTGGAAGTAGCGATCGAACCCCGAAATCATCAGGATCTGCTTGAAGATCTGCGGCGACTGCGGCAGCGCGTAGAACTCGCCCGGATGCACGCGGCTCGGCACCAGGAAATCGCGTGCACCTTCCGGCGTGGACTTCGTCAGGATCGGCGTTTCTATCTCCAGAAATCCCTGCCCGACTCAGGCTCTCGCGAATGGCCCGCGTAATCTCATGCCGCAGCCAGAAGTTGCGCTGCATCTCCACGCGGCGCAGATCGATATAGCGATACTTGAGTCGAGTCTCCTCGTTTTGAATGGCCTCTTCCGAAGGCGAAAACGGCGCCAGCCGCGTGTCGTTCAGAATCCGCAGCTCCGTCGCCTCAATCTCCACTTCGCCCGTCGGCATCTTGGGATTGATCGCATCCTTGCCGCGCAGCCGCACCTTGCCTACGGCCGCCACCACGTACTCCGGCCGCACCTGCTCGCCCTTGAGATGCCCATCCGGCGTCAGCTCTTTATCCAGCACCACCTGCGCAATGCCGCTGCGGTCGCGCACATCGAGAAAGATCAGGTTGCCATGATCGCGGCGGCGGTTCACCCAGCCCATCACAACCACGTGTTCGCCTGCGTTCGCGGCGCGCAGTTCGCCACACATGTTGGTGCGTTCCAGATTGCCTAAAAAGTCGAGCAAAACGTCATTCCTTTGTCGTCTTGAAGGGACACGACCTTAGTCGTGCCATAAGACAATTAAAATGTCGGGTGCCCATCCATGCGCGGCTTTCAGCGCCGGGGTGGGAAAGCACGAACCTGGCGACACGCTCTCATTGTTTGAGAACGCCTGCCAGCTCCGAGCGCGGAACCTTGGTCTGACTACCGGTAGAGAAGTCCTTCACCGTTAGGATACCGGATTGAAGTTCATCCTCGCCCAGGATGACGATGCGCCGCGCCGTGCGATCGGCCGCCTCAAACGACTTCTTCAGCCGGAACGACCCATCTCCCAACTCGACGCTCAGTCCGTCTCGCCGCAACTCCCGCGCCAGCGCCAGCGCAGCCGGATTCAGCGATTCGCCCAGCGGCGCAATATACGCGTGATTCTTCTCCGGTTTCGCGGCCTCCAGCGCCTGCAACGTCAGCACCAGCCGGTCCTCGCCCATCGCAAAGCCGATCCCCGGAGCCTTCGGCCCTCCAATCGCCTCGCTCAACCCGTCATAGCGTCCGCCGCCAAGCAATGCATTCTGCGCACCCAGTCCTCCGTGCGTGAACTCAAACGTCGTGCGCGTGTAATAGTCCAGCCCCCGCACCAGCCGATGATTCCGCGTATAGGGAACGCCCGCCGCATCCAGCGCCGCCGTCACCGCCGCAAAGTGCGCCTTCGACTCATCATCAAGCGAATCCACAATCTTCGGCAGCGTCTCGATAATCGGCTGATCCTCTGGCACCTTGCAGTCCAGCACCCGCAGCGGATTGGTCACGGCTCGCCGCTGGCAATCCACGCACATCTTCGGCGCCAGCGGAATCAACGCCTCTCTTAGCGTGTCGTTATACCGCGCCCGGTCCGCCGAAGACCCCACGGAATTGATCTCCAGCGTCCACCCGGTAATCCCCAGCTCATCCAGCAGCGTCGCCAGCATCTCCAGCACTTCCGCATCTCGCAGCGGGCTTTCGCTGCCCGCCGACGGCGGCCCAATCACCTCTGCCCCAATCTGCGAAAACTGCCGGTACCGCCCCTTCTGCGGCCGCTCGCGCCTGAACTGCGGCCCAATGTAATAGAGCTTCTGCAACTGCCCGGTTTCGCCCAACTTGTGCTCGATGTAAGCGCGAACCACGCCTGCCGTGTTCTCCGGCCGCAGCGTGAGCGATTGTGGCTTCTCAGATTGTGCCCGCGCCCGATCCTCCCACGTGTACATCTCCTTCGAGACAATGTCCGTCTCTTCGCCCACGCTGCGCGAGAACAGCGATGTGTCTTCAAAAACCGGCGTGCGAATCTCACCGAAGTTGTATCGTGCAAACACCGCGCGCGCCGTCGCCTCAATGCGATTCCACAGCGCGGTTTCAGGGGGCAGAAGATCGCGCGTGCCGCGCACTGCTTTCAATGTGGCCATAACCTATCTAGTTTAAATGGGCACGCGACGGCGTCCGAACAAGAGCTGCAAGCACTTCTGCGATGGCGCCTTCTAGCCCACGATCGCTCGCGTGATCCTCAACCACCATGCCGGGCTGCCGGCATAGAGATAAACCGTCAACGCCTGCGCGACCCAGAGCGGCGGAAGCACGATCCGGTAGACCTTGTGAATGCTGCGGTTCACCAGAAGATCGCGCGTTACGCCCAGCAGGATCACGCCATCCAGGCAGGGGAAGTAAAGGTTGTGGCTGAAGATGTATTCGAAGCGGCCAAAGGCTGCGTCCATCAGCCCGCAGGTGGCGACGAAGAGCAGGCGCCGATGCAGTTCGGGCTGCTTGCGCCAGTAGATGGCCAACCCGACAAAGAGGCTGAAGGCCAGCATGTCAAAGAAGGGGATGGCGAGAAACGTTTCAATGCCGGTCTGGTGCAGGACGCGCATGTCAAAGCGGGTCATGATGATGGAGACAGTGATGCCCAGTGGCACCATGAATGCCGCCAGCCCCGTTCCAAACCAGCCAAAGAAGCGGTGCCACTTCACGTTGCGCGTGCGTACCAGCGCCGACTGAAAAATGTAGAAGATCACCCAGGCCGAGAAGGCGGCACCGTGTATCCACAGCAGCAAGGGGCGCGCCGGAGCGGCGTGGATGAGGCTGTGGTCAACGGTCCTGCTGAAGCCCAGCACCACAATCGCGGCCAGCAGCAGCGACATTGCGAAGTAGAAGTACCGGTCCACGAGCCCGTTTCGCCCCGTGACGGGGTTGATTGGACGCACCATCGTGTCCTGGGAAATCGAAGCCATCGTTCAAACCTCAATCTCGCTGCTTGGGGGAAGGAGCGATGAAATTTCTCTGCTCAGCTTGGGAAGTGGAACGAGTCTAGCACGCTCGAAATTCCCCGCTCAATCAAAAACTGGGAATGCAAGGCAAACAACATAGTGATCCAGGTTTGAGCAAACTCAAATCCAGTGCTCCCGCGGTTCTATGCAAACCAGTGCATCCTCTCAGGGTGAGCAGTAATCCAAACCACATGGAATACCGACTCCTCGGAGGCTCCGGCCTCAAAGTCCCCGCACTGAGTTTTGGCGCCGCCACATTTGGCGGCGGCAACGAATTCTTCAAGGCATGGGGTAGCACCGATGTCGCCGAAGCGACCCGCCTCATCGACATCTGCCTCGACGCCGGCGTCAATCTCTTCGACACGGCCGATGGCTACTCGAACGGCCGTTCGGAAGAAATTCTGGGTCGCGCCCTCGCAGGCAAGCGCGATCGTTCGCTGATCTCCACCAAGGCCTATTTCCCCATGGGCGACGGGCCAAACGACCGCGGCACATCGCGCTACCACCTGCGCCAGGCGCTCGAGGCCAGCCTCCGCCGCCTTGGCACCGACTACGTCGACATCTACCACATGCATGGGTTCGACGCGCTGACTCCTATCGAAGAGGCGCAGGACACGCTCAACGCGTTCGTCCGCGAGGGCAAAGTGCGTTACATCGCCGCCTCGAACTTCTCCGGCTGGCACCTCATGAAGTCGCTCGCGGTCGCCGATCGCTATGGCTGGACTCGCTTCGTTGCCCACCAGGTTTACTACTCGCTCGTCGGTCGAGAATACGAGTGGGAGTTGATGCCTTTAGGCATTGATCAGAAAGTTGGAGCGCTGGTTTGGAGCCCGCTCGGTTGGGGCCGTCTCACCGGAAAAATTCGTCGCGGCCAGCCCCTCCCTGAAGTTAGCCGCCTCCACAAGACAGCCGACGCCGGTCCCCCTGTCGCAGACGAATACCTCTACACTGTTGTGGACGCGTTGCAATCCGTTGCCAGCGAAACCGGCAAGAGCATTCCGCAAGTGGCGCTGAACTGGGTCCTGCAGCGTCCAACGGTGTCGTCCATCATCCTGGGCGCGCGCAACGAAGAGCAACTTCGGCAGAATCTCGACGCCGTCGGTTGGAACCTGACAGCCGACCAGACGCCACGACTCGACAAAGCCAGTGCAGTCACACCTGTCTACCCCTATTGGCACCAGCGCAACTTCCCCGAGCGCAACCCGCTGCCGGTGTAAGTGCGGTTAAGAGTTCGCAGCTCTCAGTTTGAAGTTCGAAAGTCAACGAAGTATTCCGCTGTCTTCCAACTCAGAACTACGAAGTTAGAACTCAGAACTGCCTCACTCTTCCCGCAAAACCTGCACAGGCTCAACGCGGGCCGCTCGAAGAGCAGGAACCAGTGACGCGACGGCGGCAACCAGCAATATCAGCAAGATCACGCCTCCATACGTCGCCGGATCAAGCGTAGACACGCCGTACAACATCGAGCCAATGAAGTGCGACAGTCCCATGCCCAGCGCAAGGCCGCCGACACATCCAACCACCGCGACACGCAAACCCTGAAACAAAGAATCGCGCAACAATCTGGTTGCGCATCGCACCCAGTGCCAGACGAAGGCCAACTTCACGCTTCCTCAGCCGCCCGAGATAACGGAGCGTGCCATAGAGCCCAATGCAGGCCAGCCGAATTGCGGTTGCAGCAAAGATCGTCAAGAGCGTTGTGCGAAATCGGGTCCCGGAGGACGCCTGGTCCAGAGCCTCATTGGCCACGCAATCAGACTGCTTTATTTCGAATCAGGTCGGTGCCAGCGGTGGTGCTTCTTGTAGACGTAGTGGCCAATCATCCACCCGAAGGCGCTGCCCACAAGCACATCCGAAGGGAAGTGCTGCTGTCCCAGCACACGCGTCAAGCTCACGCCGGTCGCAATCGTATAAATTCCAATCTGATTCAATCGCGACGGATACTCCGCTGCCAGCACCGCCGCGCTCGACCAGGCAATCATGCTGTGATTCGAAGGAAATGACGAATCCCACCCGGTACTCGACTGCCAGAATTTGCCCCTGCTGTCATCTACCCCTGGCCGCTCGCGCCAGAAAATGAGCTTCATCCCCTGTTCCACAACCAGGCTGTCGAGTATAGCCTCGCCGCCCAGGATGCCGGTTTCGCGGGCATGCTCGTTGCCCTTGAACTGGCCTGCCAGAAAAAGCACTCCGGGCGCTGCAATGAGCGGGCTCACCAGTACGTTGGAAGCCTTGGTATTTGCATCGTTGAAGCTGGGATTCTGCGAGACCACTTCCGTCATCGCCTGATGATCGGTGGTGATGGCCACGGTAACTGCCAGCCCCAGCGGAATCAGGTAGCGCAGATCCTTTTCACGGATACGGACCGGACTTGACCAGATTGCTCCCTGGTCCTTCAAAATATTCAGCGGCGTCGCGCGTAGCGTTACCGGTTCTTCCTGCGGTTGGGGTGCGTTGGGAAGCGAGGTTGCAGGTGGCCACGTCTGCGCATCCACGCTTACACACAAAGCGACTGCGATCAGAAGCAGGAGACATGTACACCGAGCGTGATGAGGAATGATTCTGCGAAAGATATTCACTTGCTTCGATGCTAAACGATCCGCATCTTCAATTCAGATGAAGGAATCGCCATTTGCAGTTACTTATCCGCTTCTGCAAGATAGATCTTCGTGTAGTCGAGATAATTCTGTGCGTACTCGAGAATGAGTTTTCGATCCTGGTCGCTAAGTTCGCGCCGCTGCTTTCCCGGCACGCCTGCCCACAACGTTCTCGGCGGAACCACCGTGTGCTCCGGAAGCACTGCGCCGGCCGCGATGATCGAGCCCTCGCCGATCCGGCAGTCGTTCAAAATCGTCACGCCCATTCCGATCAGCACGGCATCCTCCACCACGCAGCCATGCACAGTCGCGTTGTGGCCAATCGTCACCCAGTCGCCTACAGTCACGGAGTAGAGGTGTCGTTGTCCGTGGAGCACCGCACAATCCTGCACATTCGAGTTCGAGCCCACTCGAATTGAATTGACGTCGCCCCGGAGAACGGCATTCATCCAAACCGACGAGTGTTCGCCAAGCTCGACGTCCCCGATGACCTGTGCGGATAAATCTACGTAGCAACTTGTGGGAATAGCAGGAAGGTGCCCCTGGTAGCGGCGGATCATCGGATCGTCAAAAACCTCAGAAGACAGTGTAAGCGAAAGGCCAAAAGCTCCGATTTTGCTAGATCCAGGTCCTATGCCTTGATTGAAAGGCAAAATAGGAGGCCAAAATGCTCTGAAAATGGAAAATGACAAGATTCACCCATACCGAAAGTCTCCATTCAATTAGCTCCAAAGAGGCCCTTCCGGTATCATGGACATGGCCCTTTGGCAGGTTTGGAGGTGGGATCCTTTGGCGGAGGTTCGCTTACAAGAAGGCGAACCGCTTGAGAACGCGCTGCGCCGGTTTAAGCGGAAGGTACAGCAGGAAGACATCATCAAGGAAGTTAAGCGTCATTCCTACTATCTGAAACCCGGTGAAAAGCGCCGCGTGAAAGCAGCATTGGCACGCAAGCGGAATCGCAAAAAAGCTCGTAAGGAGCAAGACTAAGTCACTTAACAGACATTGCGAATTGTGCCGTTCAGGCTATACTTACCACCCCCGCGAGTTAAGCCATACAGCAAGAACTATGAACGGCACATCGCGATCGTTTTATAAAATTTGCGCCCAAGCAGAGTTTCACCAAGCGCGGAATAAATCAGTCTCCCGTATTGCGGAGACGCTGAATTGCAGCCGCTCCGTTTGTGGCGGCCCGGGCCCTTGTTGTTCAAGGACGTTCAAAGACAGGGATACGGGGCCGGTAAACTCTCAAGTTCATGGCCGAAATCAACCGTGATCCCTCCTTTGGGGAAGCCGGCCATGGAATTTGTCGATAGGGTTTTGAAGTGCAACGACTGCGGCGCCGAATTCGTGTTCACCGCTGGTGAGCAGCTTTTCTTTCACGACAAACAGTTCAAGAACGACCCCAAGCATTGCAAGCAATGCAAAGCGAAGCGTGCCAGTGGCGGTCGCGTACGCTCTGAGACCCGAACTACTTGCTCGGCGTGTGGTTTGGAAACGACTGTTCCGTTCAAGCCTACGCAGGGCAGGCCGGTTCTCTGTCGCGCCTGCTTCCAGAAGCAGGTCAAAGGCGCACCGGTGGCACCTGCAAGCCCGATCACACCACCGTCCAGCTGACCGGCGTTTTTTCGTCGATTCCTCGGCTGTTCCAGTCGCGACAAAGCTAGCGGGGCGGCTCCCTCAGCGCCCTGTGTCCGATGTCATGGCGGTAATACATACCTTCAAAATGAATTTGCGCAAGAGCTTCATAAGCCCGAGCCAGCGCCTCGCTCAGTGATTCACCGCTCGCCGTAACGCCCAGCACGCGTCCTCCGCTCGTCACCAGTTGATTGCCCACCCGAGAAGTACCCGAGTGAAAAATCTCCACGCCTGGCGTCTTCGCCGCACTGCTTAGCCCGGTGATTGGCAACCCCGTCGTGTAGCTCCCTGGATACCCTGAAGAACTCGCCACCACGCAAGCCGACGGCGCCCGAATTCCAGCGCATCTCCGTCTCAGCGAGACGGCCATCAATGCAAGCCTCCAGCGCGTCCACCAGGTCCGATTCCAAACGCACCAGGATCGCCTGTGTCTCCGGATCACCGAACCGTGCGTTGTATTCCAGAACTTCCGGGCCGCGCGCTGTCATCATCAGCCCACAGTAGAGTACGCCCACAAACGGCATACCCTCCTCAGCCATCCCGCGCACTGTTGGCTCAGCAATGTGGTGCAGAATCCACTCCGTCATCGTGGGCTCGAGCATGTCACTGGTTGAGTAGACCCCCATGCCCCCGGTGTTCGGTCCCGTATCACCTTCTCCAATGCGCTTGTGATCCTGCGCCGGAACCAGCGGCACAACCTGGCGGCCATCGCTCAGGCACAGAAAACTTACCTCTTCGCCCTCAAGAAACTCCTCAATGACCACCTGCTTCTCGGCCAGCCCCAGCAGCTCCCCGCTGAAAAGTCCGTGCGCTGCTTCAAGCGCAAAAATCCGCGTCGGGCAGAGAATGACGCCTTTCCCCGCGGCCAGACCGTCGGCCTTCACCACCACCGGTGGATGGAAGTGCTTGATCGACTCCTCCACTTCCTTGCCGCTCGTGCAAACTGCGTAGCGGGCCGTTGGAATGTTGTGACGCTTCATGAATTGCTTTGCGAAGGCCTTGCTCGATTCAAGCCGCGCCGCATCGCCGGTCGGACCGAAAATGCGATACCCGCGCTCGCCAAACGCATCCACCACGCCCAGCGACAGCGGCACTTCGGGGCCCACGATCGTCAGGCTCGGCTGTTCTACCTCCGCCAGTCGCACCATCGCGCCCACATCCTTGATGTCCACCGGAACGCAGCGAGCCACCTGCGCAATGCCGCCATTGCCCGGCGCGCACACAACCTCTGTCACACGCGGGCTGCGGCTCACAGCCCATGCCAGCGCGTGTTCGCGTCCGCCCGAACCAAGGATCAAGACCTTCATGAATTCAAACCTTCCTCTTCACGTCGCAATGCCGGAAAAACCATGGTCGGCAATCGGGGGGCATCAAGTCAAACAGCGGCACGCGAATTCAGAGGTGGCGCCTCTCGTGAATCGCTGATTTCCGCAAACTCGGCTCAAGCGACTAGCACCTATACTGATGCGTGGTGAAACGGCGTGTTCAGCGCAAACGCCGAAGAGAGCGCATGCATGGTTGAACGCCGCATCAAGCCGTACCAGGAGCAGTTGGCCGAAGACCAGCGGCGCGACGAGCAACGCCGTGTCTTCCGCCGCAATCAGACTTTCGGTCTGCTCATCTTCGCCGCGGCGATCCTCGTCTGGTGGCTCTTCCATACCAACCCCAAGTGGATCTTCCCACCCGGCTGGTGGCGCCCATGAGTCCTTCGCGCACGGTGAATAGCGGCGCGGGGCCAGCGCAGACCATTGACCCTTTGGTGGTGCTTTTATTGGGCCCCACCGGCAGCGGCAAAACTGCGCTCTCCCTAGCCCTCGCCGAACGCTTCCACGGCGAAATCGTCAGTTGCGATTCCGTCGCCGTATATCGCGGCATGGATCTCGGCACCGCCAAACCCACTCCCGCAGAGCGCGCCCGCATCCCGCATCACCTTATCGACGTCGCTGATCCCGACGAGCCATTCACCGCCGGAGACTACAGCCGATCAGCGCGCGCCGCCCTGCGCGAAATCGCAGGCCGCGGAAGACTCCCCATTGTCACCGGCGGAACCGGTCTCTATCTGCGCGCTTTTACTGAAGGCCTGTTCGCAGGCCCAGCCCGCCAGGAAGACCTGCGCAAACGCCTTCGCCGCAGCGCCGAGCGCCACGGAAGCGCATGGCTCCATCGCCTTCTCACCCGTCTTGATCCCGCGTCGGCCGAGCGCATTCACGCCAACGACACACCCAAGCTTATTCGCGCCATCGAAGTCTGCCTTGCCGCGCGCCAGCCCATGTCGCAGGTGCTTGCTCGCGACCCTCTCACCGGCTTCCGACTTCTGCGTATCGGCCTCAACCCTCCGCGAGCCGCACTGTACGAGCGGCTGAATCAACGCTGCGCTGAAATGTTTGCAGCGACGGTCTCATCACAGAAACGCGCGCCCTCCTCGCCTGCTACGGTGCCGTCAAAGCCCTCGACTCTCTCGGCTACCGCCAGGCCATGTCGGTTCTCCTCAAGGGCGTCAGCGAAAAAGTGGCCATTGCTGAAGCCCAGCAGGGCCATCGCAACTACGCCAAGCGCCAGCTCACCTGGTTCCGCCGCGAGCCAGACGTCCACTGGATTGAGGCTTTCGGAAACCAGCCCGAAACGCAGCGCCGTGCCTCCGATCTGGTGCAGGCGAATCGATAAGGTCCATCCCCCATCCAATCAAAGGCAGGCATTAAACTGAACAGTGGCAGCGGCATTCTGGCCGCAACAGAACGCAGGAACGGAGCAGCTGTGGCAGACACAATCTACGACGTAGCAATCATCGGCAGCGGGCCCGCAGGCTACACCGCAGCTATTCGCGCAGGACAACTCGGCCTCAAAGTCGCACTGATCGAGTTCTCCAACGTCCTCGGCGGCACATGTCTGCACGTAGGCTGCATCCCCACCAAGTCTCTCCTCTTCAATGCCGAACTCTGGGACCACCTCAAGCACGCCGCCGACTATGGCATCGACAACGTCGACGGCCGCACGCTTAACTGGGACGCCGTGCAGAAGCGCAAGACCTCCATCGTTGACAAGCACACTAAAGGTCTCGGCTTCCTGATGAAGAAAAACAAGGTTACCGTCATCTCCGGATACGGCCGTCTCACCGGTCCCGCCAAAGATGGCATTCACACCATCGATCTCACGGCCGCTGACGGAACGAAGAGCGAAGTCAAAACCAAAAACATCATCCTCGCCACCGGATCCGACGCCAAGATGATCTTCGGCCTCAAGCCCGACGACCGCATCCTCACCAACATCGAAATGCTCTCCGTTCCGCAGGTGCCGAAATCGCTCATCGTCATTGGCGCCGGCGCCGTTGGCGTCGAGTTCAGCTCCATCTTCCGCAGCTTCGGCACAGAGGTCACGCTCGTCGAATTCTTGCCTCGCATCATGCCCCCTGAAGACGAAGAGATCTCCAAGGAACTCACCCGCGTCTTCAAAAAGCGTGGCATCGACATCAACACCGGCGCCAAAGTCGAAAAAATCGAGAAGACTGATTCCGGCGTAAAAGTCACCTGGACCGACGCCAATGGCAAGCCCGTCGTGAAGGAAGCCGAGAAAGTCCTCGTCGCCGTGGGCCGCGCCGGGCGCATTGCCGACGTCGGCATCGACAAAACCAAAATCGAGCTCGACCGCGGCTTCGTCAAGGTAGGCGAAGCGATGGAGACGGCCGAGCCCGGCATCTACGCCATCGGCGACATCGTCGCCGGCCTGCCGCAGCTCGCGCATTCGGGCTCCATGAGCGGCATCGTCGCTGTCACCAAAATCGCCGGCCGCAAATATCGCTCTGTCCGCCGCGACCGCGTTCCCGCCTGCACCTACTCCGATCCGCAGATCGGCTCAGTTGGATTGACCGAAGCGCAAGCCAAAGAAAAGGGCCTCGAGATCAAAGTGGGCAAATTCCCGTTTGCTGGAAACTCAAAGGCCACCATCGTCGGCAGCCATGACGGCTTCGTCAAAATCGTCGCCGACGCCAAATACGGCGAAATCCTCGGCGTTCACATCATCGGCCCGCAGGCCACAGAACTCATCGCCGAAGCTGTCGCCGTCATGGAACTCGAAGGCACCATCGATGAGCTGATGTTCACCATCCACGCCCACCCGACTATCAGCGAAGCCATGCTCGACGCCTACGCCGCCGTAGAAGGCATGGCCATCAACGCCTGAAGTGTTTCAAAGTCCGTCGACCTGCTCTGATCTATCTCTCCGGTCGATGTGTCATTCCGACCGACCAACGGGAGTGGAGAAATCTGCAGTTGTTTCTTCTACAGCTCGGTTGACTTGCTCTCCAACAGTCCCTTCGCCTTAGCAATAAACTGGCCCAGCGGCACTGACCCCTGGTCGCCCTTGCCGCGAACGCGCACGCTTACTGCCCCCGCAGCCTCTTCCTTGTCGCCAAAGACAAGAATGTACGGAATCTTCTGGTTCGCAAGATCGCGGATCTTCGCATTCATCTTCTCGTTCCGCGCATCCACCTCGACGCGGAAGCCCGCAGCCTTCAGCTCGGCTTCCACCTTCTCCGCGTACGCAACATGCCGCTCGCTGATCGGCACCAGCCCGATCTGCACCGGAGCCAGCCAGAACGGAAACGCGCCCGCGTAGTGCTCAATCAGCACGCCAAAGAATCTCTCGACAGATCCGAACAGCGCCCGATGCACCATCACAGGTTGATGCCGCTCGCCGTCCTCGCCCACATACTCAAGCTCAAATCGCGCCGGCAGCGTTGAAGTCAAACTGCACCGTCGACAACTGCCACAGTCGCCCCAGCACATCCACGAGCTTGATATCGATCTTCGGCCCGTAAAACGCCGCTTCGCCAGGGATCGTCTTGTACGGAATCCCTTTCGCCTTCAGCACCCTGTCAAGCGAGCCGATCGCCAGATTCCAGTTCTCATCCGAACCCGTGTAGCTCTTGCGATCGTTTGGATCCCAGGTCGAAAGCTCAATTTTGAATTCGTTGAATCCGAACGTCTTCAGCACCGTCTCGGCAAAATCGATACACGCCTCAACCTCGCTCTCAATCTGGCTCGGCATGCAGAAGATGTGCGCATCGTCCTGCGTAAACCCGCGCACGCGCAGCAGTCCGTGCATCGTTCCCGAGCGCTCGTAGCGATACACATTGCCCAAGCTCCGCATAGCGCTGCGGCAGATCGCGATAGCTCTTCGGCGAATTCTTGTAGATCAGGATGTGCCCCGGGCAGTTCATCGGCTTCAGCCGATACTCGGCATCATCCAGCTCCATCGGCGCGTACATATTGCCGGAGTAGTAGCCTTCGTGCCCGCTCACCTTCCACAACTCGCGGCGCATCACGTGCGGCGTGAAAACCAGCTGATATCCGCGCCGCAGGCACTCCTCGCGCATCCAGTCTTCCATCACTTTGCGGACGATGCCGCCCTTGGGATGCCAGAAGACGAGTCCCGGCCCCGCCAGCTCCTGAATGCTGAAAAGATCAAGCTGCTTGCCCAGTACGCGATGATCGCGCTTCGCCGCCTCTTCCAGCCGCGCAAAGTGCGCGTCCATATCCTTCTGCGAAAAGAACGCCGTGCCATACACGCGCTGCAGCTGTGGATTCTTCTCATCGCCCAGCCAGTAGGCGCCGGCCAGCGTCGTCACCTTCACACGCCTTCACACGCCCGGTCGACGGAACATGCGGTCCGCGGCAGAAGTCCACAAACTTGCCGTTGCGATAAGAAACTCACTTCCGACCCAGGCTCCGTGAACTTCGTCACGAAGTGCGTCTTCATGAAGTCGCCATCATTCTCGAACTCTGCCAGCGCCTGCTCGCGCGGCTCATACTCGCGCACAAATTTCTCATCGCGCGCCACAACCTCGGCCATCTTCTTTTCAATCGGCTGCCAGGTCGTCCGGCGTAAATGGCTTCTCGCGATAAAAGTCGTAGAAGAATCCCGCATCCGTGGCCGGTCCATGCCCCAGCTTCGTCTCCGGAAACAGCTCCAGCACCGCCGTCGCCAGCACGTGCGCAGCCGAGTGCCGCACCACCTTCAGCGCCTCGGGATCCTTCTCCGTTACCAGTTCGAGCTTCGTGTCCGCATTCAGCGGAGTAGCCAGATCCACCAGCCGCGTCGCCGAAGCATCCTCCGTCGCATACATCGCAGCTTCCGACTCGCCCTCCGCCGTCCCTTTTGCCGTCGTCTCCGTAGTCAGCGGGGTCAACCGCGCGACCACTGACGCCGCAGCCAGCCGCGGCGAAATCGAGTTGGCGATATCCAGAGGCGTCGTACCGGCGGGCACTTCGCGTATGCTTCCGTCGGGCAGATGTACGGCGATGTTTTGCGTGCTCATGATGTTTTTCAGGGTCCTGACTGATCCGGCCTCGCGTTAACCGCGGACCTATACTCTCCGTTAAGGATATAACGGCACTACAGCAGTTTCGGAATTGGCGCGGCCCGCAGAACAGAGCGCCGGGATCACGCAAGGAAGGTCTCGCATGTCCGCACTCGCCAGAAATGTTCTTGCTTTCACGCTGATCGCAGTCGCCGCACTATCTGCATCAGCCCAGCCCGCAATTCAGCCAACCGCAGACATCACCAAGGTTCCCGCCTCGGCCCAGCCATCGCAATTCGACGCCGAGGCCGCCACAGAAGCCTACATGGCCATGATGCCGCCCGCTGCAGTTGCCCGCTCCAATGCTTACTTCGAAGGCGGCTACTGGCTCATCCTCTGGGATTTTCTCTACGGCTCCGCGATCTCCCTGCTGCTGTTGAACCTCCGCTGGTCAGCTCGCATGCGCGATCTTGCGGTGCGCGTCACCCGCTTGAAGTGGCTGCAACCTCTTGTGTACGGGCTCCAATATATCGTCGTCACGGCGGTTCTCGGCTTTCCGCTCGAGTTCTACGAGAACTATTTGCGCGAACACAAATACGGCCTTGCAACGCAGACCTTCGGCCCCTGGATAGGCGACGAATTCAAGTCCCTGCTTGTTTCGCTGCTCATGGGCTCCATCACGATCGTGGTCCTGTTCGCCATCGTCCGAAAGCTGCCCAAAACATGGTGGATTTGGGGCGCTGTCGCCACGATGGTGCTGCTGACGATTGCGATCGCCATCGGGCCCGTATTCCTTCAGCCCATCTTCAACACACCCAAAAAACTGAACGACCCGAACATCACAGCGCCAATCCTGCGCATGGCGCACGCCAATGGAATCCCCACCAACGACGTGTGGCAAATCGACGCCAGCCGCCAGACCACCCGCATGAGCGCCAACGTCAGCGGATTCGGCACTACCATGCGCATCACCCTCAACGACAACCTGCTCAAGCGTGGATCGCCCGAGGAGATCCAGGCCGTCATGGGGCACGAAATGGGCCACTATGTCATGAATCACATCCCCAAGAGTCTGATGTTCTTCTTCATTCTGACCGTGTCCTCATTTGCTTATCTCTATTGGTCAATCAACTGGGCACTCAGCCGTTGGGGCGAGACGTGGAAGATAACATCGGCGAGCGATCCGGCTGTGCTGCCCCTCGTGATGCTGCTCGGCGGAATCCTGTTCTTCGTCTTGACGCCCATCAACAACACCTTCATCCGCGTGCAGGAAAAAGAAGCCGACATGTTCGGCCTCAACGCCTCGCGCCAGCCCGACGGATTCGCCCAGGCCGCCATCCACCTCGGCGAATACCGCAAAATGCGCCCAGGTCCGATCGAGGAATTCGTCTTCTACGATCATCCCAGCGGCTACGATCGCATCCACTCCGCCATGGTTTGGAAGAGCCAGAACCTGGCGCTGTTTGACGACACACCGATGCAGACGGTGCATTGAGGTCACACATAAGCACAAAACTTGACCAAGGTCGGCAAATTAAACAACCCGGCGAATTTGGATCTGCTTCGGAGGCTTGAACATGCTGGTAAAGGACGCGCAAAGTGAGGTGCGCACCGTTTTCGTTGGAGGCTTCTGGGGTCAGCTCGTCTCTTCCGCAATCTGGTTGGTGTCTGCGGGTCTTGGAACCTGGGTTTCTCCGCGAGCAGCCATCATCGAGCTGGTAGTGTGCGGCTTTTTCATCTTCCCCATTACTCAGCTGTTGCTGCGCCTCAACGGCAGGCCCGCGTCTCTCACCAGAGAGAACCCACTGGGATACCTTGCGATGCAGATTGCGTTTGCGCTCTCCCTGTCCATGCTTCTGCTGGTGCCGGTCACCGCATATCGTTTGAACTGGTTTTATCCGGCATTGATGATCCTTGTCGGAGCGCATTATCTCCCTTTTACATTTCTCTACGGCATGCGCATGTTCATTCCACTTAGCGCGATTCTCATCGGGGCGGGCGTTCTTCTGGCCCTCTATCTCTCCGGATACTTCAGTCCCGGTGGTTGGATAGGCGGCCTGACCCTCTTCGCTTTTGCCTGGATCGGCAGGCACGTGCAATACAATCCGGCAGCGGGGAAAGGCGTTCAGAAATAACAGAGTTCAGCATGATCGAACTGATTGCATTGGAATTGCACGATGGTCAAAACACTCGCCGTTACCTCGACGCACAACCGTCACAATTGCATCAGATTCCCAAGACGCGCTTTGGGAGCCTCGAGGGAGAGAACCATGCAATGGATTGAATTGGCAGGCCTGATCGTGATTTGCGAAGGCGTAGGCATGATCGGAGGCCGCTGGACCGGTCCCGAGATTCCGCGCTGGTACCGCACCCTCGCCAAGCCCTCCTTCAACCCGCCAAGCTGGATTTTCGCTCCTGTTTGGACCACCCTCTACCTGCTAATGGCGATCGCCGCCTGGCTTGTCCTCAACTCGCCCTCATCCTCTGCCCGCACACTCGGCCTCAGCCTGTTTTTCTTTCAACTCGCCCTCAACCTAGCCTGGAGCTGGATCTTCTTCCGGAAACACGCCCTCGGCGCCGCCGCTCTTGAAGTCGCCGTTCTCTGGATTACGATCGGTGCAACCACGCTGGTCTTCGCTCAGGTATCTCCAGCGTCTGCATGGCTGATGGCGCCCTATTGGGCCTGGGTCACTTTCGCTTCCATCCTCAACGCCACCATCTGGCGTCTCAATCCCAGCGCCGGCTGAACCTGGTCTTTGGCTTGCCATTTCAAGCCCCGCCGGTCTACGCTATCTCCATGCGTCGATGTCGCTAACACCGTCCTGGTGAGAGCTCCGATGCCCGGCGTGCGCCCGTGAGCGCGCGCATCTTTCCCGCCTGACAGCTCCACCGCTATTCCCCGCATTACAAACTCGTGTCCGGGACCCTTGTCTCGGAGAAGGAGAAGATCATGGCGCGTATTGCCGCGAACGTAACTGAATTGATTGGTCATACCCCGCTCGTGCGTTTGAACCGAGTGGCAGCAGGATTGCCCGCCACCGTCGTGGCCAAGCTCGAAGGCCAGAACCCGGCCGCCAGTGTAAAAGACCGCATCGGCTTTGCAATGATCGATGCCGCAGAGAAGGCCGGCAAAATCAAGCCCGGCGAAACCGTCCTCATCGAGCCAACCAGCGGCAACACCGGTATCGCGCTGGCGTTTGTCGCCGCCGTCAAAGGCTACCGGCTTATCCTCACGATGCCCGAGACCATGAGCACTGAGCGCCGTGTCTTGCTTCGTGCCTTTGGTGCCGAACTGGTGCTCACCCCCGGCCCCAACGGCATGAAGGGCGCAATCGCCAAGGCTGAAGAGCTTCGGTCAGAAACGCCGAAGGGCTACATCCTCCAGCAATTCGACAACCCGGCCAATCCCGCCGTTCACCTCGCCACCACCGGCCCCGAGATATGGGAAGACACCGACGGCAAAGTCGATATCCTCATCAGCGGAGTCGGCACCGGTGGCACGATCACCGGTGTCTCCAACTACATCAAGCCCCGCAAACCAGCCTTCAAGGCCATCGCCGTTGAGCCTGCAGACAGTGCGGTTCTCTCCGGCGGAAAGCCCGGTCCGCACAAAATTCAGGGACTCGGCGCCGGGTTTGTGCCTGGAGTTCTCGACACCAAACTGGTTGACGAAGTCGTTCAGGTCACCAACGACGAATCCGTAGCCATGGCACGTCGCCTGCCGCTCGAAGAAGGCCTGTTTGTCGGCATCTCTTCCGGCGCGGCAGTGGCTGCGGCGTTGAAGGTAGCCGCACGGCCCGAGAACGCTGGCAAACTGATCGTGGTGGTCCTGCCCGACTTCGGTGAGCGGTATCTCTCCAGCATCCTCTTCGATTCGCTGCGTCAGGAAGTGCTGGCCCTGCAACCGGAGCCTGTCGCAGTGTAAGCGTGAGGGTAGAGCGGCGGAGTGTTATCATTCCGCCGGCATCCTCCCTCACATAAGAAAGGCTCGACCCATGTTTGCCCGCATCCGCGAAGATGTTCGCTCAGTCCTGGAGCGCGATCCCGCAGCGCGCTCCTGGCTCGAGGTCATGCTCTGCTATCCGGGCCTGTGGGCCGTCTGGTATCACCGGGTGTCGCACCAGCTCTGGCGCATGAAGCTGCGCCTTCCCGCGCGCCTCCTCTCGCAGGTTGCCCGTTTCTTCACCGGCGTAGATATCCACCCCGGCGCGCTGCTCGGCCGCCGTCTCTTCATCGACCACGCCACCGGCGTCGTCATTGGCGAAACCGCCGTCGTCGGCAGCGACGTCACTCTCTATCAGGGAGTCACTCTCGGCGGCACCGGCAAAGGTCACGGCAAACGCCACCCGACCCTCTGCGACGGAGTCTTCGTCGGCAACAACGCCAACGTCCTCGGCAACATCACCATCGGTGCACAACTCGCGCGTCGGTGCCGGTTCCGTCGTGCTTACTGACGTCCCTCCCAACTCCACGGTCGTCGGCGTCCCCGCCCACATCGTCTACCGCAACGGCCAGCGCGTCCTCATCACCGATCCCCACGATGTCAAAGATCCCCTCTCCGATGCCCTGATCGCTCTGTCCGCCCGCGTCAAGAACTTGAAGCAAAGCTCGGCGCCCACGTTCGCCGCCTCGAGCCGTTCGCCGCAGAAGAAGCCGAGCGAACCGCCTATCGCGAAGAACTCAACCAGCTCTCCGAGTACGTCTCTATGGGCGAAGGAATCTAGATTTCGCCTCCACATGGCAATTGTTCATGGTCGGGGAACCTGTAGATCCATCGGCTGCCGCAGGATGCCCTTCAGGCTTCACTCGCATTGCCCTCTGTCATAACTGACAGTTACCTTCGCTGCGATCATCACATATGGTTCGTTCTTTCGAAAAGCAACACAGCTGGCTGCGGCCTCTGTTCCCAAGTTTGCCCTAGCCAGGGATCGGCAACTTGACCGTGGTGATTGGCAACCACCGGAGAGGCGAGCAATGCATTCACTCAATGTCAGCTTACTCGTCTTCCTGATTGTCTTCGCGGGATCCATTGCCGGCATTTATCTCCGTCGCGTATTGCCTGACGAACATTTCAGCCCGGATGCCCTGGTGGTGATCAGGCTGTCGATCGGATTCGTGGTTACCATGACCGGGCTCGTCCTTGGAATGCTCGTATCGTCGGCAAAGGCCTCCTATGATGCGCAGAAACTCCTTGTCGCCCAGGTGTCTTCCGACCTGATCCTCCTCGATCGGGCGTTGGAGGAGTTTGGTCCCGAGACCAATATGATTCGCACCCAGCTGCGCGAATATGTTGAAGCAGCCGTCCATCGCGTCTGGCCCAACGAAGCCTTCACACCGGTCGAACTGCGGCCACAGGACCACGTGGACAGGCTCGAAACCCAACTGAAGTTACTCACGCCCAAAAATGAGAGCCAGGCGACCGCGAAGGCTCACGCCATTGCCCTGCTCGCCGATTTAAGGCAAACCAGCTGGTTGGTATTCATACAATCTGACAGCAACTCCCTGTCGATGCCTTTGCTGGTCGTGCTGGTCTCGTGGCTCGTGGTGATTTTCATCAGCTTCGGTCTTATGGCGCCCCCCAATCCCACTGTGATCATCACATTGCTAATCGGTGCCCTGGCGGTATCGGGCGCTATTTTAATCATCATGGAGATGTACTCTCCGTTTAACGGAATCCTGCGAATATCTTCTGCCCCTATGCGGGACGCGCTAAGCCGGCTGAACCATTGATGCCAACCTTTGCCGTTTTACCCCTCGTTCACCAGGTCCGCTGTCACGGCGACCGGACTGCGCCCTACTGGTATTTCTGCCAGTAGGCTCCCGCATCGACTCTTGCTACCTTGATCATCGCGCGGAAACGAGGGCGAATCTGTGGCTTAATTGCCGGCAACCGGCCGCCCCCATTGCCACTTCGGAACTCCCCGCTATCGCACGTTTGAAGACGGAGGACAGGATGAGATTCAAGACATGGAAAATGAGGATTGCCGCCGCGGCAGTCCTGGCGTTGACTGCCACCGCGGGGTTCGCCGCAAAGTATGAAACCATCGATGCTCAGGCCTATGGCACGAGCACACAGTTGGGGAAGAACGTCACGATCAGGCTGATCATCTACCAGTATTCCACTCCCGAAGACCGACAGATCCTGGTCCAGTCCTATCAGAAGGGTCAGAACAACGGCCTGGCGAACGCGCTTGAAAAGATGAAGGCAGTCGGCCGGATCACCATACCCGGCACTCTGGGCTTCGACGTCTCCTACATTCGTGAAGTCAAGACCCCGACGGGACGCTCAATCCGCTTCATCACAAACCGCAAAATCGCTTTCGGGGAAGCTTATTGGGATACCCAATCGCAGTCCTTCAATCTGACGGCGGGCGAGATAAGAATCAATGATCAGGACAAGGGTAAGAGCGACGGCGTTCTCTTCCCGGCCACCCAACTCACCATCAACAAGGATGGCGAGCCGCAGTGGGATCTCAGGATGAACCCATGGAAGCTCAACAACATCATTGTTTGGCCGGGTTCGGATACCGAGAAGAAGTAGTCTGTTGAATCCCGCTTTTCGAATCAGAATCAGCTGTCCAAAATCTCGCGAGGAATTTTGACCATGAAGATAAAGGCGCATTCATGCAGTGTGGCGTTGGCGACGTTGATTGTCCTGCTCGGCAGCACTGTGAGCGAAGCCAAGAAGAAGTACGTCTGTGACGAACCTAAACCGGCGGATTCGTGTAATGCCGCCAATACCTGCGGATCTGCTTCAGCGGTCTGCACAATCGATGTCCGGAAATCGGGCGACGGTTCTTCCGTCAAGCCGAGTGTTCCGAATGCCAAGAGCAACCAGCTCTTCTGCATCAAGGCCGGCACCACAGTCGTGTGGATGTCCTCGAGCAAGAACACTGGTTTCATGATTTCCTTCGGCGAAGAATCGCCCTTCGATCCGGATGACACCATTCGCGGCGGCGGAAACAAGCCCATAACGGTGAAAGCACAGAGACCCGGCTGCTACAAGTACGACGCCGGAGCGTTTTATTCAGGCGCGGTCTATGGCATGAGCGGCGGCAGTAATCCGGAGCTCGTTATCCTCCCCTAGCAACTTGAATGGGCCGCCCAGCGACGATTGCGGGCGGCCCCTTCCTGTTGTTTGTGTCACTGCCAGCGGTCAGTTGTTTGCCGGCGCACATTTCACGTTCCGGAGCAGCCCGTCGTCCCTGCGGCTGTAATGTCTTTCGTCCTAGGGGGTCACCTCAACCCGATGTCAATATCCTGCCCGGCTTGATCTTCCCTGGTCCGCTCATTCCATTGCGAAAATAAGCTCACCGATCTTTGCAGGTTATTTCTCCCGGATTCCCTACACTTGTCTTGGTAGCAGTGAGCGACCGCATCATCACCCGACCAACATTTGAACGAGCGTACGGTTGGCTACATATGGATCGACGAACCACAATCCGATATGAAACTGCCCCCAGGATGATGCAAAATGCGCTAAGTCTATATTTATGACGACTTTGGATCTTAAGTCATTTGTTTGCAATAAGTTACCGGACCCCCTGCGCAAGCTAACTCGCATGGAATCACGAACTTGGTCCAAAAGCGTGAAATTTTTTACGAAAGGCAAAATGCAACCTTTCGGTTGCATATTAAATAAGGTACCAGTCTCGTGGTGCTAGAGTGAGATAGTTCTCACTTCTATTCAGGGTCGTTGCTTTCTTGCGTGCTCCTGGTGTGCTCCTGGCGGCTGTGTTCGCGCTCTCCGGCGTGGTCTTCGCCGCGACGCGTGTTCAGCCGGTCTCCGTTCCACCTGAGTTGCGCTCCCCTGCCTTCACCGTTACAGTCAATGACCAGCCCATCGACGTGGCTCACGCCGCGGCTAGCTACGACTTCGTCAACTTCGACGTCACCGGCCCTGTCACCATTGCAATCACGGCAGAGCAACCAGGCTTTTGGGATAAAGGTGTCGACATCGAGCCATGGCGGCTCGGTATCCGGCCTGTGCGCGACGGTCAGACGATCCGCTTCAAAATCAACGGCCCGCAAAAGCTGTCCATCTCACGCCCCGGCGACTTCCTCAATCACGCCACGATGCTCTTTGTCTTCGCTGGATCGCCCCCTGCGCCTGCGCCGCCGGCCGATCCCACTGTTCACGTTTTCCCCCCGGCGTCTATCACCAGAGCCTCAACCCGCAAAGCGGCGAAACCTACTATCTGGCGCCCGGCTCTTACTTCTACGGCAGTCTGAATCTCTGGAAAGTCAACGGCGTCAAAGTGCTGGGCCGTGGCACCATCGTCTACGAAGGGGTGCAGGATCCAAACTCCGATCAGGGCTGGATGCAAAAGCCTGACTGGCACTGCGTCGGTGCGTTCGAATCCCAGAACGTCGAGATCGATGGCCTGACATGCATCGTCCGCGCGCGCACCTGGTCCGTCCAGTTGAAGGACTCCACAGGCTTCACCTTCAACGACCTCCGGGTCATGGGCGGCAACCCCGGCAACGCCAACCAGGACGGCATTGACTGGATCGGCTCCTCCGACGGGCTCGTCAAGAATGCGTTCCTTCGCGCCTCGGATGACGATATCGCGCTGATGGGCAACTGGGATGGCTATACGGATGCAGATATGCTTCGTCCCGGCCGGAATGTGCAGAACATCACTGTGGAAGACAGCCTGCTCTCCACCAGTATTTCCAACATCGTTCGCTCTGTGTGGCCGCGCAAGATTTTCAATTCCAGCAATTTCACCCTGCGTAACTCCGACATTCTCCACGGGGGCATCGGTGCGTGCGGACAGACTTTCGGCATCCTCGGCATGTGGGGAGCCAACGGCTCCAAAGGCGACCACTCGAACTACACATTTGAGAATCTCTGGCTCGACAACTGGTACTCCCTTGTCCAGATCGATCACCAGGAACCAGCAGTACACGGCATTGTCTTCAAAAATATCTGGGCTCTCGACCAGCCGCCGCTCGCCACATCTACCATCACCGGCAATGTTAGCGACGTGACCTTCGACAACGTGAAGTACGACCAGAATCGCGCCACCAACGAAGCCGAGCTGCAATTGATCACGGCCGGCGGGGCAGCACCTCCCAAATTTCCCGCACCCTCCGGCCCGGTGGCGCATTTCACCGTCGATCCTCCCGTCTTCGCTCCCGGTGATAAAGTCACGTTTACCGCAGATCCTTCGCCGCACGCGACATTTACCTGGCTATTCGGTGATGGAACCGAGGCCCACGGCCGCAAAGTGAAGCACAAGTTCCCCGACGCATTCGGAACAGCACTTGACGGGTCAAATGGCGCTGGCCGGTTTCGCGTTCTGCTCAAGGCTGAAGACAAGCAGGATCATCAGGACTGGGCAGCGCAAGGCCTGGTTGCGGTCGCAAAATGGCATGAGGCAGCTCAGATCGCTGGTCCCACGGTTCCGGGTCTGATATGGCAGATCTATCCCGGAACATGGACTGAACTACCGGACCTCACGCACCAGACCGCGATCTTCAAGGGGAATTCGCTGAACCTCCACGCCGATCCCCAGGGCTTCACTCGCTACGTCGCTGCATGGGATGGCTTCATCGACATTCCCGCGGATGGCGGCTACACCTTCCACCTGATGGACCGCGATGGTGCCCGTCTTGTGATCGACAATATTCAGATCGCCAAAACAGGGCCGCCCTTCGCCCAGGTCTGCGGATCACCCGGAAACGCGATGCGCTACGACCATGGCTCTATCGGTCTGCGCGCCGGACGCCACACGGTGCACGTTGAAGGCCTGCACTCCGTGAGCCAGGGCTCCCCCCGCGTCCTATGGGAAGGCCCGTCGCTTCCCCTGACCGATGTTCCCGCTGACGCCTACAGCCGTGCCCGCCTCGACACAGTGAACAATGCGAAATTGAAATAGGCTCGCCCGGCGCTCACTTTCGCCTAAATAACGACAGCCCAGACTAATAAGCCTGGGCTGTCGTGGTGAACTGTGGTAACTCGATCGAGCCATCGCGCAGCCGCGATTGCCCGAGTACTTTCACGAGTGCTGCACACAGGCCGCGATGGCTCGATGGCGCTACCGTTAGACGGTCTCCTTGGGTGACAGAAACGTCACTCCATTTGGAAGAATCGCCACCATGCGCATCGATCAGGCGATGCATCTTCGTGAAAGGATGCGGTAGCGTCCCATGCGGATTGACTCTCGCGCAGGGGCCGCCAAGGGTTCCGGGGCGCGATGATTTACGCCACAGTCACCGTACGCAATGTACTGCTGGAAGAGTCTCTCTGCATCTTTTGGACTGCCCTCCTTCCACGTACGCCATCAATGTACCGCCGGATTCACGCGGCGTCAATCAACAATGAAGGGCAAGTTTGCGATCTTCCACTCGGATGTAACAGCGAGGCAGAAAACTTCCGTCAATTGCGGGTAACAACCTCAGGTAGTCCAATAATCAACGAGCGCTACTGCGGCAGTTGCGTTACATCCCATCCGCCGCCGAGAGCGCGAATCAGCCCCACACTCGCTGCAAATTGGCGCGTCACAAGATCCGTCGAAGTCCTCTGGTTGCTCAACAGCGTGCTTTCGGCTACCAGCACTTCAAGGTAGTTCGTCGCTCCGCCTTTGTACCGCTGGTTCGACAAGTCCAGCGAATGCTGCGCGGCAGTCACCGCACGCTGCTCCGTCGTTGCTTCCTCATTCAACACTCGCAGGTCCGACAACCGGTCTTCGACCTCATTGAAAGCACCGAGCACTGTGGCACGATAAGTCGACGCCTGCGCCTCGTAGTTATGTCTCGCCTGGTCCGTGATCGCATGTCGTCTACCCGCATCGAACAGCAACTGCGTCGCCTGTGCGCCAAGGCTCCATAGCGCGCTGGGTCCCTGGATCAGCGTCCCGATGTTCGTGCTCTCAAATCCACCGCCTCCGCCGAGAACCACGTTTGGATAGAAGGCGCTGATCGCGATCCCGATCTGCTCATTCGCGGCAGCTGTCCGTCGTTCAACCGCGGAAATATCCGGCCGGCGCTCAATCAACTGTGACGGCACTCCAACTGGAACTTTCGGCAGCGGCAAGTCCAGCGGTGCCGGCGCCAACGTCACATAGCGCGCCTCCTTGTTGATCAGCGTGGCAATCGCATGTTCATATTGACTACGCGCCTCGTTCAAATCAATCAGCTGCGCCCGTCGTCGTCTCCAGCTGCGCTAGCGCCTGCGCCACTACTACTTCGGTTGCCAGTCCACCCTTCACCAGTCGCTGGTTCAAATCGAGTTGATGCTCGTAGTCCTTCACAGTCCTCTCGAGCAGTCGAGCATCTGAATCCAGGCCGCGAAGCTCGAAGTAGTCCAACGCCAGTTCCGCATGCAGGCTCAAGTCAAGATTCGCCAGGTCTGATGCGCTTGCCTGCGCAGTTGCGTGAGCAGATTCAACCTGTCGACGAACGCGTCCCCACAGATCCGGCTCCCAACTCGCCTGACCTCCAAGCTGGAAGTCGCTATAGCCCGTCTGTGTGCTGTTCACAATCAATGGACGGTGCGAAGACACCTGGTCGCGGCTCGCCGCTCCCGTAACCGACAGCGTCGGGTAAAAATCAGCTCGCGCCACCCGCACCTGGTCGCGCGCTGCGAGGTATGTCTCCAGAGCTGCCCGAAGGTTCTGGTTCTCCGGCACAATCTGTTCTTCCAGCGCATTCAGCTGGGGATCCCCGTAAATCTCCCACCACTTGCCGCGCAGCATGCCATCAGAAGGCGATGCGGGCTTCCACGTTCCTCCAGCCGGATTAGGCGGCGGCACAACCGCTCCGGCCGATCCACCCTCCTTGTATTCCGGCGGTGGCGCAGTCGCGGGACGGCTATAGTTGGGCCCGACCTTGCATCCAGCCTAGCAGCGACAACAAATCCAACAAGGCCGGCAGCCAGCAGACACTCCCACGGCACCCGCCTCTCTCCACGCTGGCACCAGAGCAAGCGGGAACCCGCAACTCTGAACCCGACCGCATCGTTATCTGCCCCCCGGATCCGGCTGACCATCGGTTCCAAGGCTCCTCGGGGCTTGCTGGCTCACTTTCTCACCCTCGATCAGCGAGTCCGGCGGGTCCTGGATCACACGGTCTCCTTCTTTCAACCCGCTGACAATCTGAACCGTCGCTCCATCATCCTGGCCAATCGTTACAGGAATCACGTGCGCAATGTTGTCATTCCCCACCGTGCCCACGCGCGTTCCCTCACGGCGAAAGATGATTGCAGACACCGGAACAATGAATGTCTGCATCGACGGCGCCTTGAAGTGAACCTGCGCCAGCGATCCCGGCAGCAACTCGCCCTTGCGATTATCCACGTCAAGTTCCACTAGCAATGTACGGCTCACCGGATCGATTGCATTCGCGGTTCGCACCAATGTCCCTTGAAAGTTCCGGCCCGGATATTCGGGAAACGTGATGTCGATCTTCGAACCGTGTTTCAGGTTGGTCGTATAGATCTGCGGAACGTTCGTGTACACGCGCAGCGTATTCAGTGCCTGCATGTGAAACAGTTCTTTTGCCGCTCCCGTATCAATCAACTGCCCAATATCAATCGAACGTGCCGTCACCACGCCGTCGAAGGGGGCGTAAACTTTCTCGAACGATACCAGTTGCTTCAGCCGTTCCACGTTGGCTTGCGCCGATTTCACCGCAGACGCTGTCGCTGTTGCCTGGTTGGTGAAGGTCTCCGTGTCCTGCTGTGAAACCGCATTCGAATCCACTAATCCCTGGTAGCGTTGCGCCTGCGAGTGTGCATTCTTGGCATTGGCCTCCGCCGTACCCAGATCAGCTTGAGCCTGTGCCAACTGCTGATCCAGCTCCGGCGTTGCTATCTCCGCCAGCAACGCGCCCTGCTTAACGTGAGAGCCGATGTCGTAGTACCACTTCGTCAGATAACCAGACGTGCGCGCGTAAATCGGCGAATCGGTGTAAGCCGTCACATTCCCCGGCAGCAAAAATGTGTCAATCGGGTTGCCCGGCTTCGGCGGCAGCGCAATCACCACCGGTGCTGCCGTTTCCTGGGTCGTTTCTGCCAGCACATTGCTGTGGTGGATGCGGCTCAGAATCCCAAATGTCGCCAATGCCGCAAAAACCAGCAGCACAATCACCGCGCCTATGATGGCAAAGCGCCCCGCTATCGGCTTCTGCGCGGGTGCATGCTGCGTGTCGTGCCCCTCGTGAGGAACCTGCTGTGCGCCTCAGCCGGCTTCTGGTTCGGGTTGGATTCGTTGCTCATAAAACTTGCTCCAGAAAACTTGTGCTAACTAGTCGAACTCGTCAAACGTTGCTGCCTGCTTTTCGCGCCGAGTGGACCTCGTCCGCTTCTCGATCCATCCGTGGACCACTGAGAAGAACGCAGGCACAAAGAACAAAGTCGCCACCGTGGCCAGCAGCAGACCGCCGATCACGGCGCGTCCCAGCGGCGCATTCTGCTCGCCACCTTCGCCCAGCCCAAGCGCCATCGGCATCATGCCCAAGATCATCGCCAGCGCCGTCATCAGCACCGGCCGCAGTCGGACATAACCCGCATTTAATGCGGCCTGGCGCGCATCGCCTACCAACTCTTCAAGCTGTTCACGCGCAAAGCTCACCACCAGAATCGAATTCGAAGTCGCCACACCCATACACATGATGGCTCCCGTTAATGCCGGCACGCTCAGCCGTGTGCCGGTGAGAAAAAGGAACCATGTAATCCCTGCCAGTGCCGACGGCAGAGCAGAAATAATCAGAAATGGATCAAGCCATGACTGGAAATTCACCACGATCAGCAGATACACAAGCAGGATCGAGAAAGCCAGGCCGCCGAGCAGCCCGATGTAGGAGGCCTGCATCGTCTCGCTCTGCCCGCGCAGAATCATGTGGGACCCCTTCGGCAGCTGCTTCTCGTACTTCGCCTTGATCCTCTCCACTTCGCGCGTCACAGTTCCGAGGTCTGTGCCGGACACGTTGGCATAGATGTCGAGCACCGGCTGCACGTTGTAGTGGCTTACGGTGCCCAGTTCCGCGCCTGGCTGAAACTGCGCCAGATTGCCCAGCACCTGCACCGGTTGTCGCGGCGCGCCGGGTGCGCTTGTCTCCATCGCTGCGGGAGCTGATCCGCTATTTGCCTGTGCCGTTCCGGACGTACTAGCCGCAGAGCTTCCCGACCGTGTGACCGGCAGGCTCTGCAACTCCGACATTGAATCCAATTGGTATTGCGGCGTCTGCACCGCAACGTTATAACTGACGCCGTTTCTCGGATCGAGATAGAAACTCGGCGTTGTCTGAAAGCTTCCACTCAATGCCACCAGAAGACTTTGCGCCACATCTCGCTGCGTCAATCCAATGGACTGCGCACGCGTCCGGTCCACATTCACTGTGAAATTCGGATAGTCAAAGGGCTGCTGAATTCGCGAATCTATCGCTCCGGGTACATACCGGACTTCGTTCAGCATCTTTTCTGCAACCACCCGGTTGCCATACAGATTCGGGCCCACAATTTGAATATCAATGGGCGCTGAAAGTCCGAAATTCAGAATCTGCGTCACAATATCCACGGGTAGTACGTAGAAGGTCACTCCCGGATAATCGCGTGCCAGCACGCCACGCAGTTCCCGCACATAATCATCAGTCGGATGGTGTTTGGGCGTAAGCTGCACCTGGATGTCCGCATCCGCGGGTCCAATTGGCGCTGAGGTCGAATACGAAAGGTTTAACCCGGAGTAGGGCAAACCAATGTTGTCCACAATCGTCACCATCTCGCTCGCGGGGATGTGCTCGCGAATTGTAGCGTCGATGTGATCGCACAATGCAGCCGTCTCTTCAATACGAGTTCCAGTGCGGGCGCGTACGTGAATCTTGAATTGCCCCGCATCGACCGAGGGAAAGAAGTCCTGCCCGAGCCAGGGCACGAGCAACGCCACCGAACCGACTGCGAAGACTGCGAATACAATCAGAAACACTCTGGCATAGTCCACACAGAGCGTCAGCAGGCGCACGTACCCGTTGCGGAAGAGCGTAAAGCCATTCTCAAAGCCGCTCTGGAAACGCACGAAAGGATTGCGGCTATACGCCTTCCTTGCCGCCGCTGCGTCGTCGTGTTCATGCAGCAGATACTTCGCCATGGTCGGCACTACCGTTCGTGAGAGCAGGTAGCTGGCAAGCATGGCGAACACCACGGCCTCAGCCAGCGGCACAAACAGATAGCGCGCCACCCCGCTCAACAGGAACATCGGGACAAACACGATGCAGATGGCCAATGTTGAAACCAATGCCGGCGTGGCAATCTGCGCCGCACCATCCAGAATCGCCTGCTCAATCTCCTTGCCCTGTTCCAAGATTGCGATTGATGTTCTCGATCTCCACCGTCGCATCGTCCACAAGGATGCCGACAGCCAGCGCCAGACCTCCCAGCGTCATGATGTTGATCGTCTCGTGCAAGCAGCGCCAGCATCGCGATCGAACACAAGATCGACAGCGGAATCGACACGGCGATGATCAGCGTCGACCGCCAGCTTCCAAGGAACACCAGGATCATCACCGCCGTCAGGCAGGCAGCGATCAGTGCCTCGCGAACCACGCCGCCAATGGCGCCGCGTACGAAGATACCCTGATCGGAAAGAGCGTTGATCTGGATTTGCGGCGGCAATTGGCCCCTCATGCTGGGACTATCCACAATGGCGTGCACATTCTTGATAATCTGTAGCGTCGAAGCCGAACCGGTCTTCATGATGCTCATCATGATGGCGCGCTTGCCATCTACGCGAACGATGTTGGTTTGCGGCGGTGCACCATCGCGCACGTGCGCCACATCGCGCACGTAAATAATTGCGCCATTCACATTTCGAATGGGCAGATCGTTCAATTGCTCCACGATTGACGGCGCAGAATTCGTCTCAATCGCGTACTCGAACCGGTCCATCTTCATCGTGCCCGAGGGCACAATCAGGTTCTGCGTTGAAATCGCGGTGACGACATCGGCGGGCGACAATCCCCGGGCTTGCAGCGCCTGGGGATCGAGATCCACTTGAATCTGGCGCTGCTTTCCGCCATAGGGGAAGGGTGTCTGTGCTCCCTCTACCGTCGCCAGTTGCGTACGAATGGTGTTCGTTCCAAGATCGAAGAGCTGCTGCTCATTCAGCCCTTTTCCCGAGAGTCCTAGCATCAGCACAGGCACGCTCGATGCGTTGTACTGAATGATGAACGGCGGCGTAGTCCCCGGCGGAAGTTGCCGCAGCTGCACCTGGCAAATGGCCGTCACCTGTGCCACCGCGTTGCCGATGTTCACGTGGGGCTGGAAAAAGATCTTGATGATGCCGACGCCGTTCAGCGACTGTGATTCAATATGCTCGACATCGCTAACCGTCGTGGTCACTCCGCGCTCGCTGTTGAAGATGATGCGCGTCGACATCTCTTGCGCGGAGAGACCCGTGTAGTTCCACACCACGGTCACAACAGGAATGTCGATGTTCGGAAAAATATCCGTAGGCATCGACACAATGCTGTACGCGCCCAGGATCAGGATCAAGAGCGCAAACACGGCAAAGGTGTACGGCCGTCGTAGTGCTAGCCGAACAATCCACATCATAGGGCTGGTACTCGCTCCTGAGGCGATTTGCCCGTCATCCGCATGACGTATGAGCGATGGCACGCCAAGGGACTGCAGGCGAACCGGTCAAGGCAAACAGCAGCTCAATCAATAGAATCCGGGTCCGAACGGCTCTTCGCCGCCCGCTCCGATGCAACCTTTTAAAAGGTCAATGTTAGACGATGGCGCGAGGTAGAACGCAACGCGCTTGGTTTCCAGGCTCTCTTGCTACCACTTATAGGACGGATTTTGACCCACCGAAGCTTCATTTTTCAGGAGAGCTTCATCTCAGAATGCGATGTGATTCGAGCCGCTCTAACAGCTGCTTTATCAAACTGCTGAACCAGCCGAAGCGCAGACAAAATGACCGCCATTGCTTTGTAACCGCTCTAACCACTCCGTTCGCTACAATGGCAGCGGCTTGTTACTGCTATATGCCTTCGTTTTCTGCGACCAGAAGAAGGCAAGACCGGGAAACCTTTCATAAATCAAGTCCGTCCTTTATAAGGAGCGTCGCTGCGGGAAAACCTCACTCGAATACCGCCATTTTTGGAAGCAGAGCAGCCGGCACCTATCTCGAATCGAAGAAGACTGACTGGAAACCAAATCATGCCAATTCAAAACGCCACTGAGCCTTATTTACCCAAGACCGGCGAATCGCAGCCTGCCGGCCATAAAAACCCCTGGGTGAGGATCATTGTCTATCTCGTCCTCGCCACCGCGGTGGGTCTCATTGTTTGGCGCGTATATCAGAACAAGCAGAAGACCGCTGCCAACACAGCCAACCAGGCCGCGGCTCTGTTGGGCCGCCCCGTACCGGTCCAGGTGGTACCAGCCGAGCAGAAGCCAATGCCGATTTATCTCACCGGCCTCGGCACCGTAACCCCCTACAACACCGTTACTGTCAAAGCCCGCGTGAGCGGCGAATTGCTCCCCGTCAAGTTCACTGAAGGCCAGGAAGTGAAGCAGGGCGAAACCATAATGGAAATCGATCCCAGGCCTTACAAAGCGGCGCTCGACCAGGCTAAAGGCGCCCTGGCTCACGACCAGGCGCTCCTCAAAAATGCTCAGGCCGAAGTTGGTCGGTACAAGGCCCTCTACGCGGCAGGCGTCGTCTCCAAGGAGTCCCTTGACGCCAATGAAGCCCAGCTAGGCCAATACCAGGGCGCCATCCAATCGGACAATGCCGCCATTGAAACCGCCCAGTTGCAGTTGGATTGGTGCTATATCAAGTCGCCAATCAACGGAAAGATTGGCCTGCGACTCGTTGATCCCGGCAATATCATCTCGGCCAATTCCACCAATCTCGTTGTTATCAACCAGCTCAAACCCATCGCTGTTTACTTCACGCTGCCTGAATTCCAGTTGCCCCAGGTGCTCAAGCGTCTCGCAACCGACAGGCGAGTACCCGTCGACGCCTATGATCGCAGCGATACGCAGCTCCTTTCTAGCGGAAGCTTGCTCACCGCGGACAACCAGATCGACACCACCACCGGGACCGGCAAGCTCAAGGCCGTGTTCGACAATCAGGATTCCGTGCTGTTTCCCAACCAGTTCGTAAACGTCCACCTGGTGCTTGAAAACCGGCCGAACGCACTCGTCGTTCCTACAGCCTCCATTCAAACAGGGCTGAACGGCTCACTCTTCGTCTGGGTCATCGGTGACGATGGCAAAGGCGGACAAGCCGCGCAGATGCAGACCATTAAAGTCGCGCTCGCCGAAGGCCAGAACACCATCCTCGACAGCGGCCCCGCGCCGGGCGCCAAGGTTGTCGTCGACGGCGCCGATCGCCTGCGTCCGGGCCAGCCTGTGACTGTAGCAGCGGCCCATCAGAGACAAAATCAAGGTCAAGCTCCCGCCCAACCGCGCGGGCTCCGGCACCGGCCAGCCCGGCAAGGCTAATGCAGATCAAGCTCCGCAGAACCCCAACTCCAATAAAAGGCAGCACCAGTGAGTCTTAGTCCATCGCGGCCATTCATCCTCCGTCCCATCGCAACCTCACTGCTGATGGCGGCCATCATGCTTGCGGGAGGCATTGCTTACCTGCAATTGCCCGTCTCCGCATTGCCTGAGGTGGACTACCCCATCATCCAGGTGCTCACCTTCTATCCCGGTGCCGGCCCTGACGTCATGTCATCGTCCGTCACCGCGCCCCTCGAGCGTCAATTCGGCCAGATGCCTGGCCTTAAGCAAATGACCTCCGTCAGTTCCGGTGGCGGCTCCGTCATCACCCTAGAGTTCAACCTCGACGAAGACATCGACGTAGCTGAACAGGAAGTCCAGGCGGCCATCAATGCCGCCAATAGCTTCCTTCCGCAGGACCTGCCCAACCCACCCGTCTACAGCAAGGTCAACCCCGCTGACGCGCCAATCATGACGTTGGCACTTACCTCCGACTCGCTGCCGCTCGACAAAATTGAAGACGCCGCCGACACTAACCTCGCGCAGAAGATATCCCAGGTCACCGGCGTCGGTCTTGTCTCCATCGCCGGTGGACAAAAGCCCGCTGTTCGCGTGCAGGCCAACCCCGCACAGCTTGCTGCCTACAACCTCAGCCTTGAAGATCTGCGCACCGCCCTCGCCGCCGCCAACGTCGACCAGGCCAAGGGCACGCTGAACGGCGCACGGCAGTCCTACACCATCAACGCCAACGATCAGCTAGTCTCCAGCGCCGACTACCTCCCCGTCATCGTGGCTTACCGCAACGGAGCTCCGGTGCGCACTTCTGACGTGGCAACGGTCGTCGACGCCGCCGAAAACTCCCAGCAGGCCGCGTGGATGAATCGTCAGCCCGCTGTCATCGTCAACGTGCAGCGCCAGCCCGGCGCTAACATCATCGCTGTCGTTGATCGCATCCACAAGATCTTGCCGCAGTTGCAAACCAGCCTTCCCGCAAGTGTGCAGGTCCATATCCTCACTGACCGCACCACCACCATCCGCGCATCCGTTAAAGACGTCGAATTCGAGCTGATGCTCACCATCGCGCTGGTGGTTCTGGTCATTTTCCTTTTCCTGCGCAACCTTGCCGCCACCATCATCCCGTCTGTCGCCGTGCCTCTACGTCTCTGCCGCGCCCACCACGTCCTGGTGCTCGCCGAGCAATCCTGCACGTCCTCGTGCGCCTCGACCGTGTCGTCGACGAGCTCGGCCAGCCGCTCGCCGGTCGGCCCCAGCAGGTTCCGGCTGATCCGCTCGCTGCGCAAACTGGCCCGCGGCGAGCACTCGGCCGATCGGACGTAGGCGATCACGAGCTCGCGGAGCCAGGCCGGCACGGCGTCCGCCCCGCCATCCTCGAGCAGCTCGCCGCGTACGCCGACGCGCCCGCCGCGGACTGGTTCTTCGTCGGTCGGGGGTGGCTTGCTGGTCGAAACGCGCGATGGGTTGCGCCGTGGCGGAGAAGTCACTCCTCACATTGGTCACTCCAGTAACACCAAATGTGGTGACCGCGCCACCGCTCATCGAAAGTTCCGCCCACCATCCACGGCAACCGACTCCAGGGCCAACCTTACCCGCCAGCGATCACGCCCGTGAGCGGGCAAAGGTGCGAGAGTCGAGGTTGAGGTAGACCCGGTCCAGACACTCCACGTCCAGCGTGATGTACCCAATCCAAGATGTCGTTCGTCATCACTGGCCGAGTCGCCATGGCGCACCTCCCATGGCCACCCGGCCGGCGTCCACCACCCTCGACCACGGCAGGTCGTAGGTCACCCCGCCAGCCCAACCACCCAACTCGGCGGTCCGAGGCGAAGCGTGCGAGACGAGGTCGCACGAGATGAGTGAACGCACAGATTGGAGGATCGGCTGATGTCGATTGTGTACTTCTGGGTCAGTGCTCGATGGCCTGTCCCCACCTCGATGGGCGTCGCTGGTAACTGCGGGGTCCGAAGCTTGAGGGAGAAGCCCAAGGGCCCCCGCTCCATCCGGCCGGAGTTCCGCAGATGGTGGGCACATGATTCGGTGAAATAGGGGGCTGACCTGGGCTGATGCCGAAATCGGCGGAAGAGGTCGTGTTACTACAGGCGGACCTGAGGTGGTGGGGACCGCGGCCGCCGGTCAGTCTTGGCCGCTGGCGGTGGTGTCGGTGACGGGGGTGAAGTCGTAGAAGCGGGGCGGCTCGGGCAGCTGCAACGCGTCCAGGAGGGTGCGCTGGGCGGGGGTGGCCTGGCTGCGTTGGGCGACGGCTCCGTCTGCGGTGGCCAGGGTGACCAGGTGCATCCGGTCCAGCTCGTGGCGGATGGCGCGCCAGGGGTCGCCGGTGTGGTTTTCGATGACCCGGGTCAACAGCAGGGCCAACCAGCACAGTTGGACGTGCCCGCGGATGCGGTCCTCGCGGCGGTGGTGCACCGGGCGCAGCCCGAGGGAGCTCTTCATGTCCCGCCAGCCGGCCTCGACGGCGATCAGCTGCTTGTAGGCGGCGGCCAGGTCTTCGGCGCTCAGGGTGGCGTCGGAGGTGCGCAGCAGCCATTTGCCGTCCAGGTGCGCCTCGCGTGTGGCGGCGGCGCGGTCGATGCGCAGCAGCCCGCCGGCGGTGCGGCGCAGGTAGCGGCGCAGTCCGGGCTTGGTCTTGAGGCTGCCGACCAGCTCGTCGCGACGGCGAGTGGGCCAGCTGTCGGAGCCGTCGATCAGCGCGCTCAGGTGGGTGATCAGGTTGGCCCGTACCGCGGTGTCGCGGTCGGCTTGTTCGGGGTTGTGGCAGACCACGAACCGCACCGCGCGGGCCCCGCCGTCGCCGTCGCCGTCCCCGCCGGGAGCGACGGACACTTCTTTGACCCGCAGGTTGCCGGCCACCGTGTGGTACCGGCCGGGACGGGCCAGCGCGGCGGCGGCCTCGGTGTTGGTGTGGCGCAGCTTCTCGGCGTGGATGTAGTGCCCGCCGCCGCGGGTCAGGTAGGCCCGGTTGGCGGCGGAGGCGAACCCGCGGTCGGCCACCCACACCATCCGGTGCAGGTTCCACCCGGCCAGGTCCTCTGGGACCCGGCGGATGATGCCGGTGTCGGCGGTGTTACCTGGGAAGGTCCAGCACCGGATCGGCACCCCGTCGCGGGTGACCGCCATCGCGATGACCACCTGCGGCAGGTCCTCACGGTGATCCTTGGAATGCCCGAAGGTGCGTGCCCCGGCCTCGGTCGGGACCGACGCCTCGTCGTCGGTCGGCGACTGGCGCACCGTGTCGGCCAGCTCGTCGGGCACGTCCAGCTCCCAGTACGTGGTGGTGGTGTCCACGAAGACCAAGTCGACATCCAGGTTGAGCAGGGTGGCCACCGAGGCGAACACCTCAGCCGCGATCGCCTCCAACGCGTCCAGCAGGAAGTCCATCGCCCGGTACGCCTGATCGTCACTGAAGCCAGGCAGGTGTTCGATGAACACCCGCTCGGCCACCCATTTGGTGCACGCCAGCTTCGAGCCCGGCTCCAACGCACGTTGCGCCACCAGCGCGAAGATCACCCGCTCGGCCAACTCGCCGTCGACCTTACGCGCCTGGGCGACCCGGCGGATCGCCGCACCGATCCCCAGCCGAGCCCACAGCTGCTCCAACACCCACGCTCCGCCCAACCGGCGGCAGTCCAGCACCTGCACGTCCGCGCCGGCCGCGGCCGCCACCGCCGCCTGCGGGTCCAGAAACCGCGAGATCGAGGACACCAACCGGGCCAGCGCCCCCCGGTCCACGCTGTCGGCCCGGCCGAAGCTGTGGATCACCTTCGCGGTTGGTGCCCCGGTGAGCGGATGCCGCTCGTTGTGCGCCAGCTGCAGGTACGACACCGTCGACCCGTCCTTGTTCCGCCGCCGCGTCTCCCGCAGGTACATGCCTACAGTCAACCATCAAACAACCCTAAATCAGGCGCGACACGCCCAGAAACGTGTGCCTACAGCCAAACCCTGCAAACGCCACCCACCCAGCCCGTCACCTGCAAAGACTCCCCACCGGACGCCCCCGAATGCCTACCACCTGCGGAACTCCGGTCCGGGGGCCACAGGCGAGGGGAAGACCGGACGGGTGAACGCAAGTGGAATGCTTCAACATCGGCAGCCCTGGAGATGGGACGCGGGACCCGGGGCACAGGACTGGCCGCTGAGAAAGCGGTAGGCGGCAGCCGGAGAGCTTCGGCCGGCTGCCGCCAGCACCGCCGTCCCGGAGTAGAGAGGGCACCCACCCCGGTCGTGTCTCACTCGTGTGGAACCTGGAAACCCCGTCCGTGTCCCCGCCGAAATGGCGGGGTAGGCCGATCTCCACGACCGTTCCCGCCCATGGCGAGAGCCTCCTAAGCCTCGATCCGTGGAGCGGCTGGCCTGCTGGGTCTGGTTGAGTTCGGGCGGGGGGTCGGCGGGGAGGGGCGTGATGGTGCCGCTGGTTTGCCCAGCGTTTCCAGTCGGGTCTCCGGTCGTGCCTGCGCGGCGGTGGTCAGGGTTCAGGCGGCTGCTGGCGGCGCGTGCGCTTGACCGAAGACTGCGGTCCAGATGGCCAGCCATCGTTGTGCCCAGGGCCAGTGCTGGGGCAGGTGCAGCACGGGCCGGCGTTGGGGTTGGGCCAGTCGTGCGGGGACGTGCACGATCTGGCGGCGAAGGGTGGCGCCACGCGCGGCCGGTGGCTGATGTGGGTCGAGGGTGTCGGCGGCTCGCAGCAGGTTGTGGGTGATCATCGCGCACAGTGCCCAGGCGTAGTTCGATGCGAACCGGCCTGAGGGCAGGTGGGCCAGCGGCCCGTCGATCAGGTCGGCGAAGACCGTCTCGATGACCGCGTGTCGACGGTGGGTCAGGTCGGCTTGCACGGTCGGCTCGGTGCTGTTGGTGAAGAACGGGTGGTAGCGCCACACCGGGAACAGCTCATCGAGTTTGGTCTGGTCGCGGACCCGGCGCACCACCAGCCGGGCGGTGACCGGGTGGTTGGTGGAGCCGAACGCGGTGAAGGTCGTCTCGGCGACCTCGGCGTCGGAGAGCAGCTTGCCGGTGTCCGGGTCGAGCACGGCGCCCGGATACTGCACCGGCGTCCACGCCTCCTCAGGGATGGCGCTGATCGCGGCAGCCACGGTCCGGTTCTTGGTCAGCACCACCGAGAACCGCACCTTCGCCGTGACGCAGGCGCCGACGACCGCGCTGTTGCCGTAGGCCGAGTCGCCGCGTACCAGGATCGGCCCGGTTGCCCCGGCGGCACGGGCGGTGCTGATCGCCTCGCGGACCATCGACGCCGCGCCTTTACCCGAGCCGGCTTTGCCGGCCCGCAGTCGGATGCCGGCGATCACCGGCGCCGCCTGCTCGGTGCTGATCGTGGTCGCCAACGGCGACAGTCCTTTGCGCAGCACCTGCTTGCCGGCGATCTTGGTGTGCCCGAAGCTGGCGCCCTGCTTGGCGTGCCCGTACACCGGGCGCAGCAGCGAGTCGATGTCGATGAACGCCTGGGTCTCGATCCCAGCCAGCAGCTCGGTCCGCGTGGCCAGGTTCACCAGATGCGCCCGCGCCGCCGAGGCCAACTGCAGACAGTGTCCGTGGGTGAACTCCCGCAGCAACTGCCCCAAGGTGGCCGGCGCATACACCTGCTCGAACAGGCGCTGCATCCCACCCGAGCGGACCACCTGCAGATCGTCGATGCTGTCTGCGCCCGCGGCCATCCCGGCAATGATCGAACTGAGCTTCCCGGGCGGGTTCACTCCCGCCGAGACCACCCGCGTTGCACCGAGCTCGACCCGCTCGGCGACCAGCTCCGACAGCCCCGCCTGCTCGGCCAAGGCCATCACCGGGACCAAGCCGGCATCCGACACCAGATGCTCATCGTCGAACAGCGGCGTGGCCGTGGACCACGTGTGCGATAGTTTCACTTCCAGTGCCTTCTGGATTCAGGATCAATCAGGATTTCGACACTCCCGATTCTCCTGTCCCAGAAGGCACTTCCACGTCAGCCCCGCCGCATCACCACGGTTGATTCGCGGTCACTCCACGGATCGAGGCTAAGGCTCAGTCCGGATTACCCCGCCCGCCAGCCGGCTCATAGGGCGCTGCAGATCACGAGGCGGCCCAGCGTGCGGCATCCGGCGTCCGTCGAGGACTCATCCATCTGTCCACGTCCTCGCGGCCCGCCCGAGGGTGGTTCTGTTTAGCTCCCCGGGCAGTTCTGGGTCAACGTTGAGGCGAGCGCCGTCGTAGCGGTGCCGATCTGCGTGATCGCCGAGTCGATCGACGGCGCCTTCTGTTTGAGGTTGTCGGCGGTCAGGCCGCTGGCCGCCGTCTGCAACCCTGCGAATGCTGTCCTCACCTGCTCCACGGCGGGCTGGAGGACCGCAGAGGTCGACGCCGCCACGGTGTCCAGACTGGTCTTGACGTTGGCGATCGCGGTGTTCAACGCGGTGAGACCGTCCTGCAGGGGCTTTACCTTCGTGAGGGCCTCCAGCGACGACTTGAGTGCCGCGGCGTCCGCACAGGCCGACGCCAACGCGGCGGTCGTGGTCGTCGTGGGTGCACTGGTCTGGCTTGGCGTGGAGCTTGTGCTGCAACTCGCCAGGACGCAGAGCAGGGCAACGGCCGCAACCGAGGCGGATGCGGATCGACACGCACGGTGAAGTCCCATATGGGTGTTCTCCTCAGAGACGGTTCACCCGCCATGCTAATAGCGCAACAGGTGACGGAAATCCAACCGCACTGTGAGATTGGGAAGACCATGCGGTTGCGTGGTTCCGGGGACGTGTTCACGGGGCACCCGTGACCGCCCTCGGCGAGGTGGTGTCGCCCACCGCCCTTGGCCCCGGGGAGCGCGACGGACGATGACGTGTCCGGGGAAGGTACCGATCAGGACTCGGCGGCCTCGATGATCTTCTCGTCGCCCTCGTTGACCGCCTTGACGACGGCATCGTAGTCACCCTTGTCGACGGCCTTGGTCACCTTCTTGCTCGCCTTGGCGACGGCCTTGTCGACACGGTCGAGGTACAGGTCATCGACCACCGCGACGATGGCCGAGGAGCCAACTGGCAGCCAGTCTTCCGCGTCGACCCCGATCGCCTTCTCCTCGTGACGCTTCGCGAGGGCTCCGACCCCGGCCCCGATGCCTGCGCCGACCGCGCCCGCCAGCAGCAGCGGCGGGGCGAACAGCCCGACCACCAACCCCCCAACCGCCCCCAGCGCGGTGCCGCCGCCGACGAGCCCGCCGCCGTGCTCCTTGACATCGACCTTGCCCGCCGAGTCGCGCTCGAGTACCACCGCAGCCACCACGAGCGTGTCGTCTAGACGCTTGCGGCTTCTGATCGACAATTTGTTGTCTATGCCGCCGGGCTGATCGCGAGGTCGTGGAACAGGGTGCGCATCCCGGTGCGGAGGTTCTCGTAGTCACGGTCGATGCGGGTGTGTGTCTTGGGTGGCCGTCCTTGCCGTCGGCGGACGCCGGCGAGGATGGGGGCGATGACGTGCTCGCGCAGCGTGAGCAGGGCGGCGATGGTGCGGGCGGCCTGGCCGGGCACCTGGTAGCGGCGGGTGCGGCCAGGTTTGATGACCAGGTGTTTGCCGCGCAGTTTGCGCAGGTCGTAGGCGGCCTGCCGGACGGTGTAGTCCTGGGAGGTCGCGCCGGTGAGGGAGTGGACCTTGGCGGCCAGGTCGGCGACGGTGAACCCGTCGGGTGCCACGGCCAAGGCCAGCACGGCGGCAGCGCGGCCCGGGCGCGGGGTTTGTTGACATCGACGCCGCCCACCCGGGTGGCTCCGATCTGAGACGGGGTCGGCAACTGGTCGAGGATGCCATCGGGCAGGAAGGCGACGTCGACGCAGTCGAGCATGCTGGTGAACCGGTCGACCATGCCCGCTAGGCGGGTCACGATGGCGGGGAACTTCTCCAGCGCCCGGCCGGTGTGCAGGGTCTTGGTGTTGTGCACGATCGCCTCGAACCGCAGCACGTGTTCGCCCTTGGTGTACCCCTTGAGGGTCAACAGTCCGAAGTGGACTTTGAACAAGGTGAGGTTCCACCGTGGTCTCTCGATCACGACTGCCTGACGAGGTGACAGGTCGGCTCCAGCTGGTCGCCGCGGGCGTTGGCCCACCCCGAACAGGGTCCGCAGCCTCGGCACGTCCAACCGGGTCCGGGTCCGGTCCACGACGGTGTCGAAGGCCCGTTCCATGACCGCACCGGAGGCGAAGATGAGGTTGCGGCTGTACTCGACCTGATAGACCGAGTAGGCGTAGCCGAATCCGCTGCGGCGTTGCTCGTCCAGGTCCAGCCCGAAGCACAGGCAGGCGGTGTAAATCCACCGGTCGATGACCTGGCTCAGGCGCCCTACAGTCCCGGGCTGGGACAAGGTGTCTGCGACCTGAGCCAGGCGCTCGGGCTCACCGATGCGGGTGAAGCAGTTGCCCTCCTTCGCGAAGGCTATGCCCGCCGCGTGTGCTTGGCAGGCCACGTACTCGTGGCCGTTGAGGATGACCTGCGCACCGAACGGCGGGTGACCGCTCATCTTGATCGTCAGATGCCCAAACGCCGGGTCGATGATGTGGAACGAGTAGTGATTGACGAACTGCCGAGTCTTCTGCAGGTTGCGGATCCTCCCGGCGCTGGTGCGGGTCACCTTCCACACCGTCGCCGGCGCCCGGGCCACCAGGACCAGGAACACGCCCGTGCCGACCGTGTGCTCGCGCAGGAACTCCTCGGCGATGCGGTGCTTGCGGTCCTCGGCCGTGCAGTCGATCACCGGCACCCGGTTCGCAGCCGCCCACGCCCGTACCCGCCGGGCGAACCGGCCGGCCAACCGGATCAGGTGCGCGTTGTCCAACGACTCATCACCGTCATCGTGCAGCCGGCGCCACCACGTCCGGAACCCGCCCGGGTTGTGCCCCAGCGGGAAGTACGCGTTGAGCACGATCCGGTCCACACAGTCATACGAGCCGGTCAGCAGCTCCCCGTAGCGTTCGGTGAATTCATCGACCATCCACGAACCGTAGGATCACCCACCACCGGTGACCAGAGCTGCCCCGAAGGGGCCACCCGTTCCGGGCGAAGTCCCGGAGCGGGCATAGACCCTTGATGGTCTGGAAGTCCTCCGCCGCCGCCGCCGTGTCGTCGCCGTACGCGGCGACCAGCAGGGTCACGTTGCGATCTGCCATGTGTGTTCCTCTCTCGCCAGATGCGGGCCCAGGCCAGCCAACCCACATCACCCTGCCACCTTGCCGGGCTTGGGACTAGGGCCGTGGTCTCGCCGATCTGAATCGCCGACTTGCATGAGGTCCGCGGGGCGGAGGGCTTGTGGAATAGCGTCCGGCCGTGGCGACGACCGGCCTGACTCGTGAATCGCATGCCGTAGGGCGAGGTTGAGCTGCCCGGTCCCCACCGCGGGGGAAGCCGGTGCCGGGCGTGGTCGGCGACGCCCTCACCGGCACCTGACATGATCGTCCTCGGGCCTCTTCCTGCCGTTCATCGTGCTGAGATATTTCACGATCGCCGGGGCAAGGCGCCTGGTTGGAGCAGGGCCCGCAGCAGCAGGATCACGCTGCCTCCGACGAGTAAGCCCTAAGCGGTCGGAACCACCAGAGCCCACCCGGTCAACTGAGCGCGTCGGCCGGCCAGCGCGCCCCAGACGCCGAGCCAGAGCACCCGGCGAAGACGATCAGTTGCATGATGCGCGCGCAGGAGACACCCAGAATGCTCGGCACGACCAGGATGACAAGGGGTGGGACAACAAGGAACAGAACTGGCGACTCACGGGCGACCATGTCCCGCTGCTCCCGCAGGGTCAACGCACGGCCCCGCTCGACCCGGTGTCAGAGTGCGTCGGCGAAGATATGTGACAGGAAGACGGCCAGAAGGAGGTCCCACGATCACCGCCGGCGACTGGATGATCGCCGACCAGCGACGCCGAGGGGCAGGCCCGGGGGGACAGGCGGGCGCGACTCAGAACTCCAGCGCGGCAGAGAACGGCGTGCCCAATCACAGCGGCCCCCACCACCCACAGATATGTCAGGGGAGCCCTGGAACTCGGCGTTTCACCGAAGCGTCTACGGAATGGCTGCGAGCGGACTTCGACGGCTCGTCGCGGGCGGCTGCGAGAAATCTGCCAGACCCGGACTAAATGTCACCGCGCCAGCCCGCGACCCTACAGCCGGGGTGGCGTCGGGTGAATTTGGTCTCTGGTCGGCCAGGCGCAGCCGCAGTCTGGTGACGACCGAGGTGACGAAGCCCGTGAACGCGATCATGCCGCTGGCCAGCGCGGACAGCGCGGACGTGGCGCTCCACGCGATGAGTGCCGAGGTCAGCACGATCGGGTCCGACTCGTCCAATCGCTCAAGGCCGAGGCTGAGTGCGAGCGCCACGACCACGAACACCGCGGGGAGGAACCAGAGGCCTGCCCCACACCTGACTGGCGGGTCGGCGCGACCGCATGCGTCTGACCATGCCGGCGAAGGGTTCCTGGTGCCTCAGCTGGCTGCTGGTTCCGAGCTCGGCGTCGGCTCGCTCGCGGTGGCCGCCGGATCGGGATGAGGGTGCCGCCGGTGGGCCGGTGGGGTGCCGTCGTCGAGGACGTGCTGGATTTGGGGGAGCAGGTCGTAGCGGTGGCCGTAGATGTTCAACAGGGCGAGCAGCATGGCGACCACGGGCACGGCGAGGAATGCGCCGGCGACGCCGAACAGCGCCGCGCCGAGGAGGACGGCACCGAACGAGACTGCCGGGTTGACGTCGACGGCGTTCGCGCTGATCTTCGGCTCGATGGTCAGGTTCTCGATCTGCTGGTAGAGCACGGCCCAGACCAGGGCGATGACCCCGACCCAGGGGTTGCCGCTGAGCAGGCCCACGATGACCGGAAGGATGATGGAGATGTAGGTCCCGATGGTCGGGACGAACTGCGCGACGATGCCGGTCCAAAGAGCGAGGGGCAGCCAGTAGGGCATCCCGATGATGACGAAGACGATGGCGGTGGTCGCTGCGTTGATGCCCGCGAGGATGACCCGGGCGCCGATGTAGCCGCCGGTCTTCTCGGCGGTGAGCCGCCAGACGGTCGCGGCGACCTCCTGCCTGCGGGGCGGGAACAGCGAGGCGATCCAGCGCTGCAGCTGGGGCATCTGGGCGGAGAGGTAGAACAAGAACATCCCGAAGGTGAACAGGCTGAGGAACCCGCCGACCACGGAGCCGAGAAGCCCGAGCACGCTCACTCCCGCGGTGGTCGCCCATTCGGCGATCTGTTGCGGAGTGAGGTGCACCGAGGACAGGATCCCGTCCCGTGTCAGCGTCGTGTCGAGGTTCTGGTTGACCCACTGGAGCGTCCCGTCGATGAGGTGGGGCACCTGCAGGATCAGCTGCACGAGCTGCTGGACGAACAAGTTCCCGAACGCGACGAAGAACAGGACTAGGAACAGGGCCGCTCCGCCCATGATCAGCCCGGTCGCCGCTCCGCGTCGCATGTGGCGGGACATCCGCCTCACGAGCGGCTCGATCACGATCGCGGCGAACCACGCCATCAGCACCGTGAAGATGACCGAACCGCCGTCGCTGAGGACGAACTTCACGAACAGGCCGGCCGCGATCACCCCGAGCAGGGCGAACCCGACCTTGCCCATGCCGTGGGCGGACAGCCGCACCCGCACGTCGCCGTCCTCTACCGGCGTCGCGACAGCCTGCACGCCTGACGGTGCTGCCGTTCCCTGGGTGTCCTCGGATGGACCCGCGCCACCAGAACCAACCAGGTCCGCATCGCTAGGAGTGGACATCACAACCCCGATCCTCGGTGGGCCTCCGCGTCAGTTCATCGTTGCATCGTGGACGACCCGGTGGCGATGGCCCAACGGCGTCTCCCCTAAGGTGAAATCGCCGCTCAGGGACGACGACGACCAAGCAGACTCCCGACTTACCCTTGGGGCGTGACCACGCATCAGAACACCGCCCAGGACGCGCCCACTGACCTGGCAGCGGAAGACATCGAGACACCGCGCCAGGCTGTCCAGATCGCAGTGGTGCAGATGGTCGCCACCTGGGCGGTGCAGCGCGCGCTCTCGTTCGGATACCGCCGGCTCACCGGCCGGGACGAACCGACCGCGCGCGACGCCGACGTGCCGCTCAGACGGATCCTCGCCTGGGCCGCCGCCTCGGCGGCCGCAGTCGCCGTGGCCAACGTCGTCGTGGACCGCCTTGTGCTCCGCCGGCGGGCCGCGGCGACCCAGAGGCCCTGACGGGCCCGGGACCCGAGCGCACCGCACTGCGCCGAGGCGGCTGCGGACCGCACGGCTGGACTCGTTCAGCGACTGTGTGTACGCCCCCGCCATCACCCTGCCGGTTTTCGACCTCGCCGCCCACGGTCGGGTCCCACGGCCTCTGGACAGCACTCGTCGCACGAGTGGCCGACCTACCTTCGACGAGACGCTGTCGTCTCTTGCGGCAGCGCGGTGCAGGAGCTCGGTGACCCGACCCAGGCCTTCGGGCTCGTCGCCGAGGACCCGCGCCAGCATGCGCGTGGCGGCGCGCTCCCGGGCCTGGAGGATGGCCTGCCAGTTGGTGACCTGCCATCCAGCCTCGACGGCGGGCACGACGACCTTGGGGTTGAAGCAGCCGAACGCGGCCGCCACGACCTCCCCCGCAACCTGACCCATGCGCGCGCCCCGGCTGGTGAAGTATGCCTTCAGGTCCGGGTGGGCCACGCCGTCCTGGCTCACCGGGCTTCCGTCGAACCCCAGTTCGGCGTAACCTGCATGCGCCTCCGGCGCGAAGTACACCCCGGCGGCCTCCGGTTCCACCGCGTTGCGCAGCCGGGGTGCCCTTTCCCGGAAGTCGCTGGCCATCGTCATGACCCCCTTACCGGATCGGACCCCGTCCGATCATCTGTACGAGGCGTCTCGGTCGAGATCCCTCCCGGTCAAGGTCCCGCGCGGACCGACTTCACCATCGTCGCGAATTACCGGGCCGAGTACGCCGGGTTCGTCCAGTACTACCTTCTCGCCCAGGATGTGTTCCGCCTCC
>CAWALE010000003.1:0-38228 GCA_963782775.1 uncultured Acidobacteriaceae bacterium
CTTCGTCTTCGGCACCACCACTCGCGAGTTCGGCGGCAACCAATCCGCTGACCAACTCCGAGCCATCATTACTTCGCAGCCGGTGCGCAGGCGCCCCAGGCTCTCGTCGCTTACGGCCTCGCCAACGGAGGACAAGGCACAACCGATCCCAAGTACGGGACACCCGCCGACCAGTGGTCCGCCGACATGATCTTCCGCTGCCCGTCCGTCACCCAGGCCGCATGGCACGCAGCCGCGCACAACCCAACCTGGCAGTACGAATTCAATCACGCCATTCCCGGGCAGGAAGCGCAAGGCGCCGTCCACTCCGCCGACCTGCCCTACGTCTTTGGATACTTCCCCAAAACCGGAAACATATCCGGCAAATTCACCGACGTCGATTTGAAACTCGCCGAGCTTATCCAGACCTACTGGACCAACTTCGCCAAAACCGGCAACCCGAATTCAGCAGGCATACCCAACTGGCCCCAGCAAGGCGACAACGGAACCTACATTCAGTTCCAGCAAGACGGAAAAGTAGAAACCGCTGCCGGCCTCCGCGCCCCTCAATGCAACATCTACCGCCAGTGGATCGTCGCGCAAGGCCGCCCAGCCCATTAGAGACATCAACTCCAAAGCAAAAGGGCCGGCCACTTTTGGCTGGCCCATATTTCCGTAAGATAGGGAACTACGCGTGATGCGCCACAGAAGCCGCCCTCGGCGAAACCCCGCTCAACTCCGCCGCCCGCGCCTCGGCGTAGGCCGCCGCGCCCATCAACGCCGCCCGGCTGTCCAGAATCACACGCACCGGCATATGAATCAGCAACTGGCTAAGCCGGCCTTTGTCCTGAAATGCCTTGATGAACGTGCCGTCCTTCAGCTTTTCAAGAATCTTCGGAGCGATCCCGCCGCCCACATACATGCCGCCCACCGAAAGCACTTTCAGTGCCAGGTTGCCGGCTTCGGCGCCATAAATCGATACCAACATGTCCAGCGCCTTCGCGCAGATCTCGCTCTTCACCGAGAGCGCCATCTCCGTGATCACACGGTTGGGGTCATCCACCGCCGCAATCTCTTCCGCCAGCCATTTCGGCTCTTCCATACCTTTGCTGTCGCGAAGGAACTCGTAGATATTCGTCAGCCCCATGCCGCTCACAACGCGCTCGTAGCTGATGCGCCCGTTGTACTTCCGCTGCAGAAAGCGCAGCAGCTCGATCTCATCCTCATTGCGCGGACCAAAATCCGTATGCCCGCCCTCTGACGGATAGGGCACGTGAATCCGCCCATTCCAAGCCAGAATCCCTTCGCCCAGTCCTGTTCCCGCGGCAATCAACGCGCGGTTGCCAATCTGGCTCGCATCGCCCTCGCTCAACGTGTAGATCTGATCAGGCCCAAGCTCCGCCACGCCATAGCCGTTCGCTTCCAGGTCGTTAATGAGAAAGACATGATCGATCTGGAGATTTTTCGCAAGCTCCCGGCTGTCCAGCGTCCACGGCAAATTGGTCAGGCGCAGGCGCCCGTCGCGTACCGGGCCCGGCACGCCAAAGCATGCCGCGCTCACTCTATCTGTGCCCAAAACTCCTTGACGATCTCCTCGAGTCCCGAATACTCCTTCGCTGGAAACTGCTTATCCCGCGTGTATTTGAGTTTTCCCTCGGTAAAGTCATACATCGCCAAGTGGACTTTCGTGCCGCCCACATCACCAGCCAAAATCATCGTTCCCTCTCCAAAAATCCACGGCCCGGCCCATCCGTTGCGGGCAAGAGCGCTGCAGCGTCCTTATCCAGGATCAGAGTGAGTATACCGCCTGCAGGCCATATCAGTTGGCTCGGCAGTCGCTCCGGATCGCGCGGCCCTGTGAAGACCTCCTTCACCAGTTCGGCCTTGTTCTTGCCGCCAATCAGGAAGAAAACCGAACTTCCCTGGTTGATCACCGGCCACGTCAACGTGATGCGCCACGTGTCCATTTGCGGAACCTGGTTCGCCGTCACCAATCTGCCCATCGTGTGAATAGCTTCGGTATGCGGAAAGATCGAAGCTGTATGCCCATCGTCTCCCATTCCCAGCGAGATCAGATCAAACCGCGGACTCTCCGCCCCTTCCAGCCTGAATGTGTTCCGCAGCAGCGATTCATACCGCGCTGCCGCAACCTCCGGCTCCAGTTCTCCCTCCATCCGATGCACCTGCTCTGGCTTCAGAGGAACACGGTCCAGCATCGCCTCGCGCGTCATGCGGTAGTTGCTCTCCGCGTGATCCGGCGGCACAGTCCGCTCATCCACCCAATAAAGCTCCAGCTTTTCCCACGGCATGCGCTTGAGCCACGGCTGCTCCGGATCGGCCAGCAACTGAAACGCCGCCTTCGGTGACGACCCACCGCTGATCGCAATCCGCACAACACCCCGCTTGGCCACTGCATGCTCCGCCACCTCGACAAAGTGCTGTGCCGTCCGCCGCGCCAGTGCCGCTGCATCCGGCTCCACAATATACTCAATTCTCAGTTTCGCCGCCATCCCACCGGACCTCCGATTCCTACATTAAACGCCCGGCTGACGTGTCTTCATCAATGCCACTTATCAAACCGAACGAGACCCGCCCTTGCGTTCCGGCCTTTTACGAGACCCGCGAATCATTGAACCCGAGGAACTAGCAATTTCGCCAGTTGTAGAGAGTCGTGGCGCAGAACGATGCTACAGGCACAGAACACTTAAGCGACTTTGGAAACAGGCCGCAAAGGAGACGAGGACGATGGCGGACGATCATGTGGTTTCATCGGCAGCGAAGGCATCCTTGCCGAGCTTGCTCGATGGATTGATAGGCACAGAAAAGCAGTTTCTCTCAGGCAAGCGGGATCGCGGCGCCGACCTTGAGAGCGCGGTGAAGATCTTTCTCGAGTTCCTGCGCGGGTTTGAATTCTTTGGCGACATCGATCGGCCTTGCGTCACGGTCTTCGGGTCGGCGCGGTTTCCCGGCAGGACACCGATACTACGAAATGGCGCGTGAACTCGGATTTCATCTCGCAAAAGAAGGCTATGCCGTCATGACAGGCGGCGGCCCCGGAATCATGGAAGCAGCAAATCGCGGAGCCCGCGAGGCCGGTGGTGTAAGCCTCGGCTGCAACATCATTCTTCCCATGGAGCAATGCGCCAATCCCTACCTCGACCGGTTCATCGAGATCGATCACTTCTTTACGCGCAAGGTGATGCTGGTCAAGTACTCAAAGGCGTTTGTGGTGATGCCGGGTGGATTCGGCACGCTCGATGAGGCCTTCGAGACGCTGACCCTGGTGCAGTGTCACAAGTTGGACCGCTTTCCGATGGTCGCGATGGGCAAGGATTTCTGGGGCCAATTGAGCACATTCATACGGGGCGCGATGGTAAGCGAAAAGACGATCAGTCCCGAGGACCTCGATTTACTCCGGACCACGGATTCGCCGGAAGAGGCAGTTCGCTGGATTCGCGACGGCGTGGCACAGATCAAGCCAGCGGTTGCAATCGATTAGAAAACCTGGGCCTGCGCTGGATAGGGAGAACGGGATGAAGATCACGCTGTTCGGAGCTGGAAAAGGGGATGTAACGGGGTCTGCGTACTTGGTCGAATCCGGGCAGTCGAAAGTGCTGGTCGACTTCGGTTTGTTTCAGGGCGTTCCCAATGCTGACGGTAAGAACCGCGTTTCGGAGCGGTACACGTTTCGCAATCTGGATGCGGTACTGCTTACCCACGCGCATCTGGATCACACGGGAAGGCTGCCGATTCTTGCAGCGTAACTTCAGCGGGCCAATCTATTGCACAGAGGCTACGGCGGAGCTGACCGGCCTGATTCTGCGAGATGCGGCGCGGATCCAGGAAGCCGACAACGAGCGCTTGAATCGCAGGATGAAGCGCGAAGGAAAACCGCCGGCCAAGCCCCTCTATACGCCTGAGGACGTGGAGAAGATCGCGAAGCGTTTCCTCAACGTGGACTACGACACGACGATCACCGTAGCTCCGGAAATCGAAGCACGGTGGACCGAAGCAGGCCACCTGCTTGGATCCGCCAGCATTCAATTGACCGTGAATGAACAGGGGCAGAAGGAGACCGTGGTATTCTCCGGCGACCTGGGCCAGAGGAGCACGCCGTTGACACGCTCCTCCGGCACGATCGAAAAAGCAGACGCGGTATTTCTGGAGTCGACGTACGGCGACCGGGATCATCGTTCATTCAAGGAAACAGCGGCGGAATTCACCGAGGTTGTGAAGCGAGCATCAGAGCAGGGCGGAAAGATCCTCTTACCAACGTTTGCTATCGGTCGCGCGCAGTTGCTGGTGGTGCTGCTTGCTTATCTCTTCCGCAAAAAGGAAGTGAAGCCGTTTCCAATCTACCTTGACAGCCCGATGGCGATCGAGGCGTCGAAAGTCTGTTTGAATCACCCTGAACTGTGGCACGACCGGTTGAAGGAGATTGTGCGCGACAGGCCCCTGCGGGAAGAACTTGCGGCCACCAGGTCAAAAGTGTGCGTCACGGGAGCGCAGTCGCGCGCGCTCAACGATGTGAAAGGGACCTGCATGATTCTCGCGGGGTCGGGGATGTGCAATGCCGGGCGCATTCTGCATCATCTGCGAAACAACGTGTGGAAGCCTGAGACATCCGTGCTGATCGTCGGCTACCAGGGACGCAATACTGTAGGCCGTGCACTGGTCGATGGCGCGAAGGACGTTCGCATTCTTGGCGAGAGAATCGCCGTGAAAGCGTCTATCCATAGCATGGGAGGATTCAGCGCGCATGCGGGCCAAAAAGACCTTATGGACTGGCTTGCTCCGATGGTGCCGTGCCGGCCGCAGGTGTTTCTGACGCACGGAGAAGATCGTGGACAGCGGGCGCTCGCGGCCTGCATAGAGAGCCGGTACAAGATCAAGGCGCAGATGCCCGGATATCACGATGCGATTGAGCTGTAAGCTGTGAATCGCTGAATATCAACCTGAGCGAACTCATGGCACACTAGTTGAAATGTGGGCACCTTCGAATAGTTCGTCATGTGTAAGCCCATTCAGATGCCGAGTGCGAAGGCGATCCGCTCGCGAACTGGCCCTGGCAGCCATCGTCCTCTTCGTCGCTTTCGTCTTTTATCTCCAGCAACCCTTCGCGCCCGTCGCCGCTTCTTCAACTGCCATCGAACGCGGCCGCCTCGTCTACGTCGCCGAGGACTGTGCCCGCTGCCACACGCATGATGCTCATCCTGGCACAGAGGACACAATCAACCGCCGCCAGGGCCCCGATCTTTCCCGAGGTAGGCGCTCGCCGTTCCGCACTCTGGCTCAAAATGCACCTCTACAATCCGCGCGAAGTGAGCGGCTCGTCCATCATGCCGTCCTACGCTATCCTCTTCCGAAACAGAAGAGGCAACGATCTGGTTGCCTATCTTGCAAGTCTTGGCGCGTCTACGAGCCAACAGCACATCGCTGTCGAACAACAGTGGCATCTGCCCACCGAGGCCTTCGCCTCCGCAAGCCCCGCCGACGGGCCAAAGCTCTACAACCGTTACTGCGCCACCTGCCACAATGCGAACGGCCGCACACGCCTCAAGTGGCAATCCGAATTCATCGAGTCTCCAGCGGTTCTCGCTGCAGCCGCAATTACCGTCGGTGCCATGCAGGACCCCGCGATCACAAAGCCGGCATCCGCCCGCATCGATCACTTCGCGCAGATCATCAAATTCGGCATTCCAGCTTCCGACATGGCCGGACACGAGCGTATGTCCGACAGAGAAATCGCCTCACTGAGTTTGTGGCTCGCGCAAGCTACTGGACAGCCAGTTCACAAGGACTAGCCGCCACTCAAATCGAACAAGCCTTGCTCGCGTCGCAGCTGAAAGCTGAGAGCTGACGGCTGAAAGCTAACGGCTGGGGCCTGACAGCTTCTCTCACCTTCCCAGATACGCCCGATACTGCTGCTCAATCACGCCCGCCGACCGCGCTAGCGCAAGCTTCGACAGATTGTACTGGTACAAGCTCCGCACGTGATTTGTCTGTGCGGTCGCCAGCGAGGACTGGGCAGTCACCAGCGGAAGATTGTCATCCACACCCGCATTCACTCGCTCCGTTACATCACGCACGGTCTGGCCGGCCAGTTCAACATTCGACTGCGACACTTCCACAAGTTTTTTTGCCGCCTCTACATCCAGCAGCGCAGCCCGCACTTGTTGATCTATCTGGCTGCGCAGACTGTCGAGCTGCGCATTCACTGCCGCAAGTTGCGCCGCCGATGCATCGACCTCTCCGCGAATACTCGCCTCTCGAAAAATCGGAATATTCAGCGTCCCTATCGCATTAAATACACCGTGGCTAGGGCTCCCGCTCACCTTGTCAACGCCGTAATATCCGTTGAAACTCAAGCTAGGCAGACGTTGCGCCCTGTATGCATTGTGAATGGCGCGAATTTCAATCACCTGGTTCTGAAGGTTCTGATAGTCCTGCCGATTCTTGTATGCAATCGCACGCACTTCCGCCGGCGTCTGCTCAGCCAGTTCGGTATACGGGGCAGGATCGGTCAACACAATCTTTTGTCCAGGATCGATTCCGATCTCGCGCTTCAGCAGGATCAGGTCCTTCTCCTCGGCGTTCTGTGCCGCTATCAGTGTCCGCTGCTGCGACTGCAACTGCACCTGCGCGCGCAATTCATCCAGCTTTAGTCCTGTGCCTGCTTCATGCGCATCGCGCGCGTGCTGCAAAGCTACTTCATCGGACTTCATCAGCGCCGTCGCATTATCCACTTCGCTCGCGTCCGCAATCACCCGCAGATAGGTCGTCGCCACCTGCTGCACAACCTCCCCGCGCGCCGACATCTTCTGAAAATAAGCCGACCTGGCAGCCGCACCCGCCGCTTTCCATCCAGCAATCACCACACCTGAAAACAGCGTCTGCCTCAGTGACACTTCACCGTGGGTCAGGTCATCCTTCGTAATCAGCGAAAATCCCGCCGGAGGACCGTCCGGAAACAGTCCTTCGAATTGGTCCAGCGTACCCGGACCAAAACCCAGTGCCGCCAGGTTGTGCTGGAAGACTCCTGTGCCGCCGCTCAGGTTGATCGTCGGCAAAAACTCCTGCAGCGCCTGGTTCTTTTCGCCCTGCAACTGCTTCTCGCCGCTTTCGGCTTCTCTCAACCCCAGATTGTTCTCAAGACCGCGCCGAATCGCATCGTCCAGCGACAGCTTCAGCGTCTCCTCGCTCACACCGGGCTTCGTAATGCTTCCATAAAAAGCATTTGCCGTCGAACTCGGATTCTGATTCCGATCCTGCGCGCACGCCGGCACGGCCAACCCCGCGGCTGCCACACACACAATCCCAATCGCCCCAAAAAGGGCAACCCAAAAATGGGCAAATTGTCCAGCTTCTTTCACATCCACTATTTTCTCAGATGTCCCAGCACCGCTAAGGATTCCTCAATCCTCCCAAAAAAGCAGCAGGCATGGTGCATCACCCAGGATCCCTTCGCCGTTCGCTTGACTCGAATCCCGGCAGTCAATACCATCGGTGTCTATGAAAGGTAATCCAAAAGTTATCGCGGAACTCAATGCCGCGCTGCGTGACGAGCTGATGGCAATCAATCAATACTTCCTGCACGCCGAGATGTTGGAAAACTGGAAGTACACTCGCCTCAGCAAATACATCAAGAAGCAGTCGATCGACGAGATGCTTCACGCTGAAGGGCTGATTGAGCGCATTCTCTTCCTTGACGGAACGCCCAACCTGACCGAGCCCATGAAGCTTGAGGTGGGCCTGAATGTCAAACACCAGTTGGAGCGGCAGCTTCAGTTGGAAGTCGACGCCGTTGCCTCCTACAACAAGTCGATTGCCATATGTCGTGACCTAGGCGATAACGCATCACGGGAACTCTTCGAGAAGATGCTTCACGACGAAGAGGGGCATGTGGACTGGCTCGAGGCCCAGCTTCATCAAATTAAAGAGATTGGCTACGAGCGCTACCTGTCCGAACAGATCAAGGAATCAGCCCAGTCATAAAAGCGCTCCACGATCTGACCAGTCGGCGCCGATCGAGACCGTGCCTGCGCGACGGCGCAAGATGCCAAACAGGGGCGAATCAACCACATTCGCCCCGCATTCCGAGCTAGATCTGCTGCCGCGCCCACCTCCCTCGCCGAAACAGGACGATGCTGGCTATCGCGATCGAGCATTCGGCAATCACAACCGACACAAATGCGCCGTTCGCACCCATACGCATGCCCACAGCCAGCCACCACGCCAGCGGCAACTCCAGCACCCAGAAGCCGAAGAAGTTCACAATCGTCGGCGTCAGCGTGTCTCCCGCTCCGTTGAAGGCCTGCAGCATCACCATCACATACGCATAGCCCATGATTGCCGCAGGCTGAACGTGCGCAATGCTGTCGCGGCAATCGGCACTACCGCCGGGTCATGCACAAACAGCCGCACCACCGGCGTGGCAAACACGACAAAGAAGATCCCCAGCACTCCAAGAAAAATCACGTTGTACATGCTCGTGCGCCACACCGCCTGAGCCGCGCGGTCGGGCCTTTTCGCGCCAAGGTTTTGCCCCACCAGTGTCGCCGCCGCGTTGCTCAATCCCCACGCCGGCAGGATGAAGAACACCACGATCCGAATCGCAATCGTGTATCCGGCCACTGCCGACGCTCCAAAGATCGAGACGATTCTTACCAGCACGATCCAACTCGTATTCGCAATCGCGAACTGCAGAATGCCCGTCAGCGACACGCGTAGCAGCTTCAGCATCACGCCAACATTCAGCCGCACATGTCGCCACAGCACGTGAATCCGCTCCGTGCCCTTGAGCAGCCGATAGAACTGGTACAGCACTCCGATCGACCGCCCTGTGAACGTGGCCAGTGCCGCGCCCGTTACGCCCATCCGCGGAAATGGCCCAAGGCCGAAGATCAGGCACGGATCGAGCACGAGATTGATGATGTTCGACACCCACAGCAGCCGCATCGCGATCGCCGCATCGCCCGCCCCGCGAAAGATCGCGTTGTTCAGGAAGAGCATGATGATTGCGCCGCATCCTCCCAGCGCAATCCGTGCATAGCCTGACCCGGTCGCCACAATCTCCGGCGAAGCGCCCATCGCGCGCAGCAACTCCGGCGCATAGATACCCGCTGGAATCCCCAGGACCAGCGAGATTACCAGCCCAACCGCGATCGCCTGCACTCCGGCAATCGCAGCATCCTCCGGATCCTTCTCGCCAATGCGACGCGCGACCATCGCTGTTGTCGACAGCGCGACGCCCAGCCCAATGGCAAACACCAGCGCCAGCATTGACTCCGTGATGCCCACTGTTGCTACAGCATTCGCGCCGAGCCGCCCACCCAGAACACATCGGTAACGGCAAACAGCGACTCCAGCACCATCTCCAGCACCATCGGAATGGCCAGAAGCAAGATGGCGCGATTCAAATTTCCCGTTGTGAAGTCCTGGTGCGAGCCTTTCAGCGCCTCGCGTACCGAAGACCAGAAACTCCGCTCATCCTCCGACGGAGGAGGCGGCATTAACCATTCAAGAACAGACATTCGAAAATCTCCACGTGGGTGCCCCGTCCAAACTCTGTTTGGGCGGGAATAGCCACGATCGCGATTCATACATGTCCCTCGGAAAGACGGAACACGAGGACGCGATCACGCGAAGGGGTCACACTGCCATCAATTGTGATTTGCAGAATTTCCCCGGCGGCTGAATTCAACCTCGGGGGTGCCACCAGAAGGCGGCAAGTACAGGGAAAACCCGAGGCAATGCTCAGCGTGAAGGTCGGACGATGACGAGCTGAAACATTGTTTCCTCCAAAAGCCGGAGAGTCCGGCGGGTCTTTAGACTATAACCCGGTTTTGATTTCAAATTCCAGTGGGACCTCATCAATTTCTCTGACCTGTACGTTTTGCCAGTGTTCAAGCTTGGAGAGCGAGCCCTAGTCTCCTCATTGAAAGTAAGGACCAGTTAAAGGTCCTTCTCGTAAGGAGCACGAATGCCCGACAATCCGCAGCGCACCGTTCTTCCCATCCCGGCTCAATCGCGCAAAGGTCTGATGTTGTATGACGCCAAGAATCCCGAGAACAAGTATCCGCCCATCACGCCATTGCGGCCGCCCGCCGGCGCCCCGAACGTCCTGATCGTGCTGATCGACGATGCCGGCTTTGGCTCCTCCAGCGCATTCGGCGGCCCTTGCCAAACACCGAACGCCGAGATGCTTGCCTCAGAAGGTCTGAAGTTCAACCGCTTTCACACCACTGCACTGTGCTCGCCGACTCGGCAGGCGCTGCTGACAGGGCGCAATCACCACACCGTTGGCATGGGCGCCATTACTGAGATCGCCACCTCCGCGCCCGGATACAACTCGATCCTGCCCAACACATGCTCGCCTCTCGCCCGGACCCTCAAGCTCAACGGGTACGCTACTGCGCAATTCGGAAAGTGCCATGAAGTGCCGGTCTGGGAGACGAGTCCTGCCGGCCCGTTTGATGCATGGCCCACTGGCGGCGGCGGATTCGAATACTTCTACGGCTTCATCGGCGGCGAAGCGCACCAGTGGTATCCGTCACTCTACGAAGGCACCGCACCAGTCGAGCCAAAGAGGACGCCCGAAGAGGGCTATCACCTGATGGAAGACATGACCGACAAGGCCATCAACTGGATCGGCCAGCAGAAGGTGCTCATGCCCGACAAGCCCTTCTTCGTCTACTTCGCCCCCGGAGCCACACACGCTCCGCACCACGTCTCCCAGGAATGGGCAGATAAGTACAAGGGCAAGTTCGATCAGGGATGGGACAAGCTGCGCGAAGAGACCTTCGCTCGCCAGAAAGAGCTTGGCGTCATTCCGCAGGATTCCCAACTCACCGCGCGGCACAAAGAGATCCCGGCATGGGACGACATGCCCGAAGCACTCAAGCCGGTGCTCCGCCGCCAGATGGAGGTCTACGCCGGATTCATGGAGTACGCCGACCATCATGTCGGCCGGCTCTTCGAGTACCTCAAGAGTCTGAACCTTCTCGATGACACGCTTGTCTACTACATCGTCGGCGACAACGGCGGTTCCGGCGAGGGCACGCTGCAGGGCACTTACAACGAAATGATCAATTTCAATGGCGCCTGCCGCACTGGAGACACCCGAGTTCCTGATGGCGCACATCGACAAGCTGGGTGGCCCCGAATCCTACAACCACTTCGCTGTCGGCTGGGCCCACGCCATGAATACTCCCTATCAGTGGACCAAGCAGGTCGCCTCGCATTGGGGCGGCACACGCAACGGCACCATCGTGCACTGGCCAAAAGGAATCCAGGGAAAAGGCGAACTGCGTACCCAGTTCTGTCACTGCATCGACATTGCGCCGACCATCCTTGAGGTGGCCGGACTGCCCCAGCCGCTCTCCGTTAACGGAGTGCAGCAGCATCCTATCGAAGGCGTCAGCATGGCATACGCGTTCAATGATGCCAAGGCCGCTGAGCAGCATGAGACGCAGTATTTCGAGATGGCCGGCAACCGCGGCATCTACCACAAGGGCTGGACTGCGGTTACGCGGCACAGCACGCCCTGGCTCCTTGTAGGCGAGAAAGTCCCCGCATTCGACGATGACGTCTGGGAACTCTACGACACCAATAAAGACTGGACGCAGGCGAATAACCTCGCCGCGCAGATGCCGGAGAAACTGCATGAACTGCAGCGTCTGTGGCTTATCGAGGCGGTACGCTACAACGTGCTCCCCCTCGATGACCGGAAAGCCGAGCGCATGAACTCAGACATCGCTGGCCGGCCGGTTTTGATCAAGGGCAAATCTCAAATTCTGTTTGGCAGCATGGGTCGCCTTTCAGAAAACTCCGTGATCAACATCAAGAACAAGTCTCATTCCGTAACCGCAGAGATTGTCGTGCCCGGAACCGGCGCGGTTGAGGGAGTCATCGTCGCCCAGGGCGGAAACATCGGCGGCTGGAGCCTCTACGCCAAAGGCGGAAAGCTGAAGTATTGTTACAACTTCCTTGGCATCCACTACTTTTATGTGGAATCGAGCGACCCGCTTCCGGCAGGTCAGCACCAGGTACGCATGGAGTTTGCCTATGCCGGTGGCGGCCTGGGTAAGGGCGGTACAGTAACCCTGTTCGTCGATGGCAAGCAGGTTGGCCAGGGCCCGATCGCCATTACAGCGGCCATGGTCTTCTCGTGCGACGACGGTTGCGATGTTGGCGTTGACAACGGGTCTCCTGTTTCGCAGGACTACGGCGCTCGCGGCAACGAGTTCACGGGTCGCGTCAGAGGCGTTCAACTCGCGATTGCCGAGGATGCTGAAAGCGTCGATCACCTCGTCTCGCCGGAGGAAGCTGTCCGCATCGCCATGGCGCGCCAATAAAACTCGCCAGAACTCATCCTCGTCGATGGGCGGTCGCAATCACGTCCGCCCATCGACGAAGACTCACATCAAAGGTGTCGAAAACAGAATGAAAAACCTCCTCACCATCACAGCCGCGATTGAGGGCGTAACCGGCGTACTGCTCATTGCGGCTCCGTCGTTTGTAAGCAAACTCCTCTTGGCGTCATCGCTGGAAGGGTCTGCGGCACTGATCGTCGCACGTCTCACCGGACTGGCGTTGCTCACCTTGACGGTTGCCTGTTGGCTGGCCCGGTTGGATGCGGAGACCCGGGCCGCGAACGGTTTGGTCACAGCATTCGTGCTTTACAACGTCGGAGCCACAGCCCTCCTCGCATATGTAGGAATTGCTCTGCGGCTCTCCGGCATATGCCTTTGGCCTGCCGTGCTTCTGCACGCAATCATGAGTGCCTGGTGCATCATGCGTCTGCTAAAAGGATCTTTGCCCGAATAGTCGCGAACCTCTGATCTGCATTTTGCCAGTGCTCAATCTTGACAGGGGGCGTAGACTCCTAACTTGAAAATCAGGTCTTGTCTTAAAGCTCTTGTACGGCTTCTGATCGAGCCGAGACGTTCATATCGGTTCAATGGATAAGAGGAGAATTCGAATGTACTCAAGGGCCAATTCAACCCATTCGCATCCAGTCTTTCGGCTTTGCCTGTTAGCTCTTTTTCTGCTCGCCGCATGCCAAAAGCAATCTGTGGCGCCGACAAGCACTGAGCAGGCAAAACAGCAGGAGGCCCCTCCCCCTTCGATATCCTCTGACGGCTTGCCGACGGCGTCATCGAGCACGGTCTCATTGCCAATGACCTTTACGCGAGACACGGGCGATCTCGATGCGATGATGAAACGGCGCCGGATTCGTGCTCTGGTCATCCTCAACCCCGTCGGCTTTTTTTATGACAAGGGTCACCCTCGGGGAGCGATGTATGAGACCCTGGCCGAATTCCAGAAGTTCGTCAATAAAAAGCTGAAGACGGGAAAACTCCCGATCACAATCACCTTCCTCCCCATGCGTAGCGACCAGATTGAGAAGGCTCTTACAGAGGGGCTAGGCGACATCGTCGCGTATGGTGTCGTGGTAACGCCGGAACGCGAAAAGAATTTCGCATTCTCGATTCCGTTGATGACCGATGTTAAGCAAGTCGTGGTCACGCGGGCTGATGCCGGATCCATCTCCACGCTGGCGGACCTCGGCGGCAAAGAGGTGTACGTCAACCCTCTCACTACCTATTACCAAAACCTTCAAACGGCGAACGAGACCCTCAAGAACTCCGGCAAGGCACCAATGGTGATCAAGGCTGCCGATAAGAACCTCACCGACGACGATCTCGTGCAAATGGTGAACGCCGGACTCATCCCGGCCACCATCACGATTCAGCAGCGTGCCGATCTCTGGTCCCAGGTTCTCCCAAATCTCAAATCGCATCCCGATCTGGTCATCGCCAGTGGACAGAATCTCGCCTGGGCCATGCGCAAGAACAACCCACAGTTGAAGCAACTGGTCGATGAGTTTGTCCCAACGCACGCCGTCGGAACATCGTTTGGGAACACGCTTCTTCGACGCTACCTGCAGAACACAAAATGGGTGAAGAACTCCACTTCTTCCGAAGAAATGAAGAAGTTCCAGGCGAACGTTGCGCTCTTCAAAAAGTACGCCGGTGAATACGACTTTGATGTCCTGATGATCGCCGCACAGGCTTATCAGGAATCTCTGCTCGATCAGAGCAAGACGCAATCCCAGTGGCGCAGTCGGGATCATGCAGGTGATCCCCAAATACGCAGCGGCTCCGCCGATCAATATACCCAACGTGGGAACCGCGGAACCAAACATCCACGCAGGCGTGAAGATGTTGCGCAATATCGAAGACACTTACTTCAACGACCCCGAAGCATCGATCGCCTGAATAAGACACTGTTTGTCTTCGCCAGCTACAACGCCGGGCCCAGTCGTGTTGCTCAACTCCGCAAGAAGGCTGCGAATATGGGCCTTGACCCAAATGTCTGGTTTGGAAACGTAGAGTTGGTTGCAGCCAAAGAAATTGGACAGGAGACTGTCACCTACGTCTCCAATATCTATAAGTACTACGTTGCATATAAGCTCGCAGCGGAACAGAACCAGCTTGGAGCGAAGACCGCCGCGCCAGCAACCAAATAGCGTTCAGACGAACCAAAAATCCGCGACCATCTTCACCTAGAGACAGCCGCGGATCTCGTGAAGTTTCGGTGCCTTCAGGCTAAGAGCTAAAAGCTAATAGCTGACAGCAAGCGAGCTTATTCCTCTTCCTCATCCACCGGGCGCTTCGCGTTGGCCAGGATCTTGTCGGCCACGAGCTGCGGAACGATGTCGTAGTGATTCATCTCCATTCGGTAGCTGCCTTTGCCTTGTGTCATGGAAGTGAGCTGGGTGCCGTAGGTGAGCATTTCCGCCATCGGAACCTCGGCGTTAATGACGGTCGTGCGTCCCTTCGACTCCATGCCCTGCACGCGGCCGCGGCGTCCGTTCAGGTCGCCCATGAGCGCGCCGGCAAATTCGTCCGGAGCTTCAACGGCAACCTTCATGATGGGCTCCAGTAGGCAGGGTTTGGCTTGTTCCATGGCTTTTCGAAAGGCGAGGCGACCAGCTTTTTTGAACGAAAGTTCGTTGGAGTCGACATCGTGATAGCTGCCGTCGTAAACGATGATCTTGAAGTCGACCACAGGGTAGCCGGCGAGATAACCGCGAGCGGCCGACTCGACGACGCCCTTCTCGATGGCCGGGATGAAGTTACGAGGGATGGCACCGCCGAAGACTTCGCTGGCGAATTCGAAACCGCCGCCGCGGGGCAGAGGTTCCATCCTGACCTTGCAGTCGCCGAACTGGCCATGGCCGCCCGATTGTTTCTTATGGCGCCCCTGCGCGTCGGCTTTGCTGCGAATGGTTTCGCGATACGGCACCTTGGGCGCCTTCAGCGTCACTTCGGCGTGATAACGCTTCTTGAGCCGCGACACGATCGACTCGATGTGCGGTTGCCCCGCACCAGCAATCAGAAACTCATTGGTCTGCGGATCGCGGAAGAACCGGATCAACAGGTCCTCTTCCATCAGCTTGTGAATTGCCGGCGCCAGCTTGTCTTCATCCGCGCGGCTCTTTGGCTCGATGGCATAAGTCATCGCCGCCTCAGGCAGCGGAGCCAGTTCTACTTGAATATCTCCGCCCTTCGCCCCAGCGTGTCGCCGGTCAGCGTATCGCGCAGCTTGGCAACCGCGCCCAGATCGCCCGCATGCAGCTCCGCAACTTCAACAGCTTTTCGACCTTGCATCACGCTCAGGTGCGAGAGCCGCTCCTGCCCGCGTCGCGTGTAATTCTCGAGCGTCGCATCGTTCTTGACCACGCCGCTAATTACCTTGAAGAAGCTGATGCGGCCTGAAAACGGATCGCTCATGGTCTTGAAGACCACCAGTGCCGTTGGCGCGCCATCCTCAACGTTGCGGAACGAAACGCCGCTGCCAGCACCCGAATCGCCGCCATCACCATTTGCTGCAACAGCCTGCATCGCGGCCGTTTTCACTGGGATGGGGGCGCGTTCTGCAGGGGACGGCGCATAGACCTTGATGAAGTCCAGAAGGTGATCGGTGGCCACATTCGTGCCGCCGCTCGCAAACAGCACCGGGAAGATGCGGTCTTCGCGAATCGCCTCATGCAGCGCGGTAATCAGGTGCTGCTCGGGAATCGTACCCTCGGCGAAGAACTCCTCCATCAACTCGTCTTTGCCTTCAGCAACAAGCTCGACCAGGGCTTCGTGCGCCTCCTTCGCCTGCTGCGCGATGCTCGCCGGAATCTCGCCTGTAATTTTGCCGCGGCCGTCGCCGTTCGGCGTGTAGTGGAACGCTTCCATTGTCACGAGATCCACGACGCCATGAAATCCCTGCGCATCCGAAATCGGCATCTGCACCGGAACGCAGTTGCGTCCCCAACGCTCATGCAGATCGTCAATCAGCGCGCTCAGTCCACCGCCGCCACCGGCCTTTGGATGGTCCATCTGGTTGATGACCACAAAGCGCGGAACGTTCGCTTCATCTGCATACTTCCATACCCGCTCGGTGACTGGTTCGACGCCATTCTGGGCGTTCACTACCACGCAAGCTGCTTCCACCGGCAACAGCGCGGCGCGCGCCTCGTGCGAAAACATATGGAATCCCGGCGTGTCCACGAAATTGATCTTCGCGCCCTGCCATTCGGCGAAGGCCACGGCATTCTGCATCGTGGTGCCGCGCGCTATCTCTTCTTCGTCGTAGGCGGTCACGGCCGAGCCTTCATTCACTCTGCCCTGCGTTGGTGTCATTTTTGCGGCATGCAGCAGTGCGGAGATTAACGTCGTCTTACCGCTCTGAGCATGCCCCACTACAGCTACGTTGCGGATCTCACTTCCCTGGTACGTTTTCATAGCAGTTCTCCTTGAGACGAATATGGATGCGAATGCATTGCTGTTGTGAATGAGCCGGAACCAGGAAACGCAGCACGCGTCCCGGCTGAAAACCTGAAGTGTGTGGGAGGGGAGCACAGGGAAGTCGTGGAGGCGTCCATCAGGACGTCAATGCGTCCGAGTTGCCGGCCTCGAGGGCCCGATCTGCCGTCTTCCTCGTCCATGCGGAGAGTCCCCGGCGGGCGCCAGGCGGAAAAAATGCAGAATTGGTCCGCCGAGCGTCTAGCTTTAAGAAAACGGATGCTATCACACGGGGAGTGTGAACGTCTTGTGACATCGGCCACCTACCAGTGGAGAACCGGCAGAAGGCTCGAAAAATCATCGGTCCAGGGCCTGAGACCGGCTAGTTCTTGCGGTTGTCGGATACTATGCGCCACGTCCGGCTTCGCGAAGAAATCCGCATTGTCGCTCAACAGCATCCACGTCGCAGTGAACTCGCCTCGCTGGTCATTGGCGCCGGTCGTGACGGTGACGGCCCGCATTCCGGCGGATTTCGCCATCAGTGCAATAGGCGCTTCAAGGTCCACGTGCCGGTTGGAGATATGGAAAGCGATGATTCCGCCCGAAGCCAGATGCCTCCGATAAAGTGCCAGTGCCTGCGTGGTCAGCAGGTGCAGTGGAATTGCGTCGCCTGAGAAAGCATCCACCACCAGCACATCGAACCGCTGCGGCGGCTCATGGGCCAGCGAGGTCCGGCCATCTCCATCGACAAATGAAATCAGTGCTCCCGAATCGCGGATATAGGTGAATGCATTTTGCGCGATCGGCTCCACGGCGGGGTTGATCTCATAAAACCGGATCCGATCTCCCGGCCGCCCATAGGCAGCGATCGTTCCCGCGCCCAGCCCGACCACCCCAATGTTGCGCGCGCGCTCACCACAGCAGAACCGTATAGCCAGCCCCACACCGGAGTCCTCTGCGTAGTAGCTCGTCGGCGTGCGGCGCTGTTCATCGGTGCCGTCGATCTGCGTCCCATGCTCCACGTTGCCGTTCGTCAGTGTACGGAGCGTCGCGCCAGGAAAACCGAAGGTTTGCTTTACGCGGAGCGCGCCGTAGAAATTGCGCTCGGACACTATCGTGCTGCGCTGATTGACGATATTGATCCAGAAAATCTGAACCGCCATCACAATGGTCGCCACTCCCCACAGCAGCCGAGAGTTCCATCCGTCTCTCCACGTCACAATCGAGGCCAGCAGCGCCGTGAAGCAGCACGTAATCACGAGATCGATGTTGAATCGAAATGCCAGCGGAAACACGATGCCGATCACAAATGATCCGAGTGCGCCACCCGCTGCAAACGATAGGTAGAACAGCGTCGACTCTGCCGCGCGCTTTGGTCGCAATCGGTAAGCCTCGCTGTGGCAGAAAAGGCACGACGCGAACGCCTCGATCAGAAAGAATCCAATGCTGATGCGCAGTGGCCATTCCACGTCTTGTTTTGAAAGCGCATAGCCTAGTCCAGCCAGCATCAGAATCAAGAAGCGTGCGACAATGCTCCGCGGCAGCAGGCGAGGGAACTCGAAGGCGATGATGATCGTGAGCAGATACACGCCAAGGGGCAGAATCCAAAGCAGTGGAATGGCAGCGACATTCGCTGTGAGGTAGCTGGTCACGGCACTCAACTGCATCGCCGCACCCATCGGCAATAGCACCCAAAGCAATCTGTGCATCTGCGGCGCAGGCGCGCCCTCTTCGCCCCCTGCGTTTTCTGAAAGGGAAACCATCGCCGTCGTCCGCACCTTCCACGCAAGCAAACCGGTGATCAACGCGAACACCGCAAACCCGCAGCACCAGGCGATTCTTTGCGCCTGCAGCGTCAGGCGTGGCTCGATCATCGTGGGATAAAGCCCGAGCGCCAGCAATGAAGCCAGATTAGACAACGCGAACAGCCGGTAGGGGATCGCCGATCCATGCAGTCGTGCCCACCACACCTGCATCAGCGGACTTGTTGTTCCCAGCACCAGGAATGGCAGTCCGATGGTGCTTGCCAGTACCGCAAATACGGTGAGGATCGGATGCACAGACCCTAGTCCCGATCCCGCGCCGCGCAAGCACCAGCCTAACGCCGAAGCGAAGCCAATGATTAACAAGGCGAAATACAAGACCCAGCGCGGTCGATTGCTCATCCAGTGCGCGTATAGATAGGCGCACAGCAAGCCTGTCTGAAAGAAGACAAGGCAGGTAATCCAGACTGCTGCGGATCCGCCCAGTACAGGCAATAGCTGTTTGGCGGCAATCGGCTCCACGAGAAAGAGCAGGAACGCACCCAGAAAAACCGCGAAGCCAAATAGCCACCGCGAACGTATCATCACAACCTCAGAGTTGGGACTTCGTGTCCGGACTCTCCGGCCGAATTCCGCAGCGCAATCAGGCGGATGCTATCACAAGAACAGTCTTCAACCCTGAACGCAGCCCCAGCTGAACCTGTGATACATTCGCCTTACTTCTCCCGTTGGTTTCTGTTCTCGAGTCGACCCATTTCAAATCCCCACGAGGTCAGCAGAAATGTCAGCAATCGGTCTCGAGGCAGACGCAGCCGCATCCCCGCAAAGCGATAGCGCCATAGGCATTTCAGCCCAGCGCAAAGCCGCTATTCGGCTGCTCCCGATCATCTCCATCGGATACGGTCTCGCCTACATGGACCGCATTAATATCAGCTTCGCATCGCTGCGCATGAACAGCGATCTGCACTTCAGCGCCACCGTGTACGGCCTGGGAGCGGGTCTGTTCTTCATCGGATACGCGCTCTGCGAGGTGCCGTCGAACTTGCTCCTTCTGCGCTTCGGTCCAAAACGATGGCTCGCTCGCATCATGCTGACCTGGGGATTGCTTGCGGCGGCGATGATGTTCGTCCGAACGCCCTGGCAGTTCTATGGCGTGCGCCTTCTGCTTGGTATGGCAGAGGCAGGCTTCTTCCCGGGCGTGCTTTACTACCTCACGTTGTGGTTTCCTGCCAAAATGCGGGCGCGCGCTGTCAGCCGCTTCTACATTGCGCTTCCGCTCAGCTCGGTTTTGATGGGTGCGGTGGCCGGGTGGCTGATGGGGCTTCATGGAACGCTGGGTCTGGCAGGGTGGCAATGGCTTTTTCTGGTTGAAGGCTTGCCGGCGGCGCTATTCAGTTTCGTCTTCCTCTGGATACTCCCCGACGGTCCAATGCAGGCTGAGTGGCTCACGGCCGAAGAAAGAATGTGGCTCAAACGCCAACTTGACCATGACTCCTCGCATGCACATCTCGGTCACGAAGCAGGCGTCATGCAGGCGTTGCTATCTCCCAAGGTGTGGATGATCGGAGCCTATTTCCTCTGTGCGCTGACTGCGAATTATGCCTACTACTTCTCCGCGCCGGTGATTCTGCAGGAGGCGACAGGCTGGAGCGTCACGAACGTCGGATTTCTGATCGCAGGTTTTGGGGTGGCCGGTGCTGCCGGAATGCTGCTGAACGGCGCGCATTCCGATCGGACGGGTGAACGAGCATTCCACTGCATCATTCCCTGCATCATCATGGGCGCAGGTTATTTGACGGCGAGTTATGCGCGCATGCCTTGGCTCATCGTTGCCTCATTGGGGTTGAGCTTCGTCGCTTTCATGTCGATGCAGGGGCCGGCTCTCGCCGTGCCCACGCAGTTCCTGGCAGGACGCGCCGCTGCCGCAGGCATCGCCGCAATGAACACCATCACGATGTTCAGCGGATTTATCGGACCCTACTGGATGGGCGTAACGAAAGATGCGACCGGCAGCTACTGGCTGGGCCTGCGTGGCCTCCTCGTGCCAAGTCTCGGCGCGGCACTCGTCATGTTCCTTCTGACGCGCAACCTCGCCCGAACGTACGCGACCGCACGGATCGCAGCCCTCGCCAACGAGCCTGTGTAACTTGGGATTGAGGTCCCACTGCCGAGAATCCAAGTTTTGTAACAAGGGCACGGCTTCAGCCGGGCCGTAACCGCACCCACACGAATATGGGCTTTTAGCCCCTGAGGGATGTAATTTCCGCATCGACGGTCACTCGCCCCCAATCTCTCGGAATTGCGCCCTCCTCGTTGCAGTGATGCGCTTGAGCACGATGGCCCAAAGCAGAACTGGCCGCCGAGGTACCAGAAGAGGCCCGCGAACAAGTAGATGGTGAACCGGCAGCATTCCGTTGAGATGTGCGAAATCGGTGCTTCGGGATTGATCCAGAAATGAAAGCGAACCTGCGACTGCGTAGTGAAGGATCTGAAAAACAATCGCAAATGCCGGTCCGTGCTTCCAATGACGCAGTATGATCGCCAATATTCCCCATTGGAATGGACTGACGAAGACGCCATAATGCAGTCCCGGTAAGAGAGAAGCTGCGCTCACTTGCGCGAGAAACGGTGCGCCCACTACATCGAGAAGCAATAGGCGCCGTGAACAATCCGGGCAGAAACGACGCCCAAATGAAGAGCACGATCCCGTACAAGAAGAACGAGATCACTTGGAATCTTACGAGCATATCTTTGAACTCGATACGAGGTTAGTCATCTGGAGCGAATGCTGGCAAATCAGTCAATCAACGCATTCTGGCTGAGTGGTGGCCAATTGGGAAGTATCCCCATTTGAGAGCTACTTACCGAGGCGGCGTCCCTGAGACGAAAAATCCCATGTCAATACCCACCCTGGCAGAATCCCCCTATCTGCCTCATTCCTCTCCGCAAATAGATCTCTCAAACCTTGCAGGCTAATTCTCAGAATTCTCTACACTTATAGGAGTGACACAAAGTAACACGAATAAGAAAGACTCGGGGGCCGTGAGCAAAATCACTTCGGGCCGAACACCGTTGGTGCAGCGCACCACATCCTGAGACCACCTGCTCCTAAAATGGTGCAATCGGCCCCGAAAGATCCCGCTAAGTTCAATCTTTTGACGACTTTGAGACTTAAGTCCAATGCAATGTACGACATAAGCGACCCCCATGTTATTGTTGGTTGAGGTGATAGTTAGTTGGTAGTAATAGGAGTAGATATTTTGATGAGAGTTGTTGATAGTTGGGGATGGTGGCTAAGACGATGGATGTAATGCACGCGGCGAAGGATCGCAGCCTGGCTCAAGAATCAAAGGCGCTGGCAGTGCGGGATTGCGGGAACAGCATTCGTCAAGGTTGGGACCATCTTCGAAGACTCTGCCATTCGTTGCGAGAAGTGGCTTCCTGCCATGTGGCTGATTGCCACTGCAAGAACGGTATTTCAAGCTATGAACTGGCGAGGGATATTGGCGTGACTCAAAAATCCGCTTGGTTCACTGCTGCATAGGATTCGTGAGGCACTTCGGGATACCGGAAGCACAAGTTTGGCTTTGGAGGTCCGTTGGAGGTCCGTAGAGAGCGACGAAGCCTACATCGGCCCACCTCAGAAGATGCACAAGGACCGCAGGCGAAGCTGCAAACCTACGACGATGCCAAAAGGGATACGTCTCAAAGACTGCCGTTCATGGGATGCTGGACCGCGAACTGCGGCAGGTGAGAGCGAAGGTGATTCCCATGCAACCAGACCTGTATTGCAGGATGCCATCCTCAAGAATGTGACCCATTTGCGAAGGTCTTTACCGATGAGCACGCGGGATACCTGGGACTCGACAGGAACTACGTCCACAGGTATCGATCACTCACGCGAGTAGTGTAAATGGGCAGGTCGACACTAGGGTATTGAGAATTTCTGGAGCTTGCTTAAGAGAATGTTGCGCGGCACCTATGTGGCCGTCGAGCCGTTCCATCTGGATGCCTATCTGGATGAGCAGGTGTTTCGCTACAACATCGCAGCACTGCGGATAATCCATTGACTGACGCTGATCGTTCGCGCTGGCAGTATCGCAGTGGCAGGAAAGCGCCTCACTTACGCAGAACTGACTGGCAGGTGGGAGAAAGCGCGGTCTAGGAAGGCTTGGCCTGAATCGCCAGAAGCGGGGGAAGAGGATATAGGAACCTTCTTCTCTTGCTTCTCTCTTTAGTGCTCATCAAGTTCTGTCTTAGAATCTTCAATACCTTACCAAGTAGATTCTCGAAAGCTGTGTACTCAGCGGATAAGGTCGTTGACTCATGAGAGCATGATAGCGCGATTCGAGAGGCGAAATGAAAGAGTGTGGATTTTGTCCTAAAGAGGCGACTCAGCTTACCGGTGAACATATCTTTAGCGACTGGATGAATAAGATTTTCACAGAGCCTTGGGAGCGAAGATTTTCTCTTCCCGATGGCAGGGTTTTCACATTTGGAGCAGCGGAGCTGAATTGGAAGAGAAGGTAGTCTGCGGTGACTGCAATTCTGGATGGATGAGCGCGATTGAATCAGACCATGCTGAACCAATGCTCACTCCTCTAATCGTCGGGCAAATAGGTATTCCAATATCTGGAGAGTGGTCTAAATCAATCGCACTTTTTGCATTCAAGACCGCAGCCGTAATCGACTTGATGCCAGAAATCAGAAGCGTACGCCATCGTTTTCTCAAAGCGTATTCGTACAGATTTCGCAAGAATCTAACAATCCCGCCTCGGTTGGATGTGGATGTGTGCGTATATACCGGAGCATACCGCGCGGATGTTTGCAAGCGCCTATAACGCTGAGGTCCAGCATAGGTCCGATGCAGTCTAAGTGACCTATGCGACGGGCACTTGCCAGGTCTGCCCTCAAACCATACACGGGGCGAACAGAACGAGGCGGGGGACACCACACAATAGAGCCGCCGCAGCTGGCCAAGACGCCAAGCGTCTGGTAGAGCGCAACGCAGCGGAAGAACTGAGAAACACAGAAGATGGGAACAGAAGGAGGGTGAAGGGGGGAGGAGAGGAAGGGAAGAAGAACCGCCTAAGTCATGTCGATTGACGACTTTACCTGAATTCGTTTTTTTGAAAGCGCAACCGCATGGTTGCACATCGTTCAAAGCATCACAATCGGGCATCCTGGGCTCAGGTGCTCAAACCTGGACGCTCTCCGTGGCCGGCAGGATTTCATCGACATCCACCCATGCCGTCGGATATTTGCCGGTGTAGCACGCGGTGCAGTAGCCGTTGTGTTCGTCGCCATCGCAACTTTTCAGCAGCCCTTCCAACGATAGGTAAGCGAGCGAGTCGGCCTCAATGAATCGACGAATCTCCTCGATGCTGTTGTTGGCTGCGATCAGTTCTTTCTTGCTCGGCGTATCCACACCGTAAAAGCACGGAGAAATCGTAGGCGGACAGCTGATGCGCAGATGCACTTCTTTCGCTCCCGCTCCACGCACCATGCGCACAATCTTGCGGCTTGTGGTTCCGCGAATGATGGAGTCGTCGATAAGCACCACGCGCTTGCCCTCAAGCAGGTTGCGCACCGGGTTCAGCTTGAGCCGCACGCCGAAATCACGCACCCGCTGCTCCGGCTCAATAAATGTTCGCCCCACATAGTGGTTGCGGATTAACCCAAATCGAAAAGGAATGCCGCTCTGCTCCGCGTAGCCCAGCGCTGCCGTTACACCTGAGTCTGGTACCGGCACAATCACATCCGCGGGCACGCCCGACTCGCGCGCCAATTGCCGCCCCATCTGGTCGCGGCTCTCCTGCACCCAGCGGCCGAATATCCGGCTGTCGGGCCGTGCGAAATAAACATGCTCAAAGACGCAGCTCGACTGCGGAATACCCGTCGCATACTGGCGGCTGGTCACACCGTCTTCCGTAACCATAACCAACTCGCCCGGCAGCACGTCGCGCTCATACTCGGCGCGCAGCAGATCAAACGCGCATGTTTCCGAGGCAAACACAATGGTGTCCGGGCCCTCAGGGTTCTTGATGCGCCCCATTGAGAGCGGCCGGAATCCGCGCGGATCGCGCGCTGCAAAAATCCGGTCACGCGTCATCATCACAATCGAAAATGCGCCTTCCACCTGACCGAGCGAATCCGCAATCGCATCCACAAGCGAGCTGGCCTTGGAGTGTGCAATCAGCTGCACGATAATCTCGGAGTCCGACGTGGTTTGAAAATAAGCCCCATCGCGCTCCAGCTTCGCCCGCACCGTGCCCAGGTTCACCAGGTTGCCGTTATGCGCAATCGCGATCAGGCCCTTCGTTGAGTCCACGCGAATCGGCTGCGCATTCAAAAGAGCCGAGTCGCCGGTCGTCGAGTAGCGTGTGTGCCCGATCGCCATTTGTCCCGGCAGCTTCTGCAGCACTTCGTCAGTAAATATCTCTGACACCAGCCCCATGCCTTTGATATTCGCAAGGTGCTGTCCATCGGCGGTTGCGATGCCTGCCGATTCCTGTCCGCGATGTTGTAGCGCATACAGGCCCAGGTACGCCATCCGAGCCGCATCCGCGTGACCGTGAATGGCTACTACGCCGCACTCCTCGCGCAGAGTGTCGGCTTCGTCGCCAATGGATAGTGCACATTGGAACTCGTCGGCTTGGATGTTGTTGTCTGCGATGCCGGGGACCCCCTGAAACAGCAACCGGCTCATGCCATCACCTCATTGTGGAGTGCTGCTTCGAGAGACTTTTCCCAAGGTTCCCGAAGTTCGGCAAGCGATGCAGAGATGAAGGACTGCCCGTCAACCGAAATTTCCAGTCGAGTTCCGCCGGTGGTTCCAATCCGAGAGCAGAAGAAGTTGAATTCTCCCGCGAGTTTCTCGATCTCGCCAATATTGCTCGAGACAGTGGTCAAGAGCACGGTGGAAGCTGGTTCGGCAAAAAGTCCGAAGAGCGGGTGGATCATCAGGGATTGGTCCTGTTCGACCTTTGCGCCGATTCCATTTGGAAACGCTGCCTGAGCCAGGGCTACTGCAATGCCGCCGTCGCCGATGTCGCGCGCCGAACGAATCAACTTGCGCCAGCTTAACTCAATGAGCAGCTTATGCAGCCCGGCTTCGGCCTCCAGATCGAGTGCGGGTGGTGTACCCCAAAGCGCGCCGAGGACTGCCTTGGCATATTCCGAGCTGCCGAATGCCGCCATTTCTTTCGAGGGTGAATCGGTGGTGTCTTCAGGAGCGTCGGGAACCGGAGTCGGAACAGGGCTCGCTACTGGAAAGCCCGGCGAAGAAGTCAGAGGATACACAATATATGGATTGATCGGCGCAGGCGTGAACGGAACCTCGAGATTTGGATTCGGCTCCTCACCTCGCGGCACTGGCCACAAAAGCAGGATGTCATCGTCAGCCTGTTGAAAGTCTGCCGGTACGGCTCTGGTTACGTCGTCAAGAATTCCGACGATCCCCAGCACTGGCGTCGGATAAATACCTTCGCCTTTGGTCTCGTTGTACAGCGAGACATTTCCGCCAGTGATTGGCGTCCCCAGAGCCGTGCAAGCCTCGGCGATGCCATCGATAGCAGAGGAAAGCTGAGCCATGATCTCTGGCTTCTCTGGATTGCCGAAGTTCAGGCAATTGGTCGCAGCTACGGGCGTTGCCCCGGTCATGGCAACCTTGCGCGCCGCTTCGGCAACGGCATGCATTGCTCCCAGCTTGGGATTGAGATATGCCCAGCGCCCATTGCCGTCGAGAGCCATAGCAGGCCAATTTCACCGCCGGATCAGCTTGTCTGTCTGGTTTTCCGGTGCCCTTGATCCGCATCACACCGGCTTCGCCGCCCGGCCCGATTTGCGGTATTGGTCTGCACCATGGTGTCGTACTGCTCGTGCACCCAGCGTTTGGAGCACACGTTCGCGCTTGTTAAAAGCTTCTTGAGATCGGCAACGTAATCGCGATCCTGCTCCAGTTCAATGACCACATGATCTGAAGGGTCCGTCGGCACAGGAGCCTTCCAGGTTCCCACTGGCCGGTGATACAGCGGAGCATCATCCGTCAGCGACTGATTCGGAATATCCGCCATCAACTCGCCGTGATGCCGTATCCGCAAACGTGGCTCGGGCCGTACCGTGCCCACAATCACCGCATCCAGTCCCCACTTCGCAAAGACGCGAAGCACTTCCTGTTCACGGCCTTTCTCGGCTACCAGCAGCATCCGCTCCTGGCTTTCAGAGAGCATGATCTCGTATGCGCTCATGCCGGTCTCGCGCTGCGGAACCAGGTCCAATTCCACATCGAGCCCCACGCCGCCGCGCGCGCCCATTTCGCAGGTCGAACAGGTTAATCCGGCTGCACCCATGTCCTGGATGCCGACGATCGCGCCCGTTTTCATCGCCTCAAGGCAGGCCTCAAGCAGCAGCTTCTCCATAAACGGATCGCCAACCTGCACATTGGGCCGCTTGGCCTCGGTGCCCGCGTGGAATTCCTCGCTGGCCATCGTCGCGCCGTGAATGCCGTCGCGTCCCGTCTTTGCGCCTACATATATGACAGGGTTTCCGGTGCCCGTGGCTTTGGCGTAGAAAATTTCGTCTTTCCTCACCAGCCCCAGGGCAAACGCATTCACCAGCGGGTTGCCGCTATAGCAGGGCTCGAATTTCGTTTCGCCGCCGAGGTTCGGCACGCCGAAGCAGTTGCCGTATCCGGCGATCCCGCTAACCACGCCCTCAACGATGGAGTGATTCTTAGCTACCAGTTCTGGCTCGACGCCTCGCTCTTCGGTAATCGGGCCGAAGCGCAAGGAATCCATCACCGCCAGCGGCCGGGCGCCCATCGTAAAAATGTCGCGCAGGATTCCCCGACGCCGGTAGCAGCACCCTGGTGAGGTTCAATGTAGCTCGGATGATTGTGGCTCTCGATCTTGAACGCGCAGGCCCAACCTTCGCCCACGTCGATGATGCCGGCGTTTTCACCCGGGCCTTGCACCACGCGATCACTCTTGGTGGGCAGCCGCTTCAAATGCACACGGCTCGACTTGTACGAGCAGTGCTCGCTCCACATCACGCTGTAAATGCCTAATTCGGTGAGGGAAGGGACGCGTCCTACGCCGCCAGGATCCGTTCGTACTCATCCGGGGTAATGCTGTGCTGAGCCAGCAATTCCGGGGTCACTACGGCCGGATCGGGAACGACTGCAGAAGAGGCAGAAGTCATCACGATTGCCTCCATTGTCGCACGGGAATCCACGGTTCTCAGTGGCTGGCTTAGAGAAAGGAGTTGAGGTCGAATTGTCGCCGCTTAATCCACAGCATTTGCGGCCGAGGTGTCGCGCACTCATTCAGTGTCAGGCCATAAATCAATTACGCGGCGCAGACCCTGATAATGTCGTTCAGCAGGCCGCCAAACTTTGGTGGGACAGCTTCAACTAGCCCTGTAATCAACGTATATGCGATACTTTTCCTGGTACCCCACCCCATGCCGGGATGGCGGAACTGGCAGACGCAGCGGACTCAAAATCCGCCGATCGCAAGGTCGTGGGGGTTCGACCCCCCCTCCCGGCACCATAAAATAAACAACTTACGAGACTCTCCTCAAAAAGGCCGTCTCGCGTTTTAGCTCCGGTGATACTTATGGTGATACTTTGTACCTGAGTCAGTATCGGGGAAAGAATGCCCAGGAAAGATCAGACGCGGGTGCGCGGGGTATGGGAAAGAATTCCCGGCAGCGGCATCTGGTGGATCCGTTACCGCGTTGAAGGGAAACTCAAGCGAGAAAAGGTTGGGCGCAAAGGCGACGCCATCGACCTCTACCAAATGCGAAAGTCAGACGCACGTGCTGGCACAAAGCTGCCAAGCAATCTGCGAAGCGCCGGAGTCAAATTCAAAGAGCTCGCGGACGCTATTCTTACTTACAGCGCCTCGCACCATCGAGACACCAAGAACATCAAGATCAGGCTCGCGAAAATTGTGTCCGATTTTGGCGAGCGCGCTGCTGACAAGGTGAAGCCCGAAGAGATTGACGCTTAGCTTACCGCGCACACCGGCACGCCAGCGACATCAAATCGTTACCGGGCCTTGTTCAGCCTGGTTTATCGCGAAGCCCTGCGCAACGGGAAAGTGACCAGCAACCCCGCAAGGTTGGTTAGGCAGCGCCACGAGGACAACATCAACATCCGGTGGTTGTCGCCCGAGGAGAAGAAAGACACTATCTTCCACCCGCATATCGACTTAAGCAAGGAGGAATCGCGAAACAGAAATGCCTGCATTTCTGTTCGATCGCCTTTAGAAGAAGCAACGCGAGGCGGAATTCAAGCCAAACCAAACTGACGGCGCCTTTGGTCGTGCTCTTCGCGCCTGGGAAGGCGTCCCGCCACGCGATTGGCGTGGGATCCAGCGTGCTTCTGCCCCGAATTAAGGCAAATAGTGCCGCTCGAAGATTTGAGGTTGCGCCTGGAGTTTTTTTACCCGTATTCAGATTCTGAGATCGATTCGTTTCTATACGAAAGAAGTTCAGATCTCGAACCGACAGAAAAGTGGACTATTAGCAGCTATCTGGGGAGTATAAAGATCTGGAATGACATGCAAACTAAAGCTATGTGCTTCGCTTCTGTTTCTGATCACAACTGCTCTTCTTCATGCCCAGAACTCGTCAGAGATCGATCCGATGCTTGGCGCAGACAAGGGCGGCAACGTCTTTGTGGGACCAACACTCCCCTTCGGAATGGCGAAGCCCGGACCAGATTACGGCGACAATGAAGGCAATGCCGGATGGGAGGCGAGCGGGGACCTGAACGGCTTTTCGCAGTTGCACGTTTCGGGCACAGGAGGCGGGCCGAAGTATGGCAACATCCTGGTCCAACCGATGATGGGCAAAGCCGATCCTGCTCACAGTTCCGCGCCGCGTGAGGATGAGCACGCCGAAGTCGGATACTACTCCGTCAAACTGGGCGGATCGGGAATCCGCGCAGAGGTTACGACGGCGCGCCGCACCCCTGTCTATCGATTCACGTACCCAGCCACGGGCGAACGAACGTTATTGGTCGATGTTGGGCACCTGCTGATGCGCAGGCATGAATCCCCGCACCGTTATCCCGAAAGCCAGGTGGTCTACTCGACCGAGGTGGAAGTGCTTTCGCCGACCGAGGTGGCCGGTATGCAGGCATCCGTCATGGGATGGAACATCCAAACCACGCCGATGAAAGTCTACTTCTATCTCGTGACCGATACGCCCGCGGTTTCAACCGGAGTGTGGGAAGACGGCAGAGGCCTGCAACCGAAAGCAAAAACAGCAAGCTACAAGATGCCGTTCACGATGAGCACGCTCCCCGAGCCTCCGGCACCGATCGTGAGCACTGGAGCGTTTCTGACGTTTGCCGCCGGGGAAAAGCCCGTGATGGCAAAGATCGGAATCTCATTCGTTTCGATTGAGCAGGCAAAAAAGAACGCGATGACCGAGGTCGCCAACTTCGATTTCGATAGCACTCGAAAGGCCGTAGTGAAGGCGTGGGATGAAGAACTCGCGAGTGTGAAGATCGAAGGAGGCACCCGAGACGAACGCCAGCAGTTTGCCACGGGTCTTTACCACTCGATGCTCATGCCGGTGGACCGGACAGGCGAAAATCCGCTGTGGCAGAGCGCTGGGCCATATTATGACGATTTCTACTGCATCTGGGATACGTTCCGCTCGTCAACGCCCCTGCTGACGCTGCTCCATCCCAAGCGCGTTACCGCCATTCTGCAGTCGCTGTTGGAAATTCAAGATCATGATCATTTCTTCGTTGATGGCCGGTCTGGCAACTTCGCGGGTAGAACTCAGGGCGGGTCAGATGCCGAGATGATGTTTACTGACGCATTTGTGAAGCATCTTCCGGGGCTGGACTGGGCGCGAGTCTATCAGGCAATGGTCCATGATGCCGATACGGAGTCGAGCGATCCAATACGATATGGCCGGGGAGATATGGAAGAGTGGAAGCGTCTGGGATACTTGTCCATCGAACACTCCGATCCCGCGGGAGGACCCGATCGGCCCAGGCTCGCGCTCGATGGAGTACGCCGCAAACGACTATGCCGTCGCGTTGTTGGCGAAGGGCCTCGGCCATGATGCCGAAGCGGGAAAATTAACGGCTCGCGCTGAGAACTGGAAGAAGCTTTGGGACGCTGATGCCGTAGATCACACAGAACGGGGCGATGTGAAAGGCTTTATCTGGATGCGCCACGACGATGGACGATGGAAAGAGACGTTCAATCCTCAACTTGTCGGTACGTGGTACCAGGACAACTTCTATGAGGCCTCAACTTGGACCTACTCCCTTTACGTTCCGCAAGATGTTCGCGGGCTGATCCAGATTGCCGGCGGAGAATCGAACTTCAAGAGACGCCTCGACATCTTCTTTGCGACTGGCGGAGCTCAGCGCTATCGATATGACGTGGGAAATGAGCCCGGTTTTCTTGCACCGTATCTTTACAACTGGATTGGTGACCAGAGCAGCACAGCGAAAACCATTCGTGCCATCCTTCCCGCGAGCTATCACACTGGTCCTGACGGCCTGCCGGGGAATGACGATTCCGGTGCAATGGGCTCGTTTCTGGTTTTCAATCAGATGGGTTTCTTCCCGGTTGCAGCACAGAACCTTTATTTGATCGGCTCACCGACGTTTCCCAGATCTTCAATCAACCTCGGCAACGGAAAGACATTTTCTATTGTCGCGGAGAACTGTTCGCCAACCAACGTTTACATCGCAAAAGCCACGTGGAACGGGAAGCCATATGTGCGCTCATGGTTTACGCATGATCAAGTAATGGCGGGCGGTGAACTAAGGCTCACAATGGCGGACAAGCCAACGCACTGGGACATCGGGCCCCCGCCTCCTTCAATGTCAGATAAATAGTCTGAGTTAGACATACGGTTCATCGAACCTCACTCGTCGAAGCCCGAGTAGGCTTGGCTTTATTCAATATGTCGTAAAGAGGCTGCGCAGCATGCAATTCGGGAGTCTCCTCGGCGACAGAGATAGCGAGAATCCGTATCTTGTCGTTGTCCGGCAGCGTAAGGGTTCGTTCGCCGACTGACAGCTCAATCGAATAGGCAAATAGATACGAATACTCGTAAGGTTGATTTAACCCCTCGCCTGTGTGGTGATGCGAGGCATACCAGGCTAGTTCCGCCGTCTTCACATACCCGGGCTCGAGCCCAACGTAGTCTTCCGGGTAACGCGGCGAAACAGGGCGTTTCTCTCGCTCCTGCTCGTCGGCGGGCGGCCAGGGTGCGTGATTCGCCGAGATTGCCCAATCACGTTCTGACTGTTGCTTCCACTGGCGCGTATCCCACTGGCCGATGAATCCGCCCCAATCCTGAATATTCAACTTGATGCTCTTGTCACCGATAAGGAACGCTGCATTTTGGTCGCCGTCTGCGGAAGCTGCCAACAGATAGACGCGGTTGTAGCGGCCTGCAGGCAGCTTGATCGTCTGCCCTCTCGCAACAATCGCATTCGGCGTAGCTGTCTTGGAGGGAGCAAGCTTGAACTGTACGTCGTGATATTCGATCGTCGTTGGCAACATCTCTGCTGGGATTGCATTGCCCTTGCCATCGAATCCGCCGCCATTGACCTTCGTATCATCGTTTGTGCTAACGGCGAGATCATAATTAAGCGAGACTGGCGTCGATTGGGTCGCGGCGAGCCTCGTCTGCGGTGCATTAAGACGCAAAGCAAATGTGCGAGGCTGATATGCCGTGAACGACGTCGTCAATGAGCCGTTGTCAACGGTCGCCGGTCCGATAGGTCGCTCCTGGGCGTCAACCTCTCTCGCGCTGGCGACAGGGCCCGCGAACGAGACGCGAACGTCCTGTTGTGCCTTCCCGTCTAGTTCCACCATCCGCAGGATCACTTCGTCGTTCGCCTCCGCCTTTTTCAGAGCGAGTACTCGGATCCGTGAATTATTCAAATGAACAAGCGAGAAGCTTTTCCCAAGCGATCCGGTATGTTTCGTCGTCTGGAATGCGATTAATGGATCGTTAAGTCGATAAGCCTGCCAATCCGTCTGGGCCTGTTGCCAACTGCCGCCGTGGCCCGCCAGTCCAAACACGAATTCGTGGTGCCCCCAATCCTGATTAGCCTGATCGGTGTAGGTCTGTGGCCGTCCGTTGGGTGGAGGCTGCATCCCTGGGGATCGCATCAGGGTCAATCGAAGGGTATTGTCATCTGGCTTGTCAGAGCCATTCTTGCAATCGGTGAGAACTGTGGTACCGAAACTTCCTGTCTTATCGGTTAGATCAATCCAGCGATGAGAAGCAACCTCGAACTGTCGCTCTTGAGCATTTGGCCTTTGAATCGTGCCGACCTCCCAGTTGTATGTAGCATTCTCATTCGAAGCACTCAACGGAAACGTTGCCTTCAGGTTCGCAGACAGAGTCTTCCAGTCGATCGCGTTACCAAACTCAACACGATTACCGGCGTCTCCTGCAGAAAGGCTGATTGTTTGGACGAACTTGGAACCTTCCGTTTCGCGGGATACCTCGAGTGAGACTCGAACTGGACCATTTTCTTTAATCCGAATTTGGGCTGGACCACTGACATACGAACGCGGCGCTGCCTGCTCCTGATCGAATTCCATGTTCCACGCCGGGTAAACTTTCGGCAAGTCGTTCGAAATTGCGAACCGAATCGGCGCGGCCAGTAGTTCCTTCTTTATGTTCTTGTCATAAATGCTGGAGACATCTCCCTGTTCATTCAGACGTACGAGATATCGGTCATTCTCGATCGATGACTTCGTGGCTTTGAGTGTCGAGCTGCCTGCGAGGCGACGCGACAGGTTGCACGCTGTAAACCGCATATCCAACAGAAGGCGCTTTCGCGAGAAAAAGAACCCTGCCGTCCTCAAGCTGAGATGGCACTTCCCGGCCATGCGGATCGGTTACACGAACAGCCATGGGTCTCTCGTGTGGAAGCACAACCTTGGCCGAGACGATGTCTTCGCGCTCAATATTGAGAGGATTGAAGACGACTATCGGCGTTCCCGCGGTTTCGGTATCGAGCCCTGACGCTACTGCCTCGGTCGCGTCAGTCAAAATACCGGCAAACTGGTTTGCTACGATGATGTCGTCGTTCCATGCGTATTGGTAGGATCGTGGCGTTGCCGTCCCGGCGCCCGTGTCGTGGAAATGCCCAGCCAATTCAAGCATCCATGCGTCATTGAGGCGTTGTTGCGGATAGGTGCGACCTCCCATCCATGCCGCCGCGATGGATGCCTTCTCTGCAGCATCGGCTAGCAACTCATTTTTGATAATCCATCGCTTGTGATAGGCCTGAGATGTTAGCGAACCTGCAGAGTGATTGATCAATTCAAGATCGCCCTGGTACTTCGGCAACCTCGATGCCATTGCCGGCGTGATGTCATTGAACATCTGGTCCGCGGCGGACTCCATAACGTGCACTGGCCCATCACCGACTTTCACTTCTGATCCGGCTGGCTCTGATTTAGGTGCTTCTCCCATTGCAAACGCCGTCTTCGGAGGTGAAGGAAGAACGGTCTCACTCTTCGTGGCGATGGCTTCCAAAAGTTTCACGGTTGATTCCTGGGTAGCGCCGCCAATGTCGCCCGTACCGACGTAGTGGTAATCAGCAAATACGCCGGTCACCTTTCCATTCAGGTCAATACGCTGCGACCCAGTTCTGCTCCACCGGTCGCTGACGCGCCACTGCATTTGCCTGTTGTGGCGTGAGTCGCGCCCTCTCTTCGCTGGTCAACTGCGGGGCGGATGCCGTTGGGGCCGCTATCGGTTCCTTGCTCAGGTCGGTGTATACGTTGCTGCCATAGCCACCTGGATTCAAGGCCGCAATTACGCCCTTTCCATCGGGGCCGATCCACATCCCAACATTGAAAGGAATCCCTTCCGGCGTCTGTTCGGGAGAATCAGGGCCGCCAATCTTTGGCGCAGGCTGCCATTGAGCATTTAGCTTCTGCGTTGAGAATCCCTTCACGCCTGCGTGAGCCAGAATGCTGGGTAGGGAAGCAGGAAATCCGAAGCAGTCAGGCAGCATGTACTCTGTACTCGCCTTGCCGAAATCTTTTCGGAAATACTCATTGCCGTAAAGGATTTGACGGAAGATTCCTTCGGCACTTGGAAGGTTCACGTCCCCTTCCTCAATGGAGGATCCTGCCGGAAACCAGCGACCAGCAGAGACGATATTGTTGCATTCGCGCGTAATCGGCTGGAAAATATTCCTTCATCAGCCGATAACGATTAGCTCCTGTCCAGTTGAAGACATAATGCGGGTACTTGTCGATGTAATCGAAATTCACCCGCATGGTCTTCAAAAGGTATTCGCTTATCGTTTGCGGGAATTCCCACCTCCACTGAGTATCCAAATGCGCATACGGAACAATATACAGTGTAGGCACCTTTGTAATGTCGGGTGCCTTCACTACCTGGGCACGAACACCAGCGCAAAACAGCGACAACGCCGCAATCGCTGACGCCGCTCAAGGCGCCGCGAAAGTGCCGGCGGCTGGTCTTGCCTGAAGCAGGAATCAAACATGAGAACTGCATCAATCGCATCGGTAGGATCCCCTCCATCAATCACAGATAATCAACGATCTGATCGGCAAATTCTGCATAGTGAAAAAGACCCGGCAAGTTCAAGGCTCTGCCGGGTCTCAATAATTCAGAGCAGTGTCACCGATGTGCAGAGCGTATCAGTGCTGCGAGGTTAGAATGCATACCGCAGACTGAACTGGTACTGCCGGTCCGAAGCATAGGTTGTGCCTTTGCTCGTGACCTTTCCGAACGTGCTGCTGGTTGGGTTCACGTCCGGATTATCCCAGTTGGGGTGGTTGACGAAGTTGAAGGACTCTGCTCTGAAGATGAGTTCATGGTTCTCATGGCTTGGGATGAAGTGGAAGCCCTTCTGGAGTGCGGCATTGAGGCTTCCGAAACCTGGGCCATAGATAACGTTGCGCGATTCGCGAGGCGCAAAAGTGCCTACAGCTGCGGGCTGAAACACACCAGGCTCGAACCACTGCGCGTTTCCAGCGGAGCCGAATTGATGCGGCAGACGTGGTGCGCGTGTATGCACGTAGTATTGATTGCCCGATCCAGGTCCGACGCCGGCCTGGTCGAGGTTACGCGAGACAGCTCCTGAAGGCGGACGGCCAGATTGAGCCTGGAAAGTCCCGGAGAATTGCCAGTCGCCGAGCGTCTTGCGCACGAACCCGTTTGTGGAGTGGGTTGCGAATGGAATGTTCCAGACGTAGTTCGTCACGAGCACGTGGCGAGTGTCGAAATCGCTTGGTCCATACATGATGCTGTTGTCGATATGCGTTGGGGATATTCGTGCCGTTCGATGAGCCGTAGTCGAGGCTCTTGGACCATGTGTAAGAGACACCAAAGAGAAAGCCCTTGGATAGGTTGCGCTTCAAGTTGGCCTGCATAGCGTGGTAGAAGGAACCCCCGGTATTCTGCGCTTCGATAATGGTCGAGAAGCCTTTGTACGGGCGAAGTGCGTCCGGGTTGGTGCCTTTGGGGTTTGCCTGCACCGTTCCAGGCTGCAGCTGGTTAACATTTGCCAAGCTGCTCGAGGTGGTAACCGCGGCGGCCAACGTAGCTGAGCGTGAAGGTTGCGATGCTCGTAAACTCGTGCTCAAACGTCATGTTCCATCCCCATGCCTCGGGGCTTGGATAGACGTATGCGTGAGAGGTGAAGGCGAGCGGAGTGGCGTTGACGCCAATGCCTCCGGGATTGTCGACACTGCCCGCGAAACGTTCGACGCTGGCTGGAACGGAGCATTACCGCCGACGTGAACGGTGTCGCTGATGCCAAGGCGCTGCACGTAACGGCCGCCCCCGGCACGCAAACTGTTACCGGGGACTGAGCTGCAATGCAAAGCCGAGGCGAGGCTGGATGTCGCGTATAGACGGTTGGAGAGTAGCCACTGGGATAGCCGCGGAAGAGGCGCTCATAGCCGCCGTTAAGGATGCTGTCCGGAACGTGTCCCTGGGCTGAGCTTGGAAAACCGGTGCCCGGGATGACAACGCCGTTCAGAGGATCTCCGCCAGTGATGAAGCCGGTTACAGGATTGACGGTGGGAGCGAGTGCAGGGTCGTAGTCTTTCTCGCTGAAGAACGCCTGATTACCCCAGAGCGCGTGGTACGGCATCATGACGCTGTAGCGTACGCCATATTCGAGCACAAGCTTCGGGGTCATGCGCCATTGATCCTGGGCAAAGCCCTCGAACATATTGCCGCGGAAGAGAGTGTAGGAACGCGTGCCAATCTCGCCGTAGGTATCGAATAAACCAAGTGCGGTGTTCGCTACCGCGGCTTTTGAGGTCGCGCCGCCACCGCGAGTATCGGTGAAGGTGAACAAGCCGTTCTGATTGTTGGTCGTGCCAGGGCGAGTGTTATCGACGCTGATCTGGTCGTAGTTGTTTTCGCCGGCATACTCCCACAATCCACCGAACTTTAGAGTGTGATTACCCCAGACTTTGGTGATAGTATCGCCGACGTCGTAGACAATGCCGCCGGAACGTGACGGGTAAGGACCGCCGTCGAGCGTGCCGAAACTCGCAAGCTGAATCGTCGGAATCTTGTTGGGAACCACCTTGGTGGCGGATCCGAAAGAGGTACGGATAGTCGATGCCGTAGTTGGTGCGATCGTAAAGGCCTGACGAGGTGTCGATGTTGATGTCGACGTGGTCCGCAGCACCCGAGACATAGACATCGTTGACCATGGTGGGGCTGATGCGTCCAGATGTAGTGGAAGACAGCAACCTGGTTGGGCCGGTGGAAGATACGTGGGTTAGTGTTGAAATTGCCGAAGTGGGGCTCGTAGTCGTCGTAGTTGTAGTTGAGCAGACTGAAGCGGAAGTGATGAGCATCGGCGGGAACGTAATCGATGACGATGCTGTCTTTCCGCTGCGTTCTCTGTATAAAGCGCGGAGTCGATCCAGTTACTGGTCGGATTGTTGGTGAGATTGGGCTTAGGGTACGCGTTGAGCAGGCCAATGCCGTTGGGGCTGAGCTGGCCGCTCGGAATGACGTTGTTGGGATAGGGAACGCCGGTGGTGGGGTTCACGATCTGCACGGGAGTCTTGTAGAAGATGTTCGGACCAAGCAACTCGCTGAAGTCACCCGTACGCATGAGGGGCGTGGGCACTTTCAGAGTGGCGGAAGTGGTGTCATCGTGGTTGTACTTGACCCACTCCTGCCCGAGCAGGAAGAAGAGCTTCTTGCGATCTTTGTTGAAGTGGCCCGGAATGAAGATGGGGCCGTTGAAGTTCCAGCCGTACTGGTTGTAGCGGAAAGCTTGTCGGGCGAGGCCGGTGTTATTCCGTTGCCAGGTGTTGGCATTCAGCGCGTTGTTGCGAAAGTATTCAAAGGCGCTGCCGTGAAATCGGTGGATCCGCTCTTGGGAATGATGCGGATCTGGCCGCCCGATGTGCGACCGTACTCTGCCGGATAGCCGGTGGCTAGAACTTGCACCTGCGAGGTGGAGTCCACGTCGGCCACTCCAACGCTGGTGCCATTGGAGCGCGTGCGCACCATGGGCGCGCCGTCGTAACGTCTGCAGGCTCTCCTGGCTGCGTGCGCCGTTGATGTTCAGAGGGATTATCAAGGCCAAAGCCAAGCGCCGCCATGGAATTGCTGCGAACAACGCCAGGCTCCATCTGCGCCAGGTAGAGCGGGTTGCGTCCGTTGA
>CAWALE010000004.1:0-145685 GCA_963782775.1 uncultured Acidobacteriaceae bacterium
ATTGATCCAACGCGTGGCACAGTGACGGGGGAGGCTTTGATTTTCCATAGCCGCGATGATAGCGTCAGTATCGAAGGTGGCGGGCGCAAGACGAGAACGGAAACGACGGTCCGCCAAAGAGTCGATGGCAGAAGATGACGCCAAAGAAATAAATGGAAATACTGAAAGCCGAAGGAATTGGCAAGTCGTACAAAGGGCGGCAGGTTGTTCGCGGAGTCGAATCTCAAGATCTCCCGCGGCGAAGTAGTCGGGCTGCTCGGGCCAAACGGAGCGGGCAAGACCACCAGCTTTTACATGATCGTGGGCCTCATCACTCCTGAAAGCGGCAAGGTGCTCGTGGACGATACGGACATCACGCGGCGCCCATGTATTTGCGGGCGCGCAACTACGGCATCAGCTACCTTCCCCAGGAACCATCGGTTTTCCGCAAACTGACGGTTGAAGAAAACATTCTCGCCGTGCTCGAAGCGCAGCCGCTGGACAGCCGCGAACGCCGAGTCCGCGCCGAACGCCTGATTAGCCCAGCTCAACCTCGGCCACATCCGTAGCACCAGGGGATATGCCCTCTCCGGTGGCGAGCGGCGCCGTATGGAAATTGCACGCGTCCCTTTGCATTCAGCCGAATTTCATCCTGCTGGACGAGCCTTTCAGCGGAATCGATCCGATTGCAGTCCTGGAACTGCAAAAGATTATCTTCGACCTTAAAGCCAGTGGAATCGGCATTCTGATAACCGACCACAACGTACGTGAGACACTTAGCGTTACTGACCGGGCCTACATCATCGCTGAAGGACGTATTTTCCGCTCAGGAACTCCGCGCGAACTTGGAAACGACCTTGAGGTCCGCCGCGTCTATCTAGGCGAGGGATTCACATTGGGCTAGTTACCGTTGGCCCAGAAAATAGCTAGCCAGGGTACGGTACCGCACTAAAATCTTGCGAATGATCCCGAGATGGGCCAGGAGCCCTAGTCCGGGAAGCATCGACTCAAACTCCGGGCATTCGGAAACGAGTCGGATTTCGGCATTAAGCTTTTTCTTACGCGAGTAGACTCTAGCGCTTGAGTTCAAGTACTGGGAATCGATCCCTCTATGGCGCTGCTGCAACCAAGATTATCCTGAAGGTTTCACAGCGCCAGGTCCTCACGCCGGGCCTGATGCAGATGGTGAGCGTGCTTGCCTCAACAAGCTGGAACTGAAGGAGATGATCGATGCCGAGATGGTGGAAAATCCCGTCCTGGAAGAGATTGACGAGACGGTTCCAATGCTGGATGAAGTGGCAAGCCGCGCGGAGCGCGATGAGCGCGCGGAGCGGCTGGGACTGCTCGAAAAGGGAGCGGAAGAGCCTGCGGCGCTGCCCAAGGATTCTTTCAACGAGAGTTGATTTCGGGTCGTACTTCCAGGAGTATCTTGATCCCGGCTATCGCACCCAGCCGGAATACGAAGACAGCGAGAAGCCCTCGTTTGAGAACTTTCCTTCCTCACCCACGACGCTTATCAGATCACTTGGCGTGGCAACTGGGCGCACTGAGCCTGAGCCGAAGCTGGCACACCGCCGCCGAATTCGTCATCGGCAATCTTGATGATGACGGATATCTGGCTGCCGGTGAGGAAGAGCTGGCCGAGGCCTATTGCCAAACCGCCCAGGCTCGCAGCCGAAAACCAACGGACTGAAGCCGAGACACTTGGTCCAGCGCGAAGCGGCCTACGACCTGCTCGCCGCGCCATCGATCTGGTGCAGCATCTTGATCCCGCCGGCGTCGGCGCCAGCGATCTGCGCGAGTGCCTGCTGATCCAGATTGAAGCGCAGAAGCGGAATTCATCAAGGTCTATGCGCAGCACGAAGAGAATGGCTCGATGAAAATCCTCATCGCAACATCAAAGCCGAAGCTGAGGCAAAATCGAAGAACGCCGGCGCGCCATGGAAGTCGCGGCGCAGATTATCGATCGCCACCTGCATCTGCTGCAGAAGCGCGATCTGAAAGATCTCTCGCGCGCAGTCGCAGGTGACCTCGGAAGAAGCGCAACTCGGCGTGGAGTTCATTCGCACACTCGATCCGCGCCCGGGCCGCATTTACAACCGTGAACAGACGCGGCTGATCGAGCCGGACGTGGTGTTCCGAAGCGCGGCGGGCGAGTGGGTCGTCTCGATGAATGAAGAAGACCTTCCCAGCCTGCGCCTGAGCTCGCGCTACCGCCGCATGCTGGTTGCAGAAGGCACTGAAAAAGAGGTCAAGGATTACGTCAAAGAGCGCTTTCGCTCCGCAATGCAGTTGATGCGCAACATCGCGCAGCGCAAGAGCACCATCTTGCGCACCTGTGAAGTGATTGTGCGCCGCCAGCAGGAATTTCTTGACAAAGGTATTGAGGGGCTTCGGCCGATGATGATCAAGGAAGTCGCCGAGGAGATCGGCGTGCACCCTTCCACCATCAGCCGCGCCGTCGCCAACAAATACGCGCATACCCCGCAGGGAGTGATCGAACTACGCTTCTTCTTCTCAGAGGGGTCAAACGGTCCCGAAGGCGCAGATACGCCGCTCCTGGTGCTAAAGCGCAAGGTCCGCAAGCTCATTGAAGAAGAAGATGCGCGCCACCCGCTCACCGACGATCAGATCGCCGCCAGGCTCCATGATCAGGGCATCCAGCTAACCCGCCGCACCGTAGCAAAATACCGCGAAGACATGAACATCCCCTCCACCCACCAGCGCCGGCAACGCGACGCCTAAGCTCATGGGGCAGTTGCTGTTGCAATAGCGTTCCCTCGGGTCGTATGCTCACATCACCGCGTTCGCTCCAGCTCGCTTTCCTGGTCATGTTGTTTTCGACTCAAAGGACGTGTTGAGGTCGGCCTGTGCCTGTTTTGAAGACAAGCTACTCGGAAGGCGACCTGATTGCCGGCAATTACCAGGTCCTTTCCATCGCAGGATCGGGAGGCATGGGCGTGGTGTACCGCGCTCGCGATCAGCGCCTGGGTCGGACGGTTGCGCTCAAGTTTCTGCCCCCGGAACTTAACTCGAGTGAGCGCGAGAAGGAGCGGTTTTTGCGTGAGGCGCGGACCGCCTCGTCACTCGACCATCCCAACATTGGGGTAATCCACGGAATTGAAGAGACGGGAGACGGCTTCACGTTTATCGTGATGGCGTTTTACGAGGGATCGTCGCTGGCGCAGCGCATTCAGAAAGGCCCACTGAAACCTCACGATCGCAGTTCAGTATTGCGCGGCAGATGGCGCAGGGGCTTGGGGAGGCGCATCGGCGGGGCATTGTTCATCGCGACGTGAAGCCTTCCAACGTGATGCTGACCTCGTCGGGGCTGGTGAAGATTGTGGACTTCGGTCTGGCTCGCGCGATGACGGAACAGACGGCTTCGCAGACCGGCGTAACCGGAACGATTCGCTATATGGCTCCCGAGCAGGCGATGGACCGGCGAGTGGACCAGCGGTGCGACATCTGGGCGCTTGGCGTGGTGTTTGCGGAGATGCTGACGGGCAACACCCCGTTTCATGCCGAGAGCATCACGGCGATGTTGTTCTCGATTTTGAATGAACCGCCGAAGGGACTGGATCGAGTACATCCTGCCCTTCAGCCGATTCTGTATCGCGCGCTGGCGAAAGATCCAGAGCGGCGATACGAGTCCTGCGCGGAGTTTCTCACAGATCTGGATGCCGCGGAGAGACAGATTCCAGCCGATGAGGCAGACGCGGATGTCACGCAGAAGTTGCCGGTGACCACGCGCGCCAACCGCACCAGCGCGCATACGAAACGATTGTTGGAAGAGGCTTCGCGCGGGGCGTGGGGGCCGAACGTCAAAAAAGGTTCTGGCCTGACGAACTGGTTGCTGGGAGCGCTGGTCGTGCTGCTGGCTGCAGCGGCTGCTCTCGGCTTCATCACGCCGTTGCGGCAGAAGATGATCGCGCTGGTTACCGGGGCACCTTCAGAAAAACATGTCGCTGTGCTTCCATTCGACAATATCGGCAGCAACCCTGAGAACAGTGCACTGGCCGATGGATTGATGGATTCTTTAGCGGGACGCTTGTCGAATCTCGATGTGGGGAATCAGTCGCTGTGGGTTGTTCCGAATAGCGAGGTTAGGCGGCGCAATATCAAGGACCCGGGGGATGCCTTGCGGGAACTGGGTGCCAACCTGGTGGTGAAGGGATCGGTGCAGAGGGATGGGAACGATATTCGCCTGACGGTAAATCTGATCGACACCAAGAATCTGCGGCAAGTAGGGTCTGCGATGGTGGAGGATCCCGCAGGCGATTTGTCGACGCTGGAAAATGAGGCGGTGTCTCAGCTCGCCAAGCTGATGAATATCTCAGTGACCCCAGACATGCTGCGGAATACCGGGGGATCGCTGAATCCTGCGGCGTATGAGCATTACCTTACGGCACTGGGATACATGGAGCGGTATGACAAAGCGGGAAATCTCGATTTGGCGATCGTGTCTTTGCAGAAGGCGATCCAAACCGATCCTGGCTTTGCGTTGGGTTATGCGCAATTGGGCGAAGGGTACCGGCTGAAATATATCGTGGAGCAGAATACACATTGGCTCGACGAGGCGCTGGCCTATTGCCAGAAGGCGGCGGAACTGGATAATCATGTGCCGATGGTGTTCGTAACGCTGGCGAGGATTCACGATGCGCTGGGCAAGCACGATCTGGCGCTGCAGGAGTTCCAACGCGCTCTGCAACTGGATCCCAAGGACGCAGACGCCCTGGGTGGGCTTGCACAGTCCTAAGAGGCTTCGGGACGCGCTGCGGACGCAGAGAAGACATTCCAGGAGGCGATTGCTCTTCGGCCGGAGGATTGGACCGGATACAACAAGCTCGGCGCATTCTATGACCGGCAGGGGAAGTATCGGCAGGCGGTCGCCACGTATCAGCACGCGCTGCAGCTTACTCCCGATAACTCGAGGTTTATTCAAACCTGGGCAGCGCATATGTGAATCGGGTGGAGAAAAGAGTCTGCCCCTCGCGGAGGCTGCGCTGAAGAAGTCCGATTGCGTTAGCCGGGTTATCCGGCATACGCCAACTTGGGGCGCTTTACATGCAAGGAAAAGCGCTATCAGGAAGCTGCGACGGCCACGGAAGGCTCTAAAGATCAACGGGAACGACTACATGGTTTGGAACAACCTGATGCTCGCGTACCAGGGAACGAAGCAGAATGACGGATAAGGCCGCTGAGCGGCACGGCGAAGAGCAGTCGCCCTACGCGGAGAGGGTCGCGCAACTGAAGCCGCGTGACGCTCTGGCGCAGTCGACACTGGCGACTCTTTATGCGGCTGACAAGCTAAATGACAAGGCACTGCTGCGCATTCGGACTGCGATCGCGTTGGCACCGGAGGATCCGAGGTTCTTGGTGATGTTGCCGATGTCTATGAACATCTCGGGGATCGCGCGAAGTCGCTGCTTATATCGAAAAGGCCCTCAAGCACGGTGGCAACAAAGATCAATTCTAAATGATTACGGAGTTGCGGGACGCATTCGAATGATACCTGGTATCAAGGCTCTGCTGAAGTGACAGCCGATCGCACGATAATCAAGACCGCGTGGACGAACGAAACGATGTTTAAACCAAGGAGAGGATTCAGTGGCAGGCTCACGAGATTAAAGAGACCCGGGGGCAAAGGAATGGCAACCAAACATCTCCGTATTACGGGCGATACGCAGAATCAAACACTGAAGAATGGCCAGGACAATTCTATATCACGTCAGGGAATGCGAGCGACTGTCAACCTCGGCTTCCGGTTGGTGTCGCTGAGCCGAAAGACTATGTCTGGACTGGAACTGCGACGGTGACGAATGCGACCATGCACCTACTCCCACGTTGGCACATGACCAGCAGTGCGGCAGTGGGCGTCCAACGGCAACTACCCCGGGACCATAAAGTTCAGGAGCGGAATGAAATAGCCGGCAAGCCTTATCGGCGTTACGTTACGAGCTACGGCCCCGGTGTCCCCGATCGGGGCTACTTCCCTGTGTAGCGAATATCCAGAAGAGTCCAGTCGTCCTGGGCTTCGCTGGAAGCCTGAATCCTGGCGCAGTGTTCGATCACCGCTTCGAGGCTGGGCAGGTGAGCCAAGCCCGCAAGGCCTTCAATTCCGATTTGCTGGCCTGCCCTGTCCTCGATTTCCGTGATGCCGTCCGTCGTCAACAGAATGCGGTCGCCGGGTTGAAGAGTGAATCGAGACGACTCGTAAGTCGCTTCGGCAATGATACCGACGATCAGGTTCGCCTCTTCAAGGTATTGTGTTCCGGTTGACGTGACGAGCAGGGGCGGGATGTGTCCACAGTTCATGTATTCGACACAGCCATTGGGAAACATTTTGAGCACGATCATGGTGGCGTACTTGCCCACCTGACGTGTGCAGAGGAAACGATTCACCAAGTCGGCAATCTCCGGAAGGGACTGGCCCGTTAGCATGAGAGCGTGAATGATTCCCTGCAACGTTGCGGCGACGATTGATGCGGGGACGCCTTTTCCGGAAACGTCAGCGATGACAACGCACAGGCTGTCGTCCAGTGCGATGGCGTCGTAAAAATCTCCGCCAATGGCATGGCAGGGAAGACTGCGTGCGCGGAGTTCTGCGTAATCGATGCGCGGCATCGTCATGGACATAAGACCCGAGTGGATAGACGCGGCAACCGCCAGCTCATCCGCAGCCTGGCGGGCCTTGAGTTCCGTTTCGGCAAGCAAGGCGTTGTGAAGGAGTGTGGAGGCCTCGACCGCGAGCGTGTCGAGCACCTGGTGATCGATTTCGCTGAGACTGCCGGCGCCGATCTGACTGTCGAGATAGAGCATGCCCAGCAGCCGGTTGGGCTCGGCAGGCGAGATGTGTTTGCGCAGCGGAATGCAATAGATGCTGCGAATTGAGTTGGCCAGGACGCTTGCCCAGCCTGACGCACTGTCGTCAGCAAGAGTGTCACTGAGAAAGAACTTCGAGTCGCTTTCAATGGCCTTCTGCATGGCGCGGCGCGAGACGGATGGGTCTTCTTCGACGGTGCTTCCATCGGAACGGAGACCAAGGGCAAGACGCATCTCTTCGCCTTCGAGCAGGTACACGAAGCCGCGCTCAACCCCGGTGAGTTGAAGCGAGAGTTGCAGCAGCGCGTGGAAGATGTCGGCGATGGCTCCGCCTGCGTTGAGCTGGCGTGCGGCGTTCAGCAGAAAGCTGAGCTTCTCAAGTTCCCGAGCGGGCTGAGGGATGTTTCTGTCAGTGGGCGCGAAAACGGAGAGTGCGGAAAGAAGTTCCGATGCGACTCCGCTTGAACTGCTATCAGTAATGCCAGAGGGCTGCAGGAAACGGAAAGTGGCCGCATTCAGAGAACCGAACTGGAGAGTGTCGCCTGACCTGAGCTTCGCTTGTTCGATGCGCTGGCCGTTGAGGAATGTGCCGTGCGAACTGTTCTGGTCCGCCAGTTCAAAGTGGCCATTCTTTTTCGTGATGACTGCATGACGACGGGAGACGTAGGCCTCTTTGAGCACGAGGTCCTGGTCGGGAGAACGGCCAATGGAGACGCTCTCTGTCGCGAGGGCGAAACTGTGCTCGCCATCCAGGTCAGCGTACTTCAGCATAGGCAGTGTGGTGGGAACAGCCATCGAGCACATTCTATTCTGCGCATGCCATGGGGAGCGAAGTGAAAAATTTGAGCGGGTAAAGATCAGCTCAGGATTGCAGGTCTTGATCCACCGTGGTGATGTCGACCAGGCCATTGCAGCCGTATATGGCAGGCAGCACGCTTTGGCGTGGATGTGTGCGGCGGAGCTCCGCGATTTTTTCGGTTCCAGCGCGATAGGCCGGCAGGTACATGCGTCCCAGCAGAGGATGGCGTCCCCAGGCCCCGGATAGCTTGTCCGCGCGCTCTTCGGTGACCAGGAAGTCTCTGCGCAGCGCGCGGCTGATTTCGGCCTGAGGGCGCTTCTCGCCCCACGTCAGATAGGACGATTGATTCTTGGCATCATCCTGCAGGAGCGCCAGCAGGACGCCGATCTGCAGATCTTCGTCGGGAAGCTGGTAGACTTCGGTGACGCCATGGGCGATGAGGATCGCATTGTTGGCGATGCCCTCAAAGAGCGTGGCAGCGCGGGTATTCATGGTCAGCACGGTGGCTTCAAAGCCTGCCTTGCCGCGTACGTAGAGGTTCTGCAGGTAGGCGAAGGTGGTGACGTGACCGGGAACAACCTCGTGGCTGACGAGTTGTTCGAACTCGGGATAGGACATCTGCAGCGAGGCGTTGATCTCGTAAGTGGCTTCGTATTGCGGGGTGCCGTCGGCGTTACGCGCGCGGCCCATGTAGTTCATCGAGCCGGAGAACCACGCGTCTTTGATGGGCAGGAATTCGATGTTGGCGCGGGGAACGCTTGCGAGTTCTCGAGGAAGATAGGGCAGCAGATTGTGGGCGCTGAGTTGATCGAAGTGGGCGATGACGGCTGCGCCCAAACCGCGGACCGAGGCCATCGGAACGACGCGATCGTGCCGCCAGGCATCGACGGCGTCCAGCAGCGCCGCTGCGTTGGAGATGGAATAACCGGCACGGCCAAGCAGATCGGCGACGCGGTCGCGCTTGCGATTCTGGCTTGGAAGGCTCCGGCGGCTTGCCGGTTGAGGCTTCGACAGCGCGTTCGTAGGGAACAGGGTCGCCTTTGCCGAGGACTTCCATGGCGAGATCCACATGACCTGGAGCGAGTCAGAAAGGCCGGTGAGGTAGGCGCAGCGCAGGCCAGCGTTCTTTGCGCTTCATTGCGGATGCCGGCGATGGCGACAGGGAGATTCAACGTCGCGCAGGTAGATCGTCGGCTTGGACGCGGTCGAGGTTTTTGGCCGAGACGCCGCCGGATTTGCGGAGGTGCATCGGCCGCCGGATGGGTGTAGGCGCGAGGGAGTGGTTCATCGGAGAACCAGGAATCAGCGATGAAGCGGCCGGTGCCGGAGGCGCACATGACATCGCCACCCCAAAGCGTGTCGATGCCAAGCACAGCCTCGGCGACGAAATGATCGAGCTGATCCATGGAGCTTCTCCTTTCTTCAGCGAGCCGAACCAGACATAGACGCAGAGGCCGACGAAGACGAGAGCGGAGACCGATTGCGAGACAGGGTCGTTGGCGTAGAACGGAGTCTTGATGAGGTCTTCGCGGTAACCAGGGGAAGAGTCGCAGGGCCGCGCCGATGACACCGCCGAGCGCGCCGCCGGCCATCAGTCCCGAGGCAATGATGACGCCGCGTTCGCGAATGCGCTTGCCGGGTTCGCCGCCGGTTTTTTCGGAGCGTTTGTTCAGGAAGTGGGACAGGAATCCGCCGACGAGCGCCGGCGTGTTGAGTTCGAGCGGCAAATACATGCCGAGAGCGAAGATGAGCGAAGGCTGGCCGAGCATCTCCAGAATCAGCGTGATCATGGCGCCGACGCCGAAGAGCAGATAGGCGATGGGCTGGTGGCTCATGAATCCCTCAACCAGCGCCTTCATGATGGAGGCCTGCGGCGAGGCGAGGACAGGGCGCATGTCGCCCGGCGAGGGATTCGCCGAACTGGAAGGCATGGGCCAGCATGCCGATGGTGAGGCCGACGGCGATGGCGCTGCGGCGACGCCGAGGAATTTTACTTTCTCCTGCGCGGCGGGCGTGGATCCGAGCCAGTACCCGGCTTTGAGATCGGTGATGGTCTGGCCGGAGACGGAGAGTGCGGTGCAGACCATTCCTGCGATGGCCATCACGAAGAACATGCCTGCGGTTCCCGAAACGCCGAAACGGAGCAGGACGGCGGAAGAAATGATGATGGTGAGCATCGTCATCCCCGACACTGGATTGCGTGCAGTGGTGGCGATGGCATTGGCGGCGACGGATGTGAAGAAGAAGGAGAAGAGCAGCGTCATGCCGAGGCCGACAGCAACGACTGTCCAGGAGACGGGAAGCTGGCCGAAGAAAGCGGCGACGGCGATGGCGCCGATGATGATTCCGAGGAGGATGGCCGATCATGGGCACGTCGCGATCAGTGCGTCGGCGGCTGGGCGACTTCTCCGTGACGAAAAACGCGGAACGCGATGCCGAAGGATCCCGCGACGACTCGGAGCGATTTGACGATGCCGAAAATTCCCGCGGTGGCGATGGCCCCTACGCCGATGAAGCGCACGTAGTTGCGGTAGATCTCGACGGCGGTCATTTGCGAGATGGGAAGAATGGCGGGATAGACGGCCATCCAGATGTGGTTGCCGATGAACCAGATCAGCGGGACCAGCACGAGATTGGAAAGAACGCCGCCGGCACACAGGATCATGGAACTGCGCAGGCCCATGACGTAGCCGAGACCGAGGATGAACCCGATGGCGTCGAAGCTTGAAGACCATGCGGGCGCGATCGGCGAGGGAATGCATGATGGGCACAAATTGAAAGTCGACATACTCTTTCCAGATTTGAAACGTGGTGACGAAGAGGTCGTAGACGCCTGCGATGGCGGTGGCCTGCAGCAGCAGGCTGCGCCTGCGATCCGCCCTTCTCGCCGGTGACCAGGACTTCAGTGATGGCCGTGGCCTCGGGATAGGGGAGCAGGCCGTGCATGTCGCGCACGAAGTAACGACGCAACGGGATGAGGAAGAGGACGCCGAGACATCCGCCGGCGAGGCAGATGAAGATGGTCTGCACCGGGTGGGGATCGAGATTGAGGATGTAGAGGGCGGGAAGGGTGAAGATGGCGCCCGCCACCACGCCGCCAGCAGCGCCGCCGATGCCGGTGATGATGACGTTCTCAAGCAAGGTGGAGCGGCGACGGTAGGTGCGCGCGAGGCCAATGGCGAGGATGGAGATGGGGATCGCCGCCTCCATTACCTGGCCGACTTTGAGGCCGGAGTAGGCAGAAGCAACGGTAAAGATGACGCAGAAGACGATGCCCCAAAGCAGCGATCGCGCCGTAAGTTCGGGCTGCGAGGCATGTGCGGAACGATGGGCAGATATTCCTCGCCGAGCTCAAGTGGACGGTAGGCGTTTTCAGGCAGGGATTTCGTGTCTAACTCTGTCGCGAGCATCGCAAGGATGATAGCGCTCCCGGGCCAAGTTGTGGCTGTGACGCGCGGGGTAGCCGAGGCTGGGGCTCGGATTGTAGACTTACCAGCTTTTCTTGATCAGGGCGTTCGAGGCGGACCTCAACTTGTGGCGGTCGCGCCGACCGCACCCGAGGCGACCGCTGGTACTGGTAATTTAGCCAGTCCCTGATTCTCGCGGAGAGTACGCCCGGAATCGTAGAATTCCTCTAGAGTGGATTGCGAGCATTTCATGCCGGCGGCGAAATGCTATACAATCCGATTCTCTCCGGCGTGATCCCAGCGTCGGCAGGAAGAGCGGAGGCTGACCATGGAAGTGGAGTTCACCGCAAGGCAAGTTAGCGTTCCCAAGTCCGTGCGTTCTCAGGCTGAAGAAGGGTTGGAACGGGTAGCCCGAATTCTGGGCAGAACCGCGCGCGCCAGCATCACGTTTCGCGCGCAACGTCATTTGCAGATTGCAGAATTAACCATCAAAGCAAGAGTGCAGACTATCGAGGCCGCTGGCAAGGCCGACACGCTTGAGGCGGCATTGCGCATTGCCATTCAGCACGCAGAAAACCAGGCGCTGAGGTACCGCGATCGCCAGTTTGAGCGCAAGCGCCTGCCCAAACTGGACAAGGTGCTGACCGCACCGCCTGTGGCGCATCCCAAGCGCGGTGCGCAGCCTGAGGGGTTGGCGGAAAACGGCAAACTGACTCGCGCCAAGGTGAAGACCTCAATCGCGGTGCACTCGTTTCCGGTGAGTACTGCAATTGTCGAACCCCACATCATGACGAGCGGTGAAGCGCTCGCAGTGAAGCCAATGACCATCGAGGAAGCCGTCAAGGAAGCCGAATTCCGCGATCGTGATTTGCTCATCTTTCGCAACCGGTTAGGCGACTTGTTTGTGCTGCATCGCCGGCGAGATGGACAAATGGAATTGGTTGAAGTTCCGTAGTTGTCCTAATGTAACCTCCGTGTAACTTCTCGAGATTTAGCGTGCGCGCCGTTGGGTGTAGGATGAGCGCATGGTTCCTCCTCGTCCGAGCCCCGGTGTGCGCAGCCGTCGATCGACGGATCAGAGAAGAGCAGCGAAATCTTCAAAGAAAGAATTAGTCATCCTGACCGGGATCTCCGGTGCAGGCAAAGCCTCCGCGCTCAAGACATTTGAAGACCTCGGCTACCAGGCCGTGGACAATCTGCCGTTGGAACTGATGCCAGAGTTCGCAGGCATGGTTCAGAAGTCGAAGGACATCGATCGCGCGGCGATCGTGGTGGACATTCGCGAAGGGCAGGCGTTCGATCGATTGCCCGACATCATCAAGCGCGTGAAGCGGGTACTTCCCACGCGAGTCGTGTTTCTCGATGCGCAGGATTCGGTGCTGGTGCGGCGGTACTCGGAGACGCGCAGGCCGCATCCTCTGAAACGTTCAGAGACTGTGTCGCGTTCGATTGTGGAAGAGCGGCAGATGCTCGACTCCATTCGCAACGTCGCCGATACGTTGATCGATACTTCACGGTTCAATGTTCACGAGTTGCGCGCGGAGATCCAGAAGCGGTACGGTCGCGAGGATCAGAGCAAGACTTTGCTTGTGTCGTGCCTGAGCTTCGGGTTTAAGAATGGCGTGCCATTGGATGCGGACCTGGTATTCGACGTGCGTTTCCTGCCCAATCCGCATTTTGTGCCGGAGTTTCACGACAAAACGGGCCTGGATCCGAAGGTGGCCGCTTACGTGAAGGGCTTTGCGCAGACGGGGGAGTTTCTGGACAGAGTTTCGGACCTGATGCTCTACCTGATGCCACACTACGTGAAGGAAGGCAAGAGCTACCTGACCGTTGCGTTCGGCTGCACAGGCGGACAGCACCGTAGCGTAATGATGGCCGAGGAGATGACGAAGCGTTTGTCGAAGGCGGGCTACGAAGTGAAAGCTGTCCACCGCGACGTGCCGCGTTGATTAGTGGGCAGGCACCGGCAACTGATCGATCCAGCCACTTAAAGCGGACTCGAACTGTTTCGGCTCTTCGCGCGAGTTGTGAGCCAGACCAGGGTTTTGCGTGCCGGGACCTTTTCGTAGGCGTCGGGTTTGTCGTTTTCCAAGTCGGCGCTGTGCACCGGCGCAAAATAAAACCACAATGAAGGAATGAGGACGTTGGCGGCTGCGATGGATTGATTGCCAGCGGTCGTTTACGAGCAAACGCGCCGGAACGAGCCGCGCACGCGCATCATTGAAAATGGCTGCGGTTGGAGATTCGAGCGGCTGCTCGAGCACCACCCCTGCGAGTTCTGCATGAGCTGAGGCTATCTAATCGCCAGGTTGGCGCCGAGATCCTTTCCGACGAAAATGATTGCGCTGGCGGGGATGTGGCGCGTTCCGGTCAGATAGTCGAGCGCGGAGTCGGCGTCTTCGCGCCAGCGTTTTTCGCTGGGATGGGCGAAGCGGCTTTGCCCGTATCCGCGGTAGTCGAAGGCGAAGACGTTCAGTCCCGAGTCGTGCAGGCGGGAAACCGCATTTACGGTGTCGCCGAGGTTGCCGTCAGCGCCGTGAAAGTAAATGGCGGTGAATCGTGCCTGCGACGATGAAGGAATCCACCAGCCACGTAACTGCGGTTCGCCGGCAGCGTTGGAGGCAAAGCCGACGGACTCGAAAGGCAAATTTACATTGGCCGGAGTGCGGTTCATGGCTGAGGCGGGATGGTAAAGAAGCTGCCAACTGCCCTGCCAGAAGAGGATGCACAACGTACCCCACGCGCAGAGCAGCGCAGCCACAATAGCAATGGATACGGCACTGAGCAGCCATTTGCCCGAGACAGTGGGTGGGACGGACGAGCTGTTTGAACTATGTCTGGTAGCGGGTCGCGCTTGAGACGACGCGCGGAGCTTTCCGGACAATTTTGCCTTCTTCATCTTTCCTTGCCCACGAGTAGCGCCACAGATTTATGCTAATTGGGCCGTCGCGGTTCCGGCGAGGTCGTCCAGCAAGAGACGGGAGAAATTGTGATGTCAGAGTTTGTGCGGATATGTGCCCAGGGCGAACTGCCTGCGGCGGGCAACGTAAAGGAGTTCACCGTAGAGGGTCGAGCGCTATGCGTGGCCAATGTGGATGGTGCGATCTGCGTGCTCGACGGAACTTGTCCGCATGAGGGTGGTCCGCTGGGAGAAGGATCGATCGAAGGCGGGAAGGTCGTTTGCCCGTGGCATGAATATGCGTTCGATGTTCATCACGGGCGGCGAACGACGAGGATCCTGATGTGAAGGCTTCGGTGCTTGAGGCAAAGGTTGAAGATGGCGAGCTGCGTGCGAAGCTATGACGAACGCGCTACGGTGGGCATTCCGCCAATGATGCCGTAGCGCGGATTGTCTAAGACTTCTTTGCCGGAACCTTTTTCCCTTCTTTGCGCGCCTTCGATAGACCGATAGCTATCGCCTGTTTCCGGCTTGTGACCTTCTTGCCGCTGCGGCCGGATTTCAGTTTGCCCTTCTTCATTTCGTGCATCTCGGTTTCAACGTTCTTGCCCGCGGATGGAGAGTATTTGCGGCTGGATGATTTCTTCGAGGCGGACTTTTTGGCGCTGGACTTCTTGGAGCTGGATCTCTTTTTGGCTGCCTTTTTCGTTGCCATAACTATCCTCCTCGGAGGTCAGATGGCACCTGTCTTGGGGCAAGTTGTCTGCAACGTCCGCGCTTCAGTGCAGAGTGTGCGCTAAACAATGCTACGCACTCCGGGAATGCGTACAAGCGGATCTGCGATGAGCCACGTTGCGATGCATGTCAGCGTGCCGGTGACGGCGAACTTGAGGAGTGCTGGTGCGATCCACGGATGCAGCAGCAGGCTGATGCCGACCAGGACAAGCGGATGAATGATGTAAACCGCGTATGCGCGCCGATTGAGCCACGCCCAGAATTTCGACGGCTTGTTCATGAATGCGCGCGCGAACAGGAGCCATGCAGCGATCAGTCCCCATGCGACGAATGGGTCCCAGAAGGCATACGAAACGGCGGGCCATGTGTGGCCGCCGCCGAAGTTTGCTTTGCCGGGGCCGAAGACGCGCATGGCGACAACGATGCTGATGGGCATGATTGGCCACGCGGCGATCAGCGTGATGATCCACGGGCGCGCGTTCTTCCATGTGAGCTGGCGCAGCCAATCATAGCGCCATGCTGCGATACCGATGGCAAAGAGAAAGATGTACGGCGCGAAATAGCCGAGCTGGAGGCCGATCACGTTCTTGCCGGCTGGAACGAATTGCCGGATCGCGAGACTGATAGCGCCGACGATGATGGCGCTGAGCAGCCACTTCACGTAAGAGGGAACTTGGGTTGGCGTGCGCGTGGATTGGGTGAGCGGCGCGCCGAATGCGGCTCGCCAGGCGCAATAGCCGAGGCAGAACATCAGCAGCGCCTGTGCGAACCAGAGCGGACCGTTGATGATGATGGTGTGATTCCAGAGATACGGGAAAACGCGCCAGAAACCTTTGCCTTCGTGGAATGCGACCATGGCTGCGGTGAGAGGACCAAGGATGAAGATGAAGGCGAGGAGAGGGATGCCAAGACGCGTGAAGCGGTCGCCGAGAAACTTTGCGTAGCCCTTGCGCTCGAGCGAGGGCGGTGTGAAATAGCCGGCGAGCAAAAAGAAGAAACCCATGAAGTAGGCCTGTTGTGTGGCGCAGAAGAGCGTCAGGAGCAGGCTGGAGGTCGAGCCAGAGGGATGAAGTTCGTTATAAAACCAGCCGCCTGCCGCGCCGTAGGTGATAGCGGTGTGATGCAACAGGACCAAGGCTGTCATGACGCTGCGCAGGCGATCGATGTAGAGGTCGCGTTGCGGAGCAGTGTGCGGGACGGCGATGGCAGGATCAGCCGTCTGGACGGGTAGTGAATCCGTGCTTGCGGGCATGAGCAATGATACGAACATCGAATTGATTTTGTTCGTTGAAATCACCGTCGTGGTCTCCCAGGTCTCAGAGGCGAGACCTGGGGCACCCAGGTTGGTGGTTAAAGCAGAACGTGCAATTAGTACTTGACGATGGCGGTGAAGGAGTCGGGTTTCAGGCTGGCGCCGCCGACTAGTGCGCCGTCGATTTCTTCCTGGCCGCAGAGCGCGGTGGCATTGTCTGGCTTGACGCTGCCGCCGTAGAGGATGCGCATGCTTCGCCGCGACGTCGGCGCCGAGCAGCTTGGCAACTTCGGCGCGAATGATCTTGTGCGCATCGACTGCCATCTCGGGAGTGGCGGTTTTGCCGGTGCCAATGGCCCAGACGGGTTCGTAGGCGATGACGATCGGTGCGGCGGCCTCGGCGTGATGCCGGCGAAGGCTCCGGTGACTTGCGTCTTGAGCACCTGCTTCGGTCTTGCCGGCTTCGCGCTCGGCCAGAACTTCGCCGATGCAGACGATGGGAACGATGCCGTGCTTGAGCGCGGTGTGCAGCTTCTTGTTGACGATCTCATCGGTCTCGGCAAAGTACTGGCGGCGCTCGGAGTGGCCGATGAGCGTGTGGGTTCCACCGACGGCGATGAGCTGGCCGACGAGGTTTCGCCGGTGTAGGCGCCTTCTTCAGCGAAATGGATGTTCTGGCAGCCGACGGCTACGTTGGATCCCTTAGCAGCGGCGATCACCGTGGGCAGCAGGACGGGCGATGGGAAAAGGGCGATCTCATCGCGGGTGTGGCCGGCGACAAGGGGCAAAAATGCGTCGACAAAGGCCTTGGCTTCAGCCGGCGTCTTGTACATCTTCCAATTGGCAGCAATCAGTTTCTGGCGTGACATGTTGTGTGGAGTCCTCAGGATGATTTTATCGGACGGAAATTGAGGGCACGGGTGACATGGAGCACACGGGAAGGCCTAAGCCCACCATTCGAAAGTTGATGCGCGAGCGCTAGCAAAAGAACAAGGCGTGGAAATGGCCGGGATATGGAAAGCCAGGAAACCGGCTTTCCACACTTCCCGCCTTGGAAATCTCTACGACGATTCCTTCATTGCCACGGCTACTACGACGGCTATCTGATTACGCGCCTACTCCGGCCGGAGCCTCTTTGCCAAACGATTGCAAGGCGAGATAGGCAGGGCCAAATTGCCGAATGTGTTCCTGCTGCTTGTCGAATGCACCGAAGTGCATCTCTTCGTCGCCGACGAGTTCTTCGAAGATTTTCTTGGATGCGGCGTCGAGATTCTCGGCGCACTCACGGGCCCACTTGTTGTAATCGCGGGTGCTGTTCTTCTCCATTTCGGCTGCCTTCGCAAGGATCTTGATTGGATCCGTGAGGCGTTCGACGGCAAACCCGGCAACCATCTCGACATCGCCCTTCAGAAACAGAATCCGTTCAGCGAGCTTCTCAATGTGCCCCATCTCCGTGATGGCGGTGCGCTTGAAGAGCGTGGCCAACGGCTCGAACCCCTGATCGTCCAGATGGAAATGGAAGTACATGTATTGGTGAACCGTGGCCAGTTCATCCGCTACCGCCCTGTTCAGCAATTCGATACTCTTCAGTTCGCTCATCGCTTCTCCTTGGGATCAATCATCGAAGGCGGGGAGGGATGGCATCCGTGACTCGCATCACCGGTTAAGAGGTCGTTGGGTGAAGGGAGGCTGAGAGACTGCATGCATTGCGCGATAAGTCAGGCAGATTGGAGAGGACTAGAACACTTGGGAAGTGACTCAGCTCAGATGCTTCGCTCTTCCTGCTCAGCAGGTAAGGAGCGATAGGCAGAGGCTTCGACCTTGATGTAATGCAGCATCACCGGGGCGAGGATCATACCGGGAATGCCTGCCAGTCTCTCACCCACTACCAAGCCAATCAAGGTGAGCCACATTGGGCTGTTGATGCGCTGGCCGATGATCTTGCTGTTGAGGAAATACTCCAGCTTGTGAATCAGGATCAGGAAAACGAGCGCGTAGACGCCGGTTCGGGACGAGATCGTGAAACCGACAAGAACGATCAGTGTATTGCTGATGATGTTGCCAACGATGGGCAATAAACCACACAGAAACACCAGGGCAGCCAGCAATGGAGCATAAGGATATCCGTTGAAGGCGAGAAACGCCGCCGTCAGCACGGTATTAATGGCAGAGATTACGATCTGCGCACCCATCACCTTGGCAAAGCACTGATACAAGCTCTTGAAGCGCGCCGTGAGTTCTTCGGTGACCCCGAAGTAGAAATTTTCTGGCGCAGCCGACGGATGATGGTCCGCTGTCCACCCGCGACCCAGGAAAATACTGACCGCTACCACCAATCCCGCCGCCACCAGGACGAACTGGAATGAGGCAACTCCGGCATATCGCCCGACAACGGCGAAGCCTTCCCTGGCTTGATCCAGGGCAGTGCTCTTCAGACTCTCGAAATCAGTGAATGGCAATTCGATGCCATTTTTCTCGGCAAACGCTGCCATGGCCGGAATCGATATCTCGGCAATTCTCGGAAGCGTGTGGTAGGCGAGATTCGAGAAGTAGATCAGTCCAGCGCCAATGACGGCGACGGCGATCAGATAGAAAGTCACAGCTAGCGTTTTGCTGCCGCGCACGGCAAACGCCTGCAACGCGAGGTAACCCAAAAGTGCAGTAAAGAGAAATGTGCCGAGATGGAGAGTTGCGATCAGAATGAACGCAAGGACAACGATTCCATACGAAATGCGGGTTGGTTGACTCATAGCGCGATCATGCGGTCAGGCTACTGAATCATACTTGAACGCGGTCGTGGGTTGGTGTTACACGCTGGCCTGAAGGTGGGAAACGGGCTAGTCTTTTGTGCCCGAAAGCTGGATTGAGGCCGCGTCAGAGGGCATTTCGCCGTTGAGGAAGGCTTCGCGGTGGTCGGGGTCGCCGAGGTCCATTTTGAAGTGGTACCAGGTGCCGTCATGCAGGATGCCCATGTTCCAGGGGCCGGAGACGGAGTCAGAGAACTGCCAGACGATATGGAAGCCTTCTTCGTTGGTGAACCCTTCGTTGTCAGCCTGTAGGATGGAGTCTCCGCGCTCCCACAGGTGTGAGCGCAGTGCGTGCAGGGCATTGCCGCCATCCACCGTTTCCGATCCCTGGAGGTGTTGGAAAGCGTAGACGGTTTTGACTTCGGCCAGGAATTCGTGGAGCCATTGGACGCCGGTTTCCGGTTTGCAATCCTGGGTTTCTTCGATGAACTCGGCGATCTCGTCCTGACCGATGGAACCACTGGCGACGGGATTTCGCTCGAGGATGGCGACTTCGACTTCGTCGTTGCCGGAGAGGAGGAGGGATTCCCATTCTTCTTCAGTGCCTTCTTCGACAGTGAGCTTGTAATCCGGGTGGCTGGAGCTGATGAATTCTGCGAGTTCGTCGAAGGGCGGGAACTCTGCATCTTTGGATAGGACTCGCGTGTAGTAGGACATGGTTTCTCTCGGCTCGGATTTGAGTTTAATACTGCGGGGGGGAGAAGTTGCGGCCCCTGAGCTTTATGTGCGTGATGAATGGGTGCATCAAGGCTGATCGGCTTCAGGTGAAAAAGCAGGTCCTTCGCGCCGCTTACCCCAAATGACAATTTTTCAAATCAATAGCTATCCAACGGCCTGAAGGGCCGCTGCTCCCTCCCGTCCGAGCCCGCAGTTGGAGATTCCTGTCAAGCGTGGAAGCGGGTGTGCGGATGCAGGTTACGCACGTTGCGCGTGTCTTTGCGCGGAGTGGCGAGCGCGGAGGACACGAAAATGGCGCCGACAATTGCGATTGTCAGCAGCAGGACTGGAAGCAGAAAGAGCAGAGCCTCTGCATGCGGATCATAGATGTACGAGAAATTTCCGTGAAGCTTATCTGCTGTGAGCCATACCAGCGCGACGATGATACCCGAACCGCCGATTGTGAGGAGTGTTGCGCCGATTGCAACGAGAAACTGACGCGTCATCGGGTTACCCCCGAGAGATGCCACTTGCGGCACGTCTCGCATCGACACCCCTATTCCGGTAAAGATTATGGGCCGGTTTGGGAGGAAGGGCAAGTGATGAGGGATACGATTATAACTACCTCTAGGTGCAAGAGGTTGGGCGAGTGATAGCGCGGCGCGCCGGCACTCCGACTCACTGCCAAGAGGCCAGACACCAGAAAAGAGAACCCCTTTCATCTTCAGTGATGCAACAGGGGTCTCAATCTGTGATGCAAGTGCTTCCGGGGAGCTTCTTCCTTGCCCGCATCCCACGCTCCCACGACCGTACCGGTCACGATTGATATACACACGATCATGATCACGAGCATGCCAAAGTAGGATTCTGCGGGTGAACGGAAAAGGTGAGCGAGCGGCCCGGTCGCAAGAAGCCAAGTAGCGGTAAACAGACCGGCGAGGATTGCACAGGCTGCAAGGATCTCGATCCGATGTTTCATGGATCGGCCTCCAAGGGAATGCCACTTGCAAAGACTGCATTGGCATCAGGATCCCTCTTCAGCGGCACTATAGCTCTGCACCGAGTTTGTTTCGGTGAGCCAGGACACGTGGGATGGGACGGGAGGGGGTCGGGAATGAGCTGATTTCCCAGGTCTCAGCACCGAAACCTGGGAAATCCATTTTTCTTGACCACGCTGAAGATCCAGCGCCGAAGGCGAGTTGGCCGCACCGCAGGTGCTATTTGTTGGTGAGGGCTTCTACGCCGGGGAGCTTTTTGCCTTCGAGGAACTCGAGACTGGCGCCGCCGCCGGTGGAGATGTGGGTGACCTGGTCGGCATAGCCAGCCTTGTTGATGGCGCTGACAGAATCGCCGCCGCCGATGATGGAGGTTGCAGCCTTGTTCATCGCTACGGCTTTGGCAATGGCATTGGTGCCAACAGCGAAGCGCGGAAACTCGAAGACGCCCGCCGGGCCGTTCCACACGATGGTGCGAGCCGTCGAGACGACTTCTTCAATGGCCGCGACGGACTTGGGGCCGATGTCGAGGCCTTGCCAGTCGGCCGGGAAGTCTTTCGAGGTATCCCAAGGCTGGGTCTTGGCGTCGGGCGCGAAGTTGTCGGCGAGGATGTTATCGACCGGGAGAAGCAGGTTAACTCCCTTGGCTTTCGCTTTTTCAAGGGCGGCCTTGGCCATGTCGATCTTGTCTTCTTCGACGAGCGACTTGCCGGTGGCGACGCCGAGAGCGCGCTGGAAGGTGTAGGCCATGCCGCCGACGATGACGAGGGTGTCGACCTTGTCGAGCAGGTTGTCAATGACGTCGATCTTGCCGGAGATTTTGGAGCCGCCGATGATGGCCACGAAGGGTTTCTCGGGCGATTCAAGCGCTTTGCCGAGGTAGGTAATTTCCTTTTCCATCAGGAGGCCGGCGACGGCAGGCTTGAGGAAGTGGGTGATGCCTTCCGTTGATGCGTGGGCGCGGTGGGCCGAGCCGAAGGCGTCGTTGACGTAGATCTCGGCCAGCGACGCAAGCGCTTTGGAGAACGCGGGGTCGTTGGCTTCTTCTTCCGCGTGGAAGCGCAGGTTTTCAAGCAGCAGCACCTGGCGCGACTCAAGCTGGCGGGCCATCTCGCTGGCGATTTCGCCAACGCAGTCGGGCGCGAATGCGACGTTGACGGATTCGCCGAGCTGTTTATCGAGGAGCTCGCGGAGGCGGTCGACGACGGGGCGGAGCGAATATTTTGGATTCGGCTTGCCCTTGGGGCGGCCGAGATGGGACGCGAGGATGACCTTGGCATGGCGCCGCAATGCGTATTCGATGGTGGGCAGCGTAGCGACGATGCGGGTGTCGTCGGTGATTTCCTTGCCGTCCTCTGAGAGAGGCACGTTGAAATCGACACGGATGAAGACGTGCTTGTTCTTAAGTTCGATGTCGCGAATGGAGAGCTTGGGCATGGAAGGACCTTTCTAGGGACTGAGGGACTAGGGACGAGGGACTGCACCCTCGATGACCGCATCCATTTCGATTTCGATGCGCCAGTTTGGATTCAGCAGGGCAGCGACTACGACCATGGTGGCGGCGGGGCGGATGTTGCCGAAGAACTCGCCGTGGACACGGCCGACCGCTTCCCAGTCTTCGACGCGGGTGAGATACATGCGGGTGCGGACGACGTCTTTGAAGGACGCGCCAGCATCGGCGAGAGCTTTTTCGGCGATGGCGAAGATGCGACGGGTTTGACCGGCGGCGTCCTCGTTGTCGGCGCCCACGGGACCGGTTCCGGAAGAGATGGACGGTGTTGCCGACGCGAACGGCGCGGGAGAAGCCGATGATGGGCTCGAAGGGGGAAGTGCCAGGGATATTTTTGTCGCATGACGGGATTCATCATTGATCTAGGTAAAGGATCAGGGGTTAGGGATCAGGGCCGGCAAGCGGACAGCGAAAATACCGATCCCTAGTCCCTAGTCCACTGTTCAGCCTGCGTTTACAGGCCCTTTTTGGCCAGGAAGCCGACGAGGTCGACTACGCGGTTGGAGTAGCCCCACTCGTTGTCGTACCAGCTGAGGACCTTGACGCTGTTGCCGACAACCTTGGTGAGAGGCGCATCGACGATGGAGCTGCGCGCGTCGCCCTTGAAGTCGGAGCTGACGAGCAGGTTCGAGTCGACGCCCAGAATGCCCTTCAGTTCACCCTTTGAGGCGGCGATAAAAGCAGCGTTCAGCGCTTCGACGGTGGTGGGCTTCTCGGCGATGTAGGTCAGGTCGACAATGGAGACGTTTGGTGTTGGGACGCGGATGGCGAAGCCGTCGAGCTTGCCGGCGGTCTCAGGAATTACCAGCTTGAGGGCCTTGGCAGCGCCGGTGGAGCTGGGAATCATGTTGAGGGCGGCGGCGCGTGCACGGCGAAGGTCCTTATGCGGGAAGTCGAGGATGACCTGGTCGTTGGTGTAGCTGTGAATGGTCGTCATGATGCCGCTGACCAGTCCGAATGGTCTCCAGAATGACCTTCACTACCGGCGCCAGGCAATTGGTGGTGCAGCTGGCGTTGGAGATGATGTTGTGCTTGGCCGGCATCGTACTTGTTTTCGTTGACGCCGAGGACAATGGTGATGTCTTCGTTGGTTGCGGGAGCGGAGATGATGACTTTCTTAACGGTCGTGCCGAGGTGAGCCTTGGCCTTGGCGCCGTCGGTAAAGTGGCCGGTGGACTCAATGACGATCTGCGCGCCAACCTATGCCCAGGGCAGCTTGGCGGGGTCGCGCTCGGCGCAGACCTTGATCTTTTTGCCGTCGACGGAGATGAAGTCGTCGCCGGCGGAGACTTCGTTCTTAAGATTGCCAAGAATCGAGTCGTACTTGAGCAGATGGGCGAGGGTTGCCGGGCTGGTCAGGTCGTTAACGGCAACAAAATCGATCTCGGGATTGCCGAGGGCGGCGCGCAAAACGTTGCGGCCAATGCGGCCGAAGCCGTTGATGCCAACCTTAACTGCCATGTGTATTCTCCTTCGTTATGGGTGGATCTTCTTAAAGTTGTGGTTGATGGCGTGCGGCGAGGGCAAGACGTGCACCAGACAATTCCACCAAACTCATCAGGCTAACACTGTTGTCAACCAGAACCAAATGAACACTGCGCAAACTGCGACCCCGTACCAAAATGCGCTCAACGCTAGTTTGTGGGTTTGGGCATGGGACGGTATGTGACGAATTTCACACCATTTGCAGTGGCTCCGGTGAGTGTGTTATCCCGGTATTGAAGGTGCAGAAAGCGGAATGAGAAGACGTTCCCGACGTAGCGTAAATAATTCAGAATCCACAGGCAAAATCGGCCAGGAACTCCCATCGAATCAACCGCGCCCGCTGGTGCCACTCTACCCGGATGACTCGCTGCCCGGGGAAAGCCGCACGGCGCGTCCGCCGGCAGTAGCGATGGAAACGCGTGCTCCGCGGCCAGCAGCAGTACCTCAGGAGGTTCGCGCGCAGCGACCGCAAAACCAGGCGAGGAGACCGGTTCCGGTCGAGAAACCGCCGCGGCAGGAGCGCCCCGCTCGTCCAGCTCGTCCGGAATGGAATGAGCCCGCCGAGTCAGGGCGGCTGGAGATGGAAACGCAGCCGGATATGCCGTCCGCTCCTTCTGCGGAGGCGCAGGCGATCGAACGCTCCCCACAGGCTCCCAAGGGCTACGTGGTGCTGGCGATCGGACTGCCGGGCTCGGGCAAAACTACCTGGTTTCGTCGTCGTGGGGTGACTCCGCTATCGAGCGACTTGCTGCGCAATATTCTTTTCGACGACGTAGAGGAGCAGAAATTCCAGGGGCTCGTGTTTTCAACTCTGCGTTCGCTGCTGAGGGCGCGACTCATTGCCAAGATGCCGTGGAACTATGTGGACGCAACCAACCTGTCGGTGCATGAACGGCGTCAATGGATAAAGATGGCCAAGAGCTTTGGCTATGAGACTCAGGCGGTCTTTTTCGATGTGCCACTCGAGGTTTGTCTCGATCGCAATCGGCAGCGCGACCGGTCGGTGAGCGAAGACGTGATGCGCAAGATGGCCGAGAAGCTGAAAGCGCCGATGTTCGAAGAGGGATTTGCGAAGATCACGGTGGTGAGGGTAAAGAGCGCGGGCCAGGCCTGATTAGGTGTCACCATGCCTGACGTATTGCGATACGTGTCCGGCGAAGAGATCTGCAAGGGAGATCGCGTACAGTTCCACGGGCATGCGGCACAGATCGAGTTCGCCGCCGCCGAAATGAGCGATCCTGAACATAGCTGCTTTGTGCGGCTATATGGTGGCGGGGTGATGGTGAACGACCCCGCTGTTTCAGGTCATACGTTTATACCTGTCGATCAACTCAAGAACTACGAAGACCTGGAATTTGTTGCCCGGGAAAACCTGGAGACTCCCCCATGAACACCTCTGCATCTGTTTCTTACGTTGAGCCTTGGCTGAGCGGAACGCACGCCGATATTCCCGCCATCGGTCGCGCGGTCCTGCATGCTTTTGACCTCGCGCTGGACGACATTACGAAGTGGACCGAAAGCCTGAGCGATCTCGAGGTGCATGCGCAGCCGCTCGGTTTGCCGGCGGTTTCGTTTCACTTGAGGCACATTGCGCGCTCGACCGACCGGCTATTGACCTATGCCGAGGGCGGCCAGATTTCCGGCGATCAACTGGCTTTATTGAAGTCGGAGCAGACCGGCTGCGAGACGCTGGCAGAGCTGCTGGCTGAGGTTGAAACTTCATTCAGCAATGCGGCGGATCGGGTTCGCGTGTTGGCGACGGCGGATTTCAACACCTTTTCGCGGAGTGGGCCGCAAGCAGTTGCCGACCTCGATCGGGGGCGCGCTGGTTCATGTAGCCGACCATACGCAGCGGCATGTGGGGCAGGTCGTAACCACCGCCAAGGTGCTGAAGGCTCTGCGCTAGCCCAGCCGACTAGAGATGGTGCAGCCAGATAAGATGCTGCCGTTCTTCGAGTGCCACCAAAATCAGCGTGGCGATAGACAACACAAGCTGCAGCCGCTCGGAGCGCAGCTTGCGTGGCTTTTGCGGTCTTTGCCGCCACTGCGCTGAGGGGAGTTTGCGCAGCCGCCTGATCTGCCAAAGCACGACCAAGTTTAGGATCGAACCGAAGACGGCCAGGATGATCATCGGCGTGCGGAGCCAGCTGCTGGTGGAAACGATCGATGGCGGATGCAGTGCCAGCCGCAAGCGCCAGCGAACCGATGCCGATACCAACCCGGAGCCCGTTCATCGCTGCAAAAAACGTGCAGACACTCTGAAGAATCGCAAATGCCAGGCTGGTCCAGGCAATAGCGACGCGCGCTCGCCGCGGACCACCCGCGTCACGCTGCACAGGTGGAATGACTCTCGGGATATCCGCACTCGACATTGATTTGCTCAATCTACACAAGTCGCTGGATGGTGCGCAATTTCGAAGATTCGCTTTGTCAGCATTCGAATGAGTGGAGGCAATTTGCAGCTGGGGAGAGCCAGGACTACAATCCTCCCGACTTCAGAATTCATCAGAGGTGCTCATGCAAGACTCGCAACCTCGCTTTTTGCCTTTGGCTGCCAAGACCGTGGCATGCCACTCCATTACTTACATGATTTTGGGCGCGCTCGCGTATCACTTCCTGCATTACGCGGATTTCATCAACAATCCGTGCTCCGGCATGCGGCCGATCACTAGCCTCTGGGTGATACTCGGCGTGCCGCTGCAGGTGTTCCGCGGCGTACTGTTTGCTTCGGTGTTTTATCTTTTCCGGGAGCAATTATTCGGGCGAAAGAACGGCTGGCTGCTGATGGCCTGGATGCTTGTCGGCATCGGGATTCTGGGAACATTTGCGGCACCGGCTGGATCGCTGGAGGGCTTCATCTTCACCACGACGCCGATCTGGATGCAAGTGCGCGGCTACCTGGAAATCGTGACGCAGGCGGTGCTGCTTTCTGCGCTGCTGTGCTATTGGATAAATCATCCGGGAAAAAAGTGGCTGAACTGGACGCTCGGAATCGCGTACGCCGTGTGCGTCGCGCTTCCAATGCTGGCTCTTTTGGCGCCGAAGCGATAAGCGCAGACGCGCCTATACCACTTTCGTTGACAAGCTATCATCGGATTGCGGTCTAAATTCGGCGGGCACCGGAAAGCGGTGGCTGCCAGAGTGGAGGGCACCCGATGCGCGCTTCTCATTCCGATGCTCTTGTGGTCTATGGCGTGACTGGCGATCTCGCCCACAAGATGATCTTCCCCGCGCTGTATGCGATGGTGAAACGCGGCACTCTGAACGTACCAGTGATCGGCGTCGCGTTTCCGAAGTGGTCTCTCGAGCGTCTGCAGCGACGAGTGACGCATAGCATCAAGCAATCGGGAGGGATCGATAACAAGCGGGCATTCCAGCATCTTCTTTCGCTGCTGAAATATGTAAGCGGAGATTACAACGACAGCAATACATTCACGGCGATCAAGAAAGCGCTGGGAAAAGCACGCCGTCCGGCGCATTATCTCGCCATTCCTCCTTCGCTCTTTGCGACCGTAATTAAAAACCTGGGCGCTGCGGGGTTAGCCGAGAATGCGCGGGTCATCGTCGAGAAGCCATTTGGACGCGATCTGGCATCGGCCCGTGCGTTGAATCGCGTGGCGCGTTCGGTCTTTCCTGAAGATTCGATCTTTCGCATCGATCACTTCCTGGGGAAGGAAGCGATCATGAACATTCTCTATTTCCGGTTTGCCAATTCATTTCTTGAACCGATCTGGAATCGCAATTACATCTCCAGTGTTCAGATCACGCTGTCGGAAAGCTTCGGTGTCGGAACGCGGGGCGCATTTTACGAGTCCGCCGGCTGCTTGCGCGACGTGATCCAAAATCACCTGTTTCAGATTGTTGCATTGCTTGCGATGGAACCGCCCGCCGGCCGGCATTTCGCAGCAGTGCAAACTGAGAAGGCGACCGTATTCAAGGCTATGCGTCCTTTGAAACCAGACGATATGGTGCGTGGTCAATACGCGGGTTACCGCCAGGAGAAGGACGTCGCGAAGAACTCGGATGTCGAGACATATTGCGCGCTTCGGCTTTTTATCGACTCATGGCGTTGGGATGGCGTGCCGTGGTACATCCGATCGGGCAAGTACCTGCCAGAAACGGTGAGCGAGATCCTGGTAGAGCTGAAGCCGCCTCCGCAGAAGCTCTTTGCGGACGCAGCGGCAGCTCCCGGCCAATCCAACTATCTTCGCTTCCGGGCCTCTCCCGATGCAGCTATCGCACTCGCCGCCCGCGTCAAGCTTGCCGGGGAGGAATTTATCGGTGAGCAGCGAGAGCTGTATTTGCTGGAACAGCAGGCGGGAGAAGAAACACCCTACGAGCGCCTGCTGGGCGACGCCATGAAGGGCGACGGGGGGCTGTTTACTCGTGAGGACGCGGTGGAAGCCGCATGGGTAGTGGTCGATCAGGTACTCAAGCACCATCCCCGGGTTCGTCCCTACAAGCGCGGCACGTGGGGGCCGAAACAGGCGGATGCGCTGATTGCCGCAGATGGCGGCTGGCACAATCCCGGCGGGACGACTTGATCCGAATCCCAAATTTCAAAGCAAGCAACGACAGTCCAACGTCAGTGAAATGCGAGTGGAGGTTCTGTTTTCAACTCCACGGCAATGACGTGGAGTTCGGTGGTGCCGACATTCTCAAGGGTGTGTGGCGCCATCGGCGGAGACCACAGTGCTGATCCCGGTGTGATCGCGGGAATTGTCTGGCTGTCGAGGATGATTGTGCCGTTTCCATCGCGACGCACAAAGTCGCTCCAACTGCGGATATAAAGGGCGGCCGGCCAGCGGTGGGTGTGCAGAGGAGTGGTCTCGCCGGGCGCAATGGAAGTGTCGAGGACGCGAACGGAGTCGTTCTCGAAGAGGAGCTTGTGGTGTTTCGGCGCTGCGATGAGAGCGTCTAGCGCCTCAGGCCATTCTTGCTTGTTCTGCACAATCTCCTCCACCCGTCGGCTCCAAAGGTCATTTCGACCATGGCGGCGTCACGCCGGTCATGCGGGCATAGGCTACCAACTGGCCCATGTGCTCGTTGGCGTGAACGATGATGCGAAGGTACATTCCGTCGACCGTGGCATCGTGGCCTTCGACCTTCAACTTGCGCGACATGTCCTTGGGATCCGCGGCAATGTGCGCCTGCTTCACAGCGTCGAGTGAGCGCTTGAGCCATGCGATCACTTCGGGTTTAGAGATCACTGTTTTCTCGGCGTTTTCTTTGAGATCCGGCGGCATCTTGGGACCTGTGACGCTCAGCAACCAGAAATTCGCCATCACAATGTGCATATAGACTTCGCTCGTAGAACGCACACCTGGAGCCGGGCGCCACGCGAATTTGTCAGCGGGCGTGGCTTCGGCGAGGGCGATGAGCTGGTTTGAAACGTGCCGCCACTCGCCGTCGTAGCCTTGCCAAAGGCCATCCAGCGGGATCCTGCGCCCGGAGTTTCGGGGACGCAAAGAACAATCAGCAACAAAATCACTGTCCGAAGTTTGATCATCGTCAGCCTCCTCGATCGATACCGACCCAGAGTCTCCAAGCTTACGCAATCGGGTTGTCGGATCGCCACAAAGTTTTTGTCGTTCGTCGGCCACGGGACTGTACACTGCTGGCCTGTGACTCTGGAGGCGAAAAACGCGAACGCGGTGGATAGTGCGGCGCTGCGTTCTTTTGCGCCCACGCTGATTCTGCTGGTTATTGCGTTGCTGATCAATTATGTCGATCGCGGCAATCTGGCACTGGCTGCGCCATTGCTGAAAATTGAATGGGGTATGACCGCGTCGCAGCTCGGGGTTTTGCTATCGGCGTTCTTCTGGACCTACACGGCGTTGCAGTTCGTCATGGGGCTCTTCGTCGACCGTTGGGGCGCGAACAGGATGATGGCGCTGGGCTTTCTGGCGTGGTCGCTTGCCACGGTGCTTACCGGCGCGGCGATGGGGTTCGCGACGCTGCTCGCTATGCGTCTGCTGCTGGGCGTTGGCGAGTCGGTGATGTTTCCGGCGAGTTCGAAGATCATGGCTCAGCATCTGCCGGAACACGCACGCGGGTTCGCCAATGGGCTGATGAATGCCTCGATGCGCTGGGGTTCGGCAATCGGAACATTCGGCGGAGGCTTGCTGATAGCCCGCTATGGATGGCGGGCGGCGTTTGTTGCCATCGGCGTTGCGAGTCTTGTGTGGCTGCCGGCCTGGTCGCGATGGAAGGCTCCGGAGGCTCACCGCCGCCACCGTTGATGCGGGCGCGCCGGGCTTTGCGGCGATTCTGCGTAAGCGCGCGTTCTGGGGAGCAGCGTCCGGCCACTTCTGCGCGAATTATCTCGTCTACTTCTTAATGAGCTGGCTACCGTATTACCTCGTGAATGAGCGGCATCTATCGATCGCCGCAATGTCGGTTGCAGCCGGCTGCACTATGGGTGGTCGATTCGCTGTCCTCAGTCGCGACAGGCACCATCACAGATCACTGCATTCGGAGAGGCGCCAGCCCAACCATGGCGAGGAAGTGGGCCATGGCCGTGGGATTCACGCTCGCGGCAGTCTCGCTAGTCGGCTGCGCGTTCGCCGGAGAGCACACTTATCTCGCTTGCCTTATCGCTTGCGCAGTTGGGAGCGGCACCGCCAACGCGGGCACTTTCGCCTTTGCGCAGACGCTTGCCGGCCCGCACGCGGCGGGGAGGTGGGTCGGACTGCAAAATGGAATCGCGAACATGGCTGGGAGTCATTGGTCCCGCACTGACCGGCTTCCTCGTGGACTGGACTGGCCACTTCGCCGCGGCATTTGCCGTTGCCGCCGTCATCACGTTAGGCGGGGCGTTTGCGTGGTGTCTCGGCGTTACCCATCTTCGGCAGGTAGACTTCACTTGATCTCGCGATGATCGTCGATCTTCTAAATCGATTCGAGCCGGATGGCGATGTGCTGTTGCGCGCGATTTCGGCGCACGTGACCGACGAGATGCTGGAGTGCATCTCGCAGGCGGATTACGGGTGCGATGCGGATGACCATCTTGTCGCTCTGCGCCAGCTGCGGGATACAGGCGCGCTCCCGGAGAATCCGGGCTGGGTTCCTATGGAGGTGCTGGAGCTGATTCGCTGGTCTGAGCCGGAGAATCCCGAATGGAAGCCGGGGCGGATGGGCGAGTTCGGTCACTGGATGCGGGCGTTTTCGTGTGCGGCTATTCTGCGCGCCGAGCATGAGCCGTGGAATTATCACTACAACGACGGAAGCACGTGTTCGACGACGATCCAATTGATCCTCAGCCTGGAAGCATTGCCAGTCGATCTGAAGCACGAGGCTGCGCGACATTTTGCATGGCTTTTGCTCAAGTCGGATCCAGAGGGAAAGAACGACTCGATACGCGAGTATGGTGTCGCGCTGTTTTGGTTTGCGCTGCAGTTTCGCCCGCAGGTGGCGGATGCAGATTTGATCGAACTGGCAGAGTGGACAGTGAAACGTGCCGACGAACTTAAATGGGACCCGAGGGTAGCGGAATTTTCGGGCCTGAAGGGGATGGTAATCGGCTGCCAGAAGCGCTCCGGCTGGGAGCTCTTCGGCGTCAGGCTCGCCGAATTCGATTTGAGCGATCGATCTCCTGATCTGCAAACATGGGTAAGGCTCATTGCAGAGCAGGTTGTGGATTGACCCAAGACACGATGGCCCCGCGAGCAGCGACCTTAACATCAAGGTTGCGCACCAGCAGGGCCAAGCTGATAGCTAATGGCTAAGAGCTAATAGCTCCTTACCGTGTCTTGGCCACTTCCTCTACCGTGACCGGGTCGAGGAACGGCATGCTCGCGCGAAGCTGTTTGCCGACGATCTCGATGGGGTGCTTGGCTTCTGCGTCGCGGAATGCCTGAAACTCCTTGCGGCCTGAGTTCTGGTCGGCGAGGAAGCGCTTGGCGAATTCACCATTCTGGATCTCGGTGAGGATGGCCTTCATGGCTTTACGGCTTTCTGCATTGATGACGCGCGGGCCGCTGACGTAGTCGCCCCACTCGGCCGTGTCGGAGATGGAGTAGCGCATGTAGGCGAGGCCGCCGCGATAGATGAGGTCGACGATGAGCTTGAGCTCGTGCAGCACTTCGAAGTAGGCGCTTTCGGGCTGATAGCCAGCTTCTACGAGTGTTTCGTATCCAGCCTTGATAAGCGCGCTGACGCCGCCGCAGAGGACAGCCTGCTCGCCGAAGAGATCAGTCTCGGTCTCTTCCTTGAATGTGGTCTCAAGTACTCCGGCGCGTGTGCAGCCGATGCCCTTGAGATAGCTCAGCGTGAGCGGGTGCGCTTTGCCGGTCGCGTCCTGGTGGATCGCGATCAATCCCGGAACGCCGCCGCCCTCGGTGAAGACTTCACGCACGCGATGTCCGGGAGCCTTGGGTGCGGCCATGCCTACGTCGATGCCGGCTGCGGGCGCAATGGTCTTGAAGTGAATGTTGAAGCCATGGGCGAAGAGCAGGAGTTTGCCTGCCGAGAGATTCGGTCCAATCTCCTCGGCGTACAACTTTGCAGCCGTCTGGTCTGGAACGAGAACCATGACCACGTCGGCCCACTTGGTCACTTCAGGCACGGTGCCAACTTCAAGGCCAGCCTTCTGCGCCTTGGCGATGGATTTCGAATTCGCAGCGAGGCCCACCTTCACCTGAACGCCGGAGTCCTTCAGGTTGAGAGAGTGCGCATGTCCTTGAGAGCCGTAGCCGATGATGGCTACCTTTTTCGCTTGAATCAGGGAAAGGTCGGCGTCGTGATCGTAATAAGTCTTAGCCATGATGATCTTGTTTTTTCCTTTGCATACGAATTGGGAGATGTGTGGGGGCGTTATGCCCTGACGAATGTGGTCGCACCGCGCCGGGTGCGTTCGCGTAACTGGCACTCGCGCAGTTCATCCGCGAGCTCTTCTAATTGCGGCACGCCATAGATCAAAAAATTCTCAAGTTCTGCGTCGGACGAGAAAAGATGCAACGAGGACTGGCCCAGAAGCCGGCTGCCTAGGGGCTTGCGTAGTTCAAAGTGGTCGATCCGGAAAAGCTCGAGCGACTCCTGCACCTTGGAAAGGATGCCTCGCTCAAACTTGATTCGCTGCGTGGTGATCCGGTAGAAGACTCGCCGGCTCCTGACGTAGTACGCGACGCAAATGAGCGCACACGCGATGACAAAGAACAGCGAGAGATAGAGGATGTACTGATCGGATTGCTCGATGTAGCCCTTTGCGATTGCGTAGCCGATCGCCGCAGTTATTGCTGCCACGATCAGAAATGGCGTGAGCTGGCCAACCGTGTAGATCATTGCCGGGTGACCCACGAACAGGTCGCGTTCCATTTCCACTTCTCGCGTTGCGGCATAAGTTGCCAGATCGGTATTACAGAAGCGGCACTTGATTGCCACCGCCTTAATGGTTTCTCCGCAAACCGGGCAGGCTTTGCTATCTGGGTCCATGATCTTTCCCTTCCAGGTGAGAATACCAATGCAAGCTTGCAACTGGCAGTTGAATGGTCTGCTGTTATGCCGGCTCGATGTCGGCGCTTTCTTCCGTCGCATCTTCCGCTTCGTCTTCGGGGAGAGCACTCTCGTCAGGAGCTTTACCCATTGCCTTCAGCACGCTGGACGTGTGATGCCCGCGCCGCATTGTCATCTTGCCACTGCGGCAGATTTCGAGGATACGCCCATCGTCCTCCCGAAGCACTTCAATGAGGCCTTCGATTTTGCTTTCGACGCCTGTCATCTCGATCATCAACGACTCAGAAGTGAGATCGACGATGCGCGCACGGAAAACCTCAACCAGGTCGAAGATCTGGGCTCGATTGCGGGGTGTGGCCGCCACCTTGATGAGCGCAAGCTCCCGCGTGACGTTTGGCGCCTTGGCGATGTCGTCTACATCCACTACGTTTTCGAGTTTGAAGAGGCTGGCGCGAATGCGATGACCTGCTTCTTCAGATGCCTCGCAGACAAGGGTCAGCCGCGACAAACCATCGCGCTCGCTTCGCCCAACGGTAAGCGAGCTGATGTTGATGTTCAACCGCCGGAACAGCGAAGCCACGCGCGTCAGCACGCCCGGCAAATCTTCAACGTATGCTACGAATGTGTGCAACATGACATCAGCCTCTAGCTTCTAGCCGCTAGCTTCTAGCTATTCTCAGGCTGGTCTGGCGCCCTCGTACCAAACGATTTCTCGCTTCGGTTCGAAGGCGCTAGCAGCTAGAAGCTAGGAGCTGGCAGCTGTCTTACTCGTCTTCCGCGGACTCTACCAGCGGGCTCTTACCGGGACGGCGAATCATCTCGTGCAGTGCGCTGCCGGCTGGAATCATCGGATATACCGAATCTTCCTTTTCAACCATGAAATTCAGCAGGAACGGTCCATCGGTCTCGCGCGCTTCATTTACGGCATCTGCTACTTCAGCGCGTGTCGTGACTGCGCGGCCCGCAATGCCGTGTGCGTCGGCCAGCTTTACAAAGTCGGGGCTAACTAGCGGCGTGGCTTCGTAGTTGCTTTCGTAGAAGAACTCCTGCCACTGGCGCACCATGCCGAGATAGCCGTTGTTGATGACGGCGATGTTGATATTCAGCTTCTCCTGCACGATGGTCGAGAGTTCCGAAGCGGTCATCTGGAATCCGCCATCACCGGCGATCACCCACACTTCCTTGTCGGGGCAGGCCATCTTCGCGCCGATCGCAGCGGGGAGAGCGAATCCCATCGTCCCGAGTCCGCCAGAGGTTACCAATGACCGCGGCGTTTCGTGATGGAAGTATTGCGCTTCCCACATCTGGTGCTGGCCTACATCGGTGGCGACGATCGCATTGCCGCCTGTGATGCGCCATAGATCGTGCATTACGTGCGCTGCATAGAGATGACCTGAGTCTGGCAGGTTCTTGATATCGCGGACCGCAACCGCACCCTTGCTCGCCTCGATTGTCTTGAGCCATGCCGATCCGTCTCGACCAGCAATGCGCGGCAACAACTCCTCGAGCACCGCGCGCAGATCGCCGACAAGTGCGACATCGACCTTGACGTTCTTGTTGACCTCGGCGGGATCGACCTCGATGTGAATCTTCTTCGCCTTTTGCGCATAGGTGCTTGGCGTGCCGGTGACGCGATCATCAAAGCGCATGCCGCAGGCAATGAGTAGATCTGCTTCCTGGATTGCGTTGTTTACCCACGATTCGCCGTGCATGCCCATCATGCCGAGGTTCAGCGGGTGCGAGGCAGGGAAGTTGCCCAGCCCCAGCAATGTGAGCGCCACGGGGATTTGAGCACGCTCGGCCAAGGTTCGCACCTGTTCCATTGCGCCTGACTCCGAGATGCCGTGCCCGGCGAGAATGACCGGTCGCTTGGCATTCTTGATGAGCTCCGCCGCATGTTTCAACCCAGTCTCATCCACGTGCAGCATCGGGTGGGGACGATAGGGCCGCGGCTTGGCTGCCTCGAAATCAAAAATCGCGGTACCTTGTTGCGCATCCTTCGTAATGTCGACGAGGACGGGGCCGGGCCGGCCACTCACCGCAATCTGAAATGCGTAGCGAATGGCGTGCGCAATGTCTTCGGTCTTGTTGACGAGGAAGTTGTGCTTCGTTACCGGCAGCGTAATGCCGGTGATATCGACTTCCTGAAAGGCATCGGTGCCGAGCACTTTGCTGGACACGTTGCCGGTGATGCATACCATGGGAATGGAATCGAGCATCGCGGTTGCGATTCCGGTAACGAGATTGGTTGCGCCGGGGCCGCTTGTCGCAATGGCCACGCCAACTTTGCCAGAAGCGCGCGAATAGCCGTCTGCCATGTGCGCCGCACCCTGCTCGTGACGGACAAGAACGTGATGAATGGGAAACTTGCGCAGGGCATCGTAGACCGGCAGAATGGCCCCGCCCGGGTAACCGAAGACAGTGGACACGCCCTCACCGACCAGGGTGGCCCACACAATCTCTGCGCCCGTCAGCCGTGTCGGCGTCGTCAAGTGGCTCTCTGCGGATTGTCCGTTTGCTTTGCTTCCCATGTTGTTCTCCTTGGTAGATTCCAGCTTGTTCCGCTCATTGTTCACTGACCACTGTTTCTACGTTGTTGCCCCTTGCGATGCGCTTGTTACCCGATCGACATACTTACGAAACACGCCGGCAGGCCAGCGCAGGGCCGGCGGTTTGAAATCCTTGAGCCGTTTCGCCATCTCTTCTGCGCTGATTTCAACGTTCAGCGTGCGATTCTTGATATCAAAGCTGATGATGTCGCCTTCGCGGACTGCGGCGATTGGGCCGCCGACGAAGGCTTCGGGTGCCACATGACCGGCGGTAAATCCGCGCGTTGCTCCGCTGAAGCGGCCATCGGTGAGCAGGGCAACGGTGTGGCTAAGATCGGGATGTCCGCTGACAGCTGCTGTGACTTGCAGCATTTCGCGCATGCCGGGGCCGCCTTTTGGGCCCTCGTAGCGAATCACCAGCACATCGCCCGGTTTGATCTTGTCGCCTTGCACCGCTGCGAAGCATTCTTCCTCGGAATCAAACACCCGCGCCGGTCCACGATGCTCATAGCGATCGGCGGCGGCGATCTTCATCACACAGCCTTCGGGTGCGAGATTGCCTTTGAGAATGACCAGTCCGCCGGTTGGCTTGATGGGCTGCTCGAAAGTCTTGATCACCACCTGGCCGGGAGTCTCGACGGCCAGCGCTGCTTCTTCGGCGAGCGTGCGGCCGCTGATGGTAAGCGTGGATCCGTCGGCGTGGCCAGCGTCGATAAGGCGCTTGGCCAGCAGACGAGAACCGCCGGCGGCCTGGAAGTGCGACGCCATGTACTTGCCCGCCGGGAACGAGGTCGCAAATGAAAGGCGTCTTTTTTGAAATGGCATCGAAGTCGTCGATGGAAAGCTCGATGCCCATCTCGCGTGCAATCGCCAGCAGGTGCAGAACGGCGTTGGTGGAGCCGCCGCTCGCTGCCACGCTGGCAATCGTGTTCACAATTGATTGTTTTGTGATGATCTGTGACGGACGACGATTTGCGCGAACCGCTTCCATCAGCATGCGGCCGGCTTCGCGCGTGGCTGCGTGCTTGTCTTTATCAGTAGCAGGAACTCCGGAGAGCTGCATCGGGGAGATGCCCAGCATCTCACCGCTCATGGCCATGGTGTTGGCGGTGAATTGTCCGCCGCATGCGCCCGCGCCGGGGCAGGCGTTGGCTTCGAGGGCTTCAAGGCCGGCGTCGTCGATCTTGCCGGCGGCGTATGCGCCGATGCCTTCGAAGACATTCTGGATCGTGATGTCGATCTTTTCGCCGTTGGGGCCATTCAGTTTGCCGGGAGCAATGGATCCGCCATAGAGCATCATGCCCGGAATGTCGAGCCGGCAAAGCGCCATGATGATGCCCGGCATGTTCTTGTCGCAGCCGCCGATGCCGACGAGGCCGTCGAAGAGATTGCCGCGGGCGACGAGTTCGATGGAGTCTGCGATCACTTCGCGCGAGACCAGCGACGCCTTCATGCCCTGCGTGCCCATCGTGATGCCGTCGGAAATGGTGACGGTGTTGAACTCCATTGGCGTGCCGCCAGCTTCGCGAATGCCTTCTTTCAGTGCTTGGCTACTTCGTGCAGATGCACGTTGCAGGTGCCGATCTCGGTCCACGTATTGGCGATGCCGATGATCGGCTTGTGGAGATCTTCTTTTGCAAATCCTGACCCACGTAAATAGGAGCGCGCGGCCGCGCGGCTTGGGCCCTCAGTCAACGGAATGCTCTGTCGCTTGCCTTCGATGGTCATTGCTCTTCGCTTCGCTCTGAGCTAGCTGTTAGCTTCTAGCTGCTAGCTTTTAGCTGGTTCGTGCTGCAGTGAAAGTCTTTGTCCCAAATCAAAAGTTCTTGATTCAAACCGAAAATGAAATCCGCATTAGCATTTATCAGCTAGCGGCTAGAAGCTAGTAGTTACTTGGCCTTCAGCCAACCAGCCTTGTCGTGTTCTGCTTCGTACTTGTCCAACTCCGCTGCATGGCGAAGGGTCAGGCCGATATCGTCCAATCCTTCAAGCAGGCAGAATTTACGGAATGGGTCAACTTCGAATGTCGCCTTGAATCCGCGATCGTCGGTTACTGTCTGATCCTGGAGCGACACGGTGAGTTTGTAATTCGGAATGTTCTTTGCGTTCTGGAGAAGAGTCGCAACTTCTTCTTCAGTTAACCGGGCCAGGACGATGCCGTTCTTGCCGGCGTTTGAGAAGAAGATGTCGGCGAAGGTTGGCGCGATCACTACGCGGAATCCATAGTCGCTCAGCGCCCATGCAGCGTGCTCGCGGCTTGATCCGCATGCAAAATTCTTGCCGGCGATTAGAATCTGCGCACCCTTATAGCGCGGATCGTTGAGCGGAAAGCTCGGATCGGGATCGCCCGACGCGGTGCGCCTCCAATCGAAGAAGAGGAAATCGCCGTAGCCCGTACGCTCGATGCGCTTCAAAAACTGCTTGGGAATGATCTGGTCGGTATCGACATTGGTGCGATCGAGAGGGGCGGCCAATGCGGTCAATGTTTTAAACGGTTCCATCAGGCCTTTACCTCCTCATGGGCAACTTCATGAACGGGCCAGTTGCGAATGTCGACGAAGTGTCCGGCAATTGCCGCAGCGGCCGCCATCTCCGGCGAAACGAGGTGAGTGCGTCCGCCGCGACCCTGGCGGCCTTCGAAGTTGCGGTTGCTCGTCGAGGCGCAGCGCTCGCCGGGCGAAAGAATGTCGGGATTCATGCCGAGGCACATCGAGCAGCCCGGTTCGCGCCAGTCAAAGCCGGCGTCTTTGAAGATCTGGTCGAGGCCTTCTTTCTCCGCTTGCGCCTTCACTTGCTGCGAACCGGGAACGACCATCGCGCTTACGTGCGTTGAGACTTTGTGGCCGGCCGCGATCCGTGCCGCCGCCCGCAGATCTTCAATGCGGGAGTTGGTGCATGAGCCGATAAATACGCGATCGATGGTGACCTCTGCCAGGGGGGTTCCCGGCTTCAGAGCCATGTATTCAAGCGCGCGCTCCAGTCCTTTGCGCTCCTGTTCATCTTTTGTCGCAGCCGGATCCGGAACCGATGCCGTAATCGGCGCGACCATGCCCGGGCTTGTTCCCCAACTCACGTAGGGAACCAGGGTTGTGGCATCAATTATCAATTCGCGATCGAACTTCGCGCCCGGATCGCTAGGCAGCTTGCTCCACTCGTGTACCGCCTCATCCCACGCCGCGCCCTGCGGGCTGAACCTGCGGCCTTTTAGATACGCAAACGTCGTCTCGTCGGGAGCGATCATTCCCGCGCGCGCGCCAGCCTCGATGCTCATGTTGCAGATGGTCATGCGGCCTTCCATCGAGAGCGCGCGAATGGCGGAGCCAGCGTATTCGATCACGCATCCTGTTGCGCCATCGGTGCCGATCTTGCCGATGATGGCGAGAATGATGTCCTTCGCCGTGACGCCCCGTGGCAATTCGCCTTCGACAGCGATGCGGAAGGTTTTCGGCTTCGATTGCGGCAGCGTCTGCGTGGCCAGCACGTGCTCCACTTCGCTGGTGCCGATACCAAATGCCAGCGCGCCAAAAGCGCCGTGTGTCGAGGTGTGCGAATCACCGCAGACAATCGTCATTCCGGGCTTGGTGATGCCCAGCTCCGGTCCGATCACGTGCACGATGCCTTGCTCGCGGCTGTTCACGTCGTAGAGTTCGACACCAAAGTCTGCGCAGTTTTTGCGAAGCGTTTCAATTTGCGTTGCCGCGATCTGATCGACGATATGCAGGCGGCCTTCAATCGTTGTTGGCACATTGTGATCCACCGTTGCGATGCAGCGGTCGGGGCGGCGGACCTTCCGTCCAGCCAGGCGAAGTCCTTCGAACGCCTGCGGGGAGGTGACCTCGTGCAGCAATTGCAGATCGATGTAGATCAGCGTGGGCTCGCCCTTTCGGCTCTGCCACTACTGTGCTGCTCCCAGACTTTCTCGAATAGTGTTTTTGGTGCGCTCATTGACTCCTCTAAAAGCAGCTAAGCGTTAGCTATCAGCCCTTAGCTTCGATCTTCTGAACGATGCATATTCAACTTCTTGACTTCCGCCGACTTTCGCCGGTTCTTGCGCAATAGAGCTAAAAGCTAATGGCTAAATGCTGGTACTTAAGAGCTAACGGCTAAAAGCTGGCTCTTCACCGTCTCCCTGACTTTTGCGCCCATCTCCTTGGTCGACAGCACCGGGAATCCTTGCGGATTCGTGCGCGCGCGAGATCCGGAGTGCGGAAGCCCTGCTCCAGCACTTTGCGGACAGATGATTCGATCGCGGCGGCTTCGGCTTCGAGGCCACCCGAGTGGCGGAGGATCAGTGCCGCTGTCAAGATTGCGCCCAGCGGATTTGCCAGGCCCTTACCGGCGATGTCCGGCGCTGAACCGTGGACAGGTTCATATAAATTGACCTTGCCGCCGATGGTTGCCGAGGGCAGCATGCCGAGCGAGCCTGTGATTACTGCGGACTCATCGCTGAGAATGTCGCCGAAAAGATTCTCGGTGAGAACCACGTCGTAGTTGCGCGGCTGATTCATCAGGTGCATCGACATCGCGTCGACATACTGGTGCTCGACTGTCACGCCGGGAAACTCCGCAGCCACTTCGTTCACCGTTGCGCGCCAGAGTTGCGAAACTTCAAGGACATTGGCCTTGTCCACGCTGGTTAGTTTCTTGCGGCGCTTCATGCCAGCTCGAATGCGATTCGCGCTACGCGGGCCACTTCGTCGCGGGTGTAGCGCATGGTGTTCCAGGCCTCGCCGGTGGTTTTGTTCCACTCGCGCGGCTGGCCGAAGTAGAGGCCGCCGAGCAGTTCGCGGACGAACAGGATGTCGGCACCGTCGATGATCTCGGGACGCAGGGGACTGTTGACTGCGAGTTCCTTGAACGCGAAGGCCGGCCGGAGATTTGCGAACCCACCGAGCGCCGCACGCAATTGCAGCAGTCCGGATTCGGGGCGCTTGTCTGGGGGAAGGGAATTGAATTCGTTGCCTCCCACGGCGCCGAGAAGGACTGCGTCGCTGGCGAGAGCTGCATCCAGAGTGTCCTTGGGCAGCGGCGAGCCATCATTTACGATCGCCACGCCGCCGATGCGCTTTGCCGTGATTTCGAGCTTGTGGCCACCAATCTCAGCAACATCCTGCAGCACGGAAACAGCTTCGTTGGTGACTTCGGGGCCGATGCCGTCGCCGGCAGTGACAAGTATCTTCAGGTGCATTCTTGGTGTCGTCCCTCAGGGGGCTAAAACCCCTAAACAAATTGCTTGTTTCGGCACGCGACCCGGAGGGTACCCCGAGCCGTGCCCTGACACAAGTGACTGGCTCCAGCCAAACCTAATCCAACTCCGCCACCGGTTCATGCTTTCGGTCGCGAATCGGATCAGGCAAAATTCCAATCAAGTCCTGGTCGTAGATGTTCTTCTTGCGATCGGCCAGCGCCACAAAGCGGTAGTACACCTGCTGCAATTCCTCGCGCGACAGCGCGTATCCAAGCTGCTCCAGCCGATGCCGCAGAGCCGCTCGTCCACTGTGCTTGCCCAGTACAAGGTTCGTTTTCGACACGCCCACGAGTCCCGGCGTCATGATTTCGTAGCACAGCGGATTCGCCAGCATGCCGTGCTGGTGAATGCCGGACTCATGCGCAAATGCGTTGGCACCTACGATCGCCTTGTTCGGCGAGGGCTTGAAGGTGATGATCTGTCCCAGCACCTCGCTCGTAGGATAAAGCTGGTCGAGCTTTATGTTGGTGGTGACGCCGTAGCGCTCACTGCGCACGTGCAGTGCAGCCGCAATCTCTTCGAGCGAAGCGTTGCCCGCGCGCTCGCCGATGCCGTTGATAGTGCACTCCACTTGTCGGGCGCCGGCGCTGATGGCTGCCAGCGAATTTGCTGCTGCAAGGCCCAGATCGTCATGGCAGTGGGATGAAAGAATGATGCCCTCGGCATCGACTGCCGGAATGCGCTCGCGTACTTCGCGGAACATTTGCCCGTATTCTTCCGGCGTGGTGTAACCCACGGTGTCGGGCATGTTGATGGTGGTGGCGCCGGCTTCGATAGCCACGCGGACGATCTCGACCAGAAACTCGCGATCTGAGCGCGTTGCATCTTCGGGTGAAAACTCCACGTCCTCTACAAAGGAGCGTGCCAGACGCACCGATTCGGCGGCCTGGTCGAGCGCCTGCTGGCGGCTCATTTTCAGCTTGTACTCCAGATGGAGATCGCTGGAGGCTAGAAAGACGTGAATGCGCGAGCGCTCTGCAAACTGCAGGGCACGGGCCGCCATTTCGATGTCTTCGGCTTTGGCGCGGGCTAGGGAAGCGATGCGCGGCTTGCGAACCGCCTGAGTAATCGTCGCGATCGCGGCAAAGTCGCCCTCTGAGGCCATGGCGAAACCGGCCTCGATGATATCGACGCCCAGATCTTCAAGGGCATGCGCCATGGTTAGTTTTTCCTGCGTGGTCATGCTGCAACCGGGCGACTGTTCGCCATCGCGCAGAGTGGTGTCGAAGAATGCAACGTGATTTGGATTTTTCATCATGTTCACGCCTGCCGGGGAAGACGTTTCCTTAACTCTTTTATTTTCTCGCATCGCGCGGCTATAAGGCAAAGTTATTCTTTTTGGGGAACCTATTACAATTGCTTATGAGGTGAGCTGCTAGCCTCTAGCTTCTAGCTGCCAGCTTCCGCCTGCGGAATTGCGGCAACGTGCTTGTTCTACACAAAAACAAGACCGCCGCGTCGTTGGATGCATTCGCTCGAAGTCCGGGCTAAAAGCTAGAAGCCAGGAGCCGGCAGCTAATCATGGAACTCTCTCAACTTGAAACCTTTCTTGCCGTGGCGGAGGAACGCAGTTTTTCCCGCGCCGCCGTGCGATTGCACCGTACCCAGCCGGCGATCAGTCAGGTCATTCGCAAGTTGGAGGCGTCACTCGGTGAAACGCTCTTCGACCGGGCCGCCCGCGACGGATCCCTCACCGCCTCCGGTGAGCTGTTGCGCGATTATGCCCAGCGTTTGCTCGCTCTACGCCGCGAAGCCAATAGCGCGCTGGATGAATTGAAGAGCCTGGAGCGCGGCCGCCTGCAACTGGCAGCGAACGAATATACCTGCATGTACTTGCTTCCGACCATCGATCAGTTCCGGCGTCAATTTCCGGAGATTGGCATTTCTGTCCATCGCATGCTGGCCAGTCGGATTGCCGATGAGTTGAGCCTGCGCACATTCGAGATCGGGGTGACGTCTTTCCGACTCGACCCGGAGAAATTTCGGACCATCGCCGTCTATAACGACAGCCTGGCATTTATCGTGAGTCCTCGGCATCGGCTTGCCAAGGCGGCCCGCGTCTCGATCAACGAACTGGGCAAGGAGAACTTTATTGCCCACAACGTTACGTCTCCGCTGCGGCGCAAGGTGATTGAAGCGTTCCAGCGCTATCGCACGCCCCTGAATATGGGCATTGATCTTCCCACGATCGAAGCCATCAAGCGATTTGTGGCGATGGGCAACGGGGTGGCGCTGGTGCCGCACCTCACCATCGCGCATGAACTTGAGGCCGGGGAACTGGTGCGCGTGACGGTGGACGAGCTTGAGTTCAAACGTGTACTGAGGCTGGTACACCGGAGACAGGCCACTCTCTCGTATGCGGGCCTCGCTTTTCTGCGAGTGGTGCGCGAACTGGCTCAGAAGCACGGGCCGCCCTACTACTACCACGTTGAACGGGGCGGGTAGAAGAAGGGACTAGGGAATAGGGAATAGGGACTCGTTGATTCCTAGTCTCCGTTTGAAAGAGATTCCCATTTGCGCGGTGATGCGTCTATTGACTTAGATCATTCTGAATCAGCCCGTTCGAACTGCAACCCGTTCAGGCCATTTACAATGCTGAGAGCGGCGCGTGGGGGAAACCGGCGTGTCGTAATCAACATGCTGGTTGCCAGCCGGACGGTTGAGCAGTCGCGAGGTTCAATACCGAATGAAGAAGATCGCCCTTGTTACCTTACTGCTGGCCGTGTGCGTAGCAGCGGGCCGCGCTCAGGAGAGCCGGCAGGATATCAGTCTCAGCGGATCCGCCCTAATCGAACCTTTTGTTGCCTCTTCCACCACGGTTCAGGTCCACTCGAACACCGCCTGGGGTGGGTTGCTTAGCTACCGGTTCATGCTTACCCCGAACAGTGCAGTTGAGGCCAATTATGGAATAACTAACAACAATTTCATAAACTATTACGTGAACCCGAATCACTACCAGGTGAACACCCGCACGCAGGAAGTTTCAGTCGCTTACGTGCGCAGCTTTACCTACAAGAAATTCAATCCCTTTGTAGAGGCCGGTCCAGGTGTATTCATCTTCCTGCCTATCCGCAACTCGGGCACAACCAGCCTCGATGTGAAGCAGCAAACCTCGGTCGGTGGACTCTACGGTGGCGGTATTGCCTACGAGATCAGCCCCAGCTTTGATATTCGCGCTGAGTATCGCGGCTTCGTAACCAAAGTGCCCACGTTCGGGGTTGAGCAGTTCACCACGAACAAGTGGTACAACATCTACAATCCCGTTTTGGGCGTCGCGTACCACTTCTAAAAGTAGGGACTAGGGACTGGGGAATCCCAGACATTCCAGTTCTTCAGGCAGCAAGATGGGGATGGCTTTGGCCATCCCCTTTCTTATGTCTGCAATCTTCAAAGTTGTCCAGCTGGGTCTGTTCCCATTTCCCTATTCTCTAATTCCTGTTTCCTGCACGCTCGATTCCCGGTATCTGCCGAGCTCTTTCACCATGGCGCAATGCGGTTTGATGGCTTCGATGGCGCGGGAACCCTCCTCAGACGAGTGGAGCTGGCAATCGACGTAGAAGACGTACTCCCATGGTTTGCCGTGCACTGGTCGTGACTCGATCTTTGTCAGGTTGGTTCCTATTGAAGCAAGTTGGTTCAGCGCGGCAACGAGCGATCCGGGCCGGTTTTCAACGGAGAAAGCAAGGCTGGTTTTGTTGGCATCCGATTCGAATCGAGCGTCCCTGGTACGCCGAACAAGAAAGAAGCGCGTGAAGTTCTCCGGATTGTCCTCGATCCCGCCTGCAGAATTTGCGCGCCGTAATAGCGGGCTGCCGCCTCGCTGGCGATGGCCGCTGCATGCCGGTCGCGCAACTCGACCAACTGTTTCACGCTTCCCGCCGTGTCGTAAAAAGCGAATGACTCCATTTTCGGATGGCGCGCCAGGAAATTGCGGCACTGCGCCAGGGCCACCGGATGCGAAAAGACGCGATCGATGTCGTCGAGCGTTGACGCGATGCCGATGAGGTTGTGCCGGATGCGCAACTGCGACTCGCGTATCACCTTCACATCGTGCTGTAGCAAGAGGTCGAAGTGCTCCAGCACCGATCCGGCGAGGCTGTTCTCGATGGGAATGACAGCGCCGTCAACCGATTCGTCGGCTAGCGCGTTGAAAACGTCGGCCGAGACAGTGCAAGGGACGATCACGGCGTCAGGCAGCATCGCCAGCGTTGCTTCGTGACTGAATGAGCCAGGTTCGCCCTGGATGGCTATCTTCATTCCGGTGCCCGATTCACTTTCTTCGGAGCCAGTTGAGCGCGCCGCGAGCGGAGTCTGTGCAGACTGCTTTCTCGCACCATACCACAGCTCTACTGCCGCTTTTTGCGTCAGAGCTTTGTCCATGTGTCCTTATCTCCGCAGCCAGACATCGGCGGCCACGAAAACCAGGAAGACCATGGCAATAACGCCGTTCATGGTGAAGAATGCAGCGTTGAGGCGGCGCATATCGCTGGGCGAAACGATGGAGTGCTCATAGGCGAGCAACAGCGCCGCGGCGGTGACGCCGAGCCAGCCCGCGATGCCGAAGCTGAATAAGGATCCGAACCAGACGAGCAGAGCCAGCATGCCAGGTGCATGAAACGTGCTGCCCAGAACGCTGCCGGAACTCCAAGGGATTGGGGGATGCTGTGCAGACCTGCCTGACGATCGTGCTCGAAATCCTGGCAAGCGTAGAGCACGTCGAATCCGCCGACCCACAGCATTACAGCGGCCGTGAGGACCACGATGCGCGGATCGAGACTGCCGCGCACGGCGATCCATGCCGCAGAGGGCGCCAGCCCGAGCGCGAGACCCAGAACCAGGTGCGACCAGCGCGTAACCCGCTTCATGTAACTGTAGCCCAGTAGCACGATCAGGACGACCGGGGCGAGGTAAAGTGTGAGCCTGTTCAGTTCGGCTGCGGCGATCACGAAGCCCAACCCCATCAGCACTGTGAATCCCAGGACAAATTCGCGTGAGAGCTGGCCGGCGGGAATGGCGCGCATTCGCGTTCGTGGATTGGCGGCGTCGAGGTCAGCGTCAGCCCAGCGATTGAAGGCCATTGCACAGGATCGGGCCGTCACCATCGCAACCAGGATCCAGCCCAGTGTTCGCCACCTGGGTGCGCCATGGCTCGCCAGCAGCACGGCCGTCAGAGTAAACGGCAGGGCAAAGATCGAGTGCTCCCACTTGATCATCTCCAGCGTTGTACGGGTTTTCGCGGCCAGGCCCATCGCGTGCTACTCCATCATCCCAGTGTAATGGGGGGCATGCGCGCAACCCAAGGACGATGCGAGCTAAAGGTTGGATTGAAAGTAAATGATATTCAAAGAGCTTCAGACTCTTGTCGAAATCTAAGCCTCGGCGTCTTCGAGCGTTCCGACGAGCGGCAGCACCGTGTCTACCTTGGTCACCTTGAACAGATCCATCACTCGGCTGTTGGCACCGGCAACGATCAGCTTGGCGCCTTTGGTCTGGCATCGGACGTAGTGGTTCATCACGAGGCCCATTCCGGCTGAGTCCATGTAAGGCACGCCAGTGAGGTCAATCACCGTCAGCGGAGGAGGCGTCACCCCGCGCAGTTCGGTCTGCAACTCGAAGAGGTTGCGCAGCGTGAGTGGTCCATTCAGGCAGAACACCCGGGTGCCGGGATTCTTTCCGTCTCTTCGGTCGATCGTCAAGGGGCTGTCGGTCAACATAGCGACTCAAGTGTAAGGAATGGAATCGTCTGAAATGGTTACAGTTCTGTAAATGTCGCACGCCGAATGCGCGCGCGTCCAGCGAAAACGCGCGATCTTCCTGGCAAAGAATGATAGCGGTCTTTCGCTAACGCTCAAAATGAACCTCGGGCCACGGTCGGGCAGTGGCCCAAGTCCTCGAGGCCCGGGGAAGGCTCTCGTTATGGCAGAAGCATCGCGAATTCAGGTCGGCGCGGTTATCGGTGCTACTTCTCGGTTTCGCTGGTCTGGCCGGCGACGTGCAAGTAATTCTTTACGCTGAAGACGCCCGGTACGCCATTTGCGCGGATATAAGCCATATCCTTGTCGCCCTTTGAATCGACTACGCCGTACAGCGAGACATTCCCATTCTGCACGGAGATGCGGATCGGCTTGGCCGGGTCGATGGAGTACTTGTTCAGCGTAGGAGAGCCATAGATGGCGCGCGCCACGGCTAATCGAGTCTGGTCGTCCATGATTGACGTTGGATCGACCTCGATGTCGTCCACGACGTCTTTCACGCCGGGATACGTGGATACGAGCGCCAGTGCCGAATCCTTGTCGACGTCAGTGCGCGCATGACCGCCTAACGTCACCATGCCGTTCTGAACGTCGAGTGAGATCGCATTGAATGCGTTTCCGTAACCAACACGATCGTAGGTCAGTTTTTCAAGCAGCTTGGCTTTCAGTTCGCTGTCGGGCACATTGGGTCCTGCGACCTCGATTTGATTTCTCACTGCGGTCACGCCTTTCGCCTTGCGAACGCGATTGGCTGCGCTTTGCTTGTATTCGTAGAGGCTGACGGTGCCAGTCAAAGTAGCGATGCCGTTGTCGACTGCGACCTTGACATCCTTGAATTGCGATTTCTTCAGCTTTGACTGTGCGTCGCTTACGCTGTCCTGGCCGGCTCCGATCCCCGTGCCTGCGGCCGCATATGAGGTCGGTGGAAGGCCCAAAACGCTGATAGTCAGCGCCGCCGTTATTATCCATGCGGCGGCAAAAATATGCTTTCTCGTTGTCATGTCCGTGCTCCTTGTTTCACACTGCCCCACACCCGGTTGTTTTTCACTTCAACTGAAACGGCCGGGAAGGGGAAGCTTCCCTAATGCTTCTAAACACAGATGCAGGGAAGATGTTTCACGACTACTCATTTGAAGTGCGCCCAATTGTAAACAGACCAGGATGGGGAAGGGTAGCCATTTGATGAGGCAGATATTGAACTGGCCGGGGAAGAGAATCGCCCGTTTGCAAGGGGCTTATCTTATTTGTAACGCCGGGTGGCTTTCACCACCATTGAAAAGACGCCCGACTCGTCCCGTGCAACCAGCAGCGAGACGTGCCGATTGATTGCGATTTCTGCCTGCAGCAATTGCTGCGCCGTCGTATCCACGTCGGTGGCATAGGTCAGGGTGAGAACCTTGCCCACCTGCTCGACCACCGTGATTCTCGTGGTCGAGTTACCCAGCGCGCCGAGATAATTCGGATCGACTTTCACTGACCCAGCGCCGAAGAGCTTCTGCACACGGTTGCTCATCGTGGCACTCAGCGCGCCGCCCAGCAACGCGTCGGTGGTGGCGTTGTTGGCAATATTCTCCTGCTGTTGCGTGTAGAGCCGCTGCTGATCCTGGGTGTGCCCCAGCGCCAACAGTGCCACCACGTCGGATTCGGGCAGCGGGGGGTCGCTTCGATACGTCACGGTCATCTGATCGACAGAACCATGCAGACCCAGCGTAATGTCGTAATCTTCAACGCGGGCGGTGGCATTGAGATCGATCAGCGGCTGGATCCGCACCGGGTTGGTGAAGGTAATTTCGCCGCGCTGCAAGTCATAGCGTGTGCCCGCAATGGTCGCGTTGCCTTCGGTGATCGATATCCGCCCCAGCAGGGAAGGCGAAGCGACTGTACCGCGAAGCCGCAGATCTACATCTCCCGCCAGCTTGGCGTAGGCATTCTGGAAGTTCAACTGGGGAGAAGACTGAACGCGCACGTCGAGACGCACATGGTTCGACGGTGCATTTGCCGGCGCGATTGGTTGAGCCTTGCCTGCGTGCGCCGTCAGAGCCACAAAGTCAAGGTCGGGGCTCACTGTAAATCGCGTGATCAACACGTTCCCGCTCAGCAACAGGTTGCTCTGCGGTCCCTGTAGCTGCAGATTGATGTCGGCCGCTGAACTCACACCCTGGGGATAGCGGATGCGAATCGATTTTCCTTTCAGCGCCAGATCGGCATAGATGCCGTGCTGATACGAAAGGTATCCTGAAACGCTTAGCAGACCGCCGCCGCTCATGGCCGTGAGCGACTTTACTTCGAGGCGATTCTGATTAAATTCGAGCGTCCCATGCAACTGGCTTAAGCTATTGGGCAAGTCTTCCAGTGCCAGCGAAGCATCCGCGAAATCGATGCGGCCAGACAGTCCCGGTTTCTCGAGTGGACCGTGTGCTTCAATGCGGAAAGTCGTTGTGCCGCGTGCGGTCAGGTCAGGATCAATCGTCTCTGCCAGCTTTAAATTGATTGACCCATCTGCCGCCACATCAAGCTGGCGATTGCCGGTGAGGTTCAGACTGCCCTGCACATGGATATCCGTTGCATCGCCGGTGACGTGCAGCGGGTCGAGAGCGATTTTTGAATTGCCCATGGTGGCATGCAATCCGCCTTCGCTGCGCAGGTGCACTCCAACGACGGTCGCAGCCAGTTCCTGAATCCGGGCTTCCCCGCGCATTTGCTGCGGCTGCGCCAGCGGTCCTTCAACGCTAATGGTGCCTTCGATATCCGACTCGCCCGTCAATCCCTTGATGTGGGCCATTTGGAGAAGGGCGCCAATATTGAACTTCGAAAACTTCAGAGTCGCCTTCGTTTCGTTGTCGCCCCGCAGTTCGGTTTGTCCGTGAGCTGTGAGCTTTGCCGCTTCGAGTCGCGAGGTTATGTCATAAATCAGGCTTCGATTCGCGGTGTGTGCGGTAACATCGAATTCCCCAAAACGTTCGCCGCCGACCGTGAAGTTGGCGAGCGAGGCGCTGGCATTGAGTTGCGGATCATCGAATGTTCCGGAGCCCGTCAGCGAGAATCCGAGGTTCCCTGCCAACCGCCTGCTTTCGTTACCCAGCCGCTCGATCTTCGCAATGTCGATCCCGTTCCCTTGCGCAGTCAAATGGAATCGCTGAGTGTGCAGATCGTAGGCGCCGGAACCGGTAACCGTGCCAGCTGCGCTGATCATTGTGATGGACGAAACTTGCAGCGCCTGCGCGGCAATCTTTCCCTGGGCGCGAACGCGCGTCAGCGGCTCTCCATACAAGGATCCGTTATCGAGCTGAATCCAGCCATCGCCGTTCAGTGTCCTGATCGGCCCGTCGACTGATACCTGCGCGCTGAGCAGTCCGGTGATCGGAAGCCTTTCGCCGAGCAGAGGCGCCAGTTCGTCAGGATTAACGGCGGTGGCCAGAAGGTGGGCATTGAGCAGGGAATCGGCATCAAAGGCGGGCACGCCCGGCGCTTTGGGGGAGGGCGGAACCGCTGCGGTCAGCGTGCCATCGACGCTGATCTTCGCATCTCCGTGGCGAAGTTCGCCGCGTTCAATCGCGATTCGCGCTGCCGAGTAGCTTCCTGTCGCATCGAGCGAATCCCAGTGCAACAAATGCGTTTGAGAGGGATCATCTCTCATGGGGATTTCGACCGACAGGTCGGTTGCCTGCAACTCGCCAGTGAGGTGCGGATCGTCAAGCGAACCTGCCCACGTACCCTTGAAGTCCGCCTGGCCGTCGAGGTCTACCGGCAGCGCCGAGATTCCAGTCTTTCCATTCCGCGTGATTCCGAAGTCGCGGAACAACATATCGAAGTCGTCTAGATTGGCGGAGTGAACTTCAATCGATAGCCCCGTCGGGCTCGTCATCGGAAAGGCGCCGAGTTGCCCATGCGCGGTGACCTGGCTGGAGGGCATGTTCACCTGCAGGTTGCGCAGATCGACGCTGCCATTCCGCTGCTGATAGGTTGCGTCGATGACGCCGCTTGTCTGCGCCTCTCCAGGCACATCATTCTGAGGGGGACTGAGTTTGAGATTCGTCGATACCGACAGCGTATTCACATCCCCGTTGGTCCATACCGCGGTGGTCAGGCCATTCAGCAGCGCATTCAATCCGAGACGCTGGAATTGCGGTTCGCTCACCATGGCGAGTAGCGTGTCGAGTGTAACGTTGCGGAGATTTAGTTTTACTTTGCCATCGGTGTGAAGGGCGGTATCTACCTTCGGCGCCATGACGGGCTTCGCGGTATCGTGGCTTTTGCCTTTCTTTTCGCGTTTCACAGGTTCGGCCGCCCGGATTACCGCTTCACCCGCGATCGGCGCGATCCAATGATCCAGCAGGACCTCGCCTTCCAGTTGGCCACCCGACCTTAACCGCGCCGTCACATTTGTAATCTCCAGATGCAGCGGGTCCGCATGAACACGCGCATCAAGGCCCACACCGCGCGCCACAACGCCGGTTCCGATGTACGAGGCGTTGTCGGCGTGCACGGTACCGTCGATCCGGAACTCTCCATCGTGTCCCGCCGCGGAGAGGTTCAGCCGGGTAATTCCCTCGGGCGTGAATGGATAGCCGAGCGCCGGCTCCATGTCTTTCAGATCAAGCTCGCCCTGAACCGTAGCCTTCCAGCGCGGATGGCTGAAGTCGTCAAGCTGACCCGTGATGTTCAGCACCCGATCCGCCGATCCTCTGCTGTGCGCCGTCAATTGGAGCGACCGAAGGTATGCTGCATTGCGAGTAAAGTCGGCGGTCGCCAGAAAATATCCTTCGATGGGCGGAGCATCGGGGTGCCCCGCTGGCCCGCGCAACACGCTTAGGTCGCGCACGCCGGTCTCAAGGTGATAGCTCTCTTGCGCGTGCGCGCTGGCTGGAACGTACTTCAGCAATAGCGAGACATCGTTGGCCGCAAAATCCAGCGGAATATGCCTGTCCTGGAAGTCGCTCTCGTCAGATCGCTCGTCGTAGTCAATTAAGCCGTTGTTTACCTCGACATGGCCTGCCTGGAGATCGAACAGCGTATCCAGCACACGGTTTCAGAGTTCGTACGTGGCTGGGGCTGGTTGGTCGATCCGTCACGATTCACGATGAGGTGAATCTGTGGCCGCTCCAGCACGAGGTTTCGCAGCAGAACTCGTGGGCTCCAGAGTCCCAGTACATCGAGGTCAACGCGAAGCGACGCGAGTTGCGCGTAAGGCGTCTCTCCGGCGGGTTCGCGCCCGTGCAATACGACGCCATCTGCCTCAAGTTCGAGTTTCAGCAGATTCCAATGGAAAGTGCCGATCTCTGCGCGGCCTCCGGTGGCGGCTTCGATTTGCGTGATCAATCGCTTTCGCACAATGTTCTCGAAGCGCGACGAACTCGCAAAGAAGTACAACCCGATCACGCCCAGGATGAGGACCAGAGCCAGCCCTGCACCGCCCCAAATCAAGTGGCGCAGATACCGCCGTCGCGACAAACGCGGCGGCTTCTCCTGAGTTTCCTGATCGGAATCGGGAGCGACTGGCGGCATTGGACGAGTCTCGCTCATTCTTTTACCGCTCCCGAATCGCCATTCGCGTCCTCTGTTTCGATGGTCGGATCTAGCACTTCAATTTGACCCTGTTTGCGCAGGTTTGCGAGCCAACTGTCGAACACCTGGTTCACCCGTTGCTGCAGCAGGATTTCTTCGATGCGCGGCGACACCTGCTGCAAAGGCGGAGGCTGCTGTCCGGCGGGGTACTGCGGCAGCAGCGTTCCCGCATAGTACTCCTCTATCTCCTCCGGGGTAATGAAAATGCCCTGGCGGAAGCGCATTTCGATGAAGCTCAGAATCTCGATGCGACGGTGCAGGTAATCTTCCACCTCAGCCGGCGTCAGATCGTGCTGCGTTAAGAATGTCTTCCATCCTGCGTCAGTCTCGCAATGCGCGCGAACGCACGCGGGCAGTTCGGTCCGAATCTCTTTAAGCCGCAACGCAATCTCGTCTGGTTTCGCAGCAGTTGCGGACGCATATTCCTGCCGAATCTGCTGTTGGATCAGCGTGCGGCTGATCAGCCGCTCCAGCGCCTGCTGCTCGGTCATCTTCTCGCGCACATTCCGGGTTGGATCAAGAACCGACAATTCCATTTCCTCTTCGACATCGCTCGCCAGGATTGCCTGCCGGTTCACCACGGCAACAACTCGATCGAATGTGACGTTGCTTCCGGATTCCGCATTCTGGTCGATCGACTGAGCAGAGGCGGGAAGCAAAACAGACAGTATCGCCGCGAAGCAGGCGCAGCCTATCGCCGCGTGTAGGTCCGCCGATCGAGATGTCTGCGGTCTGCTCATCAGAATGTCTGCCCGAAGCTGAAAAAGAAGTTGAAGTGCGGTGCCTCGCCGACGTGCTGGTTAGCATAGATGTCGGACTGCGAATAGTTGACGTTGACGGGGTAGATCGGCGGATTCAGGTTGTAACTGAAATCAAAGCGAATGGGCCCTACCGGCGTATGGTAGCGCAGGCCCAGTCCGGCCGCATGAGAGAAGTAGTTGAAACTGCATTGGCCCTGCTGTCCGGTTGAAGTGACTGGGCCTGTCGGACTCGGAGGTGTGGGTGGATTTGTCGAGTAATCCGGAGGCGTGAGTATCTTACAGGTATCGCGATCGGGCTGATGAATACGAAGGGCGCTAATCCACGCGTCTCCGGCGTTCGTAAATATGTTGCCCATATCGTGAAACAGCACAAAGCTCAGCGTATCTCCGAAGAAGGGAAGCATTGGAGGCGGCAAGCGCACTTCCGTGCTGTTCACCAGTGCTCCGGCGCCGCCAATGGGGAAACCAGTTTCAGGATCGCGCGGGCCGGCGGCATTGATCGAAAATCCACGATGCGATATAGGGCCGCCGGCATACAGACGTTCAGGCAGTGGAAGCAGCCTGGCTGATGGCGGTCCATATGCCCGTTCCTGACCGTATCGCGTGTTCCGTGCCAGCACAAACCGCTTTGTGTTGAAGCCGTAATAGCTCGCATTCGACAGGTCGAGCCTGTTGAACTCTGCCTGGGCTCCAAATATCGAATCCGAATCAAAGTTCTGGAAGCTCGTGTAGGTTCCCCGGTGTGAGTCAAGAGGAGAATCGCGGGTGTCACGAATCCAGGTGATGCTCGGTCCTGTAACGCGGACAGCGGTCGATAACGCGGCGATCTCGCTCGGCCCCACCTGCAGAGTTTCTGGCGCCACCTTCACGCGCCTGAAGTCGAATTCATAAACCAACGTATTCGCTTTTGAAAGAAAGGAACCAGGCTGGCTGAAATGCTGTGTCCAGCGCACTCCAGTCTCCAGTTTCGACGAGACGTACGTTGTGACATTCTGACTGCTTGCGTAGCCGCCCGCGTACGTAAGCTCGAAGTCACGATTCCCGAGAAAATGCGGACTGTTGTAGAGAAAGTTGATGTTCTGCTCAAGCAAACCGTAGGTGCCCTGTATCGAGGCGGATTGTTGGCGCCCAAAAAGATTGTTCCGCGTCACGACCCCCAGTACGCGCGGGCTGATTCCCGTTTTTCCGTTTGGACTGCAAGGCGCGCCCGTTGACTCGATGCCGCGGCAATTGTTCTGGGGAGTGCCAGTCTGCGCTTCGAATCCGAGACCGTAGGTAACCGTCCAGCGCCGCGCCTCGGTAGTCTGCAGCAGAACCGTTTTGTATGGCTCTCCGCCGGCATTATTCTGGACAGCCATGTTGACCTCGTTGAACAATGCAAGCCCGTAGAGGTTGCGCTGGGTCTGGGAAAGCGCTGTCTGGTTCAAAGGGTCGCCGGGATGAAGAGTGATCTCTTTTGCCACAGTTTCTGGGCGCGTATAGTGCAGACCGGATACCAGGACTTTGCGGACAAATATTTGTTGCCCTTCCCGGATGTGAAACACGACGTCCATTTTGGCGGGATCCGTTGCCTGCGTTTGCTCGTCGACCTCGATTTGCACCTGGTCAAATCCGCGGCTCAGATAATCGGTCAAGAGCGCATCACGATCTCCAGCGAGATTTTGCGGCGAAAACAGTTGCCCCGGGGAGGTGTTCATCAGCGCCTGCAGCTTGGCTTGGTCGGATTTCACGACGCCGTCTAACTTCAACTCACCTACGCGCTGCTGTTGACCCTCATCAATGTGATAGACCACTGAAATCGGTTCGCTCGAATTTCGAAACATTCCCTGTCCCGGAGCACTCACCACATTACCGGCGATCAAGGTCTCGGGGGTCACGTTCACTTTTGAGAAGCCGTTATTTTGGTAAACCGCCTCCAATGCATTCACATCCGCTGCAACCAGGGCCTGGCTGTACGTTCCATGCCGATCCAGGTGATTCGCGGCGCGCACGCTCAAGAGTTCCTCGAGTGTTGCTGCGTTGAAGTATTGATTGCCGGCGACGGATACCCTTTCAACCCGGCGGCGATCACCGAGCGTTACCGTGTAGGTGATGTTCACCGTGGCGGCATCATGGTTTTGCTGGTTGTGTTCCACTTTAACGTCGAAGTAGCCCTTCCGCTGGAAGTAATCGCGCAGGCGGCGGTCGCCCTCATTTAGCAGATCTTCATCGACGGTACCCTCTTCAAAGATTGGAACCAGCCGCTTCAGCCGTTCGCCACCAAGCTTCGCTCCTTCAACGTCGAGCGTTACCACCGGACCGCGATTGGCTGAAAAACTGAAATTCGATCTCTTCTTCTCCGGGCTGTAGGACTGTGACTCGAGCTTTACGTCTGCTTCCAGGCGATTCTGTTTCTGATAGCGCTTCAACACTCGGCTCAGCGCGCGGTTGTTCGTATCATGGTCAACTTTAGTTCCTTCTTTCAGACGTGCGTCATTCCGGAACTGATCGAGCGTCATTCCAGAGTCTCCGGAGACCGCCACCGTACCGACACGCGTCTGAACTCCCGAAGTCACCTCGAATGCGATATCCACCAATTGTTCGATCCTATGCCTGGTGAGCTTATAGGTAATCACCGGCTCATTGAAGCCGTTGTCGGCAAGCGTTTGGCGCATCCGGACGATTGCATTTTCGAGCCGCGTCTGTGTGAAACGCGTTCCGGCTGTCAGCCGGCTGGCCGCCTCCAATTGCGCGTTGATCGTGGCGCCCTTTGCGCCGTCCACGTTGACGGTTCCGATAAATTGTCGCGGCTTTCCGCGGAAGACGAGGTTCACTCCGTCGCTTTGCCGGGTGACAACCGCTTCAATGCCATCGAAAAGGCCAGTCCCAAATAGCGTGCGCAGGCTTTGGGCAACTTTCTCTCGGTCGAGGGGCGTCCCGGCCTCCTGAGTCAGATGGCCGGGCAGCGGTTGCAGGCGGTCTGCAGAAACCCCTTGAAAGGAGATCTCACGGACTGGAAGCCCCTGCCATTTTGCAAGGGCAGCAGGAAGGTCATCATCATTCAAGGTTGTGGAGACTGATGAACCATGAAGGTCAATACCGGATCGTGCGAATTGTCGCCCGTTTGATAAGGAATCTGCGATTTGCGCGCGGCAAAGGGTCGACATCGCCAGGAGAAGAAAAAGATAACCCGGCAGCAATTTCCGCATCGTTCTTGACCCGAGCTGCCGTGCCGGCGAAGCCTTACGCACTATATCTCCCAGAATTTAACCGGATAGACCCACATCGGGCCGTTTGGTTGCATCTAACCAATCAACTTGAGAGCCTATCGGGTTCTTTCTTGCCGCAGCTCAAGGTTTTCACTGCTGCACCTTATACTAACGAGGAAAGAAGCTTGGCGCAGCATCAGACGGTTCTTACTGCTATCGATAATCCTCCCCAAAGGAAGCGCATGCCACGTACCAGGTTTCAAAAGCAGACGTCGGAAGCTCCCGCGCCCGATTCCGGTGTGGAAAAGGACAGTGCGGTCCAGCTTGGCGACTCTGCACCCGACACGACTCCCCCCGCTCCGCAACTCTCTCCCGATGCCGAAATGCTTGCCCGGGCGCAGGCTGGTGATCACCATGCGTTCGCCCATCTCTATTCGCTCCACAAGAGACGCATTTATTCGCTCTGCCTTCGCATGGTCGGCAACGTTGCCGAAGCCGAAGATCTCACCCAGGAAGCCTTCCTCCAGCTTCACCGCAAGATAGGAACGTTTCGCGGCGATTCCGCTTTTTCCACCTGGCTGCATCGCCTCTCGATTAACGTCGTCCTGATGCATCTGCGTAAGAAAGGGCTACCGCTGATGTCGCTCGATGAAGCCATGGAGCCATCCTACGATGACGGTCCTGGCCGCAGCTTCGGCGCCCCAGATCTATCCCTGACCGGATCAATCGATCGCCTTGCGCTGGAACGGGCTGTCGCTGCTTTACCGGCCGGTTACCGGCTGATCTTTGTTCTTCACGATGTGGAGGGCTTCGAGCATAATGAGATTGCGGCTATGCTTGATTGTTCAGTGGGAAACAGCAAGTCTCAACTTCACAAGGCACGGCTCAAACTACGCGATGCACTGCGTCTCTCGCTCCGGAAGGGAGACCGGCGATGACCACCAACCCCAAGACGATGAGCTGTGCGGAGTTTCAAGCTCAGCTGTCCGATCTCGTCGGTTCCGGGGCGGATGTCGAAAATCACCCTCACATCAAGGAATGCGATCTGTGCCGGCAGTTGTACCAGGAGCTGCAGGTTATTGCGGACGCCGCCAGGCAGTTGTTTCCGGACCAGCAACCGGAGGATAATCTCTGGGAACGCATCGAATCCGCCATCAAAAAAGAAGACGAAACCGCCGAAGCCGACTAATCCAACTCATTCAAGGCTGCAGCCATGGCATTGGATCCCACGAGAGCCGCCATCTTTCGAGATTCAGCCTTTCTGCGTCACTGCCGATAAAGCAGTTGGACCGCGTGCGCTCAAACGCGGCCCGACTCCCATCCCGGCCGCATCTGCTGGCTCTGCCGGAGAAGCACCGGAACCCGAGCGAGGAGAACAACCTACACCTGATCAGGCGACAGGGCAGGCGAAGGGACGAGAGGCTTGGTCTTTCTTGAAACTTTTAAGGCTCTGTGTTGTCTAATAAGGAAAGTTGATACGAGGACACTCAATGCCAAGTCAGCCTTCCGTACTGCCACCCGAAAATCCGCAGAAGAAGTCAGTTTCCGGTTCCAAAAGAATCCCGATTCTGCCTGTTCGCGATACCGTTTTATTCCCGCATGCTGTTCTTCCACTTACAGTTGGACGGGAAAGCTCCATCCAGTTGATCGAGTCGCTGGGCGAGGAGCGCTCTATTGTCGTCGCCGCTCAGCTTGATCCGCGCCTGGACGCGCCCAAGCCAACCGATCTGCACGAAGTGGGCACGCTGGCCACTGTGCACAAGGTTGTGCGCATGCCCAACCAGAGTCGTTTTGTGTTTACCGAAGGCGTCGAGCGTGTTCGACTGCTCCGCTACGTTCAGACCGAGCCATACATGATCGCTGAAGTCGAGAGCGTCGAAGACATCGAACCGGAAAGCACCGCATCGGTCGAAGCGCTGGTGCGCAACGTTGTCGGCCAGTTCCAGCAGATCGTCTCGGAATCGGCAACGCTTTCTGATGAGCTTCGAACGATCGCCGGAAATATCGAGGATCCCAGCCGACTGGTCGATTTTGTCGCTTCCTCGCTGCCATTCCTTACCACCGACGACAAACAGGCGCTGCTTGAAACTGCCAGCGTGCCGGCTCGACTCGAGTTGCTCACGAAGCACCTTGCCAAGGAACTCGAGGTGCAGCAGCTTCGCACCAAGATTCAGAGCGAAGTGCAGGACCAGGTGCAGCAGTCGCAGCGCGACTACTATCTGCGCGAGCAGATGAAAGCCATCCAGAAGGAACTCGGCGAGCAGGACGAGGGCCAGCGCGAGGTTGAAGACCTGCGCAAGAAAATTGAAGAAGCGGGTATGCCCGAAGACGTGAAGAAAGAGGCGATGAAGGAACTGTCGCGCCTCGGACGCATGTCTCCGATGGCCGCCGACTACTCGCTCACACGCAATTACATCGAGTGGCTCGCGGTGTTGCCCTGGGCGAAGAGCTCCGGCTCGAAGATCGACATTAACAAGGCTCGCGAGATTCTCGATGAGGACCACTACGAGCTCAAGAAGGTGAAGGATCGCATCCTCGACTACTTGTCGGTGCTCGAACTCAAGCCCGACATGAAGGGGCCGATCCTATGCTTCGTCGGGCCTCCGGGCGTGGGCAAAACCTCGCTGGGCCGGTCCATTGCGCGTGCACTGGGACGCAAGTTCCAGCGCGTCTCTCTAGGCGGAATGCACGACGAGGCTGAGATTCGCGGACATCGCCGGACTTACATTGGAGCTTTGCCCGGTCAGATCATTCAGAGCATTCGCCGGGCCGAAACCAACGACCCGGTCATCATGCTCGACGAAGTCGACAAGCTCGGCCGCGATTTCCGCGGCGACCCCGCATCGGCTCTGCTTGAGACGCTGGATCCGGAGCAGAACAACACGTTCCGCGATAACTACCTCGACGTGCCGTTCGATCTGTCGAAGGTGCTATTCATCTGCACGGCGAACATGCTCGACACCGTGCCTCCGCCGCTGCATCGACCGCATGGAGATCATTCCGCTCCAGGGCTACAGCGAAGAGGAGAAGGTGCATATCGCCGCGCGCTACCTGGTTCCGCGCCAGATCAAGGGAAACGGAATCACGACGGATCAGATCGAATTCCCTGAGGCGGCCATTCGCCACATCGTGCGCCACTATACGCGCGAGGCCGGCGTTCGCAAGCTCGAGCAGGTGATCGGAACGGTGTGCCGCAAGGAAGCGCGTCGTGTTGTCGAAGGGCAAGACGGAGAAGCTGGTCGTCGACAAGGATGTGCTCAAGGAATTTCTGGGCGGCATCCAGGTTCGCGTCGAAACTGAGGTAGCCGAGCGCGTGAAGCGTCCCGGTGTGGCGGTCGGTCTGGCGTGGACACCAGCCGGCGGCGACATTCTCTTCATCGAGGCCAACAAGATGAAGGGCAAAGGCGGCTTCACTATGACCGGTCAGATCGGCGAGGTGATGCAGGAGTCGATGCAGGCCGCGCTTACCTGGGTACGCTCCAACTCGGCAATGCTTGGTCTGCCCGAGGACTTCAACAAGGATCTCGACCTGCACATCCACGTGCCCGCAGGCGCGATTCCGAAGGATGGTCCTTCAGCTGGCGTCACCATGGCTACGGTGCTGGCATCGCTGCTGACAGATATTCCGGTTCGTCCGCTTACCGCGATGACCGGCGAAATCACGCTCAGCGGCAATGTGCTGCCCGTGGGCGGCATCAAGGAGAAGTTCCTGGCAGCGCGACGTGCAGGAGTGGAAACCATCATTCTGCCCGCCGAGAATCGCCAGGACGTCGAAGAAGACCTGACGCCCGAAATGATTGAGGGGGTTTCGATCCACTACGCCAGCCGTATCGAAGATGTGCTGGCCGTGGCTCTGCCCTTGTTGAAGGCAAAGCCCGAAGTTACTTCGATCGCTACCGATCGCGGAACCTCCGCTGCAGCGTAATCAAAGCGCTGTCGAGATCGGCAGCTTTCGAAACAGAAAGGCCGGCTAACCCGCCGGCCTTTTTCTTTACACCGAACAAACCGTCATTCCGAGCGACCAAAGGGAGTCGAGGAACCTGCAGTTGCTCTTTCTCAACCAACCACCAATTGTGGGTGCCCCATCGATGGACCAATTTCACCGCGCCACCAGTGGGAATGCACAAACCCATCTGGCGAACCAAGTCGCATCAACTACTTCCCCTTGTACTCCTGGAACAACTCTGGGAATTCCTTTCGGAGAGTGGCAATCTTAGGGCGGTCACAAACCAGGATGTAGGGGTTGTCGGGATTGTGGAGAGCGTAGTCCTGATGGTAAGACTCCGCGTCGTAGAAGCCCTTCAAAGGCGTCACCTGCGTCACGATGGGTTTCGGAAAGACATGCGCGGCGTTGAGTTGGGCGATGTAGGCGGAGCCGATATTTCGTTGCTCGTCGCTTGTGTAGAAGATTGCGGAGCGATAGGACGTTCCTACGTCAGGACCCTGACGATTGAGCGTTGTTGGGTCATGCACGGCAAAGAAGATCTGCAGGAGCTTGCCATAGGTGATTTTGGAGGGGTCGAAGACGACCTTGACTGATTCGGCGTGTCCCGTAGTTTCAGTGGTGACCTGGGAATAGGTTGCAGTTGACGCGGAGCCGCCGGCGTAGCCGGCCGTTGTTGAAACGACTCCCTTGACGCGTTGGAATACGGCCTGCGTGCCCCAGAAGCAGCCCCCAGCGAAGACGGCGGTCTGTTTGCCGGAGCTATGTGCCAGCGCTTCGTCGGTTTGCGGGGCCGGAATGCGGCTTTGCGTCTGGGCCTCAAAGCATCCACCGAGCGCAAAGACAAGCAGGAGAGCCAATCGACTCAAAGGGTGGGGAAACATACGAAGCATAAAACCTCCTCGAACAGACGAGCGTCTTTTGATGAGACTCTCGAAAGTCCTTTGAGGTTACAGCGTCTCTACCGCGTTCCACCCTTCGCGCTTGCACTATTGCTGTCGTGGCAATTCGTCGTAGCGGACGCCATCTCCGGCTTACGCGGCGCGGAGCCCATCCTCCGAGTCCCCGCCGCGGGCGCTGCACTGACTTCATTCAGCTGTTTGACCAGTCGCGAGAAGCCCTGCTCGCGCGCCGTCTTGTTCGCCGGATTGGTGTCGGTGGGATCTTCTCCGGCACGCATGAAGCCGTGGCCGGCGCCGTCGTAGGTCACAGGTTCGAATTTCTTGCCGGCCGTCTTCATGGCTTCAGTGGTCGCCGGGAGAGTGGCGCCAATGCGAGCGTCGTTGCCTGCATAGAATCCGTATACGGGAGCGGTAATCGAACTCACATCCGCTGGGCCGGGCCCATAGAAGACGAATGCGGCCGATAGATCCTTCCGGTGGGTGGCGAAGGCAAAGGACTTTCCGCCGCCCCAGCAGAATCCCACGGTTACGAATTTGCCGTTCGAGGCGGGAAGCTTACTTCCGTAGTCCGCAGCCGCGTCGAGATCGGCGGTGACCTGGGCCGGGTCGAGTCCGGAGACTGCCTTCACGGCTGCATCCCGGTCGGGCATCGAGTTTGAATCGCCGCCATTGGGGCCGAGGCCTGTAATCAAATCCGGCGCAACTACGATGAATCCTTGTCCGGCGAGCTCATCAGCCATCTCCTTGGCCCAGTCGCTAAGGCCGAAGATCTCGTGAATGAGAACGACGACCGTCGCCTTGCTCTTGACTTCGGGGTAAACAACGAAAGCCTGCAACGTGCGGTTGTCATGTTTGAGAGTTACGTACTCGTGGTGGCGCGGAGAAGCGTCGAGGCGGGCCTTGGCCCAGTCCTGCGCGGTGGCTGAAACGGCAGCGAGCGTCAGCAGCAAAGCTGCGGCGGTAAGTCTGGCAACATGGGGAATTAGTCGCGTCATGCGAAGGAGTCTAGCCGCGGGAAACCACTGTTCGCAAGTTCATTGTTGCGTTTGGTTGCAGTCTCCGAGGTAATCATGGACTGGAACATTCCCTGACCCCTGGGGCACCGCTGCTGCGTCTAACACCCAGGCGGTATTCTTTTCAGAATGAACGTACGCGTCCTTCCATTCGGCATTCTTAAGGAGTCGCTCGGCTCCGATCCATTTGCGCTCGAGCTACCCCGTGGAGCTACGGTTGCAGATCTGGTTGCGCGCCTGGGTGTGCAGGCCCCGGCGGTCGAAACGCTCGGCATCGCAGTGAGTGTCAACGCGGAATATGCCGAGCGGAAGCAAGTTCTTCGCGAAAATGATGAAGTCGGTCTGCTGCCGCCGGTCTCAGGGGGCTCACCTTCCAGCGATCTGCCAGCCACTGCCGACTCGGTTTTCATCCGCCTTACGCGCGACCCGATTGAGGCTGAGGCTCTTGTTGCTGCAGCGAAGCACGGTGAGGATGGCGCCGTCATCGTCTTCGACGGGATCGTTCGGAATAACTCGCGCGGACGGAAGACACTCTATCTTGACTACGAAGCATATGAAGAAATGGCCACGAAACAGATGAAGGAGTTGGCTCGCGAGGCGATTACTCGCTTCGAGGTGCGCAATGTCGCCATCATCCACCGGCTGGGCCGTTTGCAGGTTGGCGAGACAAGCGTGCTGATCATCGTGTCGTCAGCGCATCGCGCAAAGGCGTACGAAGCCAGCCGGTTTTTAATCGACACATTGAAGAAGACCGTGCCCATCTGGAAGAAGGAGACATTTGCTGACGGAGCGGTGTGGGCGGATGGAGAGCCCTTTCCGCCGGGATACGCCGTGGAGGGCGCCGATGGGCTTTCCTCGTAGGCGGCTCGGCTGGATGGCAATTGTTTTCTCGATCATGCTGGGCATCGCGCTTCGCCTTGCAGCACAGGAAGACAAGCCGCTTCGCCTGGATGTGAAACTTGTCAGCCTCTTCGTGAACGTCACCGATCAAAAAGGGCGCGATTATCGGCGGGCTAACGAAGGACGACTTCAAGATTACGGAAGACGGACGTCCGCAGACGATCGCAGTCTTCGAGCGGCAGTCGGAAATGCCGTTGAACCTGACGCTGGCGATCGATACCAGTTCAAGCACCTACAAGGACCGGTACATCGAACAGCAGGCGGCGAAGAGATTCGTCCGCGCCCTCATCCGTCCCCAGGACCAGATGAGCGTGATCCAGTTCAACACCTACGTGGATCAACTGTCCGGCTTCACCAACAACGTGGCTCAGATCGATCGCGGGCTCGACCACATGCACGGCGCAGGGGGCACCGCGCTGTACGACGCAATCTACCTCGGGTCAAAGGGACTGGGGAGTAAAGACGGCCGCAAGATTCTGGTGCTCGTCACCGATGGCGGCGACACGGTAAAAGGCTCAACCTATGACGATGCTCTTGAGCAGGCGCTCCGCAACGAAGTCATGATCTACTCCATCATCGATGTGCCCATCGAGGCTAGCGCCGGTCGCGATCTCGGCGGCGAACATGCCCTGATCACGCTTTCAGAGCAGACAGGCGGCAAGCATTTCTACGTTGATGCGGGCGGACTGGACAAGGCATTCGCCCGGGTGAGCGACGACCTGCGTACGCAATACATGATCGGCTACTATCCTCGAAACCAGGAACCCGGAAGGTCGTTTCATCGTATCCAGGTCACGGTGCCCCGCGCCAGCAAAGAGTCGTTCAATATCCGCAATAAGACGGGCTACTACGCTGACGCGCAAAAAGGCCGAGATTAGAGCCGCTCGAGGCTGAACAAGCAGTTCATTCCCAACGGTCCCTGTGGTTTCGTTACCGTTCAAAATCGGACACGTCTTCCCGGTTTTGAACGCTCCTCCTCTTTATTTATCTCGTAAGTAGTTCTATCTAAGCGGCTTCTACTGGTATTCAACGTGCTCCTCAACGGGCACGCCATTGTGTGTGCGGAGGGACTTGATGAGGGTTTTGATCCAGGATCTTGCTTATGCGTTGCGCCAGTTGAGGAAGACGCCGGGCTTCACCATCACCGTGATCCTTACGCTGGCTCTCGGCATTGGCGCGAACGCTGCCATCTTTACGCTGGTCCATGCCGTGCTGCTGCGCAATCTGCCGGTCGTGGATCCGAAGACTCTCATTCGCGTTGGGGACACTGACGATTGCTGCGTCAACTCCGGCACGAAGGACAATGGCGATTACTCTCTCTTCTCGACAGACTCGTACCTGCTGATGAAGAAGAATGTGCCGGAATTCCAGGAACTGGCGGCGATGGAAGCAGGCTTCAATTACCGGCCTCTTACGGCCCGTCGCGAAGACGCCCAGAGCGTGGCAAAGTCGATCATGGGTGAGTTCGTCTCCGGCAATTACTTCCGGACATTCGGCCTTCAGCCTGTCGCCGGCCGCTTCTTTACCGATGCTGACGATGCTAAGGGCGCCGCGTTTACTGCCGTGATGAGCTATGACACCTGGGCGCACGACTATGCCAGCGATCCAAATATTGTGGGCAGCACTTTCCGCATCAATACGCAGCCGGTCACCATCATCGGCATCGCGCCCAAGGGCTACTTCGGCGATCGCCTTACAAGTACTCCCCCGAACTTTTACCTGCCGCTTGAGACCATGGCTGTCATCGCCAATGTCCCGTACCTCCACGATCCCGAGGTTGAATGGGTGTACGTCATTGGCCGTGTCAAGCCGGGCGTCTCGCTGCCGGCTTTGCAATCTAAAATCAGCTCATTGCTTCGCCAGCAATTTGCCACCTTCAAGATGTTCTCGATCGAACGCAACAAGAAGTTCCTCGATCGCACGCACGTTGTGCTTATTCCCGGGCGGTGCTGGAATCCAGCAACTGCAGGACAACGCCAAGTCACAACTTCATCTCCTTACATGGATCGCCGCACTGGTTCTTCTTGTCGCCTGTGCCAACATCGCCAACCTGCAACTGGTGCGCAGCATGAGCCGGCGTTCGGAGATGTGCGTGCGGACTGCATTGGGTGCGCAGCGCAGCCGGATTATCCGGCAGTTGCTAACGGAGAGCGTTCTCCTCGCTGTCCTCGGCGGCATCGTGGGCCTTGCCGTGGCTTTTCTTGGAGCACACATGCTGCTCGCAATGGCGTTTCCGGGCGCGCAGAATGTTCCTATCGATGCAACTCCGTCTCCTCTCGTCATCGCCTTCGCGTTCGGGCTTTCGCTGTTGACCGGGATACTGTTCGGTGTAGCCCCGGCATGGATCGCGGCCCAGACGCAGCCTGCCGAAGCCCTGAGGTCGGGCACACGGACCACCGCCGGAGGTGCATCGCTGTTACAGCGGGGCCTGGTTATTTTGCAGGCGTCCTTGTCTCTGGTGCTCCTGGTCGGCGCCGGTTTGTTTGCGCAGAGCCTCAACAAGCTCGAAGGCTCCGAGATGCACCTCGACTCGAAGAATCGCTATATCGTTCACATCAATCCGCAGGCCGCAGGCTATTCGCAGACTCAGCTTGAGCCTCTCTATCGCACGATCGAGCAGCAATTTCACGCGATTCCCGGCGTCGTAAACGTCGGCATCTCCACCTACACACCCATGGAAGACAACAACTGGAGCAACAGCGTTCAGATTCAGGGCGAACCCGATCCGGATAAAGGGGCATCCTTTGTAAAAGGCAACGCTGAATACTTTGATTCGGTGGGCACGCACGTGGTGATGGGTCGCGGCATCAAGCCGCAGGACCTGCTCGATGCGCCGCCGGTGGCCGTGGTCAATCAGGAATTCGTAAAACAGTTTTTCAAGCCCGGGATCAACCCCGTAGGCCATCGGATGGGTTCGCCTGGGCCGGACACTTCAGGGTCTTATGAAATCGTCGGCGTTGTAGAGAACACAACGTACACCGCTGTGCAATGGAAGGACCACGCGATGTACTTTGTCCCCATCACGCAGCGTCCCGCTAATGCGAAAAGGCCGATAACAGAAGACATGTCGCTCTACGCGGGCGCTCTCGTCATCCAGACGAACCGGCCCATGAACGATATGGAGAAGCTGGCAGGACGCACACTATCCGGCATCAATCCAAACCTCACCATCGTCAAGTTCCAGACCTTCGACCAGCAGATTGCCGACCGCTTTAACGACGATCGCATGATCGCACGGCTGACTTCGCTGTTTGGCGGGCTCGCGCTTCTGCTTGCGACCATCGGACTTTACGGCGTTACGGCGTACACCGTGGTGCGGCGCACACCTGAAATTGGAATTCGCATGGCGCTCGGCGCGGAACGCATCCGCGTTATCGGTATGGTGATGCGCGGGGCGATGGTGCAAGCGGCCATCGGACTGGTGATCGGAGTGCCCATCGCGATGCTCTGCGTGCGGTATGTGAAATCGCAGCTCTACGAAATTACGCGTGTCGATACGGGCGTGATGGTTGGTGCGATCTGTCTCCTGACCGTGGCGGCGGCAATCGCCGGCATGATCCCCGCGCGTCGCGCCGCATCGATTGATCCTGTAAGGGCTCTGCGGGTGGAATGACACCGGGAAGCTGCGTCATGGATTGGGCACGCGGCCGAGCAACTACTCCGAGCGGTTGAAAGGTCCGTGCTTTCCCACCCATGCGGCAAAGGCGCCGCATGGGTGGGCACCCAAGTCTGGTGACAGCGCAAGAGCGTAGAGGGCGAAAACATCAACGCTTCAGTGCGGGTTCATCGAGTTTGCCGATGCGGCCGTGCGGACCGACGACGAAGGGAAGAGAGAGCGCGTTCCAGTTGCGGTCGGCATCGGGCGCTTCGTGCAGTGCTGGATCGGGATGCAGGGCGTGCCAGTTTTTACCGTCGTCGGTGGAGATGTCGGTGCCGTTGGGGCCGACGGTGATCCAGGTTTTGGTGGCGGGGTCGTAGGCTACGGCGGAGCGGTAGCCGTGGGGCGGGGTTTGAGCGGAGTGCCACATGATCTCCGCCATCGGTCGAGGCTGCCGCATGTCCAGCTGGCGTCATCAGGTTTGATGTAGTCGCCACCGACGGCCACACGCGGTCTCTCCCAACTGTCTGCAATGGGGTGTGGCTTTCGGCAAGCGAGAATACACCCGAACTTTCTGTTGCGTGCCCACAGGTAATTCGCTTCGGACATTCCACTGGTATTTTCGACGTTACGACCTAGGTGGCTTCGTTGAACACTGATCGACGCAGACGCTGAGCCTCCGGTTTGCGGAAAACCTATGCCGCTGTCCCGCGGACTATAAAACTCGCAGTCACGGCGATGAGAGATAGTTGCTGGCGGCGAATGCTCCGTTCGTATGCCGAATCAGCTTTCAGCCCGTCATTGTCTGTTTGCCTACTCCAATGTCTTTCCACTTGTCGTCTGACATGAAGACCGCAAACTGGCCGTCGAACGGGATCGCCAAGGAGCAGCCCATTTGCCTCTAATCAAACTAATGGCATCCCAGAACCCGTCTTTGTCGGGGTTGGTGAAGAGGAGCTTCCACGAGTGGCAGCCGTCGGTGGTTTTGTAGAGGCGGGACAGGTCGCCTTTGCCGCTGGACATCACGATGGCGGTGTTGGCGTCGAAGGCTTGAATGCCGCGGAAGTCGAGCTTCTCGGCGCCGGGCGGGACGGTGCATGATTGCCACACGTAGCCGCCGTCTTCGGTACGCAGCACGGTGCCGTTGGTGCCTGAGGCCCAGGCCACGCCGCCGCCGATCGAGTGAATGCCGCGCAGATCGGCGGTGGTGTTCGAGGTCTGGAGCGTCCACTGGGCGTGTGACGAGGAGGCTGCGAGGAATGTAAGGAGGATGAGGGCCGGGCGCATGGGAACAGTGTGAGGCAGGGAAGTTGGAGATGGCAATGGACTGTGCTTTCCCACCACCCATGCCACGATGACACGATGTCATGGATGGGGCACCCGGCAACTGTGGTCATGGATGGCGGGCGTGTTCCGGGCCTGAAGGCTCTCTTTCGCCGCGCATCATTTCATCAGCCTGAAGGCAGCTGCTCCCTCCGTACTCCCAATCCCAAGCGGCGCTATCCGGTGAATTTTCAGGGCAAATTCTTTGACTTCGCACAGGATGTCAATGCCAAAAGGTGGTGACTTCCTCGACTGATGGGGGTGATGCGGGTCACGTGCTTGGTCGTGAAATGCGAGCATAGTTCCAAAACAGGAAAAGGAACGAGGAAAACCGTCTGCGCGATTCGGCGGAACTGTGCTCCGGGCGCAGCCGTAGTTAGAATTAGGCGGCCATCATGATGACAGATCTGAGAGTTGCGTTTCGGAAGTTGTGGAAGTCTCCGGGATTCGCGGTTGACGGCGATTGTGACGCTGGCGCTGGGCATTGGGGCGAACGCGGTGGTGTTCAGCGTGATGAACGCTGTGGTGCTGCGGCCGGTGAAATTGCCGAATGCGCAGAATCTCTACACGGTGCAGCGCTACAACGATTCTCCGTCGCATTCCTATCCCGATTATTTGGATCTGCGGGATCGGAACCGGACGTTCGAGAGCATGGTGATGACACAGATTGTGGGCCCTGTGGGGGTGGATTCCGGCGGGAAGTCCGTCGATTGCGTGGCCCTATCTGGCGAGTGGAAACTATTTTGATGCTTTGGAAATTCAGCCCTTCATGGGGCGCTTCTATCACGCCAACGATGAGAAGGGTCCCGGAAGCGCTCCGTATGCGGTGCTGAGCTATGCGTACTGGCGCGGTCATTTTCACGGAGATGCGGGCATCGTAGGGAAGACGGTGCAGATCAACAAGCACCAGATCACGATTATTGGTGTGGCGCCTCCGGAGTTTCGGGGTACGGAGCTTTTCTTCGCGCCGGCGATGTGGATTCCGATGGTGGAGCAGCCGACGATTGAGGGCTACGAAAACCTGAAGCAGCGCGGCAATCACAACGGAGTTCGTGGTGGGAAGGCTGAAGCCGGGAGTAACGGCTGCGCAGGCGAAAGAAGACCTGAATTCTCTTGGAGCATGGCTCGCGAAAACCTATCCGGCAGACGACGATGGTCTGAAGTTCTCGCTGACGCGGCCGGGACTGATCGGCGACATGCTGGGCGGTCCGGCACGGGCATTCATGGCGGGTTTGATGCTGCTGGCTGGACTGATTCTGCTTGCGGCTTGCGCGAATTTGGGAAGCCTGTTTGCAGCGCGTGCGGCGGATCGCGCGAAGGAAACTGCGCTGCGGCTGGCGCTGGGATCGCGACGGGGGATGATCCTGCGGCAGATGCTGACGGAGGCGGTGCTGGTTTCGCTGGCTGGCGGAGCGGTGGGCCTCGCAGGAAGTGTCGTGGTCCTCCGCTTTCTAAGTACGTGGCAGCCGATTCCGGATACTCCCATTAATGTGCCGGTGAATCCGGATGCGGGTACCTACGTTGTGGCGCTGTTGCTGGCGCTGGTGAGCGGCCTGCTGTTCGGGATGGTGCCGGTGCGCCAGGTGCTGCGCGCCGATCCGTGGCAGGTGATTCGCACGGGTGCGGCAAGTGTTGCGGGCTGCGGCGGTTCACGTTGCGGGACGTTCTGCTGGCGGTGCAAATTGCGATTTGCGCGGTGCTGGTGACGTCTTCATTGGTGGCAGTGCGCGGGCTGGCACGATCGATGCACGGCAATTTCGGATTTGTGCCACAAAACGTGATGCTGGCGGGGACTGAGCTGCATATGTCGGGCTACACCGAGGAGCGGATGCCGCAGATGCAGCGTCGCATGCTGGATGCAGCAGCGACGATTCCCGGTGTGACGGCGGTGGGCTACATCGACCACTTGCCGCTGGGCTTGTCTGGCGGCGACTCGTATGTCTTCACGGATAGCACGACCGATTATCGGCCGACAAACCAGGCTGCCGACGCGATGGATTATCACATTTCGCCTGGCTACATACAGGCCGCAAGCACCGGCCTGCTGGCAGGCAGAGACCTGACGCAGCAGGACGACGCGAAGGCGCCAAAGGTGGCGCTGGTCAATCGCGAATTTGCCGTGAAGGTTTTTGGATCGGTGAACAAGGCGATTGGCGGGCACTTCAAGTTCTGGGATGGACAGCGGGCGGAAGTGGTGGGCGTGGTGGAGAACGGGAAGTACCGCTCGCTGACCGAGGAGCAGCGGCCGGCAATGTTCTTCTCGTATCTGCAGCAGAAGTCCAGCAACACTTGGGTGCTGGTGAAGTCGAACCGCGATCCGCAGGAGATTTCGGCGGCGCTGGAGAAGGCGTTTCACGGACTGGATTCGGCAATGCCTCTCGCAGTAAGGCCATGGACGCAGGAGATGAATTCGGCTTTGTTCGCTGCACGCGTGGCGACGGTGGCTCTAGGCGTGCTGGGACTGCTGGGCGCGATGCTCGCGGTCACGGGAATTTTTGGCATGGCTTCGTATACGGTGAGCAAGCGGCTGCGCGAGTTTGGAATTCGCATGGCACTTGGGGCGCGGCGCAAGCAGGTGCTGCGCACGGCGCTGGGGCGGGCATTCATTCTGCTGTCGGTGGGCTCGGTGGCTGGACTAGGGTTGGGACTTGCGGCGACGAAGGTGCTGTCGTTCATCGTGTACCAGGCTTCTCCGAATGATCCGGTGGTGCTGGGCGGTGTAATTCTCGCGATGCTGGTGCTGGGGCTGGTGGCTGCATGGATTCCGGCGCAAAAGGCGCTGGCGGTTAACCCGACGATATCTGATGCGCGAGGAGTGAGCCGTCCCAGAGGTCGTGCTTTCCCACCCATGCCGCGATGATGCCGCGTCATGGATGGGGCACCCAAGATGGTTGTTGATGCACTCTCCCATGTCTCAAAAGGAGACCCGAGTTGGAGATCAGAAGTTCAGCTTGCGGGTGGGGTACCAGGTCAGCTTGATGGTGGTGGTGGTGACGGTTTGCTGGCCGGGGAGATAGATGGGAGCCTTCCAGTGTTCGAAGGCGAAGTTGCCGTTGATCTCGAAATCTTTGCCGATGCGCTTTACTACCTGGAAGTTGATGTCGTTGAGCGTGGTGCCGCCCTCAATGAGTCTGCCGGTGGCGGGATCAATCTGCGTGGTTGAGCCGGGGATGAAGTCTTTCGCAACTTTTTGGTTTCTCATGCCGGCCTGAATCCACTCGTTGCCGCTGAGGTGCCAGGTGATCCAGGCTTGTCCGCCCTTGGCTTCGCGGCCGATCCAATCGCCAAAGATCTGGCCGTTGTTGGTGTAACCCTGCTTCTGAATGAATTCCCAGTACATGAAGCGGCCGCCGACACTGTTCGAGACCGGCGGATCGGTGTAGACAGCTTCAGCGCGAACGTCTAGCCTGGGCACGCCGGGCACATGCGACAAGTAGAGGCCGGGGCGCCACGCTGCGCGTCGTGGCGCGTCGATTGGCGACACATCGTCGTGCACTTCGCCGTCGGTGTAGAGGGTGAGCCACTTGCGCAGGAACGGCAAGCGATAGGAGAAATCGAATGCGCCGAAGCGCGCGCCGGGATCTTCGGGGCCGAGCTTTTCTCCATTAGTCGGCGAAGAGAGACTGAAGAAGCTCTTCAGAAACGTATGCAGGGTGATCGGCCCATGGCCTTCTCCGCCCCAGATGACAGTGCGTTGAAAGCCGAATTCCAGGTTCTCTGTCGGCCGGAAGCTGATCTTTTCAAGATGGGTCCAGGGGTTGCCTGGATTGATGACGTTGGGCTGTCCGGCACCCGGATACAACGGATTGGGAACGTAGGTGTGGCCCTGCAGAGCACCGATCACAAATTCATAGCGAAACGGCCCTGTCACGTAGGACAGCCAGGGAATACGCAACGGCTCGACACGATTGATGCGGAACGAATAGAAGCCTTCCGCATTGTTGGAAAACGCGAATCCCCCGCCCATGCCGGTCCGAGCCAGTCATCCTGCTTTCCAAACGAGAATTCGTGATGGAGAACGTTGGCCGAGACGTAGGCTTCGAGGAAGCGGGCATGTGTTGTTGTGTCAATGGGCCCCAGAGGAATCGTCGGCTGGTTGTAGGGCTGGCCGGTGTTCGGATCGATGAATGTTATGGCGTCGACGCCGGAGAGGACCCCCGCAAGATCTGGAGAGTAGCCGGTGGCGGAAGGCGCCGTTTGAAACTCACCGCGTGCATAGACAAGAAAGCGGCCAGCGGAGGCGTATCCGCTAATGCCCGTGTAGCTGTTGAATCCGTTCTCGTAGGGGCGGCCGTAGTCGTTGATGACCGTCTGGCCGAGGTGATAGCTGTCGTGGAGCGGAGTGCCGCTGATGCCGCGGAAGGCAGTGTAGATGGACTCAACGCGTGCCGTGCCTTTGAAGTTGCGGCAAGGTCCCGTTGTATCAGGGTGAAGCTCGCGATCGAGCGCTTTGTAGATTTCCTCTGCCTGGTCCAATGTCGGGTCGGGGGTGTCCTGCGCGTCATCAATGCGCGCGCCGGCCTGCTCGAGCATATGGTCGAGACTGGCGCGGGTCCATGGGCGCATATTGAGAAAGACATCGTCAACATAGCCGAGGCCGTAGAGCCGGAAGACTGCTTGATAGACCCAGCTGTCGACAGGGATGTAAGGGGAATCGAGCACTGAAGGCTCACAGACGGGGACGGGGCGGCTGGCGTCGGCTTGAGCTGCGCTTTCGCCGGACCCGGAGTTTCGGCTACAAGTGGGGCTGGATTGAAACTTGAGAATCCTGCCAGCAAGATCGCACTTGAGATTACAAAAGCAATGCCTGGGCGTTTACAGACGCTCATTTCCTCACTTTACCATTCGGGTTGTTCCGGGTTCTGCTATGTCGTATATAACCCGGAAGATAGACGGCAACGGGATAGTGTATTGATGTTTGGACTACTGGTCGAGGAATCGGGTAGCCAACTCCAGGTCGCGATTGAATGCGGCGACAATCTGCTGGCTGTGCTGCTCTGGTTCGATGCCTTTGCGCTTCAGGTAGTTTTCCATGGAGGAAATGGGATCGCCTGCATTTTCGTTTGTCTCGATCAACGTGTCGCGGTGAGACAGACACTCGAGCAAGGTTGCTCCGCGACCCTGGCGCGCACGGATGATGGCCTCGTAAGCCACGCGGTAGACAGCGACGGCGTCACGCGCGTCTACGGCGATGGCGGGCACTCCGTGAAACAGGGCATCAGGGTTTTTCCTGTTGCGATTGGGTGAAGACCCGCTGGGCTGATCTGCAGCGGCGATGTGATTTGCGAAACCATCGTGATGCACGATCGGAGCGTGATGCACGAAGACGATAGGGAGCCTTTTGGATGCGGCGTCGGCCAGGACGCTGTGCCATGGCTTAAGCAATTCTTCGGCGGAGGGGAGAACGGCGGCAACAATGGAGCCGTCTTTGGCTGCTTGCGCTGCGACGGCGCGCTCGCGCACGGACTCGGGGCGATGCGCCTCGTCGACAGCGAGAGTGCTTTTCAATCCAAAATCGGACGGAGCGGTTGTTGGACGCCCGTTGAGTTGCGCGGAAGGGGACGCCAGTATGCGCAACAGCTTTTCAAGTGGCATGCCTTTGACAAATGCGGGAAGCCAATCGCCAGGTGCGATGCTCAGTGTGTCGTTGGGCTGGAGGTCGATGGCGATGGCAGCGGACTCTGCCTCGCGGTCGGAGGATGCGTGGAGATCGGAGGCGAGCTTGCCTTGCTGAAAGAGCGCGGTGGCACGTTGCTCGAGCATTCGGCACTTGATCATTGCCGAATAAATGGCGAGCAGCTTCTCATTTGAGACGAGTGAGAAGGTCTTCTCTTCCGCGGGGGGCTTTGCCTTGCGTGGCGGTTTTGAATTTAGGATCTTGGCCATTGGGAATTCTTGTGCGCTGCGTTTGATGCTCGATAGCGGGGATGATTCTGTCACAGGCTTAGATGCTAGGTAGTGTAGTCGGCGTTGATGCGGATGTACTCGTGGGTCAGGTCAGTGGTCCAGAATTTGCAGGAACCGTTGCCCTGGTGAAGGTCGATGACGATGGAGAATTCGGGCTGCTGAATGTAGGCGTGTGCGGCGCTTTCGTCGTATGCGGGAGCTCGGCCTCCATTGCGGCAGATGGGGAGTTCGCCGAAGGAGATGTCGATGGTTTCGGGATTGATCTCGGCGCCGGAGTAGCCGATGGCGGCCATGAGGCGTCCCCAGTTGGGATCACAGCCGGCCCACGCTGTCTTGACGAGCGGGGAATGCGCGATGGCTTTGGCGACGCGGAGGGCATCGGCATCGGAGGCGGCACCGTTTATGCGAAGTTCGACGACGTGAGAGACGCCTTCGCCGTCGGCCACGATCTGGCGTGCGAGAGAGGTGCAGACCTGGGCGAGAGCGGAGGCGAATTCAGAATTGCCGGGGCCGATAGCGGCGCCGCTGGCACCGGACGCGAGCAAGAGCACTGTGTCGTTGGTTGAGGTGTCGCCATCGACGGAGATGCGGTTGAAGCTGACTTCGATGGCTTCACGCAGGTATGTATCCAATGCCGCGGGCTCGATGGCGGCGTCGGTGAGGATGTATACGAGCATGGTGGCGTGAGGCACGAGTTGCGGATGAATCATACCGGAACCCTTGCAGACAGCGGCGATGCGGACTTCCTGGCGGATTTCTCCAGGGCCGTCGATCTCGGGAGTCAAAACTTCAACGCGCGCAAAGGCGGTTTTCTCTACGGTGTCGGTGGTGATGATGGCTTCTGCAACTTGCTGGAAGTGATCGGACTGCGAGCCGATGGATTTGGCAAGGTCAGGCAATGCGACAATGAGTTTTTCTGCAGGGAGAGGAACGCCGATGACGCCGGTGGATGATGGGAAAACTTCTTCTGGCTTGCAGCCGAATGTTTCGGCGGCGGCTTTGCAGGTGGCACGGGCTGCATCGATACCGGCCTGGCCCACGGCGCAGTTGGCGTTGCCCGCATTGATTGCGACGACGCGGACCTTGCCGCCGGTGGCGCGGAGGTGTTCCGCGTCAACAAGAAGTGGCGCGGCTTTGACGCGGTTTCCGGTGAACGCGGCCGCAGCAGATGCGGGGGCGTCGGCAACGATTAGCGCAAAGTCGGTACGGCCACTCTGCTTGAGCCCGGCCTTGGTGGCTCCGAAGCGAAAACCGCGAGGGATGACAAATTGGGAAAGATCGCTCATCGATTTGATATTTAGTGGGAACGTGGGTGCCCGGGCCTTCACCCAGACAAAGGAGTCAATCCATTTAATCTAACAAACGAGGGCGCCTGGGAGGATGAATGGCCGAGAGCCGGAACGAAGATGCGGCTGCTAATGACGGACAATTTCTGGAATTGGCCCATGTGAACGTGGCGCGCGGCGATCGTGTTGTGCTGCACGATATCAATTTGTCGATTCGCGCTGGGGAGCATGTTGCGATTCTGGGGCCGAACGGTTGCGGCAAATCGACACTGATTTTTACCATCACGTGCCAGATTTATCCGATCGTGCAGCCGGGAATGCAGGTGCGCATCTTCGGACGCGAACGTTGGGATTTGACGCAGCTTCGCAAGCACTTCGGCATCGTGGCTGCCGGGCTGATGGGCACGGAATTGCCGGGCGAGCGCACGGCGGTGACGACGGGACTGGACGCGGTGATTGCGGGATTTTTCTCGGCGTCGACACTGTGGCCGAATCTGCATGTGACCGAGGAGATGCGCGAGAGCGCGATTGAGGCTCTTGAACGGATCGAGGCTGGGCATCTGGCGAATCAGTTGGTGGGCGAGATGTCTGCCGGCGAGAAACGGCGGATTCTGATTGCGCGAGCGCTCGTGCACCGGCCGCGGCAGCTATTGCTCGATGAGCCTTCGAATGCGCTGGATCTCGCGGCGCAGCGCGAATTGCGGGATACGCTGCGGCGACTTGCACAGGAGGGGACCGGGCTGGTGCTGGTGACGCATCATCTTGGCGACATTCTGCCGGAGATCGAGCGCGTGATTCTGATGCGCGACGGACGCATTGTGGGCGATGGGCCGCGCGCGGAGTTGCTGACCGCGCCGAAGCTGAGCGAACTCTTCAACACGCCGGTGCGGATTGGGCGCGATGAAGAATGGCTGCACAGTTGGTAGACGAAAAACAGGGACCAGGGAACAGGGATTAGGAGCTACCGCCGGAGCCTGTGTCGGGTTTCGCGCCGGGGAGGCGTTTGCGGAGGAAGGCGATCTGGCCGGTATGGTGGGCCTCGTGCTCGCAAACGTGAAACCACTTGCAGAGGTTATTAGTAGGTCCCCAGGGCCAGCCCTTGTCGGCGGCTAAAAACCACGCGTCATCCTTGGTGCGGAATCCGGCAAGGGTCTTCTCGCGAACTTCGTGGAGGATGTTGACGTAGTAGTCGCGGTCGTGTCCCTTGATGGTGGCACGGCCGGCGTCGCCGAGGTCCATCGCTGGATCCCACTTCTTCTTGATGTCGCCAGGCCACGAATCCCATTTCATGCCGTCGAACGTATTCATCTGGTAGTAGGTTTCAGTGGCAGCGAGGTGGAGCATGAGTGCGCCGATGCTGTTGGCGTTCTTGTCGAAGAGGTAGTCAAGATCGGCCTGCGTCAGGCCTTTGGTGGCGGTGAGGACGCCGTTGGCTTCGCGCATCCAGGTTAGCTGTGAAACAAAAGTGCCAATTTGCGGCGAGTAACCGGGCAATGGGCCGAGCATGTTGGGGCTGGTAGTGTCGGCGAATGCTGCGCTGGGCAGGGCTTGGCAGAATCCGACAGCAAGCGCTGCAGCGCCGGCGCCGACGAAGGTCCTGCGGGTGGTGAATGGGTTGGTGGGGAGAACTTCGGGTCGGTTCATGGGGATCACCTCCGGGGAATTCGGTGGCCTATTGCACGCGGAACATAGCGCAGCGGAAGGCCAGTGTACATGAACGGCGGAGGTCGATGGCAGGGCCTTGCGGTTGATGGTAATGATCAGAGTTCCGCTGTTTTCAATTCGGATCTTGATGTGGGATCTTCGCGCTCGACTGCGGGTCCTGGCGGTGACGATTGCGGCTGCGATACATGCCACGATGAGGAGTTCGGCGATGATCGGACCGGAAAAGAAGAACGCGTAGGAGTTCACGGCCATCGCGAGATAACCGATGAGAAAGATCGCGAGAATCGGACGCAGACGCGCTGAATCGGATTTAGATAACGACGCAAGCAGCCACAGGATTGCCGCATCCATGGTGAGGAAGATGGTGACGGCGAGACCCATGCCGCGATAGAAGTCGGCGTAGCTGCGCACCACGCCGAAGGCTGGGAAGGTAAGCCGCATGGTTGCAGCCACCATGGTTGCCGTCCCGGATGAGGGTTTGCTGAAGACTCCGCCAATGGTGTGCAGAATGGAATGGATCAGTGTGAGGATGGATGCGATGCGCAGGTAGAGGACTGGTTTCATCGTGTCTCCAAATTCAATGAAAGGAGGCAGGGTGGATTCGCCTTTGCGGCGTATCCACCCAGGCCGGCGTTAGAGAGTTTCGATATTCCTGGCGAAGCTGTCCAGAATTGCGGACCAGGCGCCGGGGCCGTCGAAGATAGTACGGAGTTGTTCGGCACCTTCGCCGTGACGCTCGATCTTACGGTGCTCGAGTTCGATGAGGGTGCTGTCAGGGCCTTCGGAGTGAAAGCGGATTTCGACTTCGCTGGCCTTCGACATATCGCTGTCGAAGACCCAATCGGGCGAGTCGTGGCCGGGACCGAGGTGCCACGAGAGGCATACGGCGTTAGGCGGATCCCATTTGAGGACCGTGCCCCAGTCGCACTGAACGCCTTCGACGTTGCGCTCGTACCATCGGCCGCCGACGCGCGGTTCCATGAAGATCGATTCGAAGGGAGTTTTGGCGATGTGATGGGTTGCGGGCCACCATGTCTCCATCTGTTCGACGAAGACGGAGAAGGCGCGCTCGATGGGCGCCTTAACGCGAATGCTCTTAAACACTCTTAGATCGAGTTCTTCTGCCTGGTTTGCCATTACGACCTCCTCTGGTGGGTTTTTCTGCAGCTTCCTGAAAGGCGCCGAGCGCCCGTGTCCACATCTGATCGAAGTGTGCGCGCAAGCGGGCTACGCCCTCGGGATCGAGTTGATAGAGCCTGCGCGTTCCTGATTTGGTGTCGGTCACGAGGCCTGCATCCTTCAGCACTTTGAGGTGCTGTGAAACAGCGGGACGCGTAACGGGGAGCAAGCGCGCGAGCTCGTTGACGGCGATGGGCCCGCCGGAAAGCTTTTGGAAGATGGCCATCCGGGTTGCGTCGGCCAGGGCATCAAGTCCGGCTTGAAGGTAAGCGTCCACTAACGGTAAGTTAGCACGAACCATTGTGATGTCAAGAGGGATTTAGTGGATTTTTCAGGAGCGCAGTTTACTTCGCTGCTTTTTGGAGAGGGAGAGAGCCAGAGTCGACGACGGCGCCGGAGCGCGCGATGGTCTGGAAGTACAGGGTGTCGCCGTCGATCTCTACGAGCATGAATGTGCGATCGGTGTCGAGGTCAACGACATCAAGATCGCAGGAATTGCGTATGTTGTGATATCGCAACTGACCGGAGTCGCCTTCGAGGAAGAAGTAAATACCTTGCTGCGGTTTGATGTGCTCGTAGACGTGCTCGTGGCCGCTCCATACTGCGTTAACTCCGTAGGTTGTGAAAAGGGGCATCAACTGGTTGCGCAGATCGACGTCGGGCCCGTGGTATTTCGCGCATGTGTACAGGGGATGATGGAAGAAGGCGATCTTCCATTTGGCGCTTGATCCCTTGAGCTTGTCTTCGAGCCAGGAGAGCTGTTGCGGCGTCATGTAATTGCTGTCGAGCACGAAGAAGTCCACGTTCTTCTTTTGAAAGGTGTAGTAACGATTCCCGCCCATGTTGTAGGGCTTGTAATTGATTTCGATCTGCGCGTCATCGTGATTGCCGAGCGAAGCATAGAATTTTACATTCTCATCGAGTAGCGGCTTGTAGGGATCTTCGAATTTCTGCTTGAAGTCATGTGGCGTGTGGCCGCCATAGATGTTGTCGCCGTTCATGGTGACGAAATCAAATCTGACCTTGGACCAGTAGCGCTGCATCTGTTCGGCGATATCGAACTGAGGGCGGTCGCCGGTGCCATTATCTCCAATAACAGCCCAGCGAACCGAGCCTTCCTTTAATGGCAACCGGATGTCTAGGTCACCCGCGGAAAGAGACGGTGACTGTGGCGGTGTTTCATCGCCGGGGAGGCCGGGATAGAGAACCAGGAGAAGCGGCAGGAGAAGGATCTGAGTGAAACGCATCGAGGTGTGACCTTTTCTCTTCACGGGAGAGCGTTGGGAAGATAATCAACCACCAGGTTAGCGTTTGAGTCTCGCAACGCGAGCGCATTGCCGGCAATGCAATATTCCAGTCCCTTGGGCAAGGCGGGTAGGACCTCGAGCACGGTGGGCGGAATTGATTGAATGGGCTGTCCGTTTTGATTGGGGAATTCAGCATTGACTTTGAATTGTGCGGAGGCGCCGGGCTCTGCATGCCTGAGGCTGGTTTTGATCTTTGCGCCCTCTGGACCATTGAGGAGATTGGCGAGGACTTTGCGAAAGATGGTTGCGGTATCCGGTGTGAAGAAGTCTCCCTGTTTTGCACTTGGGCGTGAGAGCTGAACCGCGTCGCGCAGTTGCTTGCGCTCCTGCTCCAGCTTGGCGACGTCTGCGGTCGGCTTCATCTTGTCGGCTGTAAGGGCATGTTCTTTGTCGATGTAGTCTTTCGCCTTTTTCGTGAAATCAGAGAGGAGCTTCTGATCTGCCGGGGAAGCAGACGTTTGCACGCTGGCTGTAGCGAATGAGACGGGCACCGGAAAAAGAACAATCGCGGTTGCGGCGATGCGGAAGGCGACGGGTCCGAATTGAAACATAGTGCTCCTCCTGAGGTGCCTAGCCCTGCTTGCCCTTTTCGGCTGGTTCGGTCTTTTCTTCCTGGGCCGCTGCAACAACAGCTTCCTTTAAAGCGTCTTTTACGGCCTCCTGCACCTCGTCATGAAACGCATCGCGTACAGTTTGCGAAACTTCATCGGGTTCGAAAGGCGCAGAGTCTTTGGTATCGATCACCTTTTCGAGGACCTGCTCAATCATGGGCTTGATGGCGATTTGCTTAGCGACCTCTTTCGCAACTTTCTTTGCGGGAATTCCAAGTGCGGAGTCGAGCTTTGTATCTTCGACGACGGGCTCTGATTGCTTCCAGTCCTTCTCGAAAACCGCTTCCATCTGCTTCACGATTTTCTTGTCGCGAAAGATGACTCCGATCTCGCGCCTGGCTTCGAGTTCGAGTTTGCGGAGGCTTTGGCTACCGAGGAAAGCCAAGTTGCCGTCGCGCATCATAGCGCGCAGATGCATGCGTGAGGGAATGCGGCGGAGGGGAATTGTGCTATTTTTGGCGGAGGCGCGCGAGAGCACGCGCACCTCAACGCCGGCGGAGATTTTCTTGTTCAGCAGTTTCAGGAAATCGCGATCGCTGATCTTCATCTCGTAAATGAGAAGCTTCTTTTTTGTGCCGGCGATGAAGTCGGTGAGACGTTTTCGCGCATTGACGGGGCTGACGATCAGATCATCTTTCGCCTTGGTATAAGGGCGGCGTTTGGAGTCGCACTCGAACAGGCGGATTGCCTCTTTCACGATGCCGGCCTTGGTGACGACGGCACCGAAGGAACGGCTGAGGTCAATGTCCATGTGGGTGAAATTGAAGCCGAGCAGGTAGAGCGTTTTGTCGTCGATGATGATCATCTTGCCGTGGTAGCGCACCAGGTCGCCCGCAGTGCGAGTAACAGTAACGCCCTCTGCAAGCAGTCGCATTTCGAGACGGCGCAAATTCTTTTCTTCGCCCTGGTTAGTGTGGGCGATCAGGGCCTGTACGGTCACGCCGCGACCCACGGCGTCGAGGAGCGCCTTTTCGATTTCAACGCGATCGAAGCGGAAGATCAGAATACGGATACTTTTTCTGGCTTTTCGAAGTGCTTCGAGAATGGGCTTGATGCCATTGTCTGGCTGGATGAGCAGCTTCACTCGGTCTCTCCTTGAGAATGCTGCGGAATACTGCAACGGATACCTCATAGAAAAGATGCAATTTGCAAGCTAGAGGATGTTCAGAAGAACGGGCATCCATCAAGTGTGTTGCCCGCTTCTAATGCAACGTAGTTGCAGCAAGGAGCGTAAGAATGAAGTGCAACCACGGTGTCTGTACCGGGGTACTGCTGTTTAGCGGACTCCTGATCCCCTCCCTTCCGGCAACAGAGCAGGCTGCCGAGCACCCAGCAACAACAGCGGATCAACAGAAGCACGATAACGATAAGCCGGTGGATTCCGCCGGCCTTTCGAATCCAGTGTTGTGGCATGATCCAGGGCAGATTGCGAAGCTCGATCTTTACTACGGTCAAGGCAGGAAAGATGGACAGCCGGCGGCGCCATACAAATTTGAATCGGAAGACAAGACTGGCTCAAACCCGAAGTTTGAAGTGCGCGATGGGCAGGGAGTTGAGTGGAAGGTGAAACTTGGCGACGAGGCCAGGCCGGAAGTTGTGGCGTCTCGACTGCTATGGGCGATGGGCTACTTCGTCGATGACGACTATCTTGTGGCCTCGGCTGACGTGGATGGCCTTGAAATCAGGCGTGGAGCGAAGACAGCCAAAGATGAGCACGTCACCGATGCGCGTTTTGAGCGAAAACCGGAGGGACAAAAGAAAGTTGGAATCTGGAAATGGAAGGAGAATCCGTTTACCGAAAAAAGGGAGTTCAACGGCTTGCGTGTGCTGATGGCGGTGATGAATAACTGGGACCTGAAAGACGTGAACAATGCCGTGTACTCCGAACAGAATTCAAATCGTGCGATTTTTCTGACAAGCGATGTTGGCGCGACCTTCGGCACCAATGGACTGAGCTGGACAAAGGCACGGTCGAAGGGCAACGCGGAGAGCTTCGAGAGTTCGAAGTTCATTACACGCAAAACCGATACGGAAGTGGATTTCGCCACGCCCAAGGCGCCGACGGCGGTGCTGATCGAATCGGCTGGCACCGCCGCAATCTCGTTTGAGGAACGTCGAGCGATGGAATGGATTGGAAAAAATATTCCTCTCGCGGATGCGCGCTGGATGGGTTCGCAACTGAAGCAGTTGAGCCACGAGCAACTGGTGGATGCGTTTCGCGCAGGACATTTTCCGGAGGATCAGATTGAACAGTTTGTCCGGGTTGTCGAGGGACGAATCAACGAACTTGCAGCGCTATGATGCGTTGCCGTATGTGTCAGGCGGTGGCTGTGGCCGGAGCTTCTTCGAGATTCGCCTGGATATCGTGCAGCTTTCGATAGACTCCGTCTTCCCGCTGGAGGAGTTCTTCATGCGTGCCTGATTCGGCGACGCCGCCATCTTCGATTACATAGATCTTGCTGGCGCGCCGGATGGTGGTGAGGCGATGTGCAATGACGACGGAGGTCTTTCCCTCCATCAGACGGTCAAGGGCCTCGACGACCAGTTGCTCAGACTCGGAGTCCAAGCCCGAAGTCGGCTCATCAAGGATAAGAATCGGTGATTGCCGGATGATGGCGCGTGCGATTGCGATGCGCTGGCGCTGTCCACCAGAGAGTGTGACGCCGCGTTCGCCGACGGCGGTGTTGAATTTTTCAGGGAGTTTGTCGATGAACTCCATTGCGTTTGCTGCCTGTGCCGCCTTGTAGATTTGTGCCTGGCTCGCATCGGGGCAGCCGTAGGCGATGTTGTCCCAGATGGTTCCGCTGAAGAGAACGGTATCCTGCAGTACAAAGCTGATCTGACTGCGCAGAGACTTTTGCGTGAATTGACGGATGTCGGTGCCGTCGATCTTGACGATGCCGGAACTGGGGTCGTAGAAGCGGGCAATGAGGTTGATTACGGTTGTTTTTCCCGCGCCAGTGGGGCCGACGAGGGCCATCATGGTGCCGGGTTCGACGTGGATGTTGACGTCGCGAAGGACCGGCTCGTTCTCTTTGTAGGCAAAATCGACGTGCTCAAAATCGATCTGGCCTTTGAAGCGTGGCGCTTTGCGCGCACGTGGCTGATCGTGCACTTCGTCGTCGCTGCGGAGAATTTCCTGGATGCGATCGAATCCGGTGGCGGCTTTCGAATAAGAATCGATGGTCTTTGAGATGTCCTGCATCGGCTTGTACATCTTGCCGAGATAGAAAACAAAGACGACCAGGGAGCCGGGAGCGAGACGGCCGGACATGGCCAACTGCGCTCCGAACCAGAGCACAGCGCAGGTGCCGATCGCGGTGACGATATTCACGATCGGGACAAGGCGCGCTTTGAGCGAACGGGCGGCAAGCGCTGCTTCAACGGCCTCGAGGCTCTCGCCCTCAAAGCGGCGCACTTCATAGTCTTCGCGCGAGAAGGCTTTCACGACGCGAATGGAAGAGACGACTTCGGAGACGACCGAGATCATCCGGCCTTCTTTTTTGCGCACTTCGCGCGAGGCCTTCTTCACCTTGCGGGTGTAGAAGTTCACGATGATGAAGAGCGGCGGCACGACGGACAGTGCGATCAAGGTGAACTGCCAATTGACGCAGAACATTACTACGATCATGCCGACCAGCGTTAGGGTATCGACCAGGATGCTTAGCAGTCCGGAGACGATGAAGCTCTGGATGGCGTCGATGTCGACGGTTACACGACTGATGAGGTCGCCTGTCGGTTGCTGATCGTGAAAAGCCAGCGAGAGGCGTTGGACATGCGTATAGAGCGTGCGGCGCAAATCGTGGCCGACCCATTGACCTACGTTGGTGGTGAGGTATTTTTCTGCATAGGTGCACAGCGCATCTGTCACGGCGATCGCGAGTACGGCGATGCAGGCGAAGACGAGGATATTGATCGGAGTCGATCCAGCGACACGGGTGATGAAATGGTGCAGCCAACCGTGTTGATTCTTGCCTTGAAGCAGGTCATCAAGAACGATCTTGAGCGGCCACGGTTCGAGGAGTCCAGCGATGCTTTCGCCGGCAATTGCGAGCAAACCAAGCCACAGCTCTCGCCGATGTGGGCGCAACAACTCGACAACGTTTAGACCTTGCTTTGTGCTTAGTACCTGAGAAGCCACGAGCGTTTAGATGCGAAACCGCCAGACTGCGCGGAAAAGGAGACGCAAACAATTCTATAAATTGTTTGATATCTGTCGATTCTCCGGCACGTCTCCCAAAAAGGACGGGACTTGGTGCAGAAAGGCGTTTTCTACCACGCGCCTTCGATGCGGAAGGCGTCAAGGCCCTTGGCTTCGCTTTCATCCAGATAGTGCTCGATCAGGCGATCGACACGGCTGCCGCGCGGGCCCTGGCGGAGACTTTTGCGCAGCTCGGCGAGGTCTTCGGTGCTCCCCGCGGCCACTACTTCAACGTCGCCATCCTCGGTGTTGCGCACCCAGCCGTGCAGATCCAGCTCGCTGGCCTCACGATGAACGAACCAGCGGAAGCCCACGCCCTGCACGCGACCTTGAATCAAGAAGTGGAGAACCATAGCCTGTGGCCAGTCTTTCAAAACTGTCGCAGGTTATGCAACCTTCGCCCGCGTGAATGCGGTGACACTTCCAGATCATTGCTCTTCCAGCAACTCTCTCAACCGGCACAATGCTGCACCAATGGAGTTTCGCTCCTTCTCGCTTGCGTGCGTGAGAGCTGCCAGCAGCGGACCCCGGTTCAGCTTTGGAATACGCTCCCGCACAAACTTGCGAACCGGTGCAGTGGAATAGATGCAGCTCACGCGTCCGTCATTTGGATCGGGACGGCGCTCAATCAAGCCGCGCGTTTCAAGCCGATCAACGATGCCGCTCACGGTGGAGTGCGCCAGGCTCACGGCGCGGCTGAGATCGCGGAGATTGATGCCCTCACTCCGTATCACTTCACGCATCACAACCGTCTGCGGCGCTGTAAGCTCGCCTTTGGCCACCGCGGCATCGAGAGGACGGCGAAGGGCCTGGCGAATCGCACCAAGGTCTTGTTCCATCTTCTCGACCTGCGCGCCAAGTTCCGCCCCGGCGCTCGAGCTTTCGTGCTCAACCATGAACAGCCTCACCAAAACGTCTCACAGCAAGCCCGGAATGAGCGCCTTTACCCGCTGCCGATAGCGCGGATAGGTCTCGGGAAACGTCTGCATCATCAGCTTCTCTTCCTGGCCGATTTTAGCGGCGAAGCCCGACACAATCAGCGCAAGCCCCAGGATGCAGCGCCACTCGGCCGCCGCCAGCGCAGTCCCGATTGAGGCCAATAGCAGGCCAGTGTAGATCGGGTGGCGGGCAAGGGAATACGGCCCGGTGACGATAAGTTCATGGCCGGCCTTGACGGTCGCGCGGCCACTCCAGTTGTTACCGAGAGTGACGCGCGCCCATATGGCGAAAAGGCAGCCGCCGATAGTGAGAGCGAGACCGGCGATCTGAAGGCCGTGCGTGGGGGAAAAGAAAGTTTTCGCCTAACCAGCCTGCTCTGAAACGTGTGTTTCCCAGCAGGGTGAACCCGAAAAGGATGATCGCAATCTGGAAAAGCCGCGACCCCATCGGCTCTGAGTGAACGGTGCGCTTGGTGAAGGCCAGGCCCGCCAGCCACACCAGGCCGAGCAAACCCCAGGTGTAACCGATCATCGCGGGGATTGTAAGATGTGCCACATCAACCTCCGTCGCATACGATACGTCGTATACGACATATATTCAATCCGCCGCAGGAATCTGTCAAGCGACTTCGATTCCAGGCGCCCTTTTCCGATGTCATCGTCGCATCGCGCGGCCCATGCACGATCGAACAAGCCCGACCGCACATTGCCGCCCGCGCTACACTGGTTTCACCCATGGTCTTCGTTCTCGATAACTACGATTCCTTCACCTACAACCTTGTTCAGTATCTGGGCGAGCTTGGGGCCGACGTCGTGGTCCGCCGCAACGACGAGTTGACTGTGGAAGAAGTGGAAGCACTGAGGCCCGAGCGCATCCTGCTCTCGCCGGGACCGTGCACGCCAGGCGAAGCGGGCATTCTGGTTCCGCTGATTCGGCATATGGCGGGCAAGGCGCCCATTCTAGGTGTCTGCCTTGGGCATCAGGCCATTGGGGAGGCGTTTGGCGGGCTGGTAGTGCGCGCGCACAGCCTCATGCATGGCAAGACCAGCAAAGTGGACCACGATGGCAAGGGCGTTTTTTCGGGGCTGCCGACACCTCTAACGTGCACTCGCTACCACTCGCTGATTGTTGACGAGGACTCGCTGCCAAAGGACCTGGAAGTTACGGCCCGCACGCCTGAAGCAAATGGTGCCGGCAAACAGGGCGGGTCTGTCATCATGGGGCTGCGCCACCGCACCCTGCCGGTTGAGGGCGTGCAGTTCCATCCCGAATCCGTATTGACCGAAGGCGGTCACCAGATGATCCGCAACTTCCTGGAAATGTAGGCGCAATGCAAGATCGGCAAAGGCCCTCGGAACACTTGCTGCATTGGATTCTGCGATGGCCGCTGCCTGCGCTGGAACTTGTGCGTGGGGACAAGCGCCGCAAGTGTCGCCGGCTGTTCCGAGCCCGGCAACCCAGGTATCGCCTTCAACTCCAGCGCAGACACAACCTGTTCCGCCACAGCAGCCTCCGCCCAATGTGCCTCCGCAGAGTGAAGCGACATACGGGCCTACGCAATCGGGACCCATCGCGATCGTCCCGCTCGACAGCAAGGATCCGGGAAGCGCTGCCATGGTGACAGGTGCGCTGCAGGTGGCGAATGGAAGGGCGATGATCGCTACCAATGGAGCCATCACTTCGAGCACCAACACGACGGAAGTGACGTTGCCGCGGCGCGGTATTTTGCGAGTGTGTGCTTCGACCACTGTGAAGCTGGCTTCGGATGCCAGCGTGCCCCAGGGAGAAGTACCCGGACTGATGATGGTGATCGATCACGGAGCGATTGAAGCGAGCTTTGCTACGGGTCGCAACTCCGACGTGTTGCTGACGCCCGATTTCCGCATCCTGATTGGTGCACCGGGTGCTGCGGACGTGAAGGTGCGGCTTGGCCAGCATGGCGATACTTGCGTAGACAATGCCGGTGTAAATGCGCCTTACGTGCTGGTGACGAGCGTCTTCGATGGCGGAATCTATCGCGTGCAGCCGGGACAACGCGTGATGTTCCAGCACGGCAGCGTGTATGCCGTGGTGGACCAGGAGAAGGAATCGTGCGGTTGCCCAGCGCCCGTCCACCCCAATAGCAATGAGTTTCCCGAGGCGCAGAGCGCTGGCCTGGCACCGTTGGCGGCTCCGGGCCCGACAGGGACGGTTCCGCCGGGTGCGCCCATTGAAGCAACAGACACGTTTGTGCACAAGAGCGGGGAACCGCCGCCGGAGACCGTCACTATCACCTCGACGAAGGGAACGCCGACACCCCACGTGCAGGTTGCGGCGCAAAAGCCACCGAAGGTCAAAGGCGAAAAGAAGCCCGGCTTCATGACGCGCATGGGCCACTTTTTCCGGCGGCTCTTCGGGGCTGAATACGGCGCGATTACAATTCGCGGGCGCGTTCAATGGCTCGAATTACGGCCTGCGCCTTGTTGAGAGACTCCGCGTGCTCGAGCTCGGGAACAGAATCTGCGACGATGCCGGCGCCTGCCTGCACGTATCCTTTGCCGCCAGTGGTCAGCAGGGAACGAATCGCAATGCAGGAGTCGAGGTTGCCTGAAAAGTCGGCGTAGAGCACGGCTCCGCCATAGGTGCCGCGCCGGGAGGGTTCGAGTTCCTCAATGATTTCCATCGCACGCACTTTGGGCGCACCCGAGAGCGTCCCGGCAGGGAAGCAGGCGCGCAGGGCATCGACGGCGGTCAGTTCCGGCTTCAACTTGCCTTCAATGGTGCTGACGATGTGCATCACGTGGCTGTAGCGCTCAACAAACATGAGGCGATCGACCTTGACGCTTCCGAAATCGCTGACGCGGCCAACATCATTGCGGCCCAGGTCGACGAGCATCACGTGCTCCGCGCGTTCCTTGTCGTCGTGCATCATCTCTTCTTCGAGGCGTAGGTCTTCGGCTTCGTTCGCGCCGCGCGGGCGAGTGCCGGCGATTGGGCGATATTCAACCTTGCGATCGTGCACGCGAACGAGCAGCTCCGGCGATGATCCGGCAAGCTCGATGCTGTTTGATCGCTTTGTCTTTTTCGAGGAGCCCAATGGGCCATCCGGCGTGAAGCGGAGGAAGTACATGTATGGGCTCGGGTTCACGGTGCGCAGCGAGCGATAGACCTGGAAAGTGTCCATGCCTGTGGAGACATCGAGCCGCTGCGACAGCACCGCCTGAAAGATGTCGCCCGCAGCGATGTATTCCTTGGTTCGCTCGACGGCGGCAAGAAAGCTTTTCTTGCTGGTGCGGCGTTTTACTTCGACCGGCTTGGCGGCTGCGAGCGCGGCAGCTTCGGCAGCGGCTTCGCCAGGCGTCTCTCAAGCGCTGATAGTCTCTTCACGGCCTTGGCGTAGGCTTCATCGGGTTTGGCCAGCGTGACGTCGGCGGTGGCAACCATCCAGATCTGCTTGCGAACATGATCGAAGGCCAGCACCTCGTCGAAGAAGAGCAGGCAGGCGTCTGGAACACCAAGTTCATCCTTCGCGCGATTCGGCAGGCGTTCAATCTGACGAACTGCATCGTAAGCGAAGAAGCCTACAGCACCGGCAGTGAAGGGAGGCAATCCCGCGATACGAGCTGGCTTGTGTCCGCTGAGAGCTTCACGCAGCACATGGAAGATGTCGCCTTCAATACGCGTGGTGCGTCCGGCTTCGGTGATGTCGATCTGCTGGCCGCGGGCGACGATGCGCTTGTACGGATTAAGCCCGATGAAGGTGTAGCGTCCCACCTGTTCGCCGCCTTCGACCGATTCCAGCAGAAAGCATTCGCGTTCCTGCCACGCTGCGCGCAGAAATGCCGATACCGGCGTTTCGAGGTCGGCTGTGAGTATGCGGCAAACGGGGACAAGCGTGTGCTTTTTGGCGAGCGCCGAAAATTCTTTGCTGGCTGGGCTGAATGAGACTCGATGAAGGCTTCACAGCAACCAGTGTAATTGCACAGAAGCCCTCTCGACATTGGCGGATGAAGGCGCTGAGCCGCCTAAATGCGATTCGTCGGTCCGATGATGTGCCAGTGAATGGCAAACCAACTCAGAAAGGCGACCGCGAGCGCGACAAATGTGAATTTCAACTTCGTAATCACGCGAATGTTCCTGCTCCATGCGTCAATTCCGGCAATGACAGCCAGCGTGCTGATAACGATGGCCAGCATAGTTACGAAATTGATCAGGACGAACCACTTGAACCATTCCGGAGTGGGAGGCATGATGTCATCGCCCTTGATCATGAAATAGCCAAGCAGCGTGCCGAGAAACAGGACCCAGATGAAAGCCGCGAGTCGCGGAGTCGCCGTGAGCCAGATCGTTCCGGGTTGTGGTTCGGGACGCGTTCGACGGCGTTGAAAGAGCCGTCTCCAGGTGCGGATGAGACTCGCAAGCACGACGAGCACCAGGATTCCCAGGCTCGAGCAGAGCGCGACAATCACCCATGTCTCGTTTTCGTACCAGGGCACCCGTTGAAGCTGCACTCCGGGGAAGTCGACGGCGAGACGCGCTACCCTGTTGTGGCTGTCGCGGATTGCGAAGATACGCTGCTGGTCTCCATCTGCTTGCCAGAGGTCTTTCCCGATTGCCTTCCATTTGATTGGATGGCCGCGAAGATCTTTCACACCCTCGATTGTGAGGACGGCGTCCTTATCCACCTGAAGCTCCGCGTTGGCTGAAAAGCGTTGAAAGTTTCAACTGGGTTGTGTCGTCGCGGCGAGTGGACTGGTAGGTGCCTTCGATACTCTTGAGGTCCTTCGCCGGCGTCTTCAGATACTGCGCTTCGGGTGCGCCGGGGAAATACCGATCGGAGAAGAAGTTAATGATTTCGGGACGCGGTTGGCTGCCTCCGCCGGCGGAATTGAATGAGACAAAGAGGACAATCTTCTGTGTCGGCTCAACGAAGAACAGACTGTGGAAGGCGATGAGATCGCCCTCGTGGCCAATCCAGCGAAGATGATTGCGCCAGTCCTGGTAGAAGCCCATGCAGATGGGGGGCAGTTGATCGCTGGCGCGGAACTGCGGCGTCCACATCAAGGCGAGGGTCTCAGGCTTTAGGATGCGCTTGCCGTCGAGTTCGCCGCCATTGAGCAGCGCCTGCCCGAACCGGCCCATATCGGCGGCGCTGGAGGAGATGCCGCCGGCGCCGACTGGATTGAAGATTTCAAAGCCGACGGCAGGCTTGGTTGTATTGGATCGATAGCCCTCTGAAGGCAAGCTGGCCAGCGACTTCTGCAGCGGCTGGTAAAACGACGAGTGCGTCATGCCGAGCGGCGAGAAGATATGATCCTGCACGTACTGTTCGAAGGGCTCTCCGCTGGTGCGCTGGACGATGTAGCTTGCAAGACCGACTCCGTAATTGGAGTATGAGGGAATTTCGCCCGGGGGATAAATCCGCATAGGCTGGTTGGCGATGAGATAGTCGCGCAGGGAAACGGCCTGCTTGGGGTTGGTGATGATGATGTCGTTGATCGTCTCTTCAAATCCTGCGGTATGCGTCATCAAATTGCGCAGCGTGATGGGCTTGTTGAAGGCGGGACGGATCGGGAAGTCGAGATACTGGTTGACGTCCGCATCGAGGTTGAGCTTGCCCTGCTCTTCCAGTTGCATGACTGATACCCAGGTAAAGAGCTTCGAGATCGAGGCGAGGCGGAAGATGGTCGAGGCCGGATCGACGGGCTTCTTCGATTTGACGTCAGCGTATCCGTAGCCCTTCTGAAGCAGCACATTGCCGTCCTTCATCACGAGGACTGAGGTGCCTGCAATGTCGCTTCGCTCCAGTTGCAGGGGGAGAATGCCGTCGAAGAATGCAGTGAGGTCGGCCTGGTCAAGTGAGTGAGCAGGCGTCGGAGCGCTGGTGCCCGGCTTGATGGCCGGCGGCTGTGCAATCTGGCTTGGGGAGGCCGGCGTTTTTACTGCCGGAATTTGAGCAACCGCAGTCAACACCGAAAGCAGCGGCACGGCAGCGAGCGCCGCGCCTGCAAATTTGCGCATAAGCTTCTCCAGTCGCCCAAAGCATCATTCGACGATCGCGATCAAAGCGCGTCACCGGATAAAAGCGTGTAGTTGGGATTATTTATGAAACCCTGCGATCCGTGTGAATGGCGACGGGATTACTGTACTTGGTGGGCGCGATGCGATTCAAGCCAGCGCGTGATTTCGATGGGTGGAAGGGCACGACTGAAGAGATATCCCTGGACACCGTCGCAGCCCCTTTCCCGCAGAGTCTTGTACTGTTCTTCGGTCTCAACTCCCTCGGCAATCACTTCCATGTCGAGTTCGTGACCCATTTCGATGATCTTTTCGACCATTACCAGGTCCGCATGATGATCGTGCATGTGCTGCACAAACGTTTTGTCGATTTTGAGTTCGATCGCCGGAACGTTCTGCAACTGCTTCATCATCGAGTAGCCGGTGCCGAAGTCGTCGATGGAGAGTTGGAAGTTGCGCATGCGCAGGCGCGTGAGAACGTCAAGCGCCAGAGAAAACTCCATCAGGCCCGACTCGGTAATCTCAAGAACGATGCGTTCGGCAGGGAAGTCGTACTTGCGCGCAAGGTTCATCAGGATATCGGGGAACTTCAGGTCGCGGAGTGAGCTGACAGAAACATTAATGGCAAGCCGGGGAAGATGGCCGTTGGGGCCAGAGAACTGCTTGACTTCGTGAAGAGCTCGCTCAGCGGTAATCCAGCAGAACCGATCCATGAGCCCGAGGTCTTCAATCCTGTAGATGAAATTATCGGGGAATACCAGCCCGAGTTCGGGATGCTGCCATCGCGATAGAGCTTCGACGCCGGTGACGGTTCCGGTAGAGATGTTGATCTGCGGCTGATAGTAGATGACGAACTCATCGCGATCGAATGCCCGGAGCAGATCCTCGTCTGGAATCGCGATCCTCTCCTCGTTCTGGTGATCGGCGGGTTTCTCGGGGGCGATATTGGCGCTGAGCACATCTTGCAGCTGAGTGATCGGAAAAGGCTTCTGGAGGTGACCGACGACGGTGAGACCGAGAGATTGAGCCAGTTTCTTGGCAGTCTCGATGACGCGGATGTTAATCCCGCTCATCAGGACGATGCGCGCCTTGCAGTTTCGTTCGCCGAGCAGACGGAGGATTTCAATCCCGTCCATCTCCGGCATGACGAGATCGAGCAGGATAAGTGTGGTATCAGGCCCTATCCGATCAAAGAAGTCCTCCGGGGTTCGAGTCACATCGCATTGCAATTCCATTGCCTTAGCCAGGGCGGAGACAATCTCGCCGACGACGCGATCGTCATCGATCAACACGATCTTGTCACCAGATGACATCGGTTCTCCCGGCTTTGCGGCGAAAACTGCTTCCGGCACAAGCGCTACCGGATAGTTGTGATTGGAATAGGCCATGGGCTCAAAATGAGTCTAGCCCAAGTAGTTATGGAACATGACCCCGTCTAACAACATCCTCATTACCAACGTTGTAGGGTATAGCTATCTTATCGTTAGTGGCATACATCGAAGTGTCTATATGCGAGATCGCAATATCTTCCGTACCCAGAAAATCAAGAAGAGCTTTACCTCCTCGCCTATTGCCAGCCGTTCGACCTGAATAGCAGCTCGATTTGTGGTCCCTCTACACGATTCAAACGCAGTACCTGGGGGTTCCCAGACAGGTTCCCACTAGCTTGACGGGGCTGTGCTGGAGGCCTAGACTCACATGCGTTTGGGCGAATGTTGGGGATTTGAGGGCCCGGACGAAAGCCTCAGGGGAATCCTGGAGCATTTGAACTTGAGAATTGCCCCATTACGGGGAAAATCCTGCTGCGTCTATCAGTTGGCTCGTGAAAGGGCCTCAGGCCTTTCCGCGGCAGGCTAAAGAATTGGAGATGGTATGGCACCAGCAACAATGACATTGGACCAGGAGATTAACCCCTGGGAAGCGCAAAGCGCGCGGTTTGATTTCGCAGCACGTAAGCTCAATCTCGACGAAGGGCTTTGGAAGCTGCTGCGGACGCCCGCGCGCGAAATTATCGTTCACTTTCCTGTGACCATGGACGATGGTCGCATCGAGATCTTTACCGGATTTCGGGTTCAGCACTCCATTGCCCGAGGTCCTGGCAAGGGCGGAATTCGTTACGCGCCCGATGTCACGCTGGATGAAGTTCGCGCCTTGGCGAGTTGGATGACTTGGAAGTGCGCGGTCGTGAACATTCCGTTTGGCGGCGCCAAGGGTGGAGTGATCTGCGATCCGAAGAAGATGGCCATGGCGAACTGGAGCGCATGACTCGCCGGTACACGGCGGAGATCATCGACTTTATCGGGCCTGAAAAGGACGTGCCCGCGCCGGACGTAAATACCAACGAGCAAACCATGGCGTGGATCATGGACACCTACTCCATGCATATGCGCCAGACGGTGACGGCGTGGTCACGGGCAAGCCGATCAATATTGGCGGATCACGCGGACGCGTGGAAGCGACCGGGCGCGGCGTGATGATGGTGTGCGAGGAAGCCTCCGCTATCTGAAGCTGCCCATCCATGGCTGCCGGGTGATCATCCAGGGCTTCGGTAACGTCGGCTCGAATGCGGCGCGGCTGATGATGGAGCAGGATACAAGGTGATCGGCATCGCCGAAAAAGATGGCGGCGTGTACAATCCGAACGGCATCGATATTGATAGTTGGTCGAGTACAAGTATCGGAACGGAACATCTCTTGGCTTCCGCGGCGCCGAGGCCATGCCCAGTGACGAATTGATCGTCTCCGATTGCGAGATGCTGATTCCGGCGGCGACGGAGAACGTGATCACCAGCCGCAACGCGGAGAAGAGCAAGGCGCGCATCATGGTGGAAGGCGCCAATGGCCCGACAACAGCGGTCGCGGATGAGATTCTTGCTGACAAGAGAATTTTCATCGTTCCCGACATTCTGGCGAACGCCGGCGGAGTAACAGCCAGCTACTTTGAGTGGGTGCAGGACCGGCAGGGCTACTTCTGGAAGGAGGCGATCGTCAACGAGCAACTGGAGCAGATTCTGCGCGACAGCTTCGATGACGTGGTGCGCTATGCCGAGGCCCACAATGTCAACAACCGCATTGCGGCGTACATGCTGGCCATCGACCGCGTGGCGTATACCATCAAGCAGCGCGGGATTTATGCGTAGCTTTTGCCTTGTGACTCCGGTGAAAGAACGGGTCGCTTCGGCGGCCCGTTTTGTTTGCGCAGTGGAGAAGAATTCCGAATCAGTCTGCGGCAACGAGTTTCGGGTCGCCGACAAAATCGCAGACCAGAACCGTCAGATCGTCGTCCTGCGTCTTCGCCCAACGCTGCACTGCGGCTATCAGATGATCGACTGTTTCGGAGGGTGAAAGCCGGGAACTGGTCTTGAATTCGTCGGCGAGAGATCGTTCTCCGAAGAGCTTGCCATCGGCATTGCGCGCTTCGACAAGGCCATCGGTGTAAAGCAGCAGGCGATCGCCTGTTTTCAGCGCTAACAGTTTGCTTGAATAGTTCGCATCTTCAATAGCGGCAAGCAGCATTCCGTTTTCCGCAATTTCGATCACGCCGCCATCACGGAGGAGCAGCATGGCGGGATGGCCGGCGGCAGAATAGTGCAGTTCCCGCGATTGAGCGTCGAGATAAACATATGCGGCGGTGACGTACTGGCCCTGGGTATTTCCGCAGAGAGCAGCGTTCATTCCGGCCAGCAGAGCCGCGGGGTGAGCGGCCTGCGAGCGCTGCGAAGTCGCAGCCATTTTCACCATGGAGGCAATAAGCGCTGCCGGAACTCCATGCCCTGAGACGTCGGCGATCAATAGTCCAGCGTGCTGGTCATCAGCGAGCAGAAAATCGTAGAAATCGCCAGCGACCGAGGTCATTGGCACATACTTTGCCGCGACATGAAACGACTGCGAGGCCGGGAAAGAAGCTGGAAGAATGGAAAGCTGAATACGGCGTGCAAGATCCAGCTCCTGCTGAATCTCGCCGAGTTCCTTGTCGCGCTGAAGCGTGCGGCGCGCTGCCACATAGCCAAGGCAAGACAGCAGGACGGCGAACCCATAGGGTTCAATGTGAGATGGAACGAAAACGTTATCGGAGATGGCAGGCAGGATAAAGCAAAGGAGACCCACTCCGATGACGCGAGAGTCGGGGTCTTGTACCATGCGACGGGACCACCGCAACGCGACTGCGATGAGGGCGACAGCAATCACGGTGTTGTTGATCTCGCGGAATGCAGCATGTGTTCCAAAAATCAAAGATGCCGCGGAAAGACACGCAAAGAGGGTTACGAAAACGGGAGTGACGATTTTGCTGATTTTGCCGAGAAAGCCCGCAAAATGGAAAAAGAGAAACGCTGGAACTGGAACCATGTAATCCACTGCTGCACTGAGCCGATGGAAGGACTCGCTGTCTGGGACGGAGAGGTGCAGCAGTTCCGAATTGACCCATAGCCGAATCCCATAGAGCTGCGCGAACCAGGCGAGCGATAACAAAAGTCCATCCGCTTTGCGGCGAATGACACAAAGGCCGATCAAAATGATCGTGACGGTATTGAACGCAGCCCCTAGAAAAAGGAATGGCAGGTCGTGATGGAAGGCGCGCAGCAATTCGTTGGCGGTGAGTTGTGCATCGAGCGCGAGCATCGACCCTCATGGTAAACGATGGGTGAACTTATACTGATGGCAATGGAAAAGCGCAGCGCTGGACTGTTGATGTTTCGACGGAGAGACTCTGACGTTGAGGTGTTCCTGGTGCACCCCGGTGGGCCTTTCTGGGCCAACAAAGATGCAGGAGCGTGGATGATTCCCAAGGGGGAATACGTGGATGGAGAGCTTCCGCTGGATGCAGCGCGGCGCGAATTCCAGGAGGAGACCGGATTCGAGGCGAGCGGCGAGTTCATCGATCTGGGTACCGTGAAGCAGGCAAGCGGCAAGCTGGTAAGAGCGTGGGCGTTTGAAGGCGATTGCGATCCGCAGAAGCTGACCAGCAACTTCTGCGAGGTGGAGTGGCCGCCGCGTTCAGGGCGCAGGATCGAGATTCCGGAGGTGGATCGCGGCGCCTGGTATTCGCTGCCTGCCGCGAAATCGTCCATCCTGAAGAGCCAACAGCCATTTCTCGATGTGCTGAGGACGAAGCTGCAAGTCCCGTAACGCGCGAGAAACAGTCGGAAATGTGTGATATCCGGCACTCCAATGTTCACACCGACCGTTTGAGAGGCTCGTGCGCCACGGTCTATAGTTGTAATGGTGCCTTCTTTCGCGTCTGGCGAAGGTACAAAGGTTTCAGCATTTAGAAACGAGCAGCTCCGAACGGGCACGAATTCAGAGAGACTTTACAAGGTTGATGAGAACGTGAATCTTCCAAACTCCATCACGCTGAGCAGGATTGCGATGATCCCGCTGCTGTTGTGGATACTGTCGCCGCATTTCCCATTGCAGGGACCAAACGGCGAGCAGGAGATTCTGGCTTCAGTTCTGTTCATCCTGGCTTCGATCACCGACGGCCTTGACGGGTACCTGGCGCGCAAGCGGGCGCAGATCACAACGATGGGCATGCTGCTGGACCCGATCGCAGACAAGATCATGGTGACGGGTGCGCTCATTGCGCTGGTGGCGTACAACCCGCAGGTGGTCAAGGTCTGGATCGTGGTAGTTATCATCGCGCGCGAGTTCCTCATCTCGGGGCTGCGTTCCATCGCATCGAGCGAGGGATTCACTATTCAGGCCAGCGAACTGGGCAAGCTCAAAACAGTGGTGCAGATTGTCTGTGTTGTTTCTGCCGTGCTGGCGCATCGCTGGTACGAGTGGAAATTCGGCTTGCTCGTGATCCCGGTGGAGTGGATTGCCATCGCTGCGATCTATTTCACGGTACTGGTGTCGACCATCTCGGCAATCGACTACTTCGTGGCGTTCTGGAAGCAGATCGACCACGCGTCGAAGGACCGACGGAAATCGTACGTGCTGACGCGGGAAAAGGGCGCCGGAACACAAGGCGCGAATTGAAACACACGAACCCACGCTAACATTTTTCGCCTCACCCCTAGTTGTAGCGTCAGGAATTCCCTGCTATTTTCCCGATCCGTATCTCAACCCCGGGGGCGTGTACCCACCCATACTCTGTAAGTTCCTGCGGCAGAACGCCATTTCGCGGTCGTGTCATGCGGGAGCGGTTACATAACCAAATGGGGATGGCACGGGCTACTGCGGGGGTTACCCTTTCAATGGAGCTAACCCGATGGTTTTGCAAGATCTGGTGGACGAACTTGGCGGAAGCCTGGTGCAGGGCGATCCGGAGTGGATGGTCGACGGCGTGAACTCATGCGAGAAAGCCGGCGCCTTCGATGTGGCCTTTGCTGATTCCGATGCCGCAGTGCCGGCGGCGCTCGACAGCAATGCGGGCGTGGTGGTGCTGAAACCGGGCGCGGCGAAGGAGTACCCACACGCAAAATGCATCGTCGAATCGGATCAGCCGCGACTGTGGTTTGCCAAAGCCGCGCATCTTGTGAAGAAGTCCACCCATGTCGCGGGCATTGCGCACTCGGCCGTGGTGGCGCCGGACGCGAAGGTCGATCAAGGTGTTCTCGTCGGGCCGTGCGCCGTTGTAGGGACGCATGCGCGTATCGGGGATGGGACGATCATTGGCGCAGGCGCGGTTGTCGGCGAAAACGTAACGATCGGGATGCACTGCCACATCCACCCGCGCGTTGTGATCTATCCCGGCGTAACACTCGGTGATCGCGTGGTGGTGCTTGCCGGCGCGGTGCTGGGCGCAGATGGATTCGGATATGTGCGCGACTCGTTGAGCGGGGCATATACGCAGTTTCCGCAGCAGGGAACGCTGGTGATCGAAGACGACGTGGAGATCGGGGCCAACTCGACCATCGATCGCGGAGCGCTGGATGAGACGCGGATCCGCCGTGGAACGAAAATTGACAATCTGGTGCATGTGGGCCACAACTGCGATATCGGCGAGCACGTCATCCTCGTCGCGCTTACGGGAATTTCGGGTTCGAGCACAGTGGGCAAGGGAGCGGTGCTTGCGGGGCAGGTCGGCATTGGCGATCATGTGCACGTTGGTCCGGGCGTGATTCTAGGAGGGCAAGCGGGCGTGTTCAGTGGCAAAACGATTTCGAACGAAGGGCAGAGGCCGGGAACCGTGATGTTCGGCACGCCCGCGCGTCCGTTGAGGCAGGTGCTGCGCGAGCAGGCTGTGCTGGCAAAGCTCGCTAAGCCCGGCAGAGCGCGTGAGAAGGCGTCCAATGAAACCGGGGAAAAGGACTAGGGACTAAGGACTAGGGACTCGGGAGCAGGATTCGTTTTGGCGATTGTTGTTGTGGGCGGAAGCGCAAAGGATATCGGCAAGACGGCACTCGTCTGCGGCTTGATTGCAGCATTGTCTGATTTCGACTGGACGGCAGTAAAGATCACGGGCCATGACTATGGCAGGGATTCAATCTCGAAAAGCTCAGTCATCAGTGAGACCACTGCTGGTCAGGCAACCGACACTGCACGCTACCTGGCGGCCGGCGCACGTCGCGCCCTGCTCGTGACGCGTTGCGGTCCTGAAATCCCGATCGACGAGATCCGTGCCGCACTTAAAGACGATCGCAATATCCTCTTCGAGTCAAACCGAATTATTGATGTGGTGAAGCCGGACGTTTGTCTTGCTCTGGTTGGAGGTTCGCGAACGGAGTCGAAGCCGAGCTTCGTCAAGCTTCTCCGCAATGCAGATGCCGTGGTGAGCGTGGGGATGCTCGAAATGGAATCGGCGGGACTGGCTGCGGGGATTCCACGTTTTGAATTGCAATCGCTCGATCGCCTCACTCCGGAGTTGGAGACGTGGCTTCGGTCGCGGCTCAGTCGAATCTCGTCGGCAGGATTCGAAGGGCTGACCTATTTGCCGGGTTTGTCGGTGGGGAAGGGCTCGGTTTTTAGCGAGCCGTCGCGCTGCTTCATGAGGATTTGCACCTTGCCCTCGGCCTCGTCGAGTTCTTTCTTGCAGGCTGCGGAGAGGCCGACACCCTGTTCGAAGAGCTTGAGCGAGTCTTCGAGGGTCAAGTCGCCTTTTTCGAGCTGGTCGACGATGGTTTCGAGTTTCTTGAGGGAATCTTCGAAGGATGGCATGGTGAGGTAGGTCCCTGGTTTTATTGTATGGCGCGGGGATGTCGTTTCCACCCTAACCGCAAAAAGTGCGGTTAGGATGTGCCGCCCAACTTCTACGAGCAGGTGAGTGCATCACTGCGTGATGGAGGTGCCCTGGGGGAGAACGCTGGCAATCACTTCCGCTGCGGCCGTATATCGGCCAAACGGCGCGCTAACCTGCACGCCCTGCACCATGGGCCGCACGGCTTCAAGCATCTCCTGCGCGATGAGGATGCCTTCTTTGCGGGCGGCGTCGGGTGTGTCGGCCTGGGCCATGCGCAGCATGATTTCTTCGGGCATGGAGACGCGCAGGTCGTTCTTCATGAATTCGGCATTGCGCAAGCTGGTGAGTGGCCAGATTCCGGCGATTACCGGAATCCGGAACGACTCGATGCGATTGAGGAATTCCTCGAGCAGGCGCAGATCGAAGACGGGCTGCGTGATGGAGTATTCGGCGCCGGCTTCGACCTTGTAGGCGAAGCGGCGAAGCTCGTGTTCAATGTCGGGCACGCCGGGGTTAGCGGCTACTCCTATGGTGAAGTTGGTGGAGGCGGCGATGGAGTTGGATCCAATGTCGAGGCCGTGATTGAGGCGGCGGACGATGTTGACGAGGCCGATGGCGTCGACGTCAAAGACGGCGGTTGCATCCGGGTAGTTGCCGAGCTTGGGCGGATCGCCGGTGAGGCAGAGGATATTGCGCAGGCCGATGGAAGAAGCACCGAGCAGGTCGGACTGGATACTGAGCACATTGCGATCGCGACACGTGTAGTGCAGGATTGTCTCGATGCCGGTGTGCTGCTGAATCTGGATGCAGAGGCTTTGAGCGCTCATGCGTGCTGAGGCGCGAGGCGAGTCGGGCACGTTGATTGCGTGGACGCCGAGCTGGGCGAGAAGGCGCGCACCTTCAATCTCCTTGCTGCAATCGATGCCCTTGGGTGGAACGATTTCGACGAGGGTGACGAAGCCACCCTGTTCGACGAGCGAACCGATGCGCGAGCGCTGGCCGAGAGGCGCGGGCGGCGTTTCGGTGGAAATCTCGGCGTGCTTGCCGCCGTCGCTGACGCGGGCCTGCGCGTCGATGGCGCGCATGGCAGACCGCATGGCGCGGATGTGATTGGGCGTGGTGCCGCAGCATCCGCCAACGATCTGCGCTCCGGCTGCGATTGCCTTGCGCGCGAAGCTGGCCATGTATTCCGGCGAGCAGAGATAGATATTGCGGCCTTCGATGGCGCGCGGCATGCCGGCATTGGGCATTGCGGCGAGCGGAAGGGTGGTAGCGCTGCGCATGGCTTCGATCGCCGTGAGGACAGTCGAGGGGCCGGTGGAGCAGTTGACGCCGATGGCATCGGCGCCCCACTCGGTGAGGAGTGCGGCGGCCTGCTGCGGCGATGAGCCGTCGAGGCAATTGCTTTCATCGTCCACCGTGACCATGACGAGGACGGGAAGCTGCGGCGCGGTTTCTTCGGCTGCCAGCAGGGCTTCGCGCGCTTCGTTCAGCGCCGGCATGGTTTCGATGATGAGGATGTCAACCCCAGCATCGGCGAGGGCGCGGATCTGCTCGGCGAAGGCGGCGCGAGCCTCGTCGAGCCCGGTTTTGCCGAGGGGTTCAAGGCGGACGCCGAGCGGACCGATGGAGCCGGCGACATATGCGGTGCCTGCCTGCTTTTCCTGGAGGTGGTCGACGGCTTGCCGGGCGAGTTTGACGCCCGCTGCGTTGATCTCCGCTACCTTTGAGGCGAGACCGTGGCGCGTGAGGCGGAATCGGTTGGCGCCGAAGGTGTTGGTTTCAAGAATCTCGGCGCCGGCCTGAAGGTAATCCTCGTGAATGGAGAGGATGAGGTTGGGGTCAGACAGGTTTAGTTCGTCGTAGCAGCGGTTGATGAAGATACCGCGTGCGTAGAGGACCGTGCCCATGGCGCCATCGGCAAGCACGGGGCGGCTGGAGAAGATATCGGCAAACTGAGCCATCTTGTTGTCAATGCTATCGTATGACTTCAGGACGAGCGCCGAGGATGAGTTTGGAAGTCACTTTCCTTTGATTCTTCAACTTTTTTATAGAAGAGATTCGCATACTCAAAGCGGGCCGAAATGGTGGGATCACAGATGTGCTCCTGCTCAATTCTCGCTAGTTCTGCCTCGTCTGAGACGGTGGCAACTGTCTGGAAGCAGCGGATGCAGATGGTATCTACAGTCCCATCCGAATTTGAGCGGTGAGCGAATTTATGAGCCACCTGTTTTTTCCAGACTGGGGAAGTGGTAATGGAAATTGCGTGACGGAGCCGACTACGCAGCAACGATTTCGTGAGTGGGTTTTGGCTTCTGCTTAAAACAGGTCGCGCAAAGGACTGGCTTGTTCTGCGTTGGCTTGAAGGGAACGGTGGTTTCGTTCCCACATTCGGCGCACGTCACAGGCGTTTCAATCCGACGCAGTCTCTTTCCCTCCCTTTTAGCCTTGCATTGTTTGCAGTGTTTCGGTTCGTTAAGGAACCCTTTTTCGCGGTAGAACTGCTGTTCGCCGGAAGAGAAAATGAAACGCGAACCGCAATCAACACAAAGGACTTCTCGATCGGAAAAGCTATGCACACAACCTCCTTTTCACCCAGCAGATTCACGAGGGTCAAGGGGGACCGCAGTCGTTCAGTGAATCTACGCTGCGAAGACCAGATGATAGGCGTTTGCGTTTCGAAAAGTATGTTCGCCACTGAACACAAGCGGCCCCAGAAACATCTTTTTCCCGCCACGGGCCACGCACCGGACCGAACGTTGCGACCGAGAATAAAAGCGCGAAAGTTATCCATCGCTCGATGGGCAAATTAATCGTCGATGTCCCCTACCGATCCAACCCGGCGGTCTCACGCTCGGGGAATCCAGCCCGATCCGGCTCTCCCCTGTGTGTCCATTGCAGTGAGGAAACGGCTGAGAGGATCACTACATACCGAGCACATCAGTTGGAGAGAACGCTGGCACCGTGACCCCGGCAACCTGTCAAATTGCAGACTGTCTCATCGAGGGGTTCACTCGAGATGTCAAGACGTTTTCCCTCAGAATTCGCCGCATCTTCCTCACTCCATTGCCCCAAAACCTCTCAGGAGTCTGCAGGTTAATTCCGGGCATTGCCTATACTGGTCTCAACAGCTGAAAGCGAGGAATCATCATCAATCGGTCCGTGAAAAACGCCTCCAGACCGTCCGTCTGGAGACAGCATTGCACCGCAATGTGGGAAGATTGTGCCTCGAAAATGGTGCAAACGCCCGAAATCAGCCGCTAAGTTCTTATCTTTGACGACTTTGCGCCTTAAGTCTAATGATTAGAATGGTTTACGGGACCCCCTTCTCGGCCTAAGTCGCTTCGATTGACGAACTTAGCTTTAAAAACGATTTTTCCTCTCTCTCAGAGATATGCAACCGTATGGTTGCATATTGTTCAAAGCGTCACAAACTGTCTCCAAACCCTGACCCATTGCGCGCCAATGCCTGTCCCTCTGTGCCCCGGTTCATCGCATTGCGATGAGCGGGTCTTCGGACAAACCTTCACATTCGCACCAGAGGCCCCTTTGAAGCCCTGCGCGTTTGGTCGAATGAGCGGGTTGCTTTGTTATACTTCGAGAGTCAAAAGCTATGCAGAACCAGTCCAGGATGAGGCAGTTCGGCTGGGCGGGGTTTGCGGCAATCGCCATTCATTTTGTCCTAGTTGCGGCAACTGCCGTGCATAATCCGCGGCCTGTCCGCGCCGGTATTTGAGGGAAGAGATTTTGAAGAAGAGAAGTCTTTGGTTTAGCGCCGCCGGGGCTCTGGCAGCGGCGATTGTGCTGGCGGGATGTGGTACCACCACCTATTTTGCTGGAAGAGTGCTGCCGCCAAGCGGGTTGCCAGACCGCGTTCTAATCGCAATCCAGAACCCGAGCGCTGCTACGCAAGGCGCACTCACGTTCGTGGATGCCTACTACGATATTCGCTTCAGCTATAACCAGAAGATTCCGGGATTCAGCATCGCCGGCTATTCCGGGCAGTTGCCGATCACTATCCAGAGCATGCCCGAGGAACAACTGGGCGCTGTTTATGGCTCCGCCGACGGGTCATTACACACGGTGAACTATCAAACGGAGAAAGATGGCGGTGCTCAAAAAGGGTTGAACGGGCTGTCTTCGAGCATCTTTATTACTCGCAACTTGAACTACATTTTTGCCGCGAACCAATTGGCGACGGTGCTCACCGTGGTGGACAACACTAACGGTGGAAGCTACGCACTGAGCCTTCCGGGCGTCTACCGTGTCAGCGTCAATCCGGGTGGGTCCGCGATGGTGGCGTTCGCGCAGAATTCCAACTTCGGCTACTACGCGCGCAAACTCACCGCCAATGAAACGATCAGCTACTCTGGCGGGCCAAGCACCTGGCCAAAGGCTGCTACGGATTGCGAGCCGCAGAATGCCCCCGGCTGGTGCCTGTTCCAGATGCAAAGCCCGGATAGCGTGGATGCAACCGGGAACGGCTATGGCGCACCCCTGGTTTTCGATCGGCCGGTAAAGGCCGTGTTCTCCGCGGACGGCAGCACCGCTTATGTACTGAATTGCGGAAGCGAGTGCGGCGGATCGACCTCTTCGGTGACGGCTTTGCCGGTTGCGCCGATGATCTTTCTTTCTGGGCAGCATTCGGGCAGCCTTCCCACCAATACTGCGATGCATGCAGACTGTTCTGCGACACCAAGGGTAAGTTCCTGCACACTGGCCATTCCGGGTGGGTCAAGTAATGCGCTGGTGTCGACAAGCACGATGTATGTCGCGGGCCAGCAGCTGCAGCCCGATGGGTTGTTTACCGGCAACCTGACCGTTGTAAGCCTGGCCGGAACCGCATCGAGCACGTTGACGGCGTCCGGGGCTGTTCCAATCAGTGATGGTGCGCCTGGTGCACCAAGCCGCATGCTGCTTGCAGACGACAATACGCTGTGGATCGGCATGACGAAGTGCAACAATGGCGAGCGCTTTGCCAAGGGCCTGCCTTATGGCTGTCTGACCATGTTCAACACCAGCACCAACACCGTGACCATGCTGGAGCCGTATCTTGGCGACCTGACTGGCATCGCCGGAGTGATCGGGCTGCACAAGGTCTATGTCGCGCAGGGCGGCCAGGTCTACATCTTCCATACGACGGATGGTTCGTCGATCAACAACCAGTATGTGACCGTGAACGGGACCGCTTCGGATGTGGCGTTTATGGATGCGCACTCCGATGGCGACAATACTGTCTACTAGCTGACCATGCCTCCCATTGAAGAGGACGATCGTCAACGCGCTGATGTGCTGGCGATTGCCGCACACCGCGACGACGTGGAGCAAACCTGCGGGGGAACTCTGCTGCGGATGGCCGCGCGCGGACTGCGGACTGCGATTCTGGACCTGACAAAAGGGGAAGCAGGGACGCGCGGAACAGCAGAAGATCGTGCGCGCGAGGCGGCGGAGGCGGCCCGATTGTTGGGCGTAAGCCATCGCGAGGCGCTGGATCTTCCAGATGGCGCCATTGAGAACACACTGGAAAACCGCAAGAAAATCGTGCGTGTTTTGCGCGAAGTGCGGCCGCGCGTGGTGATTCTGCCCTACTGGCAGGCGCGGCACCCGGATCATGCAATTGTGGCGACGCTTGGATATGAAGCGTGCTTTTTGTCGGGGCTGGCGAAAGTGGATACCGGAGCTGCTCCGCATCGGCCCTTCAAAATCGTATATGCCAGTTTGTATGCGGACGTGCGGCCCAGTTTTATTGTCGATATCACGCCGTTTATCGAACAACGGCATGCGGCGCTGATGGCATACAAATCACAGTATGCAAATCAGGACGCGGGTAGCGGTCTGTTTGTTCCCGAAGAAGAGATTCGCGAACGAACGTTTGCCGAGGCGCGGCATTATGGTTTGCTGGCAGGCGTGAAATATGGCGAGCCGTTTGTGCAGAAGGAAGTCGGGCTGGTTGACGATCTGACACTTCTGCCGGTGCAGTCGATCTAGGCATCGATTGCATAACGACGCGCTATAAGTATTCCTTATCCAATATCAAAACATAATAACTTTGCGTTATAGATAATGATTCGCCGAAACTGAAGGCGGAGGTTGCCGATGACGCAGACCTGGGATGCGCAGGCCTACGGGCGGAATGGTGCGTTTGTGCACGAACTTGCCGGCGGGGTGCTGGAGTGGCTGAACGCGCAGATGGGCGAATTCGTTCTCGACCTGGGTTGTGGTGACGGACAACTTACGCAGCGATTGGCCGCGACTGGTGCACATGTTCTTGGAGTGGATGCATCGGGAAATATGGTGGCAGCGGCACGCGAGCGGGGCATTGAAGCGGAACAGGCGAACGCCGAGTTGCTGCCGTTTCACGATGCGACATTCGATGCTGTGTTTTCGAATGCAGCGCTGCATTGGGTGCGCGACCATGAGTCGATGCTGGCACAGGTTCATCGTGTGCTGAAGCCGGGCGGGCGGTTTGTTGCGGAGATGGGCGGGCACGGGAATATTGCGGCGATTCGCGTGGCGCTGATGGCGGTGTTGAGCGGCATGGATACGGCGATCGCGAAGATGGCGTCAATTACTATCCGACTGCAGAGAGTTATACGGAGCGCCTGGAGCGGCATGGATTCAGGGTGGAGCAAATTGCGATCATTCCGCGACCGACGAAACTGGCGGAGAGTGGAATGGAGGGCTGGCTGCGTACGTTCCGACGGGGAGTTCTGGATGGATTGCCGCAAGATCTGCGCGAGGCCGTCGTGAAGGAAACATCGGAGTTGCTTGCACCGGCGCTGCGTGATGAGGCCGGGAATTGGATTGCTGATTATGTGCGGCTGCGGTTTGTTGCTATCGCTTCGTGAGAGTGATTACGGCAGTGTTGGAGCGGGGAGTTGCCAAGAAGCCTGGCAACTCCCCGAGTTTTTGGGGGAGGGGGTTGAATTAGTCCACTTCCAGGGTCTTGGTGCGGAAGAGCAAGCCGGCGACTACACCGGCGATACTAGGCACGAGCAGGAAGAGCCAGATCTGGCTCATCGCTTTGCCGCCGACGAAGAGGGCTGGGCCGAAGCTGCGCGCGGGATTCACGCTGACGCCGGTGATGCGGATGCCGAAGATGTGGATTACAACCAGCGTTATGCCAATGACCAGTCCGGCGAATCCTGCGGGTGCGGCCTTCTGCGTCGATCCGAGAATGACGATGACAAATATCAGTGTGGCCACGAATTCAAAGACGAAGGCAGAGGTGACGTTGTATTCGCCCTGGTAGCCGGGGCCCCATCCATTCTGACCGAGACCGCTGGTGGCAATGTCGAAACCGGTTCCCACGCCGCGAACGATCAGCGACAGCACGCCCGCTGCGAGAATTGCGCCAACAAACTGGCCGATCCAGTAACCGATCATCTCACCGGTTTTCATGCGGCCGGCAGTCCAGACACCAAGGCTGACGGCCGGATTGATATGGCAACCGGAGATGGGTCCGATGCCGTAGGCTGCGCCAATCAGAGCAAATCCAAAGGCAAATGCGATGCCGAGGACGCCGACCTTGTCGCCCGCAACCACGGCAGTGCCGCAGCCAAAGAGCACGAGGATAAATGTGCCCACCAATTCTGCAATGTATTTCTTCATGACTCCTCCAGGCAATGTTTGAAAGCGAGAATTTCGTTCGAAAACGCTCCTCGGACAGCGGAACTCAACGAGTGAGGATGAAGAGGATGCAGGGCCTGTTCCTCGACCGGTGCGAGTGTCGCAGAGGTTGGTGTTCGATGGCCACTGCGGATTTTGCCAGCGAAAGGACGGCAAAATAGCGAGCCGCGGGGCTGACCGATTGCGGGGCAATGGCGGCAGCGCGATGGATGCCGGTTTGAAGGGAAGCCTCAAATTCATCAAACGTTTGCAATTTGTTTGCCTGGCTGAATTACTCTGTTAACGATTCCGAGCGGCCCCGCATTCGACAATCCAATGGCCGCAGGTGAAAGGCATTCCGTTTGAGCCAAACCATATTTGTACTGGAAGACGAAACCGACATCGCGCGGCTGGTACAGCATCATCTTGAGGCCGCAGGCTTTGCACCCCGGATTTTCCATACCCCAACAATCTGATTGCCGACGCCGAGCGGCAAGGCCCCGGCACTGTTTCTTCTGGACATCATGGTTCCGGGTGGAGACGGACTGGACGTTTGCCGCAGGCTCAGGACTCATCAGGCACTTTCGACGATTCCGATCATCTTTCTCACGGCGCGCGCGGGTGAAAATGATCGTGTTCTGGGGCTCGAACTGGGCGCCGACGACTACATCACCAAGCCGTTTGCTCAACGCGGGAACTGGTGGCCCGCGTCAAGGCGGTACTGCGCCGGTTTGAGCGCCCGACGACGCCCTCAGTCATCAGCTTTGAAGAAGTCGTGATCGATGCAAATGCGATGCAGTTGAAGGTACGCGGCGAACTCACCACCACGACGGCCACGGAGTTCCGCCTGCTGGATTACCTGGCCCGCCATCCTGGACGCGTCTTCAGCCGAGATCATTTACTTGACTCGGTGTGGGGCGATGCGCGTTTTGTCACGCCGCGATCGGTCGATGTCTATGTGCGTCGCATTCGTGAGAAAATCGAGGTCGACCCTGAAAACCCGCGCTATCTGAAGACAGTGCGCGGCGCGGGCTATCGATTTGAAATTCCCAAGAGGGAGTGATATCCGAGGCCAAAGTTGCAGTGTGAGCAGGCCCTAAATTGACGCGCAAAGTTATTCACAAAACTGATCGCGCTTTTCGTTCTTCTGCTGTTGTTCCAGACAGCGGTGATGGAACTGATTTTCGCGCCGCATGTTGGAGCACTCGACAGGACGAGACGCTGCATCGGCTGGGTCGCGAGGCCATCTGGCGGGACTGATCGCGCTGATGGTGGCGTTGCCTTATTCGCGTGGGTTGCAAGCCGGATCGCCGCGCGGCTGGATCGCGTGATTACATTTGTCGATCGCGATCGCAGAAGGTGATCTGAATGCCCGCCTGGAGGAGGGCGGTAACGACGAAATGGCTCGGAGATGGAGGCGGCGCTCAACCAGACAGCCGAACGGCTAGGCAAGAATTTTGAAGAGACTCGAAAGCCGCCGCCAGGAACTCGCTGCGATTCTGGATTCGATGCAGGAGGGCGTGGTTGCCGTGACGTCTGAAGGCTACATTCGCTGGTCAAATGCAGTAATGCAGCGCATCGCCGGAACGGAGATATGCCAGGTCGTCCGCTCGCTCATTCCGTGCGGGATCCAGAACTGCTTGCCTGCGTGAAAGGTGCGCTTGAACAACACGAAGTAAGATTCGGCCGCGCCAAGCTTGCTTTCGGCCGGACATGTCATTTGAGATTCAGCGCGGCGCCGTTGCCTCGCGGAGGAGCGCATTGCCGTTCTCCACGATGTGACCAGCATTGAAGCCGCGCAGAAGATCGCGCCGCGAATTCGTGGCCAACGTAAGTCACGAATTGCGGACACCACTTACTTCGATTCAGGGATACGTTGAAACGCTCATTGAAGATTCAAATCCAAATCCGGAAATGACCACGTGATTTTCTCGGCATCATTCTCAAAAATGCCACCCGAATGAACCGCCTTACCGAAGATCTCCTCGCGCTTGCCGGTGTTGAAAGCCCCGACTACAAGCTTGCCATGCAGCGGCCCGCGCCAATGAGATGCTAAACGATGCCATCGAAGCGCTGGGGGGCATGGTGGTCGACTCCGGCATTGTTCTGCAATCGCCGGATGCGCCAGACCTGTCGTGATGGCCGACCCGGATGCGATGAACCAGGTGTTTGGAAACCTGATAGAGAACTCACTCAAGTACGCCAAAGAGGGCAAGCGCATCCGTGTCGGCGCGCAAGCTTTGGAAGCATGAGAGTCCAGTTCACTGTGCAGGATTTTGGCCCGGGCATTGCCTCGGAGCATCTTGATCGAATCTTCGAGCGCTTTTACCGAGTGGACAAGGCTCGCTCGCGTGAAGCAGGTGGAACCGGGCTTGGGCTGGCGATCGTGAAGCACATTATTCAGGCGCATGGAGGCCAGATTCGGGCGGAAAGCGAACTGGGCTCGGGAACGACTTTTCTGTTTACACTTCCGACTTCCCGGTGAAATTGCGTCAGGATAAGCATACAACGCACCCTCCGTTTACGCGAAGCGATGCCATGAGTCGAAAAGTTCAAAACGGCGAACTAATTCAAATCCCCGTAACATTCGCCCTAGAGAATAAGATCGCGGCAGTGAAACTGCACATGGAGCTAGAAGTGAAAAAGACATTGCTTACCGTAGTGTGTTGGTGATGGCCATGGGAACAGCCCAGGCCCAGAAGTTCACCGGTGCAGGTGCAACATTTCCTTATCCCGATCTACTCGAAATGGTTCAGTGAATACAGCTGCTGCGCATCCCGGCGTCGAGGTCAACTACGCTTCGATCGGATCTGGGGGCGGTATCGCCAGGTGAAGCAAGGGGCTGGTAGACTTTGGCGCGTCGGATATGCCGATGACCGACGAAATGCTCGCGGCCTCACGGTAAAGCTGATTCACATCCCCACTGTGCTTGGCGCAGTGGTGCCAGTGTACAATGTTCCGGGTGCGAGCGAGCTTCGTTTCAGTTCGGATGTGCTGGCAGATATCTACCTCGACAAGATCACGAACTGGAATGATGCAGCAATAGCGAAAGACAATCCTGTGCGTTAAGCTGCCTGACCAGAAAATCATCGTGGTGCATCGTTCTGATGGATCGGTACGAGCTTCATCTGGACTGATTATCTGAGCAAAGTCAGCAAGGAATGGGCAAGCGGCCCAGGAAAAGGCACTTCGCCAGCTTGGCCCACCGGTGTTGGCGGCAAAGGCAACGAAAACGTTGCCGACTGGTTCGCCAGTTGCCGGGCGCAATCGGCTACGTCGAGTTGATTTACGCGCTGCAGAACAAGATTCACTTTGGCTCTGTCAAGAATGTGGCAGGGAACTATGTGAAGGCCTCCATCGAGGGCGTGACCGAAGCGGCTGCCAGCATCAAACATATGCCGGCTGACTACCGCGTCTCCATCACCAACGCTCCGGGTGCGAATGCGTATCCGATTTCGAGCTTCACTTACCTGCTGATTCCAGTGAAGGGAACAAACGCGGCGAATCGCGCAGTGCTGAAGGACCTGCTGAGCTGGATCGTAAAATCCGGTCAAAGCGAAGCCGCTAAGCTGTCATATGCGCCGCTGCCAGATGCGCTCGCGGAGAAAGAACTGAAGACGGTCTATTCGTTGCAGTAGATCTGATTCTGGAGACACAATGAGGCTGCGCATCCAGCGCGGCCTCGCTGTTTTTGTACTTGTTTGCATTGGTTGCCGTTGCCGCCCGTATGTCCGTTCACGAGAAGAGTCGAATTCGCGGCGGAGAAGATTCCTCGCGTCATCGGCAGGATTCGCTCAGGGATAAATGAGGTGCGCTTCAAGAGGAGTGCGGAACCGAACACCGAACGCGGAAAGGCGCCGGAGGACTGGCCGCCAGCGTTTCGATAGATCGATTCTCAGTCCTGCTTGTTTTCGTTGATGAGGCGGTCGACGAGTGGGATGAGTTTTTCGCCGGTTCGCGGAAGTATGAATGCACTTGCCGGGGCGTCCCAATCGAGTTTGAAGCTGGTTGAGAGAGCTGAGATCCAGATCTGTCGGACGGGTGTGTTGGGAGTGACGACGAATTTGCCCGGTGGTTCTTCGAAGACCACATTCAGAACGCCGCCCTGCTCCTCGACTTCGAAGCCGGCTTCGTTTTCTTCTTCGCGGGCAATCAGGTGTTTCTTGAGCGCGTCGAGTGCGCTCTCGGCTACGCGGCGAAACTCTATTTCGTCCTGCATGATCCAAGTGTAGCAATCGATGGCGGGTGGCGACGAGGCGGCGCTGCCTGGAAGATGCGAGTAATCGACGGGAGCAGAACCTCAACAATGCCTCACCGCATCCAATCTGTTCTGAGGCTTTCACGAAGAGCATTTTCCTCAGGCTACGAGGAACTGGCCGCTTGTTGACTGACCAAACGCCGCCTAAGGTTCACAAATTGCACGTCACGAGACGAGGACCATGCCGATATTGACGAAGCCGTGTAAGGGAAAACTAAGCGAGCAAACGCAACTATTGCTCCGTGCCACCCGGGAAAGCAGGGGTTGGGTAGCGTACCCCTGCGAAATTTGCAATCAGAGCGTCGGCGTTTCCGAGGTAAATGGTAAGTGGGTCACTGAGAGACATTGGCCTTCCGTTATCTATACTCCTCGCAAACCCAGTGCCGGCCGCTATCTGGAGAAGGCTATGATACCGGCCAAGCTTCGAATGCGGCCCCGTTGAGAGAGAGCAGGAAGCCAATGGCGGAGCCGGCCCCGGAAGGCCGGACGCACACACCACAAATGATGCTTTTGGCAGTTTGGTGCTTTCAGCGCCTCGCATCGTGCCGGGATGAGTGCTCGCGCTTACGTGCGAGGTCTAAAGCCGCTCTACCTGGAGCACTGCACGCGGATCAATCTCTTCGAGATTCTGCGGTGCCACTCTGCGAAACCTAATCTGCTGCTCAGGGGTACCGAGACCACAGGCACTTAAATCCGCATAAGGCGCGTAAAGACCGATCACGCCCTCGGTGCTTTCCGATGGGTATTTGGGTCTGTGGTCAGAGCCGAATTCGCGAAGCGGCTCTGCCTTTCTCCAGCGACTGTCAAGGAATACCGCCAAGGAAAAAATGAGGATGAGGAAAGGCTGCAATTATGTTTTCCAGATTTGTTGAATCGAAGTACATCGCGTTCTCCATTGCATCGATAAAATCCGCAACTGCAGAGTGACCCTTTGGCCGCAGCGGCGGCTACAAAAATTCTGATGTGAAAGGGGCGCCAGGACTGTTCAGAATTGCTCAATTGGGGCCTAAAAGATCGCGGATTTCGGTGCCGTGTCCCCCTCTGTTAGTTTTGCCAGTTTCCTGATGCCGGGTCGAATGGCAAGATGCACCGAGTTACTGATGAATCGATGATCTTGCACGCGATTTCATAGCAAACCAAGCGAATCTGCCCCGCATCCAACGAACGCCAGAAAGATCATGCTGTGTTGCAGTTGGCTGTGGGCTGCCTCCCTCCAAACCCGAGAGATGCAGCTGAATGTATTACTTGCTAGCCAGTTCATCATTTTTAGCGCTGCTGTGACGAGGTCGCTCGCGGATGCAAAGCGAGTTTGCCGTTCACCCATAAACCACAAGGAGTTTGACGTGCTTGAATTGAAGACACGAAATCGGCTCAATCGGATGTCCTGCTGCTTGGTTGCAGGGCTATGCTTAACGCCTTTACTTGTCCGAGCTGATGAACCAAGCGAAAGAGTCGAGAGAGCCGCCCAGGTTTTTAAAGATCTTTCGAATGCAGACAGCGGCCTTCCCATCAACGTACTGAACAAGGCAGACTGCGTTATTATTCTGCCGTCGGTAAAGAAGGCGGGGTTCATCGTCGGAGCTCAATATGGCAAGGGCGTGATGGTTTGCCGGAGCGGTGCGAATTTTAACGGCCACTGGGGCGCACCCATCATGATGCAGTCCAGCGGCGGAAGCTTCGGCTTCCAGGCCGGTGGGCAGGCAACCGACTTTGTCATCCTGGTGATGAATGATGATGGCGCGCGCTCGGTGATGAAGGGAAGAGCCAAGTTAGGCGCTGAAACCAGCATCGCGGCGGGTCCTGTAGGGCGGAATGCGGAAGCCTCAACGACTGCCACTATGCAAGCGCAGATGCTTTCCTACTCCCGCGCGCAAGGCGTTTTCGGCGGTGTTTCTCTCTCCGGAACATCGTTAGGTCCCGATGACAGCGATAATGAGAAGCTCTACGGGAAGAAGATCTCCGCGCAAGAGATTTTCGCAGGAAGCGTACATGCACCCGCATCTGCTGCAACGTTGGTCTCAGAGCTGCAAAAAGCGTCGCCTAAGAATTTGGCCAAAGGGAAATAGTTCTTCAGTGATTTGGGTTGGACGGCGTAGGCCAGAATTTTATCTATGGGGCTTTTGCGCCTAACGCTGATCCTTGCGGCGGTTTTCTTGAAGGCCGTGTCTCTTATCTCCAACGATGGGAGACACGGGCTAACCGATCATCACCAGTAGCAGACATTCTCTGCACACAGGGCGCTGCAAGGGCAAGAAACATTTGAATGCAAAGAATTCTATGCTCAGCCGGTCGAATTTTGCGCCGCGAAATGATCGCGATCGCTGGTAGATCTGTGATTCGGATTTTTCTGTTACTTCTTGTTGCAACTTCATTCGCACAAGAAAAGACCAAAACGACAGCGCAACCCGAACAGCCTTCAGTCAACACCCAACTACCGGTGAACTGGCTTTACGGCGCATACATTCCGAAAGAGGCTCCCCTGGTTGCGTTGAATGGGCGGGAGCGGTTCAAGCTGTACGTTCGTCAGACCTATACAACGCCGGGAATCTATATCAAGACGGCATTCTTTGCTGTGCATGATCAGGTGAGAAATACTCCTGAGGACTGGGGAGATGGATTCTCCGGTTTTGCCAAGCGGGTCGGTTCGAACCAAGCGACGAATATCATTCAAAACTCATTCACATCCATGGGGCAGGGAGTGGTTGGATGGGAACCTCGCTACGATCGTTGCAAATGCGACGGAGGGTGGCCACGCTTTCGACACGCGTTCACGAGAAATTTCATAACCTATAGCCATGATGAGCAATCAATCCGGCCGAATATCATGCCATTTGCGGCGGCATTCGGCGCGGGAGCAATTGGCGCAACCTGGAATCCCAACAACCCAACGATCACGGTGAAGGGATATCAGAGCGTGATTACCCAAGCGTGGGTCGGGGTGATCATTAACAGCATTGGTGAATTCATGCCCGACGTCAAAAAGAAATTGGGCAGACACAAGGATTGATTCGCGGTCGATCCTTGTAGCGCGTGGGCGGCAATTGATTTACACCAATCGTCAATCCTCTTTAGGCCGTCTTCGCATAAGGCCAGACGCTGCGCGCATGGGCGAGGCTTACTGCCCACCAATGGAGACGGCGGAGCATTGCATCCATTGATCGCTCGGCGCGTTCGGGGCTGCGCAACGTTCCGTCTGCGTCGAACTGTTCCCAGGCACCAGCGAAGCTTACGCTATCGCGGATGGTGACGGTGTGAAGCTCCGCAAAGACCAAGCGGAGTTGCTCAACCGCGCGTAGACCGCCGGAGATTCCGCCGTAAGAAACGAAGGCGACCGGCTTGGCGTGCCACTCTGGCCCATAAGAATCGATGAGCGCCTTGAGTGGCGCGGGGTAGCCGTGGTTGTACTCGGGCGTGACGACTATAAATGCGTCACATGCCGCGATGCGTTGCTTAAGCTCTGGTGCACCAAGGGATTCAGCTGCGGCGGGATCAATAGTTTCCAGAGCGAAACCGTCACGGGCGGCGATTTGGCCGGCGGCCCAGCGCGCAATGGTGTCGCAGAAGCGGCCAGGTCGCGTTGAGCCGTATACCAGTCCGACTTTGATTGAGGGTTCCATTATTTGTGTTCCTCCACTGGATCAATGGTAAAACCTCAAGTAAACTTGAGGTCAAGAGGTTGCGTATTATGGCCGCGAAGTTGCAGAAAGCGGAGCCGGGTAGACCGCCGATTCAAAGGGCGCTTACCGTCGGCGAAGTTGCATTGCGGAGCGGAGTGGCTGTGTCGACTCTGCATTTCTATGAGGCGCAAGGTCTGATCGGCAGTTGGCGCAACAGCGGAAACCAGCGGCGCTACGCGCGCGAGGTGCTTCGCAGAGTAGCGGTGATCAAGGTGGCGCAGAGAACCGGGATTCCACTTGCGGAGATTCATGAAGCACTCGCGACCTTGCCGGAGAAGAGAACTCCAACGGCTGCGGATTGGAAGAAGCTATCGGCCAGGTGGCGACTGCAACTCAACGATCGGATCGAGCGGTTGACGCGATTACGCGATCAGTTGGATGGTTGCATCGGATGCGGGTGCTTGTCATTGGAATCCTGCCCACTGCGGAACCCGTGGGATCGTCTTGCGGCTGATGGTCCTGGGCCGCGATTGCTGGATCCGGAGATGTGTTGTCGTAAGTGAAGTGTTCGCAAGTTGGGCGTGAACGATGGTCCAAAGCTGCATTCTTGATTGTGCGTTCTTGGTCACGCAGATTCATAAAACTTCGAAGCGATTTCCTCGTCTCTGTATTAGGCATCAATTTACCCAGTTCATTTATTTCTGTCAGGCGGAACTGGGGGGACCTTGCGTACGCTCCTATCGCTCAAACGCGCACTCCACTGTGGGCCGGTTCTGGGTCTTATCGCACTCATGGTCACTCTGACTTCGAGTGCACTCGGATATTCGACAACGGTTGAGGTTGCTGCAGCGGCCGGCGATGTCATGACCCTGCGGACACTGCTTGAAGCAAATCCGTCGCTGGCTCTGGCGAAAGAGGGCGACGGCACGACGCCATTGCATCTGGCGGCGCTCTACGGGCACAAGGAAGCTGCCAGTGTTCTTCTCGCGTTCCACGCGGATGTGGCGGCGCGGGATGAAAATGGCGATACTCCGCTGCACCTGGCAGCCGCAAAGGGTTGGCGGGAACTGGTGTTGCTGCTGCTGGACAGTCACGCCGACGTGAATGCAAGGGACGCTCACGGGGCGATGCCATTGCATGCAGCAGCTTTCTACAAACGAGAAGACACGGTGAAGCTGCTGATCGCCCGGCATGCGCAAGTTACCGCGGCGGACGACGACGGAGAGACGCCCTTGCACATGGCAGCACAGACCGGTTCCGTCGAGATAGCGGAGATGCTGCTGGCAAACGATGCCGAGATCAACGCCAGGGACACGGCGAATGTGACGCCGCTGCATGCGGCGGTGTTTTTCAAACATGACGATGTTGCGCGGCTGCTTCGTGAACGTGGCGGGCTCGAGTAGTCGCCTAAAGTTTCTGCTCGCTTTTGCCGATGAGATTCCAATGGAGGACGCCGCATGGAAATCAGTCCCATAGCGGGTATTCGCGCGGTGAGATCTGCTGCTGTGCCGCGCGATGAGCTTGAGGTGCAACCTCCTTTTGCGCTCGATCGGCCGGGACGTTTGGGCGACGATGCTTACAGCGACGCCCGTGAGCAGACGGAACGGGGGCTGGAAGAGGATTCAGAGGTTGGTGAGGCGGCCTCAGATAGCGCGTCCGATGCGGAGAGTCGAGTTAATTTCTTCGCGTGATTTTGCCTGAAGGCTGCGTTTTTCTTGTTCTTTCGGCACGATGGAGGTTGTGCCATTACACTTCATGCTTTTTCCTCTGGGACGCCGTTCATGTTGCTTGCTATCCAACAATTCCGCTGCGCTTCAGCTTGGGCTATCCTGCCTCTCCTTCAGGAACATTGTGCCGGCCCTGAAGGGCCTCGCAGCGCTTTCGGCTTTGTTCCAGCAGCCTGAAGGCTGCTGCTCCCTCCGGATCTTTCACAGACCGTTGCAACTCTGCGGTTGCATATCTTTAGAAAAGTCGTTTTTGACCTAAGTTCGTCAATCGACGCGACTTAGTCTGAAAGGGGGCTCCCGTAAACCATTCTAATCATTGGACTTAAGGCGCAAAGTCGTCATAAATAAGAACTTAGCGGGCGATTTGGGCCATTTGCATCATTTTTGAGGCAAAAGATTCCCACAATGCGGTCTATTAAAACAGTCGGCTTTGAGGTTATTGCGCAATCCAGGATGGTCTTCGGCTTTTCGCCGTTGAGACCAGTGTAGGAGATTCTGGGAATCAACCTGCAGGATCGGCGAGAAGTTTTGCGCAATGCAATGAGGAGGATACCTCGGATTCTGGCGGACCCGGTATTGACAGCGAACGCTGCTTGCATTTTTTCGTCGGTCGAGCTAATTTACTAACTAGTTAGTTTAACTGTTTGGTCAATATGGATTCCGAAACAAAAACCAGCTCTTCTGTTCCACTCGATCGGTCTGCTGAGACGCGCGCACGGATCCTTGATGCTGCATTGCAGGAGTTCAGCGCGCTGGGAATGGCGGGCGCGCGGATGGATCAGATTGCGGCGGCTGCGGGCGTGAACAAGGCGCTGCTGTACTACCACTTCGACAGCAAGGAAAACCTCTACATTGCGGCCCTGGAGATGATTTCGGCGAAGATTCGCGATCGCTCAATGGCGGTGTTTCTGCGCGATGCATCGCCGGGCGAGCGACTGATGAGGGCTGCGCTGGACCATTTCGATCGGATTCTGTCGCAGGGCGAATTTCAGAGCCTGATGCAGCAGGAGATGATGCGCATGCACCAGGGCGAAGCGGGCGCGATGTCGATCGTGGTGAAGCGGGTGTTTGCGCCGATGCAGGCGATGTACCAGTCGATGGTCCGCGAGGGGATTGCAGCGGGAGAGCTGATCGACGTGGACTGGATGCAGATTCATCTTTCTACGCTGGGAGCCAATGTTTTTTATTTTCTGGCTGCGCCGATGTGGCGTCTGTTGATGGATTTCGATCCATTTGCGCCGGAGGTGCTGGCGGCCCGGCGGCGGGCGGTGGTGGAGTTTCTGGGACAGGCGGCATTTATCGATCGTGCCCGCGGAGCGGAGTTAGCAGCGCGGGTACTTGCAGATACACCAATGCCGGAGCTACCGAGCACGGGACATCTATATGGGAGAAGCAATGAACGCAAGAAATAGAGTTTTTGTGATCCTTGGGCTGCTGACGCTTGGATCCCTTGTCTGGTATCTGCTGACGGGCCGGACGTCGGGTGATTTGAAGCTTATTGGCACAGTGGATGCCAATGAGGTGCTGGTGAGTGCGAAGATTCCTGGGCGGATCCAGACACTGAACGTGGAGGAAGGACAGCCGGTGAAGGCCGGTGAACTAATTGCGGTGGTGGAGAGCGACGACCTGGCGGCCGCGCAAAAAGCGGCCGAGGCCAATGTTCAAAGCAATCAGTCGAAGCTCGCGGAGACCGAAGCAACGCTGCGGCAGAATGAAGGCGAAGTCTCAAGTGCGACGGTCAACGCCGAAGCGCAGGTGAAGGCGAGTCAGGCGGCGCTGGCGCAGGCTGAGGCAAACCTGGAACATCAGAAGGCCGATACCACACGTACAGTCGCGCTTGCCAAGCAGGGGATTGCGAGCGATCAGGCCAGGGACGAAGCGGTGACCAGCTTGAACGCGGCGCAGGCTGCGGTGGAGTCGGCGCACGCGAATGTGGCCGCGGCGAAAGCGGCACTTCAGCAGGCGCGCGCGCACGAGTTGCTGGCACATGCTTCGGCACAAACCGTGGCGTCAACGCGCGGCATTGTTCAAAATGCGAAGGCGTTGTCTGATCAGGCGAATGTTTTGCTGAAGTATGCGCAGGTGTTCGCGCCAGTTACAGGAAAGGTGAATGTGCTGGCGGCGCGGCAGGGAGAAGTACTGGCGGCGGGCGGGACCATTGCTACCGTGATGGATCTGACGCAAACATGGGTGTATGCGCCGCTGCCGGAGACGCAAGCGGACGCGGTGCAACTGGGTGACAGCTTGAAAGTGGTGATGCCCAGTGGCACGACGGTGCAGGGAAAGGTAATTGCCAAATCGGCTGAGGCGGATTTTGCGACGCAGCGCGATATCAACGGAGGTCGCAAGCGAGACATCAAGACGGTGCGGCTGAAGCTGCTGATCGACAATCCGGAAGAGAAGTTTGTGCCGGGAATGACGGCCGAGGTCTATATACCCAGGGCCAAGCTGGTGAAGCAATGACGTCGCACGCACACACGGTGACACCGACGCCTGACCCTTTACAGGGGCAGGGGCCGGCTGCGATTCGCGTGGAAAACATTGTTAAGAAGTACGGTGATTTCGAAGCGGTAAAGGGTGTGAATTTCACCGTTGCCGAGGGGGAGATCTTTGGGTTGTTGGGGCCTAATGGCGCGGGCAAGAGCACACTCATCCGCATGATGACGACGTTGATTCCGGTGACGAGCGGGAAGGCGATCGTTGGCGGACACGATGTAAGCAAGGAACCGGATGCGGTGCGACGGATGATCGGGGTGATTCCGCAGGCGCTAACGAGCGATCAGGATCTGACGGTCGAAGAGAATTTGAGTATTTACGCAAAGCTATACAGCGTTCCGAAGGTACAGCGGGAGAAGAACATCGCCGAAGTGCTGGAAGCGGTGGATCTGACCAAGTGGCGTAAGGCGCAGACGAAGACGCTTTCAGGGGGTATGCGGCGCAGGCTTGAGATCGCGCGGGGACTGGTGCATGATCCGCGGATATTTTTTCTTGATGAGCCGACGACTGGTCTCGATCCTGTCTCGCGCATTGCGGTGTGGGAGATGCTGAACAATCTGAAGAAGACGCGCAACCTGACCATGCTGCTGACGACGCATTACATGGAGGAGGCGGACCGGCTGTGCGATCGGATTGCGATTGTCGATCATGGAACGCTGGTGGCGCTGGGGACTCCGGTGGAACTGAAGCAGAGCGTGCCGGGATCGAATGTGGTTGAGGTGCAATTCAATCGCGAGGACCCGGAGTGGAAGTCACGGCTGGAGGCGCTGCAGGATGTGACGGAGGTGCAGTCGCAGTCGGCTGGAGTGTATCGCGTGCTGACTTCGAACGGATCGCAGACCACGACTCACCTGGTGGAGATGGCGAAGGCGTTGGGGGAGCAGCTTACTTCGCTGAGCGTGCAGAATACATCGCTTGACGACGTTTTTGTGCACTATACGGGGCGTCAGTTGCGCGATGAGCAGGTGAAGTCGGTCTTCATGATGCCGCCGCGTCCGGGAGCACAACCATGAACAGATTTCTGGCTATTGTTGAGCGCGAGATGCGGAAGTTCTTTCGCTCGCCTGTGCTGATGATCATGTCGATGATGCTGCCGATTGTGCAGTTGATTATCCTGGGGCACGCATACGGCGGGCACATCCAAGGTGCGCGGGTGGCGGTGGTGGATCACGATGGCGGGCCGCAAGCAGTGAAGGTGCGCGAGGCTTTCGACTCGGTGGCGGCGAACATAGCGACATTTACGACCATCAATTACAGGACGAGACGCAGGCGAAGGAGGATGTGCGCACCGGCAAGGTGGATGCTGCGGTGATTATTCCGGCGCAGTATTCGCGTCGGGTGTATGCGCAGGATGCTCCAAGGCTTGGACTGGTGGTGGACAACTCGGACCAGGTGATGAGCGGAAGCATTGAGGGCGAGATGCAGTCGCTGGTGAATGCGCTGAACCAGCCGGTGATCCAGGATCGCGTGGTGAAGAACATTGCGCTGGAGATCGTGGAACTGTATCCGTATGTCGAGTACATGAAGTATTTGTTGTCGGGATCGATCGCCCTGGCGATGTACATCTCGGTGATGATCGGCGGCGGAATGCTGTATATCGACGACAAGGCGCGGGGAGTGCATGAGGGATACCTGGTGACGCCGATCAGCAAGCTGGAACTGGTGATGGGGCTGAATGTGGCAGGCGCCATCAAGGCGGTGATGGCGGGGATTTCGATCACGGTGATCGGCTCGTTGATGGCCGGACTTGGGGTTATTTTCCGTCCGGGCGCGGATTTGAATTTGCTGCTGCTGATTCTGGGGACATCGCTGGCTTTCAACGGAATGATGTTTCTAATGATGGTGCGGGTGGACGATCCGCTGGTTCCGCGCGCGATGTTTGGAGTGCTGAACACGCTGCTGTTCTTTCCGTCTGGCGCGATCTCGCCGGTTGCGGCGTTTCCGAAGTGGCTGCAGGCGATCGCGATTGTGGATCCGTTCACGTATGCGATTCACGGGTTCAAGGCGATTCTGCTGAAGGATGGCGGGTTTGTTGCGATTCGGGGCGATCTGCTGTTCCTGTTTGCATTTGGAATTGGCACGCTGCTGGTTGCCACGCCGCTGTTCAAGCGGACCCTGTGAAGAAGCAGCTATTAGCCCTTAGCTGTTAGCTATTAGCTTGTACGGAGTCGAACGAAGCAGATTGCAGAAGGCCCAGAGCTTAGGGCAGAGAAGTGAGATTGAGTTTCCGGCCGGCAAGCAAGATTAGTCCGGAATGCGATGAGGCGGTCCACTCCTTGTGGGAGGGTGGGCCCCCTTGTTGTGTCTGACGTGGCGTCCCCCAAAAGTACTGTTACTGCATTGGGGATTTCGCGACGGACTAGAGTGGAGTTGCGCTAACATCGGACAAGTAAGCCGACACCCATGACTGCCCAGACCGCAAGTGACATGATTGCAAAGCGTATCGCGGAAGTGACAACTCCCGTGAACGGACCCGACGCGCCCGAGAAGAAGAAAGTTCCCCTGACATGGGAAGAGGAAGAACTGGAGAATTACGAACCGAAGCGCTCTAAAGCGGTGGAAGCAAAGAAGAGGGCTGACGCTCGCGCAGCGCTGTTAGTCCGGCAGCTTCCTCACCAGTTGAACGCATTGCGCGAGGTGATTGCGATTCGGTGTGAGGGCGTTAATACCAGGGCGGGCCGCACCGTTCTTCGTTCAGTGAATCCAGATCGCAATCGGTTCGAGATTTGCCGTGAGGACGAGATGGGCTTCGTCATGCAATTCGACGCTGAGAGAAAGAAAGTGATCTTTTCCGGAAAGGTGCTGGGATTCGATCGGGAGTACGAACTAGTTGTGCAAACACACGATGATGTTGACTCCACCGCATGGTTCTCTCACACGACGCTGGCGACTGAACAGACGGATGATCTGGCGAAAGGGATGATTTCGACTCTGCTTCGATTCGACCAGTAGCAATTCCATTAAGAGTTAGATTCTGTTTGCGCATCAGGCGTGTTTCCTCTTCGCGGCCTCACCGCCTACAATGGGGACTGACTTCAATCAAGGGGACCCCAATGCCGCTGTCTGGTGAAGCTATTCGACTGATGAACTACATCGATGATGTTGCAGTGACGCTGCGCCGCATCCTTGCGCTGGTTCCCACGCTAACTGCCGAGGAGCGGGCGCGGATTGCCGAACATCTTATACACTCCAGCCCTAACGCTGAAGACGTGGCCAAGGCCCTGGCCGCAAAGTAATCAAGAATCCAATGCAAGTTGCCATTATCGGAGCCGGGCCTTTGGGCCGATGGCTCGCCCTCGCCACTGCCCGTGCCGGCTACGCGGTGTTGCTGGAAGATGTGATGCCCTCAAATCTGCATCACGCGCAGGAGTATCTGCGCCAGCAACTAGGTCCGGCGGCTTTACCCAGTGTGATGTTTGCTTCCACAATTGAAGAGGCCGTGCGCGGGGCGGACCTGGCGATTGACTGCGTGCCGGATGAACTGGAGTCGAAGCTGGAAATTTTCTGTCTGCTCGACCGGATGTCTCCGCCGCGAACCGTCCTTGTGACCCCGACTAAGAGACTCTCGATTGCGGATCTTGCGTCGTGCACCTATCGCGCGGATAAGTGCGTGGCGCTTGTAGCGGATGTGCAGGAGCTTACCGGTGCTGCGATGAGTGATGGCAAGGAGCGGGGCAACGGCGCTGCGATTCTGTTGCGAACTCCGCCGCTGGTGAGTCAAGAGACAGTCGTGCTCGTGGATGAGTTCTGGGAGCGGATTGGATTCGCACCGGAATTTGAGGCTGATCGCAGCGTGCTGTGATCGCCGTGGAAGTCCGACTGAACCGCTTCGTGAAAAAGTCCGTATGGGCGGGCCAGCTATCTCTCAGCGGGCTAAAGCCCGACACTTCATTTTGTTGCATTTGCGGCCTGCGACCCATTACGTGGGTTCCCCAAGCCATGCCCTTGTTACAAAACAGCGGGTTCATTGAGTTTTTCACCAAGCTGTGAAGTCATGCCTGATACAAACTCGGGTCCGAATTAATTCTTCACCAAGCTGTAAATTCGTGCCTGATACAAAGCCCGTTTATGAAACACGCCCTAGCTGGCAAGAATCTTCTCGTAAAACTTGATGTATTTTGGGAGCACCAATGAAGCGCAGAAGCGCTTTTGTGCGTCTTTGCGCGCTGCATCGCGCATTGCATCGAGGCGGGAACGATCCTTTAAAAGGGCGGTAGCGCCCGCTGCCATGGCGTCTACGTCTCCAACAGGGAAGAGCAGCCCCGTCACTCCATCGTCGATCAGTTCAGGTACGCCACCAACGCGCGTTGCGATGGCGGGTACTTTGCAGGCCATGGCTTCAAGGGCGGCGAGTCCGAATGACTCGAGCGAGCTTGGCATGATCATGAGATCGGCAAGGGGAAGAAGTTCGTTTACGCGGTCCTGCTTGCCGAGGAAATGAACTTTGTCATTGATTTTGAGATCGTGCGCCAGCCACTCAGCGGCGGAGCGATCGGGACCATCGCCAACAAGGATCAACTGAGCGGGAACTTCGCGAACGACTTGCGCGAATACCTTAACTACGTCGACGACGCGTTTGACGGGGCGGAAATTCGATAAGTGGATAAAGATGGCTTCGCTCGGGCCGGGCGAATCTGGCTCGCGCCTTGGCACGAAGCTCTTCGTCCGTTATCGGCGTGTAGACATCGCAGTTGACGAAGTTCGGGATGACCTCAATGGGGCGGGAGATACCGAAGTCGGCAACCGTTTTGTCTTTGAGATAGCTGGAAATGCTGGTTACGCCGTCGCTTTCCTGGATGGAAAAGCGCGTGATGGGCAGGTAGCTGCGGTCGAGGCCCACAAGCGTAATGTCTGTGCCGTGGAGAGTGGTGACAAACGGCAGGGTGCGTCCGCGGGCCGCCAGCATCTGGCGGGCGAGCAGGGCGCTGACGGAGTGCGGAATAGCGTAGTGAACGTGAAGAAGGTCGAGATCGCAGAACTCGGCGACCTCGAACATACGAGAGGCCAATGCCAGATCGTATGGTGGAAATTCAAAAAGCGGGTAGCTTGAGACCGGGAACTTCGTGGTAGAAGATGCCGTCGTCGCGCCCACTGAGGCGAAAGGGCTGCGAGTAGGAGATGAAATGGACTTCGTGGCCCGAGGCGGCAAGCTCAATGCCGAGCTCGGTGGCTACCACGCCAGAGCCGCCATAAGTGGGATAACAGGTGATGCCAATGCGCATGCGGCCGCCTTGCGTAGATCAGGATGTCAAAACAGGCAAAGCTTTGCCAAACGGCAAGCTGTTGCCTGTTTCCAAAAATTGTAGGGGTTCGCACCAGATCATGGCACTCCCCCCAAGGCCCAGATTTCATCTTCCACACTACCAGTTTGCTTGCGGACCTTAGCAACTCGGCTACGAGATGGCGCGTGAACCGCTTCGCGATCGGGTGATTAGGAGTTCACAGGCTACGATGTGGCTTGCTGGCTGGAGGAGCATCCTCAATTTCTTCCGGACAGGATCGAGATCGTTACTAGCAACCCGGCAGGCCGCCGGAATATTGAGCTGGCTTTGCTACGATGCCGCCGTTGAATGCGATTCCCGTTCTTGTTTGGCCGAGAGTCGTCGCGCGCTGGAACCTGTCATGTACCTGATCCGCAGACTTCAGTAGGGTGGACCGAAAAACCTAAGACTAGCCGACTTCCCAGTATCAATCTAGGGTTGATGACTGACTCATCATTTCCGCTCGCTAGAAGGTCGAAGCGGTTCAATTGGCAAGGATAAGCTGTCTGTCGAGCCGGTTTTACGTCCAGATAGGCTTCGTGGGTTGTGCCTATTACTGAAACGACATCTGGATTGGCGTGTCTCTGGTCGAGTCGCGCACTGCGACTTGACGGCTCATCCAAAGCGCGCAGGCCGCGAAGAATGAGCTAAGCTGCACTTCAAGAAAATCGGTTCCGACAATACCCACGCCACCGGAAGTGGGCAGTGGCGCATCGATTTACATCTGCTCGATGCATTCGTGTCATCCGTGGGTACGGGGCGGAAACGCACCGAGATGTCACGCTTGCGGCCTGGGCTGCGCGCCTGCATCTTCGGCCGGATTTTGCGCCGATCTGATAGAAACTCTCGATCCTGTGGGTTACGTGCCCTTCACCAACGTGCACTGAGTCGAAGCAGTTTTCCAGGTGCCGGAATCATTCACCCAGGTGTCACTGCAGATGACGGTACGTGCGCGATGAGTTCCCTTAAAGTCAGCGTCGTAGGTGAACGTGTAGTGTGAAACGGCGGTGTTTGACCCGAACGTCGCGACCTTCAGGTCGCTGATGTTGCCGCTCTTCCACTTAGTTGTCTTATTCTGCAGATCCTTGATGAATTCGTCCCTTGTCTCCCAGTCTCCCCAACTATTTCCAGCAAGGAATCCGTCAGCCAAATGCTGCTGCGCCCAGGAAACATCGCTTTTCATTTGCGCATCTCTGGACTCCTGCTGCAGCTGCTTGATCTGGGTGGCGACATCGCTACCACCCTGGGCCTGAAGGTTGATGGATAGACTGAGACAACAGGATAGGCATAGAGCCGTGATAGCCGTAATTTTTGTCATTAAGCGGGTCTCCTCTTTGCAGTGACTGGGGGTTCTACATCTGGTTGGCTATTGTGCACGCGGTCCTTCAGAACGTGCGATGGGCTGGGGCCGAGATGTCTGGCGGCTTTGGCGTTTTTTGGCCGTTTCTCAGCGTCACACCGCGAAGAGCAAGTAGTCTGTCCTGTTTTGCTCAGCTCGCACTTGATGGTGCACCAAACTCACCATGACCCAGGTCAAAGAACCCTTTCCCACAACTGGTTGATTGGCGGAGAATAGCGGACACCTATGACAAACACGCGAAGGACCTTTTTGAAAAGCGTGGGAGCGATTGGTTCCCTCGCACTTCCACGTGAATTGAGCTCCGCAAGCACATCGGAACCAGACCAAGAGCGCAAGCTGCCGACATTAGGCAGTCCGACTGCCATTCGTTGCGTCGTAACGGGGCAGATGAAATCTGGCAAGTCAGTGATCGTCAGTCAAACGCCGGTTCCGCCGGTGACGGTTGCACTGATGCCTGGTTATGAGTTTTATCCATTGTGGGGTAACGACGATCACCCATCGCTCCCCTCCGATGGAACTCCTACAGAGCACGCTACTTGGTTCCCGCCGAAGCATGGCTTTCGCTTTGCGATGTTTACTGTTCCTCCGGCGACTACGCGTCAGAACTGGGCCTGCTCCCACTTCCGCCGAAGTGGAAGAAGTACGGCAGAAACTGCCCGGCATTTGGAAGTCCTGGAGATCGATCATCCGGGCATGCACACGACTGATTCGGTGGACTTCGATGTCGTTGTATTCGAAAACAGGCTTACCTGGGGAGGAGTCCATTGCTCGTTTACCTTGCTGACACACAACAATCTGGCGATTCCTTGCGGCCCCCAATGCGGAAAGACTTGTCCAGCACATGTCGGCTATCTTGAAGTGGCGAGATTGCCAGCCGGCTGTGAACATCGTTCTTGGAAACGATGCCGGACGCAAACACCGCGGCAGCTTCCCCTTGGGGGCGCTTGGCCGAGGTAACTGTTTGAAGCCTTCTCTTGCGAGTCGATCGTCGCTTCACGGCGCCGTTTCTTCTTCTAATGCCTCTAATGAGACCTATGCGCCATTGCGCGACGTCGTGCCAGCGGCCATCGCCGTTCTGCTCGCTCGGTCCTTGCAGCAGCAGATCCTCTTCGAACACACATTTCGTTCGCGAACATCAGGCGTCAATGATTTTGGAGTTGAAAGCGGCACAACGATCGCAGTGGGAGCTACCGTGAGTCTCCTTGGCATCCGTACGCCGGCTGAGGGGCGCGAGTCGGCTGGCCGAGGTTCTGTTTATCCAGGTACTCCGGGCGCATATCGCGTCGGGACCGGAACGCAACAAAGGATGGCTTCGTGCGATTTTCGATCCTCAAATGGCCACTGCCCTGAGTGCCATTCACGACAGAGTGAATTCACCTTGGACGGTAGAATCCCTGGCCGAAGCGGCGGGCATGTCTCGCTCCGCATTCGCAGCACGTTTTAAAGAGCTACTCGGACAAACACCACTGGAATATGTAACCGAGTGGCGAATGCAGAAGGCGATGCAGTTACTCGAACAGCGTGACAAAAAGCTCATAGACGTCGCTCGGTCGGTCGGATACGAGTCCGACGCTGCCTTCAGTAAGGCGTTCAAGCGAGTTGTCGGGGCCAACCCTGGTGAATACCTCAAACGTGGTTTTGAAGGCCGCGGCAATGCCGGAATGGCGGAAGCTTTTTGAAGCGGAGGATTCCGACTTTGGCGGCGGGGCCTAGGTACCCAGGTGCCTCGCATTCGCGAACAGAACATCGCGGGTCCAAAACCGACCGAATTGACCAGGATCAGTCCCGATAAACGCGCATCGCGTCAGCATTAGGGAACCAAACGCCCGGTCGGAACGGCTGAGCGACGAAGGACATCTTCACTATCTACTCTTCATTCCCGCCAGCCAGAATCAAATTCTGATGCATCTCCGTCATTTCTTTTCAACCCGACGTGCATGAAGGTCAACAATGCTTTCGGGAACCGGCCCGATCTCCGCCGCATTCCTTGGGACGAGCCTCGTTTTCGGTGCTGAGTGGGATAGACTTGCGATGCCCGCAAGCAACGGGCGTAGAAACATCCAGAGGGCCCGATGCGATTTCATCGCTTTGCAACTGCAGTGCTCATCTCCGCTCTCACCCTGTCCATGACTGCGCAACGGCGTGTGCCAAAGGACTTGAGCAACGTAAGAGGATTCAACTACCAGTCTGCCGAGACGATCGGCCACGCCGAATTCTGGCTTCAGTACAACCCCGCAGTCACGAAACGCGACCTGGACTATGCCAAGCGGCTTCAACTTGAACCAGGTCCGGGTATTCGTCCCCTACGCCGCTTGGGAGAAAAACAGAGAGGCATTGAGAAAGAATCTGCTCCACTTTGTACGTGCCGCACACGAACGCGGCATCGGCGTCATGCCGACCATGCAGTACAAGTTCGGGGAATGGAAGAACCGGACCGCCTGGTCTGATGCACGGGTTTTGTAGCCGACCTGGTGGCCACATTGGGAAAGGAACCGGGGCTTGAAATCTGGGATGTTGAGAACGAGCCCGAGTGCTGCAAGCTGCCGCCCACTCCCGGACAATCGACTTGCGCATGGAACATGCCATGTACATGGCAAAGGTTTTCCACGAGCTCGATCCGGTAACACCGGTAACGATCGGCGCGACATTCGCCGAAAACATGATCGAGATGGGCGATGCAGTGGATGTGCTCTCGTTCCACGATTACAGCCCCACGCGTGCGCAAATTCGCGCCAACATCGAAACGGCGAAACAGTACGCGGCTAAGGTCGGAAAACCGCTGATCAATACTGAGATCGGATGCATTGCCCGGGCCAATCCCTACGACGTCGCCCTCCAGGAACACATGCAGGCCCATGTCGGGTGGTACATCTGGGAACTGATGATCACCGGCAACTGGGGAACCGTGCATGGTGTTTTCTATCCGGACGGTACGGTGCGCGATCCGTCCATTCCAGCGGCACTTCTCGGCTTCTTCCGCAACCGAGGAAAGAATGCTGTGGAAGAGGTTCCCGACCGCGAGAACCATCTGACGGAAGCGGTGACGAAAAACAGAGAGTGGCTGGCGGACCCGAACGCCGATTGGAAAGCCGGTTTGGATCTCGCCGAAATTTCAGCGAATCTACTCGAGGCCGCCCAATTGGCGCCCATGCACAAACTGCCCAGCAGGGAAGTGATTCTGCTGCGAGAGGGGCAACCGAATATGTCCGCCTTGCGCTCGATTCTTCTAGATTTCGATTCCTTGCTCGCTCCTGACCAGCTCCCCGCGAATGATCCTCGTCGTTCGCGGCCGCCAGGATTCATCAAGTGAACCGTTGACGACCTTCGATGCGGCGATTGCGGTTCTTCTCGCAATGGAGCCCGCATATCACTTTCCGTTGGTGAGGCGCCCATACAGCGCGGGACCGAGCTCTTGCAGCCCGGTGATACCGTGCAGATGGTTCACTGAAACCCATGGCAGCCGACTGCGGTGTGTTCCAAAGCCCCGGTTGGTCGACATTCCCCAGTGCTCCTGCTGCCATCCGGGTCCGAGTAGATCGTAGGTGCGGCCCGGCAGTGCCATCATGCTTTTCGTATCGAATAGAAGAATTCGCGCGACATCAAGGTAGTGCTCGTCATGGGTGTACTTGTACAACTTGGCAAAGGGTCCTTGAGGGGCACAACGTGCTTTGCTTGGCACGGCTCGAATCGCGGTCATCGATGGATACTGGCGGCCTTTCGAATACAAAGCCAGGCTCGATGAACGCCTTGTCGGATTTTCGTCGCTACCTGGCCGTTTCATCTTCTTGAACGGCGTAAGCCCTGGTTTGCGACCGATCGAGAAACCGCGCTTCATCTTCTGCTACTTGTTCACCGATTCCAGGTTCAAAGAGTTTGCCCGTCCAGGCGGCAAACGTTTCCTGATCAGCGAAACCCAACTCTGTCATCACGTCATAATCCACCAGATTGCCACTCTTAGTCAGTTCCTGGTCGCGGACCAGGTATCTGCGTTTGTATACAAGTGGCGCAGGCGCGAGGGTGAGGATGAGTGGGATATGCTTGTTCTCGTAGTAATCGATAAACTCTTGCATGCTGATTTCGTCTCGCTTCGCGAGAAATGCAAACACCGTGGACATGATGGACTCCTATGTTTTGGCGGCTGTTGTGGCAGATCGAAAGGGGGAAGAACGCTGCCTTGTCCGCGAACTTCCTCCCTCTGATCAAATCGCCGTGTTCTTCCAAATCATCGGCGGCATGGACTGTCCCGACGTGAGCGAACAGTGTCCGGCCCACAGCAGCTTTAGTTGGAATCGACCTTCGACGCCGCTTCAATAATCACATCTGCAACCCTGGATGGCCGAGCCAACATAATAACGTGGCTTGATTGAACAGTGGTCGTTGTCGCTCCAATCTTCTTAGCCTGAGCCGCTTCAAGATCGGGTGAGATTGTACGGTCATTTGCTGCGATGATGTACCACGATGGTTTTGACTTCCATGCCGGAACCGAGACCTCTGCCTTCAGTGCGGCAACGTTCGTCGGCACCTGTGTTGCGGTAAGAACCTCAATTTCTTTTGGGGAAAGGTCCTGGGCGAAATCTTCAGCAATCCCCTTAGGCGTCAATTTAACGTATCCATTCTTATCGGGACGTAATTCTGAGCCGATAGGTGTTGGCACACTGGTGATAAGACCAAAGGCGGATTCCCCATTGTCCGGGGCTACGGCCGAAACATAGACGAGGCCAGCGACTTTAGGATCGTTCCCCCCTTCAGTAATGACTGCGCCCGCGTACGAGTGGCCGACGAGCAGCACTGGTCCATTCTCAAGGGCAATGGCCCTCTGTGTTGCTGCCACGTCGTCTGCAAAGGATGTGAGTGGGATTTGGACAGCTACGACTCGCAGGCCCCTGGCTTCCAGCAGTGGAATCACCTTCGACCAACTGGAACCATCCGCCCAGGCGCCGTGAACCAGAAGGACCGTTGTCGCCTTGGCAGCAGCTTCCGTTTGTGCCGTCGCCGTAGCGGCAGGAATCATGGTTGCGAGTAGTGCAGCAGGCACTACCATAGCTTTTCGAATGAAGTTGAATCTTTGCATTGTTCTTCTCCTCGGGAAATGGCAGACATTTCGTCAAGCATTTGTCTGCCTTCCTGATCCCATTTGATGGAACTTCTGCGAGTGTGATTCAATAATTCCGACCAGTCGGAAGATTTTTATCAACGGAACACCATACCAGCCAACGCATTTGGCTTCCTGCTGGCTGCGTTCGCCAGGATTTAACTTCTCGACCAATAAATCTACCGACTGGTCGCATTGTCTGAATCCGTTTCTCAGTCTGAGCTTCTATTATTGGAGGGACTGCAGATTCTTCGGGCCATTGACCAGCCAAATGAGGATGACTCTGCATGAGATAGCTCATATGGGCGACGCAAAGAGATCAGGGCTAAGCAAGGGCGAGAAAACTCGCCAGAATATCGTGGCTAAAGCGGCCGTCCTTTTTAACCAGCGCGGGTTCGAGGGCTGCTCGATGCAGGACATTGTCGACGCTGTAGGCCTTGAAAAAGGGTCTATCTACGGCCATTTTTCAAGCAAAGAGGAGTTGGCACTCGAAGCGTTCAATTTTGCCTGGGCCGATACCGTGCAAAAGCGCCTGGGAAATTTGGACACGGTCGATGATGCAGTAGACAAGCTTAAATTGCACGTGAGGAACTATGTTGATACGCCGAGCTTTTCAGGTGGCTGCCCGTGGCTGAATATCGCCGTCGATGCTGACGACGGCAACGTGGCTCTTCGTGAGAGGGCTCGCAAAGCCGTACGGGAATGGGAGGCCGCGCTTGTGAACATTGTCGTAGAAGGGCAGCAGCGCGGGGAGGTTCGGCCGGAAGTTGAACCGCAGGGCATTGCCACTCTTCTGATCTCCACCTTGGAGGGTTCGACTGCAATCTCGCGCATCGATAAACGTTCTCAAGCACTTGCCTACGCGAAAGAGAACCTGGATCGCTTTCTCGAGACGACGGTTAGGTCATCCAAGGACGGGTCGCCGCGAGACTGATGGAGAGTTAATACACGACCGTAGTACGTGACCCCTCGTCGTCTCCGAGCGAAAGACGGCGCCCAGTTGGATCCCGATCACCAAGGACAATGAAACTTAGAAGCAGGCATTGGATCGAGTTTTTCAATAAATACTTCCGACTGGTCGTTTGTTTTGAATCGCATCTTGATGATCATTATCCAATGTACCAAGGAGGGCATACATGCCTGGCGATAAAAAAGTAGCACTCGTTACTGGAGCAACCCGCGGAATTGGTTTTGAAACGGCCCGTCAATTGGGAAAGAAGGGCATCACGGTTGTCGTCGGCGGAAGGACACAGCAGGATGCGAGGGAGGCGACAGACAAGCTCATTGCGGAGGAAATTGAAGCTTACCCTGTCGCTGTGGACATCACCCGGGATGCGGATCGTAAAGCGGCAGTCAGCTTCGTCGCGGAGAAGTTCGGCAAGCTCGATATTCTTGTCAACAATGCCGGCATTGGCGGCGAGGGCGGGCTCCTGAATGCGCACACGATCGATACCACACAGGAAGAGCTGGAGTCCGTCTTCAATACGAATCTCTTCTCCGTCGTTGCAATTACACGAGAGTTCCTGCCCCTGCTAAAGAAGAGCGCTGCCGGCCGTATCGTGAATCTGGCAAGCATTGTCGGCTCTCTCACCTTGCAGGCGATGCCGAACAGTCCGATCACTCCATTCAAGGCATTCGCATACAACGCTTCGAAGACAGCCTTGAATCAGTTCACCGTGCATTTGGCCGCTGAGTTGAAGGGCACGAATATCAAAGTCAACTCGGCTCACCCAGGATGGGTCAAGACGGAGCTGGGCACGCAGCACGCGCAGATGGAGATCGCTGACGGCGCCAAAACCAGTGTGGATCTCGCGCTCATTGGCGAGGATGGACCCAATGGGAAATTCATCCACCTCGGACAGGAATTGCCCTGGTAAGGTTCTTTTCTCCCGTAACCACACGGGGAGCGGAAGCCTGCCGGCTGGTTGGGATCGAGACCTAAACACTGCAGGCCAATGGAACGGCATTTGTCGCATTGGTCTGTTTCACCTTCGCTGCGGATTATTGAGCAACAACACAAGGAGACGCAATGCATACCAACATTCAGGAAGTTAAGATCCAGAGAGTCAATATTGTTACCACTACACCCTTTGACACAGTGGTTGCCCGAATCGAAGCGGCGATCGGCCATCCGGACATGGATGCATTTCGGAAGGGCATTTCGTCTGCACGGAATCTAGAGGAAATGGAGAAAGTGATCCATCCGGCGGCTCAGCCAAACGGTCTTATGGAGTTTACGCGCTTCGACCTTGGCGAGTTTCTCAGGAAAGAGAATGGGGGCAGCGGTCCAAGAATTCTCCGAATCGTTGCAGGAAATCCGCTCATCATGAAGGAAATGGTGAGGCATGTGGTTGATGCAGGCTCGTATGCACCGATCACGATCCTTATTGAGGAGCGCGCGGATGGGGTCCGCATCTCGTATAACAGAATGGCTTCTTATCTCGCGTCATATGGAAGCGGCGATGCACTGAAAGTAGCGCGGGGACTTGATGAAAAGGTTGAAAGAATCCTGACTGCGGCCGCGGAATAAGCCCGCGTTCCTCAAGTTATTGCGCTCCGCTTGAAGGCGATTCCCTCAATCGGCCCCGAATGGAGTATCGGCACGTCGCAAACAACTAGACACCATTAGTTTCCATTGCACCGCACAGCTCAACTGTAGAAAGGCCTATGCCCATGAAGAGCCAGAGAAGATTCGTCACTTTCGCCTTTGCACTTGCGAGCCTCCTCGTCGGCGCATCATTTTGCCCGAAATGCACAAAGCGAAACGCATCGTGTTCGTAACGTCGTTCTGGTCCACGGGGCATGGGCGGATGGGTCTGGCTGGAGAGGCGTCTACGACATCCTCACCAGGGATGGCTACACCGTCAGCATCGTTCAAGAGCCGGAGACTTCCTTCACGGCGGATGTTGCGGCGACGCGGCGCATCATAGCGCTACAAGATGGACCGTGCATTCTTGTTGCTCACAGCTACGGCGGTGCGGTCATTACCGAAGCGGGCACAGAACCATCAGTTGCCGGATTGGTGTATGTAGCAGCTCACATGCCAGATTCTGGAGAAAACGAGGCTGATGACGGAAAGCGATTCCCGAGCGACCTAAGCAAGTCCATCGCAATTAAGAAAACAGCGGACGGCTTTACCTACCTGGATCCGGCGCAATTCCACGAATTCTTCGCCGCCGATTTGCCTGCTCAACAAGCCGCTTTTATGGCGAAATCGCAGGTGCTCAACTTCGCTGACAACTTCAAGGGGGTCATTACTACGCCTGCATGGAGAAGCAAACCGAGTTGGATGATCGTGGCGACCAAAGACAGAACTATTAATCCGGATCTTGAGCGGTGGTATGCAGCACGAGCGAAGAGCCACACGGTCGAGATTTCTGGCGCTAGCCACTCGGTTTATATTTCCAGGCCTAAGGAAGTTGCAGCCGTTATCGAAGAAGCCGCATCGCACGCTCAGTAGACCAATACAAGTGAACTGGCATTTCGAGTTCCACGGCATTCTCCTCACCTTTGGGCCCATAGCAGGTTCCTGGCTAGCCCAAGTTGAACCGAGTCTTCGACACTGCGCGCTCGGAATGGCGATCCTCCGCAACTCATCTACGCTGACAACAACTACTGCTTCGGCACCAAGGGCGATGGAATTGTGAGCCACGTCCAAAAGAATGAGCGGGAAATCTTGATCGTAAGGGTCCGAGGGGCGGGAGTTGACAGGCGACGATGTGGTTTGCTGGCTGGAAGAGAATCCTCAGTTTCTTCCGGACAGGATCGAGATCGTCACAAGCAACCCGGCAGGCCGCCGGAATATTGAGCTGGCTTTGCTACGATGCCGTCGTTGAGCGCGATTCTGTTCTAGTTGGCCGAGAGTCTTCGCACGCAGCAATTGTCATGTGGCTGATCCTCGGCCTTCACTAGGGCTGAGCCGAAAAAACCTGAACACTAGCCGACTTTTCAGTACTGATCCATTCCGGTCGAGGCCACTCCGCGCCGGAAAGTCGCCTAGACGGAACTGCCGAATGGGTGGTTTTAGGTCCGAGATTGCACGTCGGCGACCAGACCAACAAGGCGCCAACGATGCGACCACCTGAAGCGGCGCTCGGTTCTCGCAAGCGCAATTTATGTGTGTGAATTGCCCGCTATTTCGAATTTAAAGATCTGAGCAGGTCCTTGATCGCGCTGTCGACGGCCACAACAAACGACCCGAAGATGATTCCCAGACACACGCCCAGCGAACCACCGAGTATCGTTCCGCCAATCGCGCCTGTGTCTTGGGCGGCATGAGAAAGAGTGAATCCGACGACTCCGCCGAACACCGCGCACACAAGCGCGCCACCTGTCACCGCATAGGTTGCGCTCTCGCCTCCGCTAGAAGATCGTTTCAACAGGAGCCCCGTAGCACCTCTTCCAATCCACTGGAGACTACGATCGGCAATGTCCCACAAACCGGGTGCAAACTCATTCATTTATGCCTCCTTCTTCTTTCCCAGGCGCAAAGCAGACCTCGATGCACCGCCCGCGAGCGCATCGCGCGATTCAATTGGCGCCCCTGACGCGGCGCGCGACTCGATCGTAGTCGTAAGCCTCAAAATCAACGATTGGGACCTCTAGAAAATTCTCAGTGAGAGGAGACGATTGCGCCGTCCACTCCAAACCAGTTGCACCCCACGGATTCGCTCCAGCGATCTCCCCATACTTGAGCGACCAAATCAAATACAAAAATGGGAGTAAATACCCTATCGCAAGAATTGAGGCGCCGGCAGTTGACATCACGTTTAAGACCTGGAACTCCGGCGGGTAAGCGTGATAGCGCCGGGGCATGCCAAGAACACCGAGAATGAATTGCGGGAAAAACGTAAGATTGAAACGGAGGAAAAGAATAACCGCTGCCAGTCTACCTGCTGTTTCCGGATACATCCTTCCCGTCATCTTGGGCCACCAGAAGTGCAGGCCTGCCATAAATGCGCTCACCATACCTCCAACCATCACATAGTGAAAATGCGCCACGATGAAATATGTTTCGGTGAGGTGGATATCCATACCCGGCGACGCAAGCATGACGCCGGTCAATCCACCAATAGTGAAGAGGCCAAGAAATCCAAACGTGTAGATCATGGGTGTATCGAACGTGATCGATCCCTTGTATAAGGTAAAGGACCAGTTAAAGACTTTTATCGCTGATGGAACCGCAACCAGCATCGTGAAGAACGAAAAGACCATCGCGGAATACGTCGAAATGCCCATGATGAACATGTGGTGCGCCCAGACAAAAAACGCAAAGACAGCAATCGCGACAGATGAGAACGCCACAGCGGAGTAGCCAAAGACCCTCTTTTTAGAGAAGCAAGAGATCGTTTCCGAGATGACCCCCATTCCCGGCAAGATCATGACATATACGGCAGGATGAGAATAAAACCAGAAGAGATGTTGGAACAGAAGCGGGTCGCCGCCCTTGGTTGGATCGAAAACGCCAATTCCGGCCACGCGCTCCAGCACAATCAGCACCATCGAAATGGCAATAACCGGTGTTGCCAGAACGAAGATTATCGACGTCGCATAATAGGACCAGATAAATAGTGGCAGCCTGAACCACGTCATGCCCGGCGCTCGCATTTTGTGGATAGTGACGATGAAGTTGACGCCGGTGAGAATAGATGAGAAGCCGGCAATGAAAATGCCCATTGCGGCGGTGATTACATTTGAATTTAAGTAATGCGTGCTCAGAGGCGTCGTAAATGTCCAGCCCGTGTCAACCCCGCCTACGATCATCATGTAGAGCTCAACACATCCACCAACGGCAAACAAATACCAGCTGAAAAGGTTGATTCTGGGGAGTGCCACGTCCTTAGCGCCGATCATGAGCGGAATTAGAAAATTACCCAGAACCGCCGGTGCAATCGGCACCAGGAAGAAGAACACCATGATGATGCCATGTATTGAAAACAGCCTGTTATACGTATCGGATGAGGAGCGCGCACGCGAAAGAGTCCTACGCGTTCGAATGCCATTTGGAAGCCGAGTCGAAGAGAGCCAGACCAAGCTGACGAAAGGGACAGATTTTCCCGACGAATTCGATTCCCATCCAGAAAATAGGTGATTGGCGATTTCACCTCGTCTATTAGGTGTGTTTTGTCTCGCAGAAGCGACAATTTAAATATCGGCGGGTGCAAACGGATTCCTTACCAGTTAACCTTTAGTGGCGCGATGCCAGGCATTTCGCCGCCATTTTGCGCTTCCGCTTTCGTTGAACTGAATCCTGGCTGCTATCAGGCTCAGTTCTGGATGGGATTTTCGAGTAGACCGTGCTTGCAGGCTCTCATAAGGGTCACTCCGTCCCAGCCTTTATCTGAATGAGCAGCATCCTGACAGGGGATTTCGCCGAAATGCCGTGAGTTAACATCGGGGGCATATAAACAAATGAGCCTGGCCCCGCGTTGACCTTATCCTCTCCTAACCGGACTTCAGCGTTTCCATCCAGAAAATAAAGGATGGCGGGCGTTGGGGCGGAATGTGCGGAGAGTTCCTGCCCGGATGAGAAACCAAACAGGGTGACGTTCACCCTTTCGTCTTTCTGTAGTGTTCGGCTCAGGATTCCGTCTTCTGGTGGCGTGGACTCTTTGTGTAGATCTGCTAGAAATGTATAGTCCATAGATTTCTCCTTCATGTTCGCGCTGTAAGGTCCTGTGTGCGATAGCTGACGGCAACTAGCAGGCAGGATTCGTTCGATCGAGAGCACCACATTGAGATCATTCGTTGCAGAGCGATTGGATTGACTCTGTGGCGATGACGGCACCTAGGTTCCCTCACTTCCGGAAAACAACGGCTTTGAGAGCCGCAGCATGACCGCACAAAACAACACCAGGACTCCGGCAAGCACCATCCGCGGGTAGACTGCATCATCTCGAAAGAGTTCGACAACCAGAATCAGGCTGGCGAGCAGAAGCAACGTCACCGACATCGCTCGATGGAATCGTTGCATTCCGTATTGAAGATCGCCCATCGTCTTGCGTTCAATCTCACGTCCGTTATTGGAATCGGTGCAATGCGATTTGCATCTGCAGGCATTGCAAGCTGAGGCCGGTGCCCGATAGATCACAGACCCCTTCGCATGATCTACAAAGACCGGAAACAAGTGCTGGAACTCTGGACACCGCCACATGTCCTTTTCGGCATGGTAAGTGAACCCGGTTGTGCTCATGCTCAGCGAGCGTCGATGTGCGTGGCGTGCCGCAAATTCCAGTAAAAGGGCCGCCACTCCCAGGAGTACCGCGTATCCGAGCAAAAGCATGAATTCGAGAGATACAGATTGCACAGCTTAGCGCTCCTGCGGTTGGGCAACCACATCGGTAAACAGAATGTCTTTTGGTTCCTCCAGGGTGTCGCCCTTCCGCATGTAGCGAATCCCCAATGCAGAAATATAGAGAATTGGAAGTGCTCCGCCCAAGATAAAGACGACGTCACCAGGCATGCGTAGCCATTCCAGCACTGAATTGGCGTGGTTGCCGATGTAGTCAAGCGTGCGCGCATCGTAATAACTCACGCTGATGGAATGATAAAGCTGCAGGATTCCCAGCGGAAACAGAGTGGCGAAAACCATCCATGCAAGGCCAAGATTCAGCGACCAGAAGCTGATCTGTGCGGCTTTGTCCGACCATTGCTGTTGCGGAATGATGTAGCGCAAACAAAAGAGGGCTAATCCAATCGACAACATTCCGTAGACGCCCATCATGGCCGCGTGTGCGTGATTCGCGGTAAGAGCCGTGCCAATTTCGTAGTAGGAGACAATGGGCAGGTTAATTAGAAAGCCAAACACTCCGGCGCCAAGGAAGTTCCAGAAGCCCACTGCAGCCAGGAACATCACGGCCCAGTAGTGAGGGAACTTGGTCGCCGATTTGCTCTCCTGGACGGTTCCCAATTGGAGGAAACTCCACGCCTCCACCGTCAGGAAGGTTAGCGGTATGACTTCAGCAGCAGAGAAGAACGCTCCTAAAGCCATATGCAGTGCGGGCTCACCCGAGAAGTACACGTGATGCATGGTGCCCACGATGCCGCCTGCAGAGTACAGAATGACGTCGAGATAGATCATTCGGAGTGCTATGCGCTCGTGAACTACTCCGAGCAACACGAAGATGTATGCCACAAGGATCGTAGTGAAAAGCTCGAGAAAATCTTCTACCCACAGATGGACCACCCAGAATCTCCAGAAGTCGGTTGTGGTGAAGTGCTGTCCAGGATTTGCAAGTAGCCCTACGCCATAAAATGCGGGAATCGAAAGTGCCGAAAAGAAGAAGAGCCAAGGCATGTTTCCGACATGTTCAGAATTGAGTCGGCCACGAAGTCCTCTGTATAGGATCATGACCCAGAACACTAAACCGATGGTAAGTAGAACCTGCCAGACGCGTCCTAGATCGAGATACTCAAACCCCTGGTCGCCAAACCACGTGCTATGGGTGAGGCCCTGAATTCCGGCAAACTCTCCGGCCAGGCTTCCAACTACGACGACAACAAGTGCGCCCAATAAGCAATATGCAAGCTCTCTCTGCCCGCGGGGCTCGCGTCCGGAGATCATAGGCGCTAGGAAGATGCCTGCGGCGAGATAAGAAGTGGAAACCCAGAAAATCGATAGCTGTACGTGCCATGTACGAACAAGGTTGAACGGCAGAAATCTTCCTAGGTCAATTCCGAAGAAGCTCTGCAGATCGGCCCGGTAGTGTTCGGAGGCGCCTCCAAGAAGTGTCTGAACCACGAACAGCGCGGCCATCACAAAGAAGAACCAAGCGCACGCCTTTTGGGCGGGAGTCAGCATTACCTCGTCCGGGGCTCGGAACGACATGCTCTGCTGTTCTCGTCCGTGCCATCCGAGAAGGTTCCAACGTCCAAACGAGGCCAGCAGCAAACCTGTTCCGCCCAGAAGCGCTGCGAGCGACAGTACACTCCACACAATCGAGTCCGCAGTCGCATGATTTCCAACCAGCGGCTCCGGAGGCCAGTTGTTCGTATAGGAATACGAGTGGCCAGGCCGCGCCGCTGCAGCCGCCCACGCAGTCCAACTGAAGAAGGCCGTAAGCTTGCGAATCTGTTCGGGGTCGCTAATCGCATTGGGGCGGAGGCCGAATTTCGAGGAGGGATTGCCAAAGAAAGATGCATAGTAGGTCCTGCACTCCTCGAACGCCCTGGCTTGGGAATCGGTGAAAGTCAGTGTTCCAGTCGATTCGTCATATCGGTTTGCCTTGAAGTCTTGAATCGTATGGGCTGCCGCGGTATCGGCATTTGCCTCGCCATAGATGCGGATGCTGGAGAGTGCAGCGCGATGGAGGTACTCCGTCGTGAAATCGGGCCCAAGGTAAGCGCCGTGACCAAAAATCGATCCGTATTCCATCAACCCGTTTCCGAGAAAGATTCCTTGGCCGGCCATAATGTCGGCCCGCGTGAACAGGACCGATCCTTTAGCGTCTTTTACGACCTGAGGAATCGGCGGCTCATCGGTATAGGTGTAGTACGTAAGGATACCCATGATGAGAAAGCCGACTATCAAGACGATGCCTGCAGCCTGGACCCAACCGTTGGCGATCATGAGCGACCGTTTATTAGTGATCTGCATTGAACCTCCAGAGGCAGCTGCTGGAACCGGACTTGGGGGGCGAGGAGTGACGAACATCAAGCCTAATTGCGCAGGTCCTAGCTACAATAGTCCGTTTGTACCTTCCGAGAAGACAATTGTCACGGTGCTGACGTGCCAAGGGTGAACGCTGTTTCTGTTGCCCGTTTTCGGGCATAGACCTCAAATCAGGCGCCGCTGGAGGGCATGCATCACCGCCTCAAGTCGATTATGCGTCCTTAATTTCTGGTTGATGCGGTGAAGGTGATTTCGAAGCGTCTGGGGGCTGATGCCGAGCGCTTTGGCAATTCGCGGTGCTGTGGCGCCCACCGCAAACATTCTGAGGATTTCAAGTTCCTGCGAGGATAGAGGCGCAATCGGCGCCGCCCCGGCGACGGCGTCTTCCAGATTCGCCACTTCTTTTGAAATGACGACCATGCGGCCGAAAATCTCTTCGCGCTTCTTTTGTGCATTGATGTCACGGACAAGGTGAACAAGGAGTGATCTGCTAGTCCGCCCGGTTCAGAAAAGAAATGGACGAAAGATTGACCCAGATCCGCTCCTCACTGCGGGTAGTCACATTCAGATCGAAATTCGGTATGTGACTCGCTGGTCTGGCACAGTGCAAGGCAGCACAGCCTTCATGACAGACATCTGTACCCAAAGCTCCGATCCCGTGCAGAACACTAGAGCAGGTTCTTCCAAGTACCTCCTCCGCGGGGTAGCCAAAGAGACCCTCTGCTGCGTGATTCCAGAAACAGATATCACCCGTCTCGCGGACGGCAAAGACCGCATCCGCAGTGTTTTCGAGAAAGGCAAACAGCTCCGCTTCCAGCATGTTCACATACTAGAGCGTCTCACCGGGCCTCGCCTGCTAAGGAATCGAAGCCCCAGCGAAGTCTAGTGGCACCAATGGCGGTTATGGATATCAGACATGATCAGGAGCCGTCGCTTCAGGCCATGCAATAGTGAGGAGAAACGCGCACTCTTCCAGTGCTTCAACATCATGTTCAAGTCCGCGCTCAATAGCGAGGAGGTCTCCGGAATTAAGTTCCTCCATCCGATCATCGGGAAGATGCACCCGGATCTTCCCCAAAACTGCATGGATGGAGATCGGCCCTTCGGCGCGGTGGTGGCTCATGTAGCTTCCAGGCTTCATTCGAATTAGGGCGATGCGAAACTCGGGATACTTCACGATGGTCTCCGAACTACGGCCGGTTTCGCGCTGCCATGATTCGGCATCCTTCAGTTTTTCCAGCTCGCCTTGGATGTTCTTTCGGATGACTTCGCTTGCGAGCTCCGGCAGGCGAGTCATGCTCTCCTGAATATTGGCAGGGTGACGATTCTCTTCAAATCCGCTCATTAAGCACCTTCGTCTAATTTGTCTCATTGCGAGGGAAGACCCGATCTCGCATTGGATGGCATTGAGCCTATGCCTACACGAAGACGCTTTGAATGGTCTGGTTGTAACGGGAACTAGGACAGTTGTACCTCTCCATTGTTGATTCGTTGCTGCGACAATCTTCACAGTATTGCAGCCGGCTCTGCATAACCATCCCAGCTGCTGGACTGAAAACGTGCGTCAACTGTGTTGACCTTGCATCTGCAGGAAGAGCAGCGCTTTACGACCATCGATGACTCATGCGGAGAGTGTCCGCCGCAGTCCCCAGTCGACAAATCGAGAGTCTGAGAGGGGCCCGGGAGTGGCAAAGAAAATCGCAGAGTCGTTTGTAGAGGTTCCTGCAGCGGCAGGCGTGGAGCGTATCTATGGAGTTGATTCCCTCAACGTACAGAATCCGTGATGCCGTCGTTCCGGCCATCGCGGCGCAGATTCCATCGCATCCGAGAGAGCAGATTGAACGTATTTGAATGGCTCGGACGACATGCTCTTAGATCTCACGATGCCTTTTCACGTACAAGAGGAAGATGGAGCAGGGGCTTTAAGTTACGACCTTCCTTTTCGCTGTAACTGCAGAGATCAACACCACATGGACGTATAGTCGCCATCTCGTCAACTTGAACTCGGATTGGTTGCCTCGAAGCTATATAAGAGTCAAATCTACGAGAAGCCGGTTTTTCGGCCACTTGCCGAGAACACAGCTCGACTGGAATAGCTCAATGAGTGATTTTCCTGTTGGCATCAACCGATGCTTCTGCCAGCCCAGATCTCAGGATGTCAATGCCAGCCCAAGCGTGCGGAGTTGTTTTTCGCTGAAGAGCCTCTCTGCATCGAAGACGATGGAACCTTGTCCCTCCTGCAATGGATTCAGCCGTAGCTGCGAGACATCGAGTTCTGGCATTGCGGCTTCAAGTGCCTCAAGAAGAGCTACCGGACTACTAAAGTCAGAGTGCCTGGGCTTAAACTCGTCGCCATAAACAATGACGCGATAACCGGGTAACGCAGAGACTCCTAGCTGCTGAATCACAATGCGAAGAGAAATCAGATCCTCTGTCATCTCCGGCACATCTCCTCTTGCTTTGGATTTTTTGGAAGTGCGACGCAAATTGCGGCTAGCCGGAAGGTTCGCCAAACGCCCGAGAATGCGCTGGCAAAAGCGCGCTTCGGTAACGCTAGTTCCCAAACTCGAACTCAGATGTAATTTCCGTCACACACTGCTTTTCCTAACCCCAATACATTCGTAATATCGAATATTCTTATGTTATAATCAGTAGCGTTATGCCCGATTCGCTGCGTCGTTTCAAAGCAGATATTTTCCAAGCTCTAGCGCATCCGACGCGGATCGCCATTATTGAACTGCTACAGAACGGCGAACTGTCCGCCGGGGAACTTATGGAAAAGCTCGGGATGGAGCAAGCAAACGTCTCCCAGCACCTATCAGTGCTCCGGGCCAAGATGATTGTCGTAAACCGCAAGTCAGGGAATCAGGTTTTCTATTCTGTTCGCGATCCAATCATCACCGAAGTGCTCGCTCTGATGCGTCGCTATTTTCAAAAGCACTTGAAAGAGACACAAGGATTGCTGAAAGAGATGGGTTCCAACTCCCTAGCGGCTGGGTCGAGGATCTCGATAAGGCAGAGGATTCGCAATCGGTTTCATCGGTGCAAGATGCCGAACTGCTTTTAGCCCATTTGCCGTTGACAGCGATTTGGAGTTTTCACCTTTGCCTCTTGTCATCTGAGGGTTGTCATTGAACTTTCTTCAAACGATCTCGGAAGAAACAGCGAGCCTCGCGGCGAACAGTCTCAGGTTCATGCTGACGCTTGTAGCGATCTGGATAATCTTGGGCCTGCTGGGTTGGTTCCGACCCATAGCATTCGATATGTGGCACGGGTGCTTTTTACCCTATCGAAGCTCTGGTGTGTCTTGGCGTCGCATTCCTGGCAGCAATATTCCTGGCCACAGGCCACGCGCCCGAAGTACTAGTTTTACCGCTTGGCCTGCCGGATCTCCCCTTCCATCTTCGACTGGATGCACTATCCGGTTTCTTTCTGTTATTGCTCGGCTTAGCGGGTACCGGTATCTCAACTTTTGCCGCCGGCTATTTTCGATCGGGGGAAGGCTCCGCACCAGCCCTGCTCGGACTTCAATATCACGTGTTTCTCACCGCCATGGCGATGGTGATACTCGCTGATGATGCGACCTTTCATGGTCGCCTGGGAAACCATGGCGCTGAGTTCGTACTTTCTCGTTACCTCGCATCACCGCATCCCTGAAATCCGCATGGCTGGCTTTCTTTACCTGGTCATGGCACATGTGGGTGCGATTTGCATCCTGCTTTGCTTCGGTGTCCTGCAAGGCGGTAGCTGGCAATTCACCTTTGACGCGATGCGCGGAGCCTCGCTCATGCCCTTCCTGGCAACGACCGCGTTCCTTCTTGCTTTGATCGGATTTGGAGCTAAAGCAGGCCTGGTTCCGATGCATGTTTGGTTGCCAGAAGCCCATCCAGCTGCGCCCTCTCCGGTCTCGGCAATGATGAGCGGAATCATGCTCAAAACTGCAATCTACGGGATTCTGCGGATCAGTTTTGACCTGCTGCGTGTCAGGCTCTGGTGGTGGGGAGTGCTGATGATCTTTCTTGGACTTTTCTCCGGAATCTTCGGTGCGATCTTTGCTGCCGTTCAAACGGACATGAAGCGTCTTCTAGCGTACTCCTCGATTGAAAACATCGGGCTGATCTTCACGGGCATCGGCCTGTCGATTCTGTTTGAGACGTGCAACCTCCATTTGTTTGCGGCCCTCGCTCTCAGTGCTGCCTTGATTCATGCGCTCAACCATTCGTTATTCAAGAGCTTGCTCTTCTTGGTCACAGGTTCCGTTTTGCACGCGACTCAGACGCGTAACCTGGAAAACTTGGCGGCCTAATCCGTCGCATGCCCTGGGTAGCTACCCTCGCGCTGGTCGGCACACTCTCCATTGCGGGTTTGCCGCCATTTAACGGCTTTGTGTCGGAATGGCTACTGCTGCAGTCTTTTTTATTCACCCCCCAGATTCCCCATGCCTTCATTAATATGCTTATCCCCCTGGGAGCGGCGGCACTGGCCTTGATCGTCGCTTTGGCGGCTTATGTGATGGTGAAGTTTTATGGGGTCATCTTCCTCGGACAACCGCGAGAAGCATCCCTTGTGGACGCGCATGACGCCAATTGGCTCGAACGCTTCGGCCTTGGGTGGCTGGCATTAGGCTGCGTTCTAATCGGCGTGTTGCCTCAGCTCGCATTAGGTGCAGCAGCAAAAGTTACACAGAATTTATTGAACCAGGCCGTCGCATCCGGATCCACCGTTTGGTGGATTGCCCCGATTGCACCGGAACAGGCCTCCTATAGCGGTCTGATATTACTCTGCGGAATCGTGGGTGTTGTCGGTGTCACCTTCGTGCTGGTACGTCTTCTTGCTCACGGGCGCGTGAGACGCACTCCCGCCTGGGATTGCGGCTATCCATGGCAGACGCCCCGCATGCAGGATACGGCAGAAGGGTTCGGTCAACCCATCCGTCATATGTTCGGTATTTTCTTTCGCATGGAACGCGATATGCCTGCACCGACCGACAGTGTCCCGCGATATCGCATTTATCTCGAGGATCGACTGTGGCGTGGGATTTATCTGCCCATTGCCCGAGGCGTACAAAGTCTCGCGGACACGGTTAGCGTTCTTCAAGGCGGCCGACTGTCGATCTATCTGCTTTATAGCTTCATGACGTTGCTCGCCCTGCTGGTGTCCGTCCTATGAGAGGAATAAGCTTCGTTCGACAATTCGCAGAGATTCGGCTGGCATTGCGATCGCGCCGTTATTCAGCGGATGGATTTCTCAATGCCGCGCCTGGATGCAGAGCCGATCAGCGCCTCCCTTGTGGCAGCCCTTTCGAATGCTGCGCAAACTTTTCCACAAAGACGTCGCACTGGCCACGGATGCATCGCCGCTCTTTCGCGCAACGCCCTATGTGTTGTTCGGAACGATGGTGCTGGCAGCGGGGATCATTCCTTCACTGGTTACAGATCTTCCATTTGCACGGGTAGCCGACTCGATTGCTCTCATCGGCCTTTTTGCCACGGCGCGCGTCTTCCTCGCTCGCTGCCATGGATATCGGCACAGCATTCGGTACCCTTGGGGCTCGACGGGAGATGATGATTGGCTTCCTTGCTCAACCAGCGCTCCTAATGGTGTCTTCAATGCGTTTTTGCTCTATGGGAAACACGGCACTGCCGAGTCTCGTAGAAGGTTCGAGCGCACCTCGATCTGCTGTCGATCCAAGTGTGATCTTCGCGGCAGTCACATTCGTCATGGTGCTGCTGCCGAAAACGCACCCATCCCGATTGACAATCCATCAACTCATCTCGAACTCACGATGATTCATGAGTCCATGATTCTGGAGTATTCCGGCCGCCATCTTGCACTCATCAAGTGGGCATCGAGTCTCAAGCTCTTCAACTATGCCTGCATGGGTTTCGCTCTTT
>CAWALE010000005.1:0-205856 GCA_963782775.1 uncultured Acidobacteriaceae bacterium
TGCAGCAAGCGCCCCGGGGTATCAGAACATTGCGATGAGGATTTCTCCTAAAAGCGTCACCCCCGAATGTTTTAATCGTGGTTCGACTGTGCTGCTCACCACGACCCTGAGCCACGTCGAATGGGTCGGGGGTCCAGTTCCGGTCTCGCCTGGATTCCCGACGGTTCGAGAACCTCACCGTCCCGAGGGAAATCGAGGGATAGAAGCATTCGGGAATGACAAACTCAAAATAGGTCTGGCAATAGCTCTTTACGCGGCAAGCTTTGGGGAATCAAACCCGCTGTGATTGAATTTCTACCATCAATCCGAGGCTATGCCCTTGCGTGATCAATTCATCGCGGGTATCTGGCCGGTCGCCTTTTGCCAGGATCGGTTGAGGCTTGCGAAAAACAGTCCTGCCACGATGAACACGACCACGAGGGACCACAGTAACGGCTCGTAGGTTTTCCACCGGTCAAAGATCGCTCCGGCGATCACCGGACCGAGAACTCCTCCCCCAGGTGTAAAACAAGACCATATAGCCGCGAATCTTCGCATAATGCTTCCGGCCGAACAAATCGCCGATCATGGCCCAGCCAAGCGGAAAAGTAGTCTCCACCGCGGCAAAAAAGATCGTGAACAGTACGAGTAACCAGAGCGCGCTACCAAGGATCGGCAGGAACATCGCGCCGGCGGCGGCAAATAAGATCAGCGCGGACATGCGGGGCTTGTTCGCCTTGTCGGCAAGCCAGCCCAGGATTAACGTCAATGCCATACCGAGAAAGGCATAGACACCCAGTAATAAAGCCGCCTCCGATTGACTCAATCCCTTCCAGACCATCAAAGGCACGAAGTGAACGCCCATCGCATGGTAGGAGCCGTTGCGGATACCTGCCGCCAGCACCGAGCCCCAGAACGCGAAGGAGCGCAGCGCCTCGGCCAGGGTGACCTCGACTTCCGATTTGATTGTCTGCTTTGCGCCGTCTTGGCCGGGTGCTAGTGCCGCGGTTTCATTACCGCCGGGGAGGAGTCCCATACTCTCCGGCGACCGGCAAATAGTGAGACACAGCGGTAGACCGATCACCAGGAACAAAATGCCGCCGATGATCGCTCCCCAACGCCATCCCCAGGCTTGCACGATGACGCTTAGGATCGGAGCGACGAGAACTCCGGCCATTCCGAAAGCAGCGCTACTGATGGTGATGGCACGGGCGCGGTGGCGGATAAACCAGGTGTTGATCAACACCATGGGCGCATGCATAAAACCACCGGCGTGGGCAAGAGAGATGATGCCGAGATAGACGATTAGAAAAGTTGCGTAACTATGGACCTGAGAGAGGAGCAGATAGCCGAATCCCATGAGTAAGACTGCCGCTATCATGATCGGCTTTCGGCCGTAGCGCTCGAGGAAGTGACCGACGATGGGCCCTTCCACGGCGCCTTCCGCGCGCGCCAATGAAAAAGCCAGGGAGGTGGAGGTTCGATTGAGGTTGAGGTCCTGGCTGAGCGGAAGAAAAAAAACCGTAAAGCCGAAACTATGAAGTCCCGCGCCAATCACGCGCAAAGCGCTGGCAGCGGCCACCATCGCCAGCCGTAGAAAAGGCCGGTTAGTTTTTTGAGCAAGAGGGAGATCCTGTAGCGGGCGAACTCTGTATTGCATGAAAGCTTGCGCGGCTCGCGCAAACTTTCTGGTATCTGGAATACTCGAACACGGGAATTGACTCCCGCCAAGCCGCAAAGCACGCCAAGTTCGGAGGGAAGAGATGACTTATCTTGAAGAATTGTTTCACCGTTATTTTCCGACCTTTGCGGCCTTTGCGTTTTTGCGCGAGATAATCCGAGTTTCGGTTGCGGCTGTGCCGCGCTAGCCCTGCTGTGGTGAATACTTCTTTACAGAAAACCCAGGCTCATCGTTTATCAGGAGATCGCGCCTAAGGAAAGCAAAAAAGTATCGGCGGGGGTCGCCCCTTCCCCGTTCTTCTTGGCCTCATTAAGTTTGACCCTCAGGTCTCAGGGCAGAGTGAAGACGATCAACTGGTCTGTGATCTGCCCGGCTCCAGGCTTCAACGATCCGGCGGCAATGTAGACATGTCCGCCGGTGGTTGCAGCGGCGGTTCCGTGTCGGCCCGCAGGCATTGGGGCAAGGGTCCTCCAGCTTTTGGTTTTCGCATCGTAGGCCTCGTTCTGCGCGAAGGTGTTGGGTGCAAGCTCGCCGCCCAACACCAGTATCAAACCCTGATAGAGCGTATAGGCAGCCCGTGCGCGCGGTCGGAAGCGGCGGTCCTGACGTCCAGGAATTTCCCGCAAGTCTACCTCGGCGCTCCCAGCGAGATTCCCGACGGCGTGCAGTTCCCGGTGCGTGCGCTCGTTGCCTTCGATCGCATCCACCTCAAGCCAGGAGAATCCAAAGACGTCACGCTGCACGTTGCTCCGCGCCAACTCCAGTACTGGTCCACCAAAGACCAGAAGTGGACTACAGCGACAGGCAAACGCACTGTAAGCGTTGGCGGATCATCGCGCAACCTCCGTCTGAACCAGGCAATCGACTAACGGAGTTTCACCAACTGGCATACAAGAATGCCGGGGCCCCAAAAGCTCCGGCATTTGTTCTTTTCGAGCTACTGTACAACTCCAGCCTTCACGACGCCAACCCCACCAGATTCGCCGCGAGAATAATCACCACAATCCCCACCCACAGCAACCGAATCGAGCGGCTCGATACGCCTGCCCACTTCACCGAGCGCCAGTCCCACAATCCCGCCAAACAACACATACCCGCTCATGTGCAGCATCCAGTTCACGTAGTAAGCGCGAGCAGGGATGTTGGCTTCTCCCCATGCATAGAAAAAGAATTGCAGATACCACATGATTCCACCGCGTCGCCGCCAGCAGGGCGTTCTTGAGCAGAACGGGCGCCGGGATGTGCGCAGGTCGTGCGCGGAGAGAGAGTCTGCTTGAGTGCGGCGAGACGTACAAAGCAGTAAGTCAGATTGACGATCGCTCCACCGCCCATGATGAGGACGTAGGCTGGGCAAGCGCGCGTACAGGGGCTTCACTCCAACGGAAAGCGCTGCATCTGCGAATGGGCGTGGCCGCATCTAGGCCGAACGAGAATCCCGATGAGAAGATTCCGCACATAACTGCGAGCGCCAGGCCGAGCATCACATTGAATTCCTTCACCTCTGCTCTTTGAGCTGCATCTTCTTTCTGGTGGCCAGCGTAGGAGACGATGGCGACGCCGATCAGCGCGACGATAATTCCGGCCATGGTGAGCAGGCCGCTGCTGCGTTTGGATGAGCGGGCCGCCTGCCCATGCAGAAGGGGCGGCACCAGCGTGCCCACAACGAGCGTGACGCCAATGGCAACACCGATGCCCAGCGACATGCCAAGGTGGCGCATAGTCAGGCCGTAGCTCACATTGCCTACTCCCCACATGGCACCAAACAGAGCCACCTTCGCATGAGAGAACCGTCGAATCGCGGCATAAAAGCGCGCGAAAATCCGGCAGCAGGATAGCTCACGCCGATGGGCAGCAGTATCCAGGAAAAGAAACCCGCAACAGCCCAGGTGGTTTCCCACGACCACTTTTTAACTTTGCCAATAGGCGCATAAAACGAAGCCGCCAAGGCCGCGCCCAGAATGTGCCATCCAATCCCCGCTAAAATCGCCGGCATACCCCGCCTTTTGTTTTGTCAGATGAACTCACCAGCCATCCTACTTTGCCCAAGGACCTTCGCGAACTCCTTTCTCAAAGGACACAAGCTCGCTACACGAGGAACCGTGATGCTGAGCGATCGAAGGGAGCCGACCTGCTTTCACCTTTCCTCCGCACCACCACAACGCTGGATACATTCAAGCCATCGGCGTGGCTTAAACTTTGATGGATGCCCATTCGCCTCTACGTAGCCACGACCAGCCAGGGCAAACTCCGCGACTTCCGCACCGCCGCTGAAACGCACGCCGTCTCCATCGATCCGCTTCCCCGATCTCGCCAAGATCGAACCTCCTGAAGAAGACGGCAAGACCTTTGCCGAAAACGCCACGCTCAAGGCCGTTTATTACTCCCAGTTCGTTCCGGGCCAGATCGTCATCGCCGACGACTCCGGTCTCGAAGTGGACGCCCTCTGCCGGAGCTCCCGGCGTACGCTCTGCCCGCTTTGCAGCCGATGCCGGCATGGTCGACTCCCCGATGCCAACGACAACACCAGACGTCTGGAACAACATCGTCCTGCTTCAGCAGCTCGAACCAGTTCCACCACCGCGAACGAACCGCCCGCTACCATTGCGTACTGGTCGCCGCGCGCGATGGCAGACCCACAAACAAGGCCGACGGCACCGTGGATGGAATGATCTTTCGAACGCACCGCGAGGCACCGGCGGCTTCGGCTACGATCCCCTCTTCTACCTGCCCGAGCTCGACAAAACCATGGCCGAGATCGACCTCCAGACCAAGCTCTCCCTCAGCCATCGCGGCCGTGCCCTCGCTGCACTCCTCGCCCAACTCCTGTTTAGGTCGTTTTGCTCGCGATCCAGCAGCCACGCAGCCGCACGCTTTCACATCGCGAATACTTCGCAGTCCCTCGCGCTTGACGATCGTTATCTGCGTTACGAATAATGCATTTGTAATAGCGCTCAACACGCCGTCCCTCAATCTGATACCTCATCGGTCCGGATTCAGGACCCGAAGCCTTAGGAGCCACATTCCATGGCAACTGCCCAAAATCCTGCTACGCCCAAGCTTCGCGCCGGCGTGCAGGACCGCTGCGCGCCGGTCAGGGGACCATCTTTTCTCTGGCGAAAGCTCCACTCGCTCCTCGGCATCATTCCCATTGGCGCATTCTTCGTCGAGCACCTGCTGTCGAACTTCGAGGCGCTCAAGGGGCCCGCCGCCTACGGGGCGCAAGTCAAGTTCCCTCAATGCCCTGCCTCTCGTCCGCGTACTCGAGTGGTCATCCATATTCTCTGCCCGATCCTCTATCACGGCTCTATGGCATGTATATCTGGTTGCGCGGGAAAGTCCAACGTTGTCTACTACCCGTGGGCCGGAAATTGGATGTACGTCGCTCAGCGCTGGACCGGTCTCGTCGCGGCGGCCTCTACATCCTCCAGCACGTTCTGCGTCAGCGCTTCATGGGAATCAGCCTTCCTGAAAATCCCGGCGTCGCATTTGCACAAGGTGCAGCAGGAACTCGCCAACCCCGTCATGCTCGCCGTCTACGTGATCGCCATGATCGCCATCTGCTGGCACTTCGCCTATGGCATATGGCTCTTCGCGGCCAAGTGGGGCATCACTCCCGGTCGACGTCGCTCGCAAGCGCTTGGCATACGCATGCGCCGCCTTCGGCGTCGTCCTGCTGATCATGGGACTCGCCAGCATCTGGGCCTTCGTCAGTCCTCAATACGCAAACGCACCAGAAATCGCACCTGTAGCAATGGTCCAAATGTTTACCCAGACCGTGTCGTCCTGAGCGTAATCGGTTTGCTTTTACGCTTGTATCAGGGCACGACCTCAGTGGTGCCGAAACAGAATAGTAGAAAAGGGGCTTAAGTCCCCGGGGAAGAATGGCGGAAACCGCAACCACCAACGAGCGCATCGATTACAAGACATTCCAGGACATCGTTCCTGAAATGGGCACCGGCATGGCCGCCATCAGCCACGCTCTCCGCAAGTCTGAGAATGGACCACAAATATAATTGAGATGATCAAGATCCGCGACCTAGCAACTGAACGGTTGCGCTTTCTGCGTGCAATATCATCTCAACGACGCCCGCAAGCTCAACGTGCCCGCAGCCAAGCTTGACCTGCTCGCCGCCTGGCGCGAAGCCGGCATCTACTCTCCGCGCGAAGTCGCCGCCCTCGACTGGGCCGAACGCGTTACGCTCCTTGCCAGTCACCACATCAACGACGAAACTTACGCACGCGTCTCAGCGCACTTCTCTGAACGTGAAATTGCATTCCTGACCACGGCCATTGGCCAAATTAATTTTTGGAACCGGGTAGCGGCGCCTTTGCGTTCACTCCGCCAATCTCCACTGGTTCCTAGTTTTCGTTTTAGGCCTTTGCTGAAAGCTGATAGCTGACAGCTGATAACTGGCCCATTGAAAGGATTCGACAAACAATGGCAGCTCCCAAAATCATCGTGGTCGGCGGCGGCCTGGCCGGACTGGCGGCCGTCATCAAGATCGCCGAGGTGGGCGGCAACGTCGACCTGTTCTCCATCGTCCCGGTGAAGCGCTCGCACTCGGTCTGCGCGCAGGGCGGCATCAACGCCGCCAAGAACCTGAAGGGCGAAGGCGACTCCACCTGGCAGCACTTCGACGACACGGTCTACGGCGGCGACTTCCTCGCCAACCAGCCGCCCGTCAAGGGCATGTGCGAAGCGGCGCCGGGCATCATCGACCTGCTCGACCGCATGGGCGTGCCCTTCAACCGCACGCCCGAAGGCCTGCTCGACTTCCGCCGCTTCGGCGGAACGCTCTACAACCGCACCGCCTTCGCCGGCGCGACCACCGGCCAGCAGCTGCTCTACGCGCTCGACGAGCAGGTGCGCCGCTACGAAGTCCGAAGGCAAGGTCACGAAGTACGAGGACTGGGAGTTCCTCTCCGCCGTGCTCGACGACAACGGCGTCTGCCGCGGCATCTGCGCCATGGACCTGCGCACGCATGGAGGTCCGCACCTTCCCGGCCGACGCCGTCATCCTCGCGACCGGCGGCATCGGCGCGATCTTCGGCAAGTCCACGAACTCGGTCGTCTGCACCGGCTCGGCGCAGTCGGCGCTCTACCAGCAGGGCGCGTACTACGCCAACGGCGAGTTCATCCAGGTCCACCCGACGTGCCATCCCGGGCGAAGACAAGCTGCGCCTGATGTCCGAGTCGGCGCGCGGCGAAGGCGGCCGCGTCTGGGTTCCCGAAACGCCGGGCGACAAGCGCGATCCCAAGAGCATCCCCGAGAGCGAGCGCTGGTACTTCCTCGAAGAGTGGTATCCCGAAGTACGGCAACCTGGTGCCGCGCGACATCGCCACCCGCGCGATTCACAAGGTCGTTTACGAGCACGAACCTCGGCATCGACGGCCAGCCGATGGTCTACCTCGACCTGACGCACATCGATCGCGACATCGCTCGACCGCAAGCTCGAAGGCATCCTCGAGATCTACGAGAAGTTCGTCGGCGACGATCCGCGCGACGTGCCGATGAAGATCTTCCCCGGCATGCACTACACCATGGGCGGCCTGTGGGTCGACTTCAACCAGACAGACCAACATCCCCGGCCTCTTCGCCTGCGGGCGAGTGCCGAATACTCAGTACCACGGCGCCAACCGCCTGGGCGCGAATTCGCTGCTCTCCTGCATCTTCGGCGGCTTCATGGCCGGGCCCAACGCGATGCAAGTACGCGCGCGGCGTGCACAAGAGCTGGCACGGCAACGGCAGTCATGTTCGAGCCGAGAGCAAGCGCCAGGAGGAAATCAACCACCGCCTGATGAACACCGACGGCACCGAGAACCCGTTCAAGATCTGGCGCGAGCTGGGCGACACCATGACCAAGAACTGCACGGTCATCCGCTACAACAAGAACCTGAAGGAACCGACGCCAAGCTGGTCGAGCTGCTGGAGCGCTACCGCCACATCAACCTGAGCGACCGCACCCAGTGGGCGAACACGTCAGTTCGCCTTCGCGCGCCAGCTCTACAACATGCTGCAACTGGCCGCGTGATCGCCCAGGGCGCAGCACTGCGCGACGAGTCGCGCGGCGCGCACTACAAGCCGGATTTTCCGGATCGCGACGACGAGAACTGCTTGAAGACGACGAAAGCAAACTTCGCGCCGGATGCTGACGAGCCGCGCTTCGAGTTCGAACCGGTGGACACGTCACTGATTCCGCCGCGTCCGCGCCGTTACGACGCCGCGACGAAGCGGCTGACTGGTTATGGTAGGAGCAGGTGCATTTACCTTAGGTGACGAGCAGCAAGCTGGGACTGAGTCTAGAAGCCGGAAGCTCAGGAGCGAATAGCTAAAATATGGCTGACATCAAAACCGTCTCATCGAGATCAAGCGCCAGGCGAACCCGACGTCCAGTCCTACTGGGAGGAGTTCGAGCTCCCCTAGCGCCCCGGCATGAACGTCATCTTCGTCGCTGATGGACATCGCCGCCAACCCGTCGACACGGACGGCAAGAGCACCACGCCGATCACCTACGACTCCAATTGCCTCGAAGAAGATCTGCGGCTCCTGCGCCATGCTCATCAACGGCAAGGCACGCATGGCATGCTCGGCGCTGGTCGAAAGCTCGAGCAGCCAATCAAGCTGGAGCCGCTCTCAAATTTCCCGTGGTGCGCGATCTGTCGGTCGACCGCAGCGTGCTGTTCGAAAACCTGAAGCGGGTGAAAGCCTGGGTGCCACTGGACGGCACCTACGATCTCGGCTCCGGCCCGCGCGTCTTTCCGCAGCAGCAGGAAGCGAACTATCCGCTGTCCGCTGCATTTCCTGCAGCTGTTGCATGGAGGTTTGCCCGCAATTCAACGACGAGACCGGCTTCGTCGGCGCGGCGACGATTGCGCAGGTTCAAGCTCTTCAACAATCATCCCACCGGTAAGGTCTCAAGGAAGATCGCCTGCAGGCGCTGATGGGCGACGGCGGAATCCAGGAATGCGGCTACGCGCAGAACTGCGTCGAGGCCTGCCCCAAACAGGTGCCTCTAACAAAAGCAATTTCCGATGTTGGCCGTGACGTCCTCATCCAGAAAGCCAAGGACTTCCTCCGCGGCTGAGCTACATCTGCCACAAATCTGGGTACCCCATCCTTGCGAAGCAAGGGTGGGAAAGCACGAACCAAGTAGCCCGTGCCTTCCTGAGCCAAGGCGAAGGACCCGCTTCTCTCTCAAACTATCCCGTCACCGTAACCCTTCAAACAGGTCGGTCTCCAGTTCCCGTCCGCCATTCACCACGCTGAAGACCCGATAAAACTCCTGGGATCCCCATATCGCCTTTCGCTGTTCGGCTGAGAGGTCTCCCAGCCGCTCGTAGATGGAGATCTGCAGTTTGATGGCAGCAGACGGCCTCCCAGACGGTGGCGCACACGGCTGAAGTATCGATTTCGGTAGTCACGGCCCAGTCTGGCCAAGGTGTAGCCTGCCGTTCGACGCCATCCACTGTAATTGTCAATTTGCGAAAAGCAGTTTGATACGGCCTCCCATTTGTCGCTTCGCAAAGCCAGGTAATAGAACTTGGCGACGCGGTGAGGAAGAGCCGAGCCCAACTCCGATCCCTCATCAAGGTGGAACCCGGCATCTGCGGCACACACGGCCGCTGATGCCGCAAATTGGGAGACAGCGATGTGGTCGGGATGACCGTACGCTCCTTCCGGACCGAACGTGACAATCACATCGGGCTGAATGCGCCGGATGTGCGAGACGATCGACGCGAATCGCAATCGCCGATGGAACTCGATCGAGAGCGCCGTCAGGGAAACCCAGAATTGAAACTTCGCGGACGCCGAGTACCGCGGCGGCGGCGCGCAGTTCCGTCTCCCGAACGCGGCCGACCTCAAGTGGATCGCCCGACTTTCCAAGCGAGCCGAACCGGCCTGCTTCACCGCGTGTGGCGGTTACGAGATAGACACTCGATCCCTTCGGCCGCATACTTCGCAAGTGCGCCGCCAAAGCCGAGCGACTCATCATCGGGATGCGCGAGAACTGCCAGGAGTTTGAGTTTCTTGTCCACCAAAGCTTTCGACGATCACTGACCGAACACTTTTCGTCTGCCTAGCTTCACCCTTGGACTGTGAAGCAAGTGACTAGCGCCCGCCCGTTTCATAATGGATGAAGAGATCTTTGGTTCCGATTCAACAAGTTAATGCCGGAGAGACTTGCTTACAAAGTAATTGGTGGTGCCCCGCCAATTCAGCTCACATCCCCGCGTAGAAGCTCGCCATCCACGTCTGCAGCAAACCGGGCAGGCATCCCAGCACCACCACCGCCAGCGCAATCAGCGCCAGAACGCTCATCGTAATGTGATTCGCCTTGATCGGAGTCCCGTCCACAGCCGGCATCACAAACACCCGCTTCAGCACCTGCAGATAGTAGTAGAGCGACACCGCGCTCATCGCCACCGCCAGCGCCACCAGTCCAATGCCCACGTCCGGCCGGATAAACATTCAGCACCGCCGCAAACAGATTGAACTTCGCCCAGAAACCCACCAGAGGAGGAATCCCGGCCAGCGACAGAAACAGCACCATCATCACCGCCGCCAGCAGCCCGTTGCGCTTCGCGAGGCCCAGAAACGCATCCATCCGATCGCTGCCCCTGCGCGCTCCACCACCGCAACCGCACCAAAGGCCCCAATCGTCGTCAGCCCATAGGTAAGGATGTAGTACAGAATCGCCTGCGCACTCTGCGACGAATACGAGAAGAACGCAAGCCCAAGCAGCATGTAGCCCGCATGCGCGATCGCCGAGTACGCCAGCAACCGTCGAACGCTGCGTCTGCGCCAGCGCCGCAAAATTCCCCAGCACCATCGACGCCACTGCAAGCACAATCAAAACCTGCGACCATGCCGCACGAAAGTCGCGATAGACCGGAAGCTGATCCGGGTGAAAACCAGCCGATACTGAAATGCGGCCAGGCAGCCCATCAAACACGTGCCAGGCAGCCGTGCTGATCCCGATCAGCAGCGCGAAGCTGGCGACCTTTGATACCGAAGCGATAAACGCCGCTGCCGGCGCAGGCGCTCCCTCGTATGTATCCGGAGCCCACAAGTGGAACGGCACCGCCGCAACTTTGAATCCCAGCCCTGCCGCAATCATCACCAGCGCAACATACAACAGCGGAGAGACCTCAATAGCATGCGGCCCATACAGTCCAAGCAGAATCCGATGCAGGTTCGTCGAGCCCGAAAGGCCATACAGATAGCTGAACCCAAATAGCAAAAACGCCGCCGACATTCCGCCGAAGAGGTAGTACTTCATCGCGGCCTCTGCGCTCTTGCCTGACGCTTTTGCAAACGCCGTCAGGATGTAAAGTCCGAGACTCAGCAATTCGAGTCCAACAAAAATCACCAGCAGATCCTGCGCTGCCGAAATCAGCAATCCGCCGGTCGCCGCCATCAGCACAACGGCAACAAACTCGCCAACATGCTGCGTAAAATCCGATCCGATCAGCAGAAACAGCGTAAGCACGGTCAGAGCCAGGATGCCGACCTGCGCAATTGCCGTATAGCCGCCGACGCTCAATAACAGATCCGCGCTGCCCGGATAAGTCAAGCCACCTGATGCCTGGAACGGCATCGCGACCAAAGCTGCGCCGCATCCAATGACGCCCAGCAGCACCGCCGCCATCACGCGCATCTGCACCGCAGCCTTGCGCAGCAACCCGAGGTCGACCACCAGCACCAGCAGCGCCGCGATATCCAGCGCCGTCTCCGGCAGCGTCACGCGGAAGAGGTCTGCGTAGTTCATTGCACCCCTCCCGCAAGCAGCGCCTTCACAGCCGGCTCAATCGAGTCCAGCAGAATTCTCGGATACACACCCACAATCAAGGTCGCCGCCATCAGCAGCGACGTGCCCGCAATCTCCGGCCAGGTAATCGCCTCAAACTTCTGCCCAGCCCGTACGCAGGATGTTCTTCAGCCGTCGGCAGTCGATCGGAGAAGAACGCCTTCTGCAGCGCGCGCCACGTGTACGCAACACCAACGACAATTCCCACGCCTGCCGCCGCAGTCCACCACGGCTTGGCAATCCACGAGCCCACCAGCACCTGCAACTCCGCAACAAATCCCGAGAACCCCGGCAGCCCCATCGACGCCATGCCCGCAATCACAAACGCCCAGGCCGCAAACGGCATACGCCTGCCCAGGTGCATCGTCTCCAGTTCCGCAAACTGCCGCGTATGCGTGCGCTCATACACAATGCGCCCCACAATCGCGAACAGCAGTCCCGCAATCACGCCGTGCGAAAACATCTGCAGCACCGCGCCGGTCATGCCAATCTGATTCAGGGTCACAAGCCCCAGCAGCACAAATCCCATGTGGCTCACGCTGGAGTAGCCGATAACAAATTTGAAGTCCGTCTGCGCCAGCGCGACCAGCGCACCATACACGATGCCGATCACAGCCAGAATCGCAAACACATCGCGCCACGATCCGATCCCCGCAAACGACCATCCCCACGGATCCAGCCCGTGCGGAAACAACCCGATCGCCACGCGCAGGCAACCGTATGCGCCAAGCTTCATCACCACGCCTGCCAGCAGCATCGATGCGGCGGTCGGCGCAGCCACGTGTCCTGTTGGCGCCCAGGTGTGAAAAGGCCATATACCCGCGAGAATTCCAAACCCGATAAACACCAGCGGAAACGCCCACATCTGAAAACTCACTGGCAGATTCGCATTCGCCAGCGCGACAAGGCCAGTCGAGTGGCTCCCGGAGGTCGCATACGCCGCCAGCAATCCGATCAGCACCATCGCCGATCCGACAAACGAGTACAGCGCCAGCTTCATCGCCGCATACTCGCGCCGCGTCGAGCCCCAGATCGCGATCAGGAAGTACTTCGGCACAATGGCGATTTCGTAAAACACAAACAGCAGGAAGAGATCGAAGCTGAGAAACACGCCATAGACGCCGCCGATCAGCGCGAGAAAGAAAGCGAAGAACTCGTTCGTCCGCAGCTCGATGTTCCAGCTGAACAGCACGCCCGCTACAGCGGCCAGCCCGGTCAGCAACACCAGCACGCGGCTGATGCCGTCCGCCGCCAGCGGTAGCGAATGCCCATCGATGCCACCCACGGCACATCCACGAGCGTCACGCGACCCTGCCCCGCGCCCTGCGCGAACCCGACAACCGCAATCGCAAATCCCGTCACCGCCACCGCAAGCGCAAACCATCGCGCCACCCTGCGTTGCCTTTCGGCAGCAGCGCCAGCACCAGCGCACCGGCAAACGAGATGATAAATCGTCCAAGCCAACATCAGTTTCAAAATCTCCAATGCGCCAGCAGATTACAACCGTGGGATTCACGCGTCCCACAATCAATTGCGGCACAACGCCGAGCAAGAACATCAATCCGATAACGGGCGCCATCCCCGTCCGCTCCCCGCCATGGAGATCGGGAAACTCCGCCCAACGCTCCGGGACCGGACCAGTAAACACTTTCTGAATCACCGTCAGAATCACCGCCGCCGTTACCAGCAAGCCAAGGACTGAAATGGTCGCCGCCACCCATGACAACGGAAACACTCCACGGAAGATCAGAAATTCGCCGACAAATCCATTCAGTCCCGGCAATCCCAGCGACGAGAACAGCGCAATCCCCATCAGCCCTGCAAACACCGGCGCAGGCTTGCGCAGCCCGCCAAAATCGTCGATCCGCGGATGCCGCCGCTCGCTGAACTGAAGCATCGCGATAAACCAGAACAGCGCCGCCGCAGTCAGCCCGTGATTGAACATCTGCAAAATCACGCCATTCAGCGCCGCCGCCTGGCTCGTTCCTATCGCAACATGTCGCGCCGCCTGGAACCGCGATCGCAAAAATCCCCAGCAGACAATAGCCCAGGTGATTGACTGACGAGTACGCCAGAATCGCGTTTCAGATCCTTCTGCGCCGCCGCCGCCCACGCGCCCATTACAACGGTGATCACCGCCAGCACCAGCAGCGGCGTCCTGATCTGCGCGATCTGCACACCGAAAAGCGGTAGCGCAATCCGCAACAAACCGTACACGCCCATCTTCGACATTGCGCCCGTCAGCAACATCGTCACCGGCGAAGGCGCTTCAGCGTATGCCGCGGGCAGCCATGTATGGAACGGCGCCATCGGCACCTTCACCGCAAATCCCGCCAGCACACCGATCGCAAGCCACATCATCACGTGGCTCCCTGCGACCGATCCGAGATGCGCAGTTACCTGCTGCGCCAGCGTTCCGTCTGCGGCCATGGCGGCCAACTGGCCAAACTCCATCTGAACCGGTCGAATGAAACACCGCGAGAAAGCTCAGCAGCAGCGCCACGCTTCCCGCCATGGTGTACACAAAGAACTGCGTTGCCGCCGGCCCTCGCTTCGGTCCGCCCCACAGCTTGATCAGGAAAAATGCAGGGATCAGGCTCAGTTCCCAGAACAAGAACCAGTGGAAGAAATTCAGCGCCGTGAACGAGCCAAACAATCCCGCCTCAAGCAAAAGCACCAGCGCAAAAAACAATCCCGGCTCGTGGTGCACGCGATGCGCCGCGTCCACAGACATCAGCGTCACGAGCGCAGAGAGCACCAGCATCAGTGCCCCAAGCCCATCGACGCCAAGGTGATATTCGAATGCCCAGCGAAGGCACCCAATTCGTGTGCATGCTCATCCAAGCCCGATGGAACCATCGCCCGGCAAATGTAACCAGATCGCGAGCGAGAGCACGAACGCCAATCACGCCCGTCACCTGCGCCACGCCACGCGCATTCTTGCCCGAGAACAAGGCAATCGCCGCACCCACTACGGGCAGCACCGTAATGATCGTGAGCCAGGGAATTCCGTTCATCATTGCGTTCATGAGCGGCTGCTCCAGATCAGGATCGCGGCCAGCACCGCCACGGCCAGTGCCAGCAATCGCAGATACATTTGCCCGCGTCCGCTCTGCACGCGTGCCAGCAGTCCGCCGCTCGTCGCAAGTCTCTTCGCAGCCCTTGTCAAAGCCGCCGTCCACAACGTTCGTATCGAGGAAGCGATTCAACTGCGCCCAACAGCCGGAACACCAGCGCCACCCCGGCCACAATCCCGCCCCACACGCGGCGGTCGAGCCAGTCGGCAACCTTCGCCCACCATGCATAAAACGCAATCACCGTCGCGCCATAAAGCTCATCAATGTAGAACTTGTCGCGCAACACGGCCCACACCGGCGGCATCGACTTCTCCAGTGCATCCGGCGCTTCGGCCGCAGGCGACTTAGTCGCCGTAGATCCACCAGCCGAGCCCAAGACCCGGCAAGCACCACCAGCGACGACGTCAGCATCAGCGCCATCAACCCCGGCTCACTGAATCCCGCAAAATCAAACTTCGCATCATGACCATCAAGGAACGCCCTGAACCACGGCCACGCCGGCGTTCCAATCGCGCCGAGCGCCACCGCAAAAAACGCCAGGATCGCCAGCGGCATCGTCATCACGCGCGGACTCTCATGCGCATGCCCATGCCCGCGCCAAGTGCCGAAGAACACGTAGCTCACCTGCCGCGTCATGTAGAACGCCGTCAGCAGCGCGCCAAACACCAGCATGTAAAACGGGCGTCTGCGCCACGCTCCAGTGCTGCGCCGCTTCGAGAATCCCGTCCTTGCCCAGAAGCCCGAGAACACGAGCGGAAATCCGCAAAGCGCCAGCATGCCGATCGCGTACGTCGCAAACGGTCAACTGGCATCGCGCTGCTTCAGCCCGCCCATCTTCCGGATGTCCTGCTCCTCATGCGCGCCGTGAATCACCGAGCCCGCGCCCATGAACAGCAGTGCCTTGAAGAACGCGTGCGTGATCAGGTGGAACATGCCCACCGCCACGCCGCCCACGCCCAGCCCCGCCATCATGTAGCCAAGCTGCGAAACAGTCGAATACGCGAGAATCCGCTTGATGTCGTTCTGCGCCACTGCGATCAGCGCCGCAAACACTGCCGTGGAAGCGCCAACCCACGTCACGACCGTAAGCGAAGTCGTTGTTCCGCCCGCCGGGCATCGCCCGCAGCCATCAGTGGATAAACGCGCGCCACCAGATACACACCCGCCGCCACCATCGTCGCCGCGTGAATCAGCGCCGACACCGGCGTCGGGCCTTCCATCGCATCCGGCAGCCACACGTGCAGCGGAAGTTGTCCGCTCTTCCCCGCTGCTCCTGCAAAAATCAACAGGCCAATTGCACCCGCCGCCGTCAGTCCCCACGCGGCAGTGGTGCACCAGCAATCCACCCAGCGCGAGCGGCTCCATCGAGCCCGCGCCGTGGTCATAAAACAGCAGCGTGCCGGTCTGCGCAAACAAGCCATACAATCCCAAGCAGGAAAAAGACATCGCCAACGCGCGTGGTCAGAAATGCTTTCTTCGCCGCAGCAGCCGCCGAAGGCTTCTGATACCAGAACCCGATCAGCAGATACGACGTGAGGCCCGACCAGTTCCCAGCACATGAAGAGCAGCAGAATGCTGTTCGCAATCACAACGCCCAGCATCGCCCCGCAAACAAGCGACAGGAAGCAGAAGAAGCGCGTGAAGTTCTCGTCGTGCTCCATGTAGCCGGTGGAGTAGATGAAGATCAGCAGCCCGACAAACGTGACCATCACCAGCATCACCGCCGACAGCGGATCGAGCACCCAGCCCAGTTCCACGGCAGCTGCGCCAACCTGGATCCAGCTGAAGTTCACTGCCTCGCGAACTGCATACGCCGTGCGACCACCCAGCTCAGCACGTGACCAAACGCAGCGAGCGCCACCAGCAGCGAGAATACCGAGCGACCCGATCGCCAGCCCCGCTGCACGGCTTTTTCAGCGGCTGCTTCAGCAGCGCGATGCACACCTGCGGCCAGCATCGGCACCGCGGGAATCAGCCACAGCAATTTGCGCGAACCCGCACTCGCCGTGACTTGCGGAGTGAACGCCAAATCCTTCCTGCATCACTCCGCTCACCCCTTCATCCTGTTGATCTGGTCCAGATCCGTCGTCTTCGCGTGGCGATAAATCGAGATCACCAGGCCCAGTCCCACCGCGGCCTCGGCTGCCGCCACTGCAATCGAGAAGATCGCAAACATCATTCCCGTCAGCGCCTCGGGATGCGGCCCATAACGCCAGAACGCGATCAGATTCAGATTCGCGGCGTTCAGCATCAGCTCAATGCCGATGAGAACAAGGATCGCGTTGCGCCGCGTCAAGCGCGCCTGCCAACCCGATCGCAAACATCAGCGCAGCAACCAGCAAGATATCCCGCCAGCGGCGTCGCCATCACTTGGTCCCCTCTTTCTCGTGCATGGCCACAATCACCGCGCCCAGCAGTCGCCGCTGTCAGCAGACACGGCCACAATCTCAAGCGGCAACACATAATGCCCCATCAAGCGCTTGCCCGATCTGGTTGCACCGTGACCTGCGGCGTTGCAGTCTCTGCGGGAGCCATTGCACAGCCTGCAACACCGCCCAGCCAAGCACCGCAAACACAGCAGCCGCAATCGCCAGATCCAGCCAGCCACGTCTTGCTGAACACTCCGTCCTTCGGCAACGTCTGACCCGCGCGTCAGCAAAATCGCAAACACGACAAGAATCGCCACCGCGCCAATGTAGACCAGAATTTGCGCGAACCCCGCAAACTGCGCATCCAGGCGAAGAAACAAGCAGCGCCAGTCCCGCGAAATGCCACGGTCAGCGCCAGTGCGCAATGCACCAGGTTCTTCAGCAGCACCGCTGCCAGCCCGCCCCCCACAGTCAGCGCCGATATCAGATAGAAACAAATCCCACCGCCAGCCGCTCCTTCCCCGCAGACTCGCGCAACGCATCGCACCTGAAATGCTTTTGGTGCCCCATTCAAGCGCGCCGTTTGGGCATGAGTGGGAAAGCACAAACCTCACCCCACCGTCACTCCGCATAGCGGTAGCTCCTCGGTCCGAAATGCTTCCTTCGCATCATCCGCGCTTCCCATCGACCACATAGGCAGCCACCAGCATCGCAGAACAAACGATCCAGCGCAGCCAGCCCTCACCCATGAAACCGCCAAAGCGCCGCTACAAACAGATTCAAGAGGCACATCGGCAGCACGAACTTCCACGCGAAATTCATCAGCTGATCTTGTCGAAGCCTGTGGCAGCGTTCCGCGCAGCCAGATGAACACGCACATCGAGACGCAACAGCTTCCCAAAAAACCAGATCCAGGACGGGACCCACTGTAAGAACGGCAAGCGGCGCCGACCATCCGCCCAGAAACAGCGTCGATCCCAATCCCGAAATCGAAAACATCGCCACGTACTCGCCCAGGAAGAACAGCGCAAATTTGAATCCCGAATACTCCGTGTGATAACCCGCGACCAGTTCCGACTCGCCTTCCGGCAAATCAAACGGCGAGCGGTTCGTCTCTGCCGTCGCCGCAATCGCATACATCAGAAACCCGGCAAATCCCCACGGCGTAAAGATGAACCAGTGCGGCAGTCCCATAGCTGTAGTGGTTCTGCGCTTCAACAATCTTCACCAGCGAAAGCGACCCGGTCGATCATCACGATAACGACGCTCGACAGCAATAGCGCCACTTCGTAGCTGATCATCTGCGCCACTGCGCGCATCGCGCCCAGCAGCGAATATTTGTTGCGGCTTCGACCACCCCGCCATAAAGACCGACAGCTCCGTCGAGGCGCCCATGGCAAAGTAAAACAACAGGCCGGCATCCATATCCACCAGCACCATGTTGCGGCCCATGGGCATCACAGCGAATCCCATGAACACCGTCACGACCAGGACCACCGGCGCCAGAAAATGCACCACAGCATCGGCGCTCGTCGGAACAATATCTTCCTTGGTCAGCGATTTGATGCCGTCGGCCATCGGCTGCAGAATCCCGATACGGGCCAACGCGATTGGGCCCAAGCCGGTTCTGAATGCGGCCCACGCCTTTGCGCTCCAGCACCGTCGTCAGCGCAAACAGCGCCGGATACAAGCCAGATGATGCACGACCACGATCAGAACCACGCCGACCGGCTGTCTGCAGACCTGCGACGGCAAGTAGCCAAGATATAGCCAATGCTTCAAGCAGAACAAAGATCTGGTCGAGCCTGTCGATCATGGCTTGTCGGCTCTCCTTCAGTCGGCTTCGCGGGCGGTTCGCAGGTTTCACAGCGGCAGTGGAGGGAGCAGCACCGGCAGCAGGTGCGGCGGCAGCTTTTGCAGCAGCCGCTTCCGCAGCGCTTTGGCCTTGGCCTCCACCTTGGCCTTCTCCGCGGCCAGCCGTGCATCCACCTCTGCGGCTTCCGTCGGGTGAATCTGGTGATAATACTCGTTCGATTTCGCCAGTTGCTTGCCGATCGAGCAGCAGACCGCCGAACCGATCGTCCGTCGACAGCTCGAACTCCGTGTTCATCTTGATCGCTTCGAACGGACAGACCTCAACGCAGATCTGGCAACTCATGCAGACAGAAATATCAATATCGAACTTCGTCGGATAAATCTGCGGCTTCCCGACATAATCCGGCTTCTTGTCTTTGCTCTTTTCGATGTAAATGCACTTGGGCGGGCATTCTTTTTCGCAGATCTGGCAGGCCACGCAGCGCAGGCCCTTCTCCCAGTCCTCGCCGTCGTACACCAGGAACGGGAAATTACGCGCAGCCTCCGGCAGCGGCAATCCGCTCCTCCGGATACTCGACCGTCGTCATCCGTTCTTTGGAGACAAAGCTGCCGGCAAAATTCCTCGCCGTCTCCGCCAGTCCCCTTCAGAATTCCTTCACCCAGCAAGTGCAATCCTCCAATTCAGCTGCTAGCTTCTAGCCTCATAGCTTTGTCGAAAACCAACGAGTCCGCATGCCATTCCGCGCAAGCTGACACTGCGAATAGCTAGCAGAGCTATCTGTCCACTTAACTCCCAACACAATATCGACGCTACCAAAAATCACCACCACATCCGCCACGTTGCTGCCCAGGCACATATCTTCAAGCACCGTGAGATTGATCAAGCTCGGCGGCCGCACCCGGTAGCGATACGGATTCGGCGTGCCGTCGCTGATCAGATAAAATCCAAGCTCGCCTTTCGGCGCTTCAATGCGTCCGTATGCCTCGCCCGGCTTCGGCCTGAAATCCGCGAATCTTCGCCTTCGGATCCATCATCGGGCCGCCGGGAATGTCCTTCAGCGCCTGCTCAAGAATCGAGACGGACTCGCGCATCTCCAGCACGCGCACCATGTAGCGGTCGTAAATATCGCCGTGATCGCCCAGCGGCACTCGGAATTTGAAGCGGTCGTAAATGCCGTAGTGATCGACCTTGCGAATGTCGTAATTCACTCCCGACGCGCGCAGCATCGGTCCGCTAATTCCGGCGTTCACCGCCAGCTCCGGCCGCAGATTCCGATTCCCTGGCAGCGCGCCATCAGAATTTCGTTCGTCGCTCAGGAAGTCTTCAAACTCATCGATGAACGCCGGCAAGCGCCGCCACAACCTTGCGCGCTCCATCCAGCCACGCGCCGACGCATCAACGCGGCATCCGCCAAAGCGCATGTAGTTGCACATCATGCGCGAGCCCGTCAGGCTCTCGAACAGATCCAGAATCTTTTCGCGCTCGCGAAACGCATACATCAGCGGAGTGCCGCTCGCGCCCATCTCCTGCATCAAAAATCCAATCGTCGACGCATGATTCTGAATGCGCGTCAGCTCCGCCAGGATCACGCGCAAGATATTCGGCACGCTCCGGAACTTCCTGCCCCACCAGCTTTTCAACCGCCAGCGCAAAGGCCCAGTTGTTTGTCAGCGAGCAGAAGTAATCCAGCCGATCCGTATACGGCATCGAAGCCAGGTAGTGACCGCTCTCTGCAATCTGTTCGTGATTGCGATGCAGGTAGCCAAATACCGGCTTCAGGCGAATCACGCGCTCGCCGTCCAGCGCAACATCCATGCGGAAGACGCCGTGCGTCGAAGGATGATGCGGGCCCATGGCCACTTCAAGCAACTCGCCCTCGCCATCCGGCTCAATCACCGGAGGCCGATTCCAGCCCTCCAGCCTCTCGGATCGTGCCGAGCTCGCGAGTCAGTTTTTCAGCAGAAGAAGTGCTGTTCATGGCTTCCTCCTGCCTGCCGCAGCCGTTTCGGCCTTGTGCTCCTGCGCGCGTTGCAAAACCTCATCGTGCGCCGTCGGCTCGTATTCGAAATCGTCGGGCTCAACGTAGTCGCGGCGCATCGGGATGATCTTTGAATTCATCCCACATCAGAAGCCGCCGCAGATCCGGGTGCCCCTTGAACACAATCCCGATAAAGATCGAAAACTTCGCGCTCCTGAAACTCCGCCGACGCGCCAGATCGGCGTGAGACGACGGCAAATCCAACCTGGTCTGTGCGGTTCGCCGTCCGCATGCGAAGCACCACCGGCCCATGCTTCTTCGCTATTGAAAACAGGTGATAGACCGCTTCCAGATACCCGGGCTCCACGTGCTTGCGCGTTTCTTCAACCGTCTCATCCACATCTGGACTGGCCGGCTCCCCGCCTTCGACGGGCTTTTCAACTGCTGCGTGACCTTAACCTTTTCGGTGATTTCTTTGTCCAGCCAGTCAACACCCGTCACATTGGACAGAAAATCCAGGGCCAGTTCTGCATCATCGCGCAGAAACTGCGCGACCTGCAAGCGCATGGCTGGCGCGATCAGCAGACGAATGCTGTCGCGCTGAGGCTGGGATTGGAGACGATCTCCACCGCCGCCCCCGGCACCGCCGCCTAGAATCGCCGCCTTGATCTCTTCAACCGTTTTCAATCCCAACGCTGATCATCCGAGCGGTGCGAAGGACCCGCTTTTCAAACTGAACCCTGACCACCGCTACTGAATAATCTTCGGCACGGTCCACACGCCCTTGTTTGACGCGGCTCCAGATCATGCTCGCCCTACTCCGGCACCGGAAACTCGCCCTGTGCTTCAGCATCCAGATGGCGCGGCCGGTCCTCGCCAGTCAACGGCTGCTCGTCAATCTTCTTCTGCAGCGTAATAAACGCCTGAATCAGCGCTTCAGGTCGTGGCGGGCACCCAGGAATATGCACATCCACCGGAATATAGCGGTCAATGCCCTTCAGCACGTTATATCCCTGCTTGAACGGCCCACCGGAGATGGCGCAGGCGCCCATCGCAATCACATACCTGGGCTCGGCCATCTGGTTATAAAGCCGAACCACCTGCGGCGCCATCTTCTTCGTCACCGTTCCGGAAATGATCATAAGATCCGCTTGGCGCGGCGAGGGCCGGAAACACCTCCGCCCGAAGCGCGCCATGATCGTAACGCGCCATCGTCGTCGCAATCATTTCGATCGCACAGCAAGCCAGCCCGAACTGCATCGGCCACACCGAATTCTTGCCGGCCCCAGTTGTAGAGCTCCTCGATGGTTGTGACGAAGATGCCCTGCTTGCCCAGTTCGATCTTCAATTTTTGATCAACTGCCATGAATCGCTTCGCTCCAACAGCCACGAGCTACTAGTTCTAGCCTCTAGCTTCTAAGTGCCGATCAAGTCGCTTGCACCGCTCCCGGTGAATACCAAACGAACCTGTCCGACATCCGGCATCTTTGCTCTACCGCAAACGACGTACCCGCACGAAAGAGCTAGCAGCTAGAAACTAGTAGCTCGAGGCCAGCCGCAAAGCGGCCTCATGCCCACGTCAACACACCCTTGGCCCAGGCCCAGGCCAATCCCTCAATCAGCAGCAGCACAAATACCACCATGGACAAACATGCCGCTACGCCCAGCCCTGTAAACGCCACCGCAAACGGCAGCAAAAACACAGCTTCCACATCGAAAATCAGAAAAATGATCGCGTAAAGGTAATAGGCCGAACGAAACTGCACCCATGCATCGCCCTTCGACTCCAGGCCGCACTCATAAATGGCGTTCTTGATCGCGTTCGGTTTCGCCGGCGAAAAAACCTCTGCCACATCCACGCAAGCCCCAGCGGGGCCAGCCCGAACCCGAGCGCGGCAACGAACAAGACTGCCAGAGAGAAATAAGGATTGGATGCCATCTAGGGCTATGTGATCTTACTCAACAACCGTACCAGTTTCAGCCCCGATTTGGCTAAGTGGATGTGCGTTCCATCACCCCGTCCAAGCGCGATTTTCGCCCATTCATCCCACTCTGTGAACCGCTCACTGCAAATGTGATGCTCTGACTTCCATCACAGCAAAACGGCCCACCGCGTCTCCACCTTTCGGTGGTGGACATCCCAGCCCCCGCCCCTGTTACCGTTCAGTTATCCACCCGCAGTTTCCTCTAAAGCCAGCGGGTTATCTCATTCTCTGTACCGGAGCCCATCTCGAGATGTTGAAGTTCTCGCCGCGTCGCTGGGCACTGACCGCATTGCTCCTCGCGCTGTCCTTGTCGGTCACCATCATCGTCCGCGCTGCCAGCGATCCACCGTCAACCCCCCGGCTTCCAACCCAGTTCCCCCTCCCGCGCCTGCAGCTCCCGACCTGCCCCCCGCCGCCTACACCGCCAACATCCACGTCACGGGCCCCACCACCCAGTTCCACGACTCCGTTTCTCTCCGCTATAACTACGCCTTCGGCAAGGAATCCCCCTTCCTCCCGTCGAACGCCATGACCGCGAACGGCCAGTTCATCAATCCGCGCAACGTTCTCACCGCCGAATACTGCGGACACTGCCATCAGGAGGCATACCATCAGTGGCGCCAGTCTGTTCACTCCAACAGCTTTCGCCAGCCCTGGTATCTGAAGAACGTCAATATGCTCATCGCCGAGAAAGGCGTGCAGTTCTCGCGCCACTGCGAAGGCTGCCACAATCCCATCGCGCTCTTCTCCGGCGACCTCTCGCAAGGCATGCCCAAAAAGCGTCCCTTCGAGGATGAAGGCATCACCTGCTCCGTTTGTCACGCCATCCAGTCGACAGACACAACCGGCACCGGCAGCTACGTTATGGGTGTCCCCACGGTCCTCGTCGATGAAAAAGGTGCGCCAGTCACGCGGCCCGTCACCGATTCTGAAATCCTTGGCCACCTCGATCGCCACAAGCAGGCCGTGATGCGCCCGCTCCTCAAAACCGCAGAGTTCTGCGCCGCCTGCCACAAGGCCACCATCACCCGCTCACTCAACGACTACAAGTTCCTCCGCGCCTTCACCGTCTACGACGAGTGGCAGGGCGCGAGCTTCACAAAACAGTCGCCTCTCCCGTTCTACCGCAAAGACTCCGTCTCCACCTGCCAGACATGCCACATGCCGCGCCAGCCTCTCCCCGCGAACGCGCAGGACGCCGGCGCCAAGGACGGAACACTCGTCTCGCATCGCTGGCTCGGCGGCAACAGCCTCAACGCGGCATTTTACAAATTCGATGAGCAGTCCCAGAAACTCGTCGAGTTCCTCAAAGGCGGCATCGACGGCAAAGGCGTCCTCAACGTCGACATCTTCGCGTTGGAAAAGGAACCGCCCGCAACGGCTTCACCGTCCGAAGACAACTCTGTATTAGCAGACAGTTCTGCATCAGCGAACTCGACCCTCATTGCCCCGCTCGGCAACGTCCCCTTCTCCGTCTCCCCCAAGGAAACCCTCATCGCCGACGTGGTCATTCAGAACAAGGGCATTGCTCACTCCTACGTCCCCGAGCAGCGCGACTTCTACGAGTCGTGGGTCAACTTCACCGTCAAAGACAGTGCCGGCAAAGTCCTCACCGAATCTGGATTCATTCAGCCCAATGGTGATCTTGATCCCTCTGCGCACTCCTTCACCAACCGCCTCGTTAACACCAAAAGCGAATTGAATGGGCTCCACGAGATCTGGCACAACCGCGTGCTGGCGTACAACAACACCATCCAGTCCGGCCGCTCGCAACTCGTCCGCTACCGTTTCCGCCTGCCCAAGGCCGTCTCCGGCGCAGTCACCCTCACGGCCACCATCAAGTACCGCCGCTTCGATCAGCGCTTCATCGACTTCGCAATCACGCAAACAGGCCTGAAGGAACCGAAGCCCTATCCGCAGCCAATTATTGAAGTCGCGTCAACCTCGCGCACGATCAACGTGGGCGAAAACCACCCTGATCCACAAAGCTCTTCGACCGCGCAGCCCAATCCAGCGGCGCAGCCAAATCCGGAATGGATGCGCTGGAACAATTACGGCATCGCTCTACTCGACGCTCTTCAGTACGAAGCCGCGGTTCACGCCTTTGAACGAGTTGCCGCTCTGCGCCCCGACTACGCGGATGCTTACACCAACATGGCTATCGTCGAGATCGCCTGGCAACGCTACAACGACGCCAAGCCCCATCTTGCCAAGGCTCTCTCGCTCCTACCCGGCGATCCTCGCGCCCTCTACTATCGCGCCCTCGTCGAGCGGAACGCCGGCCAGATTCAGGAAGCGATCACCGACCTCCAGGCCATGCTCGACAAATACCCGTTAGCTAAAGACGGCCTGCGCGAGCTCGGCTTCTCCTACTACCAGGCGCACGACTATCCCGCCGCCCGCGCTCAATACGAGAGGCTCCAGGCCATCGATCCTGACGACCTCGCCGCGCACTACCAGCTCGCCATTCTGTACCGGCGCCTCGGCGAAAAGCAAAAGGCCGCTGTGGAGTCAGCAAAATTCGCCGACCAGAAAGACGATCCCTCCGCCAGCACTTATGCCCTCGAATTTCTGCGCAAACATCCTGAAGTCGCCAGCGAGTCTGTGGTCTGGCACACGCACGATTTAACCGGCGACCCCATCAAACAGCCCACAAAAATCGAGTACAAATACATCCCCGGCGCTGGCTTCTAATCAAATTTTCGCCGTCGGAACGGAGAGCAGCCGAAGGATCCTCTTTTCGGGCACTACTACCACTTTCCCTGCAATCACATGCGGAAGAGCGAAGCGAACGAGTTGACGGACCCGCTTCTTTCTCTTCGCATCCGCCAGAATCCGTGACTCAACCTCCACTCACACAACACATCACATTTCAGTAACCCATCTCCTGCTACCCTGAAAACAGATGGCGATCTTCTCGCGCAGCACCGCCTTTACCCGCGTCACGGCAATTGCCGCGCAGCGAGCAATTCATGCTGCGTTCACATGGATTCACAACAATCCCAAAACTCTTATAGATCGCCAGACCGAACTCGTCGCCATTCCCGCACCGCCCTTCGGAGAAGAAGCGCGCTCGAAATGGATCGCCGAACGTTTCGCTGAAATCGGTCTCGTCAACATTCAGACCGACGTCCTTTGCAACGTATACGGATACATCCCCGCTACGCATCTCCCCGCCGACAGCACGGGACCTGTTGTTGTCCTTTCCGCACATCTCGACACCGTTTTCCCAGCCGCAACGCCGCTCAATCCCATTTTGAGTCGCACCAACGGAGCCAATCGCTTGGCCGCACCCGGCGCATGCGACAACGGTGCCGGAGTGATCGGCATGCTTGCTCTTGCACAGGCCATCATCCACGCAAAGGTTCCGCTAGCCGCTCCCATCGTCGTACTCGCAAACGTAGGAGAAGAAGGCGAAGGCGACCTCCGGGGTGTCCGCTTCTTTTACGATCAGCCCTCTCTTGCCGGACGCATCGCCGCCCACATCGTGCTTGACGGTGCCGGGGCAGACTCCGCCGTCACCCAGGCCCTTGGCAGTCTTCGTTTTCAGGTCACCATCAACGGTCCCGGAGGCCACAGCTTCACTGACTCAGGCACTCCCAACCCCATCGCCGCGCTTGCCCTTGCGATGGCAACAGTGGCTCGCACGCCATTGCCTGAAAAACCCAGCACCACCCTCAACCTCGGCACCATCCACGGCGGCACCAGCGTCAACTCCATTCCCGAAAGCGCCGCCGCCTCCATCGACTTCCGTTCCACGAGCCCCGAAGAGCTCCTCCGTCTTGAGGTCGCCTTGCATCGCGCCGTAGAAGATGCCGTTGATCAGACCAACGCCGCAAAACACCTCGGTGCTCGCAACCGTGGACCGCTCAGCTTCACCATCAAAAAGATCGGTGATCGCCCCGCCGCGCAACTCCCCGGCGACTCTCCAATCCTCGAGGTCCTCCGCGCAGTTGATCGCCATCTCGGCATTCAAACTGACCTTCGCCTCGGCTCGACCGACGCCAATATTCCCATCGCCCGCGGCATCCCTTCCCTCTCCATGGGCGCAGGCGGCGATGGCGGTGGCGCTCACACCTCGCCGAGTGGTATAGCGACAAAGACCGAGAAACCGGACTGCGGCGCATTCTCCTCCTGACCATCGCCATGACAGAGTGGGCCGCCGAGCAATAGGGGCAGAGTCTCATCGTGGATCAGCGCACGCTGGTTGATTGCAAACCTCTGCCCCCAACGAGTGTCAATTGCCGCACGTGCGGTCCCGCCCCTGCTGAATCACGAATGATTCGCGATCAGATGAGTAAGTGACTTAAAAGGCTTATCTTGTCGCGATTAACTCCCCGGTAGCCCATTATCCGCTGCGAGACACGGCAATAAAACAACTGCAACCGCAGCGACCATCACGGCGTCTAAAAGGTTCCATGGGCTATTCGCTCGCTCGGCCCATCAGCGAAGGACCAGTCAGGAGGACATAAAGGAATGGTACCGGGATTACAGGATTTACTGCACAACATAAAAACACTGGAAGAATATGTCAAAGCGGGCCGGTCAGGGGAAGAAGAACGATTCTTTCCCATCACGCGGGAAGAAATGGAAGTTGTAAAATCCTTCCGCCGCTTCATGGCTCAGCAAGACGAATAGCAAAGGCCCGGCGCAATAACTCAAGTCTCGTCCGCACCTCTGCTAAACTGCGCCCATGCGCACAGTACTTTCCCTTATAGTCACGGTGTTTACCGCCTCCGTCGTGTTCGTCCCAATCCGTTCCGCAGCAACAGCCGCCCTCCACCCACGCCAGGCCTGCTCAAGCCGCACACGTCACTCCCGACGATCTCTTCTTCAATGGCGTCATCTACACAGGCGCTGGATTCGCAGAAGACAAACCGCAAATCGTCGAAGCCATAGCCATCGCCGGCGGAAAAGTGCTCGCAATCGGAACAACTGCGGAAGTCTCCCGGCTCGCTGGCCCTAAGACGCATATGCACGATCTCGCCACTGCCAGAACTCACACCTACATCTTCCCCGGCTTCAACGACGCGCACACCCATCTCGGCGGCGCAGGACGCACCAAGCTTAATGTCGATCTCACCGGCGTGAAATCGCTTGCCGACATGCTCGCGAAAATCAAGTCCGCCGCCAACGCGGCACCCGCTGGCCACTGGCTAACCGGCGGCAACTGGGACCACACCCTGTGGGTCGATCAAGCGCTGCCCACGCGTCAGGATCTCGACAAAGTCACCGGCGGCCACCCCACCTTTCTGGATCGCATTGACGGCCACATCTCCATCGCGAACTCCGCTGCCCTCGCAGCCGCAGGCATCACCGGCAAAACACAACCACCGCAGGGCGGAGCCATCGACCACGAACAAGCGGCGAACCAACCGGCATCCTTCGCGAATCCGCGCAGGACCTCGTCTATAAAGTCATCCCGCCGCCAACGCCCGAAGAACGGCGCAAAGGCGATGAGCTCGCTATCAACGACGCACTCGCGCACGGCGTCACCAGCGTGCAGGATTACAGCGACTGGGATGACTTCCTCGTCTTCGAGCAGATGGAAAAAGAGGGCAAGCTTCACCTCCGCATCAGCGAGTGGCTCCCCTTCAAAGACTCTCTCGCCGAACTGAAAGCTCACCGCGCACATCACAACATCAACGACCCCCTGCTGCACACGGGCATGCTCAAGGGCTTCATGGATGGCTCGCTCGGCTCACGTACCGCTGCGATGAAAGCACCCTTCGCCGACGACTCCAACAACAGCGGCCTGCCGCAGTACACACAGGAGGAGCTGAACAAAATGTCCGTCGAACGCGCCGATGCCGGATTCCAACTCGGCTTTCACGCCATCGGCGACAAGGCAACTTCCATGGCTCTCGATGCCTTCTCGCAACCGGGCGTGTTGAAAACTGCCCGCAATCGCATCGAGCATGCGCAGGTTGTCGACCCCGCCGACATCCCCCGCTTCAAGCAACTCGGCGTGATCGCCAGCATGCAGCCCAACCATCTGCTCACCGACATGAACTGGGCCGTCGATCGACTCGGCGAAAAACGCGCCGCATACTCCTACGCGTGGAAAGCTTTCCTCGATGCCGGCGTTCCTCTCGCCTTCGGCACCGACTACCCCGTCGAGCCCGTCACTCCATTTCGCGGACTCTACGCTGCCGTCACCCGCATGAACGAGGCCGGCACCAAAACCTACTACCCCGAAAACAAACTCACTCGCGGCCAGGCCCTCTACGCATACACGCAAGGCTCCGCCTACGCCGAATTCGCAGAGAAGCACAAAGGAAAACTCGTCCCTGGCTACGACGCCGACTTCATCCTCGTCGATCGCGATCTCTACAAAGTCGCCGCACCAGACATCCTTTCCACCAAGGTCCAACGAACCTACGTAGCAGGACAGGATGCCCTCGCCACACCCGATCAGTAATCTGTATCGAAGCAACCGACTGATTTCACGCTCTCAGCGTGCTCAAAACATGAAAGCCTGCAAAGTCCAATTCGAAATGAGGAATCTCCGCAGCGCTCGTCCGCTCGCCTGTTGGACGTCCGCTCTCCTCCTGATCGCCGCATTTTCAACCCTTACGGCGCAACAAGTAGGCCTCACAGGTGTATGGCGCGGAGAATCTATCTGCGTGCAGCAGGGCACCGCATGTAAAAACGAACAAGTTGTGTATTACGTCGATGCGATTGCGGATCACCCGGATCAAGTTCAGATTCGCGCCGACAAAATCGTCAACGGCGAGGCAATCACCATGGGGACTAGTGCGTGGCATGTGGACGCTGATCACCATACCGTGGAATGGAAAACCCCTCGCCAGGTCTGGCTTCTTTCGTTCTCGGGAGATCACATGGAAGGCACGCTGACGCTCTCTGATGGCACCGTCGTCCGCAAGGCGTCTCTGCGAAAGCAATAGCGCCCCGCACAGATCAACTTCGGATCTCCCGTCTCGCCTGCCATAATCCGGAGAGATGAAACTCCGCGCCTACATCCTGATGACGTTCGTGGTCGCCGTCTGGGGATCCACATTCGTCCTCATCAAAGGCGCACTCGCCGACGCAACTCCCGCGAGCATTCAACCTCATCCGCATGACGCTGGCGTTCGCGCTCCTCGCCATCGCCTACCACCGCTATTGGCACATGCTCCGGCGCACGCACATCCTCTCGGGAGCAGTTGTCGGCCTCTGCCTCGCCGCCGGCTACCAATTCCAGACCACCGGTCTCGCGCGCACCACACCCTCCAAATCTGCTTTCATCACCGGACTCGTCGTCGTCCTCGTTCCGCTCTTTTCCATCGCGCCATTTCTTCGCTTGCCCGGTGCACGCGCTCCTCGCTGGAACGCATTTCTCGGCGCCACTCTCGCCTTCATCGGGATTCTTTTTCTTACGTCTCCGCCAAGTCACGCCGCTTTCTCGTCCCTGTCTTCGTTTCTGCCCGACCTATCCTCCATCAACGTCGGCGACATCCTCACCTTCGGCTGCTCCATCGGATTTGCCTTCCACTGCATCGCTCTTGGCCATGTCTCGCCGCGCATTCCCTTCCAACCACTCGCCATCCTCCAGGTGGGATTCTGCGCGCTGTTCATGGCCATCAGTCTTCCATTCATTGAGCACCCCCACGTCCACATCACCGCGCGCCTCATCACGGCTCTCATCATCGCTGCAGCGCTCGCCACGGCCGCCGCATTCTCCATTCAGAGCTGGGCGCAGTCGATTCTTCCTTCCACACACACCGCGCTGCTGCTTACTCTCGAACCGGTTTTTGCGTGGATCACGTCCTACGTCGTTACTCGCGAGCGTCTCGGTCTCGTTCCTGCCGTCGGAGCCCTCCTCATCCTCTCCGGCATCGCTCTCACCGAGCTCGTCCCTCAACCGCACGTCCCCACGGCCCACGAGGCCTGATCCGCTCGCCAGATCGAGAATCCCCCAGGGACAGAGTGCCTCCCGACCATGTTTCCGGCCCCGTCGCGGTACTTCGATAACCCACACTTAAGCGGTCTGGCCACAAATTGCATAGTTTTGAGCCTACCGCCTGTTGCACAATGGCTGCACGGCCCCCTCAGAAAGCTGGAGAAAGGCAAACGCAGTGGAAGCACCGTGGAGAAATCTGCGCGGACCCGCCCGGACGCTGGCCATCTCCGCCACCGTCCTCCTCGTCGCGTCCGGCCTCCTCGGGATCGAGGCCGGGATCATGATCATCCTCGGAGAGGCACGCAGCATCGTCGTAAAGCCGTTTATTCTTCTCGGATATCTTGAAGCTTGCGCTATCTTCTTCTCCGTCGCCTTCATTGCGGCCGGCATCGTGGGCCTCATTTTCTATCGCCCTTATCTCTTGATCGCCGAAAAGATTTTTGTTTATCGCGCCCGCCGCGCCGCCCAGACCAGCGACAAATACACGTATTTCGAAGATGCGGGCAACCGCGCATACGTTTACAACCCCGAAGAAGACGGCGCCCCCGATTAGGGTAAAGATTCTCCTGAGCCCGATCCGCTGATTCTGTGGATCGCCGCTGCCTCCGTTCGCGCTATTATTTTCTTCCGCGGCGCGGGCCTTAACGGCCACCCTATTCGGCCGTCATACTACCCATATCGCGATGAACAGCAGAACCCCAGATCTCCAGCGCACCGGCCCCAAACTGAAAACGCGGACCTGCACGCCGTGCAAGTCCGTCCCATGATCGGCAACCTAGCGCGCGACTTTCGCTACGCGCTTCGCGTGCTTCGCAAATCGCCCGCATTCACCATCGTCGCCGTCGTCACTCTTATGCTCGGCATCGGCGCAAATGTCGTCGTCTTCGGCGTGCTCAACGCAGTCTTGCTGCACCCGCTCGCTGTCAGCGATCCCGAGAACCTTTACCAACTCCGCCACAAGCAGTGGATGAGCGGACGGCTGCTCACGACGTCCTATCCCGCATTCGAAGACCTCCGCCGGCGCAACACAACTTTCAGCGGAATGGCGGGATACTACGCGTATTCCCATGCATCTTTGAAATGGCATACCACCGCGCTGAGTGTCTTCGGCGATGAAGTTACCGGGAATTACTTCGATCTTCTCGGCGTGCAGCCGCAGGCCGGACGCTTCTTCCACGCCACCGATGAGCACGGCCCCGGCTCCGCGCCCTACGTCGTCCTGAGCAATGACCTGTGGCGCACTGCGTTCCATGCGGACCCTGGCGTAGTCGGAACGACTGTCGACCTCAACAAACATCCATTCACCGTAGTAGGCGTTGCCCCAGCGAGTTTCCATGGCACCGAGCGGTTCGGGCGGCCTGACTACTGGATCCCCATGCTGAACGAGGAGCAGGTGGAATCGTTCGATTACCTCCATAGCCGCACATCGGTCACGTCACCATCATCGGCCGACTCAAGCCGGGTGTCACCCCGCAACAGGCCACACAGGATCTCGACGCCATTGACGCGGAGCTTGCCCGCGAATATCCGCAGAGCGATGCAGGGCTTTCGTACCGGCTCATCCATCCGGGACTCATCGGAGACGACGGCGATGTCATTCGCGGATTTCTTTGGAGCGTAGCCCTGCTCGCGTTTCTCGTGCTCGCTGCCGCATGCGCCAACCTCGCAAGTCTGTTTGCCGCGCGCACAGCCGATCGCAGCCGCGAATTCGCGCTCCGTATGGCCCTTGGCTCGAGCAGGCGCCACCTGGCAAGGCAACTCCTCACTGAGGCACTGCTCGTCTCCTTCCTAGGCGGCGCGGCAGGCCTCGCAGGCGCACATTTGCTTCTCGTCCTGTTGAACCACTGGCATTCTCCTTACGGCCATCTCGAAGTAAGCGTGGACGCGCGCGTCTACCTCGCGGGACTCGCGTTCACACTCGCAAGCGCGTTCCTGTTTGGATTGCTGCCGGTGCGCCAGGCATGGCGCAGCAGTCCGCTGCAGGCGATGAAGAGCGGCGTGCTGGACCTCGTGCACTTCCGCCGCTTTGCCCTCCGCGACATCTTGCTTGGTGTGCAAATCGCCATCTGCACGCTGCTCGTAACAGCCTCGCTTGTAGCTGTGCGCGGCATGGAACGCACGCTCCACGCTCCCCTCGGATTCCTGCCTCAAGGCGCGATGCTGGTCGATATGGATTTCAGTGAGGTACAGCAGGAAGGCGACGCGCCCCTCGATAAACAGAAAGAAATGATTGCCGCAGTGCGCAGCATCCCCGGTGTTACCGCCGTGGGTACAGTGAATCGCACGCCCATGACGGGCGGGTTGCATGGAACGCCGATCTTCCTGCCCGGCACAACGGATTTCAAGCTGAACAACTCCGTGCTCGCTCCATACGTCTTTCAAATGTCGCCGGGATACCTTGAAGCTGCTGGCACCCGCCTGCTCGGAGGGCGCGATGTCTCGTGGAACGACACCCCAAAGACTCCGCACGTCGCAATCGTCAACGAAACCTTCGCACAAAAAATGTATGGCCACGCCCCGGCGATCGGAGAGCGCTTCATTGTGTCTGGCAACCTCACCGAGGTGGTCGGCGTGGTGGAAACAGGAAAATATCACGACATGCAGGAGTCGCCGCAGCCTGTGGTGTATCTACCGATGACGCAGAATGACCAGAGCGAATCCATCTTCATCGTGCGATCGCTGCGTAAGCCAAACGAGATGACCGCGGCGCTGCAACGCACGGTCGGCAGCATCGAGCCCAACGTCCCCATCACAGTCCAGAACTGGTCCGACACATTGCAGGGCGAACTATTCCCGGCGCGAGCCGCCACCGTCGCTCTCGGCGTCATGGGACTGCTGGCGGCAATGTTAGCCGTTACCGGCATCTTCGGCATGGCGGCCTACAGCGTCAGCCGCCGCCTGAAGGAGCTGGGAATCCGCGTAGCGTTGGGCGCGCAGAAAGCGCACGTCCTCAGCGCAGCCATCGGCCGGCCGATCATCCTGCTCGGCATAGGATCAGCCAGTGGTTTGTTCGCAGGAATTCTCGCGAGTCGTCTGCTCGCGCATATCGTGTATCAAGCGAATCCCCGCGACCCAGTCGTTGTCGCGGGTGCAATCCTCACTATGGCACTGCTTCGGATTGCAGCCTCAGCCATTCCCGCCGCCCGCGCCCTCGCTATCGACCCCTCTACCCTGATGCGCGAAGAATAAGCACGCCGCTCCGTGCTTCCCCGTTCCCTCGTTCCTTTGTTCCTTGCTTCTATCTCGCCGCCGCTTCCGGCGAATCCGCCAGCGCATAGGCAAGCACCGCCATGATCGCCGCATTCTCATTCAAGTGCTTTTTGTCGATCTTGTCGAACGTATCGGCCGCCGTGTGGTGGTAGTTGAAATAGAATCGGCTGTCCTGGACCGGCGCGAAACTCGGCACACCCTTCGCGGTCATTGCCCGCAATGTCTTCGCCCGTCTCCGGCGCATTCTCCAGTGAGCCTGCCCCGTTCGCATCCAGCACCGCCGCCACCGGCCGCAGCCACTGGCCGAGTTCCGCTTTCCCGGCGTAGAAGATTCCGGTAGGATGATCTGCGCCGAGATCGCTCTCAATCGCGCCAACATGATTTCCCAACTCGGCCTTGTGTTCCTCCATGTACGCCGCCGCCCCTCCGAGCCTTGTTCTTCGCTCATCCATGCAATCAAAGCGCACGGTCCTTCGCGGATGAATCCCCAGGTCCTTCATCAGCTGAATCGCCTGCATCGACACCGCCACGCCGGCGCCGTCGTCGATCGCGCCTGTCCCCAGGTCCCAGGAATCCAGATGCCCCGACACCACCACAACCTGTTCGGGATGCTCGGTTCCCTTCCAGTCCGCGATCACGTTATAGCTGTCGGCATCCGGCAGCGTCTGCGGAGTCAGAGTCAGATGCAGCGTCACCGGCCCCTGGCTGGTCAATTCAGATAACTCCGCATCCTCCGCGGTCACCGCCGCTGCGGGAATTTTCGGTGTCCCCGGGCGAGTACTCGGTCAGCGCCCGTGTGCGGAAGCCGAAAATCCGCTCCACCCACGATACGGACCAGCACCGCGACAGCGCCAGCTGCCGCGCCCGCAATCGGACCCGCTGCGCGATAGATCACGCTGTCTCCGTAGGCCTCAAGCCCATGCCCCGTGGCCGCAAGCTCCTTATCGAAGGGTGATTGAACAGCAGGATCTTACCTTTGACCGCTCCCGCCGGTAGCGCATGTAAGCTCGTCCCAATTGTTGACAACCACCACATCCGCCGTAAGTCCTCCGTGCGGCGTCGCAACACTTCCGCCCAGAGCCGTTAAAACAATTTTTTGCGTCGTTCCTGAGGTTTGTCCCGGCCAGATAGTCAATTCGCGCGGTCTCGACGCCACGAACCCAATGCGGAACAGACGCCTTCTCCAGCGTCACTTCCGCGCCTAGCGATCGCATTTCGGCAGCAACATAATTCACCGCCTGTTGCGCCTGGGGAGAGCCGCTGAGCCGCGGCCCGATGTTATCGGTCAAGTGCCGTAATCGATTAACGCATAGGGATCACTTTGCAGGGCGGCATCGCGAAGCCGCTCCATTGTGGCGATTGAGCAGGGGTCCACGCACTTTTGCCTCCCGAAATCATTGGAATTAAGGCGGTCGAGAATCTGGGGGTTGTGCCGCGGCAGGATTCTGTTCGCTGCGCGTTCCGCGCCGGTTTTGCCTGGCCCGCGCACACCTGCACTCCGGCCATCGCAATCGCAGCCGGGGATCGTCATGAAACGCGGCACTTCAATGGAAAACTCATGCCGGATATTAGCAGGCGCTGCTGCAACACTCTTGGACCACGAACTGCGTCTAATAACAGCGATCATCTTCCAGCGGTCGTTAGTCAATGGACTTGCTGTAACCGAGAATTTTGACATCCGATGCTTCAGACAGCCGAAGCAGCCGGTGCGAAAGCGGACGGATGGGCCGTCACACTGCCGTCAGAGGAACGCCTGCAACTGGCTATACTTAGGATTAGTGAATTGAACAAAGCCAGCCGTGGCTGGACACTCAACGAGGTCTCCGAACCGATGAAATCGCTTTTTGAACGGCTGCGTTCGCACCGTCTTGCTTCGACATTTGTACTGCTTGCAACACTCTCGGCCGCCCTGGTCGGCGGGTCCTTCGCAGCGCACGGAGTGCGCGGGCAGGAAAAGCAGAACGAAAGCTCCGATGCGACCCCTCTGAAAGTAGACAACTCCTCCGCTGCGCCCAACGAATTTGTGAAGATTGCCAAAGCAGTGGGGCCGGCTGTCGTGAACATCAATACGCAGACTCTACCCAAGAACCTCGGACAACAAGGGACGCCGGATGCCGAATCCTCACAGCCGCCTCAGCCAAATCCGCAAAATCCAGACGGCGACGATGACGATCAGGATCAAGCCTCCGGGCAGTTGGACCGGGGCCAGGGTCCCGAGAACAACTTCCAGGACTTTTTCAACAAGTTCTTCGGCGGCCAGGTTCCCGATCAGGATGGCGAGGACGAGGCCAGGTTCGCGAATCTCTCGGCTCCGGCTTCATCGTCGATCCCAAGGGCTACATCATCACCAACAATCACGTGATTGAGAAGGCCGACAAGATCTATGTCAAGCTCTCCACCGATCCTGATAGCCAGGACCTCGGACGCCCGGCGCGCGTAATCGGAACCGACAAGGCCACCGATCTCGCAGTCATCAAGATCGAGACCAACGTTCCCCTGCCCACCGTGAAGATGGGCAACTCCGACACGGCCCAGGTCGGCGACTGGGTTCAAGCGATCGGCAGCCCGTTCGCCCTGGCGCAAACCGTTACCGCGGGCATTGTCTCCGCCAAAAATCGCACCATTGAGCCCGGCGTCAGCGGCCAGTTCCAGCACTTCATTCAGACGGACGCAGCCATCAATCCCGGAAACTCCGGCGGCCCGCTGTTCAACATGGACGGTGAAGTCGTTGGCGTAAACACCGCCATCTTTACGCAATCGGCGGGCTACCAGGGCATCGGTTTCGCGATGCCCGCGAACACCGTCGTCGCCGTCTATAACGACCTGATCAGCCCTGCCACAAAGTCACGCGCGGATCAATCGGCATTTCGTTCCGCCCCGGACTCTCGGGCGCTGTCAATCGCGTTTATGGATTCAAGAACGGCGTGCTCGTTCAGCAGGTGCAGCCCGGTGGACCGGCCGACAAGGCGGGCCTTAAGGCGGGCGACATCATCACCAGCATCGATGGCCGGGCCATCAAGGATGGCGACGACTGGTAACTGAAATCGCCAGCCGCAGGCCCGGTTCGAGCGTGCGACTCGGATTCCTCCGCGATGGCAAACAGAGCGGATGCAACAGTAACCATCGGCGATCGCGACAAGGTATTCGCTGAAATCGGCCGGCCAGCACGACGAATGCCCCGGACGATACCGGCGAAGCAGGCGAAAAAGCTTGGCTTGGTCGTTCGCCAGATCACAGACCAGACGGCAGCCAGGATTCATATTTCCGGCGTTGTCATCCAATCCGTACGCACAGGTTCGTTCGCCGATCTTAACAGGCCTGGAGCCGGGACTCGTGATCATCCGCATCAACAAGCATGCCACAGCCACAAAGGACCAGTACGACTGCCATGGTCAAGACTCTCAAAACCGGGGACGATGTGGTCTTTGAGATCATGGACCCGCGCCGTCCGGAAAACGGCATCAACTACGTTGCCGGAACGTTGTAAGTCAACTGCGCCCGGGGAGGAGCAAACCAGTTCCTCCCCGGCATCTAAATAAAGCGGACGGCTGTCACAGCCGGACAGCCCAACTGAAGGTACACCTGAGCTATTGAACTTTCGTTTGTTTGCCGAACTTTCGTTATGGGCTAAGTCCCGCATTTTTCAGGTGCCGGCTGCTTTTTCTGGCACACTCCATGGACGCTCCGGTAAATTCGGTCGAACGTCCAGGATCTTAATTTTTTGAGGTAACCAGCATGCTTTTATCCCGAGCAAGCCTGGCGTTTCTGTTATCCGCTGCCGTCATTGCGGTCCCGGTCTTCGCGGATACGACCACGACCACCCATAAGAAGACTCCAGCACGCACTCATCCCACACCGCCAAATCATCCTCAAAGACGCACAAGACCTCAAAGTCAAGGCACAAGAAGAACGCGCGGCCAGCAGGCCATTGATTCGTCCCGTGCCCTGAAATTCAGAAGGCTCTCATCCGCGAGCACTATATGACCGGAGAAGCCAACGGGCAATGGGACACAAGCACCTTGTCTGCAATGAAGAAGTTTCAGGCCGACCAGGGCTGGCAAACCAAGCTCATGCCCGACTCCCGAGCACTGAAGAAGCTGGGACTGGGACCGGATTATTCGGACGCCATCAATGCCTTCGGTTCTTCCTTCACCGATCCGAAGCCCGCCGCAGCATTCCCGCCCCGCAAGCCTAAGGGTTCGCCTCAGCCTCCGGCGTGAACCGTTAAGGACAAATCCGTGTGATAGCAGCGGCCATCCTGCTGACGGCCTTTTGCAGTTTTGCGTCCATTGCTCGAAGAGCCCCGCACCGCGACAAGCAACCATTGTGCACATGAAGGTCATCCGTGCAGTTTGTTGCTCAGAGATGACCTAAACATCCGGAGGCATTTCCCGCGTGAGTCATGTAAGGCTGGAGGTCAGAGCGGCAGAAAGAGGATCGTCCCGCCGGACCGCCATAGGATCAAGCTGGGCGCGATCCTCCTTGATAGTTTCAGTCTGCCTAATTCTGTCTCTGCATTCGATGTCGGGGCAGGAAGTTGCAATGCACCGATGGCCGGTCAAGATTCTGAACCGCCTGCTTACTCCCTTACGCGCCAACCCGTTTTCACAGAGCAGCGTGAGCCCCTGCAGGCTTGGTATGGCTTCTTGTTTTTCATCCGGTTCGGCTGCGCCGGCACACAGGAAGATTGAGCCGAGGTTCGAAACCGAAGATTCGTACGGCCCTGTGATGCTCGAACTGCGCACGGATCATCGCGGGCCACTCGGCCACCACTGGCTGGAATTGGAGAGTCGGGAAGATAGTATGACGATCGGTTTTGGACCGGCGACCTTGCCGTTTATCGACTCCGGGCAAGTCTCGTTGCAAGATCGCTACGGAAACATCAAGAGGATTTCGGGCATGCATCCACTGCCGTGGCTGGCGTTGCCTCCGATCAATTACCACTACGCACGAAGTCCGGGGGAGGGCCAATTAATCGGGAAGCCGATTATGCTGACGATGGCTCAGTCAGAGGCTTTGACTCGCAAGCTGCACCACATGAAGTTTGTCGGCCCTTACATACCGTTTTTTCAAGATTGTCGAACACATAACTGAGCTCAGATGGCCCGGCCGAGGGTCACTCAACGTTACCCTGCTACCTGTTGTTCAAAGGATATTGGTAGATCGCTCGCGATCAGCCGTCAGGCCGGATCAGCAGAGATGTAACTGTCTATCTCCCATCCTTCGTGATTTCCAGCCGCAGGATGGGAAAAAACAAGCCTAGAAGTGCATCGGTGGAATGCCTGCAACAGGAACTAATAGCGTCCCGTGTTGTGTCTGGCCCTGAGGTAATCGGGCTGTTCAGGTGAATCAGCGAATTGTCCGCGGCGTACTTCGGCCAGTGGGCAGGCCTGATCCATTGGGATCGCCGTTTTAGCGAAGTTGTCCAGTAACGCCATCATGGCCTCGCTCAATGCGTGATCCTCCGGTCGCACCGTTTCGCCCGGTCGCGTGTCCAGCGTTCCGAAGACATACTCGATGTCGTCGGAGTGGAAAGCAAACGTGCCCGGGATGATACTTGCTCGGCAAGGCGGCCAATTCAAAGTGATACCGGTAGACGCGAATCGTCTCCCGTCTTGCGATGTGCCTCCAGCCACTTCCAGGTCCCGAACGCGATGAATGGTCGCTGCCGAAATCAATCGCCGATCGAAGCGCCTGCGCATCCGTGTCGCCGGGATAGAGTTTCAGGAACTCGGCGCGAACGCTCTTTGAAGAGCCCGGTCTGCCATCGTCTGCCATTGCGCCGCAGTCATCCCGCGCATCGCAAAGAAGCTGCCTTCGTCGGCATTCCATCCCGCCAGCAATGGAACATGAGACTGGTTTCCCGCCGCGTATGTGTCGGGAACGGGCTCAGTCAAAAATTTGCCATCCATATCGGGTGCGAACCCGGTCTGGCCCTTGATTTGGCGGCTTCCAGAATTTTGTCCGTTGGCATGGCGCGGAATTCGGCAAGATTCTTCGCGCCGGTGTCGCCACCCACTTGCCGTCAATCTCAGCCCGCTCTGTAACGGTCTCTCCGCCGAGATTTAACGCACTCGGAAACGCAGCGCCACTCTCGCCGATGGCTTTTGGAAGAGTCCTTGCGCCATCGGCGAAGCCATCAGCGTGCTCACCGCAAAGGATCCCGCGCTCTCGCCAAAGATGGTCACGTTGCCGGATCGCCGCCAAATTTCGCAATATTCTCTTGACCCACTCGAGCGCGGCCACCATGTCCATCAGCCCGTAGTTCCGCCGACGCCGTTGTCTTCTTTGGCGAGCTCATCGGTAACCAGAAAGCCGAAAACGCCCAAGCGATAGTTGATCGTGACCAGGACGACGCCCTTCAGGGGCAGAAAGTCTCCGTTATGGCGCGGCTCTGAACTGCCACCGCCGGAATAGCCGCCGCCGTGAATCCAGAACATCACTGGCAGCTTGCTCTTCTCTTTCGCATCCGCCGGCATATAGACATTCAAGAAAGAGGCAGTCTTCGCTCGGACCTGCATCCTGAAACACCATGTCGTCGAAGACCCGACCCTGGGCGCAGTGCGCGCCATACTTCGTGGCGTCGCGCTCACCCTTCCACTTCGCCGCGGGCTGCGGAGCTTTCCAGCGCAGATCGCCCACCGGCGGCGCCGCATAGGGCAGCCCCATAAACGCCCGCACTTTTCCATCATTGATCGTCTTGCCAACAGCCTTGCCCTGCTCTGTTTTCACCTTCAACGAATCCGCATTCAAACCGGCCGAAAACCCACAAATAGCCCCACTGCTGCCAAGGCACACAACGCCTGCGTACGAAAATACATTGCAAATTCCTCCGCGAGATACCTTATCAGGACGGCCCATCGGCGGGCGAGTTTCAAAGCGGAGGTGTTCACTTTGAGCGCACAGCGGGTGATCGTCTCAAGCGAGCAATTCAGTCGCCAGCAGATCCTTCATCTCCTCGCGTCGACGGATCAGCCGATGCGTCTTCCCTTCCACCAGCACTTCGGCGGGTCGCATCGCGCGTGTTGTAGTTGGAGCTCTGCGCCATGCCGTACGCCCCCGCGTCCAGCAGCGCTACCAGGTCGCCTGCCTCAACGGGCTTCATCATCCGATCGCGCGCAAAGAAGTCTCCCGTCTCGCAGACCGGGCCCAACAACATCTACCGCCCGCGCGCGCCCTGCCCGTGGCCTCACTGGCACAATCTCGTGATATGCCTGATAAAGCGCTGGCCGAATCAGATCGTTCATCGCCGCATCGGTAATTACGAACGTCTTCTTCCCGTTCCTCTTGACGTTCAGCACGCGTGTCACCAGCGCGCCGGCCTGCGCAACGATGAAGCGTCCTGGCTCAATCAGCAGTTTGCCTTCGAAATTCGCCAGTGCCTTCTCAATCGCGGCTGCATACTCATGCACTTTCATCGCTGGAGGACCAGTCGCAGCATCCACGCCACCATGGTAATCAATCCCAAGACCGCCGCCGGCATCCACCACTTTCAGCACAATGCCTTCGCGCTTCAACTCGAGCGCAAGTTTGCATCACGCGCTCCATCGCCGCGCCAAACGGCTCTGCCGAGCGAATCTGCGATCCAATATGCACGCTGATGCCGTGGGGTTCGAGCCAGCTTGTTCCGCGCCGCTGCGCGATAGATCTCCGCTGCCTTGCGAATGTCGATGCCGAACTTGTGTTCCCGCAGCCCAGTCGAAATATATGGATGTGTCTCAGCAAACACGTCCGGATTCACCCGCAGCGCGAACCGCGCAATGATCTTCAGCTTCCGGGCGCGCGTTGCCAATAGTTCAAGCTCCGCTTCGCTCTCCACATTGAATTCGAGGATGTCTGCTTCGAGGGCGCGATCGATTTCCGCGGCAGTTTTTCCCACGCCGGAAAACACAACACGTCCGACGGCCTGCGGCGCTGCGGCAATTATTCGCTCAAGTTCGCCGCCGGAAACAATATCAAAACCCGCACCACGATCCGCCAGCAGCTTCAAAATCGCCAGCGAAGAATTGGCCTTTACCGCATAGCAGACCAGATGTTCGCGGTGCGCAAATGCCCCCTGAAACAGCTCCAGCCTCTCCGCAATTTGAGTGGCCGAATACACGTAAAGCGGAGTGCCATATTTCTCTTGCCAGCGTCTCAAGCGAAACCCCGTCGCAATACAATGCGCCGCTCCGCCGTTCCGTTGAAAAGGACGAAATGAATTCTTCAAATCAGGATTCAAGATAGGTTTCCGATTACTCGCGAGATTGCTTTGAGCCTATCGCATCTGCCCCGGCGCACTCTCGCAATTCGAACCCGACTCTAATCGGGTCGGGAGATTTCTGATTCGTGGCGCGATTAAAACTCAAATTGCCGCAGCCACGGCGCAAGTAGCGCCGCCACTTTTGAAGGCTGCTCATAAGCGGCAAAATGCCCCGCATCGGCCAGCAGATGGAACTCGCATCCGCCTTGGGCTGCCTCGAATGCCCGCATCTCGGCTTCGGAAATTCCTGGGATCTTCGCCGCCGCAAATCGCCAGGACAGGCGCATCGATCTCCCTGATATCCGGCACGGAATCGGCCCGCGTCGCAAGCCCCGCCTGCGTTGCAACTACCGCATCAGGCGTCAAGGTCATGTGCGCGCGCAATTCTGGGACGATCGCCGGATGGCGCTGTTCGCGCGCTCGCTCCTATCAGCGTCTGCGCGTTCCCATCGAAGACGCCGCCGTTCCCTCGCGTCGCACCTTTGCAATCGTCTCCACTCGTTTGTCAAGATTGGCCGTGTGCATCGGGCTGCGGCTTCGAGCAGACAATCGCCAGTCCCCTCATTCGCTGCGGCGCTCTTCGCCAGAATTCGAGCATCACATAGCCGCCGACCGAGCACCCAACGAACACCGCCTCCGGCAGAGCCAAGTGATCCATCAGCGCCAACACATCTGCCGCGAGCTGTCCCATGCTCAGGACGGGCGCATCCGGAACAAGCGAGAAACCGCCCACGGGCAGATCCGACCCCAGTTCCGAAGCTCCGTGACCGCGCAGATCCGGCACAATCGCGCGCACCTCCCCCAGCTCCGCGATCATCGGTAGCCAGTAGAAGTGATCGAGGGGTGTGGGGTGCAGAAAAATGACCGGCAAACCTGAGCCGATCTCGCGATAGCTCAGGTTCGCGCCGTGCGAAACGAATGTCTTGCTCATACGATGGGAGGATAATTCCCGGTGTTCCCGGCGGATAGCCACCTGCGGGGGGATACATCCCGGGCATCCCGGGCGCTCCCGGCATCGCGACAGGCTCTTCAGGAATCCCGATCCAACCGGCAAGGTACGCAACGCCCACAAGCCCGCTGGTAAACAGGCATCCCACGACCGTCAGAACGCGCACGAGTGATACATCCCAACCATTGGCCTGGGCTACGCCCAATGCACACGCCCGCGATTTGCCGTCCTACAATCGGCCTGACCAGCGGCCTGCCCGGTGGCGGCGGGTGCCGCAGTCACCACGGTTCCGCAATTCGAGCAAAAACGCGCGCTCGGCGGCAATCCGGATCCACAGCGTTGACAGTAAAAGGGCATGACCAACCTCCGGGGAATCGCGCTTCGATTCCACAATATCATTACGCAAAGGCCGTGGTTCCGGTTCCGATCAGCCCTAACCAAGCCAGCTAACCCTCGATTAGTTGCCGTGATACGGCGAATTGAGCCGCTTTCGCGCCGTGTCGGCCCGCGACGTATTGGGACCGGCGGCAATCGCAGCCTGGTAGTCCTTTACCGCAGCCTGCCGCTCTCCTAACAGGTCGTGGCATTCGCCAGCCGCCAGCAGGGTGCGGACTTTCAACTCTGTCCCTGTGCCTTTTAACGCTGCGGCTTGCTCATAGGCGTGGGCCGCCTCGGCATAGTGCCGCTGACCCCGCAGTGCGTCTCCGAGCCCGAAGTAAGCCAATTCCAACCGCGCCTCGGCAAAATATCCCGGCTTATTGCCATCCGCCACTATCTGTTCGTAGGCATGCACTGCCCCCATTCCTTCTCCGGCATCCTTCAGAAGGTTCGCCTCTTCCAGGCAGAAGAGATAGTCCCGCGGATACTGCTGCTTCAGGCTACGCACCACCTCAATGGCTTCCTTGTACTTCCCTTCGCGGCGCAGAAACAACGCGATCACGGTGCGAGCTTCGACATTGGTCGCCGGCCCTCGCTGCGCATCGTCTCGCAGCATTTCCATGCCTTTTGACTTCGAACCCGTAATTCCGACAAAACCGATCAGAAATTTGAAAGGCAGCGGCAACGCTCCCACCACGTACTGATACACGCCCACCACCAGCTTCGCGTCGACGTAGTCAGGGTCGATTTGCAGCACGTGCGCGCAGTCGTCCTTGGCTTTCGACGCCAACCGAAAGGCGGCGCCAAATCCGCGTTGCACCATGGCGACATAGGTGCACCTCAAGCTGCGCACCCAGCCCCGTGCGAACAAGGCATCCACATCGTTAGGATTCTTGCTGATCCGTACATCCGCTTCATGCACCGCCTCGTCAGACAATGCAAAAATCTGGTCTCGCTTCTTTGGATCTTCATCCGTCGCGTGCTTGCCGGTGAGAAATCCGTCATTTGCGTAGAACGTTGTATCCAGCAGGTCCTGCCGGTAAAGTTCCTGGAACACCACCGCGTTCAGCAGCATGGCCGTCGCATACGGATCGCCTGGATGCTCCTGGTGAATGTGCTCAAATCGCGTGACCGCGACTGGATAGTCCATCAGGTAGAAAAAGTGGTAAGCCGCGCGCACCTGGGGATCGAGATTCAGTGGGTTGGTGTGAACCTTGTCGTCGGCCCGTCCGACAGCAGCCAAGCACAGGAGGAGTGCAACTCCCGCGAGTTCCTGCAGCCATTTCCCTATCCTCAACCTGGCCTCTTTCTGCATCGGCTGCGTATTGCGCGACTCGAAACGCACATATCGAGTTTATCGGACTAACTCGCTGCGTTATCTTTAGAAAGCAGCCGCGATTCTGGCGGATTCACAAGCATGGACGTTCTCAAGCAACTCTACGAGCAGTATTTCCACTCGCCCGCCGACCGCGTTACGCCCCTTCAAGGTCAGCTCGGAGGATCGGGCCGCGCTATTCTGCGGGTCGCGGGTCCAGCTGGTACGGCAATCGGGATCGTCTATCCAGTGCGCGAAGAAAATCTTGCTTTCCTCGAGTTCTCACGCCACTTCCGTCGCCATGGGCTACCCGTTCCCGCAATTTACGCCGAAGACCTCGCAAACAACGCTTACCTTGAGGAGGATTTCGGCGATACGACACTTTTCGAATTTCTCACGGCGCATCGCAATGGCGATGCGATCGCAGCACCTGCAATCGAGGCATATCGAAATGTCGTTTCGATCCTGCCGCGATTTCAGATCGAGGCTGGCCGCGATTTGAATTACAAGGTGTGCTATCCGCGCTCCAGCTTCGATCGCCAGTCGATAGCCTGGGATCTGAATTACTTCAAGTACTACTTCCTTCGTCTCGCCGGAGTTTCTTTCAACGAGCAAGCGCTCGAAAACGACTTCACCCGTCTGACCAAATTCCTGCTTGCCGCGCCGCACGACTATTTCCTCTATCGCGACTTTCAATCGCGCAACGTGATGCTCCGCGATGGCCAGCCGTTCTTCCTCGATTACCAGGGAGGACGCAAGGGTGCTCTGCAATATGACATCGCTTCCCTTCTCTACGATGGAAAGGCGGACCTGCCACCCGAGCTGCGCCAGGAACTGCTCGACTATTACCTTGATTGCCTGTCAGCGTTCATTCCTGTCGATCGCGGCGCCTTCATGGAGCACTACTACGCCTACGTTTACGTCCGCATCATGCAGGCTCTTGGCGCCTATGGATTCCGCGGCTTCTATGAGCGCAAAGCGCATTTTCTGCAGAGCGTTCCCTACGCGCTTAAGAATCTCCGCTGGCTCTCCCACAACGTCAAGCTTCCCGTGGCGCTCCCCGCGCTCATGGAAGCATTCCAGGGAATGCTCGCTTCGGAAAAACTTCAGCAACTTGCGCCCGACGCAAGCGGACTTACAGTACGGATCTTCAGTTTTTCTTTCCATCACCAGATGCCTACCGATGAATCGGGCAACGGTGGCGGCTTTATCTTCGATGCTCGCAGCCTGCCCAACCCCGGGCGCGAAGAGCGTTTCAAGCAACTGACTGGGGTAGATACTGCTGTGATTGACTACCTCAATCAACAGGAAAGCGTGCATCAGTACATTGCCAACACGCAGTCGCTCGTTGATTCGGCCGTGGCCGAGTACCAGCGGCGTGGTTTTCGAAATCTGATGGTCTCTTTCGGCTGCACCGGAGGCCAGCACCGTTCCGTCTTCCTCGCCGAGCAGCTTGCCCGTCACCTTCGCTCAATCAGGGGAGTCGAGGTCGTGATGCGCCATATCGAACTCGAAAAGGATTTTCCGGAGAAGATAGCCAAGTGAAGGCGATGATACTGGCCGCCGGTCTAGGAACGCGGCTGCGTCCGCTCACCGACGATCGGCCCAAGGCTCTGGTTGAAATCGCCGGCCGCACGATGCTTGAACTCACGCTCATGCGTCTTCGCGAATTCGGTATTAACGACGTCATCATCAATACACATCATTTCGCCGATATGGTTGCCGACTATCTACGTGCCCATCAGAATTTCGGCATGCGGATCGAGATCTCTTACGAAGAGGTATTGCTCGATACAGGCGGCGGCATCAAGCACGCTGCGCATTTCTTTCGCGGGTCGGACGAACCGTTTCTCGTGCACAACGTCGACGTCCTAAGCGCGATCGACTTCGGTCACATGGTTCAGTTCCACATGGATCGCAACGCGCTCGCTACTCTCGCCGTTCAGGACCGCCCGACATCGCGCTATCTCCTCTTCGATGAGAACGGCGAACTCTGTGGCCGTCGTGCGGGCCTCACCGGCGAATCTGAACTCGTTCGTCCCAGTAAGTGAACCGGTTGCTCTTGCCTTCTCGGGGATTCACATTCTGTCGCCGCGCATTTTTTCAGTCTTGAATGAGGACGGAATCTTCTCCATTATTCCCGCATACCTGCGTCTGGCTACGCTGAAGGAGCCTCTATTTGCCTTCCGTGCGGACCGGTACTACTGGCGTGACCTCGGACGTCCGGAGCACATCACCGAAGCTGCAAGGGATCTGGCTCTTGGGCGATACGATGGTCGCTTTCGTACGAATTAGAAGAGGAATCGACAGTTTCCCGCAGAAAATCCGCTCGGCTTCGAATAGTCTGCGATCATTCTGCTAAGGGCCGCTGTACACGAAAGTCTCAGCCGACCCGATCCGAAAAGCAACGATGACTCCTGTACCTTTGAGTGATCCACGTTACCTACGTGTGACACACTTTTGTCGTATTTTGTTGCGTAATCGCGATCGAATAGGCAGAATGACTTCACATCCATTACCCTCTGGAGGAAAAATGGCAACACTTAGCAATAAATTGTTCCTGTATGTCCGTAGCCTGGTTGAACGCGAAGAAGGCCAGGATCTTGTGGAATATGCCCTCGTCGTAGCTTTGATTGCATTCGGCGCGATTGCCGGCATGCAGTTCCTTGCAACCGGCCTCAACAATGCGTTCGACACCATCTCGGACGTCCTCAGCAGCAACATCACTTAGTGCGAGCTCCTGGGTTCTTTCAAGTACAACTGTACTTGTCGTGAGCAGGTGCAGCGCACTTTAGAGAGTGAAGTTCAAGCGCGAAGTTTGGGATATCATCCCGAACTTCGCGTTTAAACTTTTGAGGCTTCAGCGCGATTCATTGTTTCACTGTGAAAGTTCCTTCGGACTTCACCCTTCGATCATCCCCAACTCAATATAACGATGCGCCCTTTTCTTGTCGGCCTAGCCGCTCCGGCGTGCCGGATCGCGTTCATCTTCCGCTGATTTTGCTGTGTTAGCGTAGGGAACGGGAGTAGGAAAAGACAAAATGTCTGCAATTACATCGTTTATCAAACACCACTATCGTCACTTCAATGCCGCTGCCCTTGTGGATGCCGCGGAGGCTTATAACGCTCATCTGGCGTCAGGCGGCAAGATGTTTATGACCGTCGCGGGTGCAATGAGCACCGCTGAACTCGGGCTGTCGCTGGCTGAGATGATCCGGCAAGACAAAGTGCATGGAATCTGCTGCACGGGCGCGAACCTCGAAGAGGATGTTTTCAATCTGGTCGCTCATGATTTCTACGAGCGTGTACCGCATTACCGCGATCTGACACCTGCTGACGAGGCGGGGCTTCTCAACCGCCACATGAATCGCGTCACCGATACGTGCATTCCGGAGATGGAAGCGATGCGGCGGATCGAGAACGAAGTGCTGAAGGAATGGGTACGCGCCGACAAGGCGGGCGAGCGCTACTTTCCGCATGAGTTCATGTACAAGATTTTGCTGTCGGGTGATTTGAAGGCTTCGTACCAGATCGATCCCAGGAATAGCTGGCTGCTGGCCGCGGCGGAGAAAAATCTGCCGATGTTCGTGCCGGGCTGGGAGGACGCAACGCTCGGCAATATGTATGCGGGCCACTGCATTACCGGCGATGTGAAGAAAGTGCACACGGTGCGTACCGGCATCGAGTACATGATGGAACTCGCGGAGTGGTACACCAAGACCACCGCGACAACGCCTCTGGGATTCTTCCAGATTGGCGGTGGCATTGCGGGTGATTTTCCGATCTGCGTGGTGCCGATGCTGCACCAGGATCTGCAGCGCGAACACGTGCCTCTTTGGGCCTATTTCTGCCAGATCTCCGACTCGACGACGAGCTACGGGTCCTATTCGGGTGCTGTGCCGAACGAAAAAATCACGTGGGGCAAACTGGGAGAAAAGACGCCGAAGTTCATTATCGAAAGCGATGCCTCTATCGTGGCGCCGCTGGTATTTGCCTACGTGCTCGGCTGGTGAATGAACGGATCGCCGAAGGCCGCCCGGGTGGGCGGCCTTTGTTTTACGTCAAGATTTCTGGCGTGCTCGCGCTAAATCTCGGTTGGGGTGTACCCCACCCATACTAGTTGGCCTTTGCAGGTTCTGGCATCGCGAGTTCCTGTTCTGCGAGGGCCGCGAGATCCTTGAGTAACTGGCGGTCTTCGGCCGTGAAGGCCCTGGGCTTTTTATCAAAGACGCAGAAAGTGCCCATCTTGAAACCGTTCACATTCAAAGAGCAGCCTGCGTAAAAACGGATCTTCGGGTCGCCTATGACGACGGGGTTGTCGTGGAAGCGCTCGTCCTTGAGTGCATTTTCGACATAGAGGATTTCGTCGAAGAGGATGGCGTGGGCGCAAAACGAGATGTCCCGCGAGGTCTGACAAAGGCTGAGGCCCTGGATCGATTTGAACCACTGCCTCTGGTCATCGATCATGCTGATAGTGGAATAGGGGACATCGAAGACACGTTTGGCGAGTCGCGTAAGCCGATCGAAACGCTCTTCAGGTGCAGTATCGAGGATGTTGAGTGCGTGGAGTGCTGCGATTCTGCTGGACTCGTTGGTAGGGATGGCTGGTGTCTGCATGTCGGTGCTCCGGGAGTTGCGTTTACGAGGAGTTCGGCAAGTCTGTGCAGGCAGCATAACGCAGCCGAGCGGCGCTGTCGCGGCGAAAGTAAAATTCGTCGCCTTTGGATAGATAGGTAAGTACTCCCGCCGAAGGCTCCAAGTCGTGCTACGGCAAGAGAGTAGCCATCGGCGGGACGAATTACACTGAACACTCCGCACCAGTTTCAGAGTTCTGCGAATTCCATAAAAAACACCATGCGTTCAGTCATCGAAGTCTCCGGAGTCCGCAAAAGCTACGGCAGGACCGTGGCGGTTGCGGACGCTTCGTTCGAGGTGTACGAGGGGGAGATCTTCGGGCTGATCGGGCCGAACGGAGCGGGAAAGACAACCACGATGGAGTGCGTTGAAGGGATCCGCAAGCCCGACGGCGGCACGATCGCGGTGCTTGGTCTTGATCCTCTTCGCCAGGCGTACAAGCTGCAGGAGCGCATCGGAGTTCAACTTCAGCAGGCGCAGTTGCAGAAGCGAATCAAAGTATGGGAGGCCGTCGATCTGTGGGCATCGCTCTACGGGAAGAAGCCGTCGATGGAAAGCGGCTGCTGGAACAGCTTGGACTCACGGACAAGCAGGGCTCCTGGTTCATGAATCTCTCCGGTGGTCAGAAGCAGCGGCTGTTTATTGCGCTTGCGTTGATTAATGATCCGGAACTGGTGTTTCTCGACGAGTTGACCACGGGGCTCGATCCGCAGGCGCGGCACGCGATATGGGACCTGGTGCGCGGCATTCGTGAGCGAGGAAAGACGGTGTTCCTGACGACGCATCTGATGGAGGAGGCTGAGCGGCTGTGCGGTCGGGTAGCGATTATGGAGCACGGACGGATCATCGACATCGACACGCCGGATGGGCTGGTCCGCAGGCACTGCCCGGAACGCACCGTGGTTCTGAATACGGAAGCCCCGGCTGCCGAAGATCATTTCAAGAAGATTCCAAGAATAGAGTCAGTGACCTGCTCCGAGATGCGATTCACAATTCGCGGACGAGGGGATGACCTGGTGACCGAGGTGATTCAATGCCTGTCGGAAAATCGCATTCGAGTTACGGATTTTCGCACCGTTCTCCCCAACCTTGAGGACGTGTTTCTCAAGCTGACTGGCCGCTCGATTCGCGAATAGGACTGACGATGATGCTGCGTGGACTATGGAAACTGACGTGGATCGAGATGAAAGTCTTCCTGCGCGAACCCCTCGGTGCAATTGGCAGCATCGTTGTACCTGTGCTGATATACGTTGTTTTGGGTCGTGCGGCAAAGTTCAGACACGGAGATCTCCCTGTTCTCGTCGCATTATTGATTTCAGTGAGCGCTGTACTTTCGCTGGTTACGATCATCTCGATCTACCGCGAAGGGGGCATCCTCAAGCGGCTTCGGGCGACGCCACTGCGGCCTCAAACCATTCTCGGCGCGCATGTGATCGTCAAGCTTGTGTTAACGGCAGCGACCCTCGCTTTGATGTTCCTTGCGGGCAAACGATACTCTCCCGAAGGAGCTCATGTTCCATGGTTCTCGTTTGCTATTGCGCTGCTGATCAGCACCTGGAGTGTTCTCTCGATCGGTTTTGTGATCGCAAGCATCGTTCCTACAGCGCGTTTTGCGCAGCCGATCGGTGCCATTGTTCTCTACCCGATGATCGCGTTTTCTGGACTCTTCGTGCACATTTCAGATCTGCCGCCGGTACTGCGCGTAGTGGCGCAGGCCCTGCCGCTGACCTATGCTGTGCACCTGCTTGAGGGCATCTGGAACGGCGACACCTGGCTGGTCCATTTTGGTGACGTTGCTGCGCTGACCGGATTCTTTCTTCTTTTTACGGCAATCTCAGCGAAGGTATTTCGCTGGGAGTAGCGCTGTTGGAACGCGCTACTCCCAGCGATGCAATCCGGAATTTCCCGCTTCACTTGCAGCTCTTGTTTTTTGCCGATGGGATTGTGAGGAACGTGATGCTCTGCGGATCGAGGGTGACCGTTCCGGCGGTGACAGGTTGACCACTGATCGGTGGGAGCGAACCGTCGGGCGCTGCCTGCAAAGGTGAGCCATTGAGAGACTGTTGTGCTATCGAGTGCGTCACCGGTGAGGGTGTAGCGTTGAGCGGCCGCGGGAAGCGCGATTGAGTGCTTCTCGCTTTTGTCTGTGTTGAGCACGAGCAATGTAATGCCCTCTTTCGTGCCCTTCCGCACTGGGCGTAGATCCTCAGAGCCGCGTCGGAAGACTTGCCGGGGTCGAGCACCGTCGTGCCCATCGTCTTCTTCCAGAGCACCGCGGCCCAGAAGTTGGGCTTGGGCTGAAGAGTATCGTGGGTGACGAGGCTGTAATCACTGGCCGCGAGCGTATTGTGCATGACGACTTGAACGCCCTTCTGCGCGAGAGTGCCAAGCTGGTTGAGGAAGCGAAATGTATCGGCGAACTGTCCGGCAAACGGATCTCCTCCGCAGGCGGCCTCGGCGGTTTCATTCAGCCACATCGCTTTTCCGGGGACGTAACGATCCCGGAGCGCTGCGTAAAAGGCCTCGACGGTGTCGGTTCGATCGAGCCAATCGGCCGAGAGCGCCTGATCGATGGTGAGTTTCCCGCCGCAGCGTCGTGAAACGCCACCATAGAAGTGATAGGAAAAGGCATCGAAGATGGGGCCAGTGGCCTTCGAGCAGGTCTTCAGTTGGGAGCAAAGTCAACTTCATTCCCGGCGGCCCGAGTGAGATGCCTTCCCCGACGCCCCCAGGGCCGAGAAACAGAGTTTTTGGCGACGCTTTTCGCAGGAATGGCTCAAAGACTTTCGCATCGCGAGCGAATGCGGCCGCGTCGTAATCTTTGGGAGCGCCGCCAGGATTTGGAAAGGTCGGCTCATTCATGAACTCGGTTGCAGCGATGCTTCCGCCAGCGCGCTTTGTGTATGCGAAGAACGCTTTTGCCTGCTCGGGAGTCCACACGCCTTTGTCATCCCGGGTTCCTGCGCTGATGGCGACTGAAGTGACGATCTTCGCGTCGGCGGCACGGGCAAAATCGATCACGCCCTTCCACTCCGCATCGCGTAAGAACGTTTTGAAGCCTGCGGGCGCCTCGGCGGCTGCGGGTTTATCGTCGTCCTGAAAGTATGTGCTGTTTGCCCATGTCCCACTGACCCTGACATAGGAAGGGCCCAGCGCTTCAGCAAGCTTGCGCAGTCGAGGATTGGCGAGATCGATGGGAGGGCGATATTGAAACATGGTTGGGCTGATGCCGACCTGCTGATTTGGATCGCTCTGCGCTTTTTGCTTTTCGGCTTCGGTGGGAGGAGGAGATTCGTAGGGCTTCCAGAATCTGCCGCCGGTCACTTCAACCATCTCGATGTTGTAGGAGAGGTAGCGAGCGTCCACGGTGCCGAGCTTCGGCAATGCAGAGGGATCGAGTTTGACGGTGGGTTTCTCCTGCGCGGAAACGACCACCGCCAGCGCTGTTGCGGCGGAAAACAGTAGAAGGCGGTAACAAAGATTTTGTTTCTTATTCAAACCCATGTTCGATGCTCCTCTTCCAGTGGCGTCGGATTGAGGTACATGCGCCATCCCGATCGGAAATTCGTGGCGTGAGAATCCTACATCGTCAGGCTGCTTGTGGGCTGGAGAGGCTTTTGAATGGTGGCGCGTTGTGGCCTTGCGGCATGAAGAGCGGGCGCTGATCGAAGAGCTTTATCGTTCATTTTCGGGCAAGGAATTCGAAATCGAACGAATCAGAGGGAACCTCCGAGGGCGGCGCCCTCGTAATCTCAATGGGTTAGAATTCGATTCTCTGGCAGGACAATTGCTTTCCCTATTGTTGAATTCGCCCGCGTTTTTCAAATCGCAATCTATTCAAGAGGTCCCCTGCACCGAAGTTCTCCGGAGGCACTGACAATGGGCATTCTCATTCAGGATTTGCGTTTCGCTTTTCGGCAGATGGTCAAGAAGCCCGGTTTTACGGCGGTCGTGGTTCTGACCATGGCGCTGGGAATCGGCGCGAACGCCGCAATCTTCAGCGTGCTTGATGCGGTGTTGCTGAGGCCGCTGCCATATAGCAATCCAGATCGCCTGATCAAGGTGTGGACGCGGTTTACCGGGATCGGTGCGCCCAATGACCAGAACTGGGTTTCGGCTCCGGAGTTTCGCGACTTCCAGCAGTTGAATAGCAGTTTCAGCGACCTTGCGGCAATTGGCTCAGGCTCGATCAATCTCGGCGTCAAGGGCAGTCCGCAGCGCGTGGTGGGGGCCTCGGTTTCGCCGAGCCTGTTCCCGATGCTGGGGGCGCAGCCGTTGCTGGGCCGGACGTTTTTGCCTGAAGAAGCACAGCCGGGACGCGATCACGAAGTTTTGCTGAGTTACGGACTATGGCGACGTGTCTTTGGCGGAAATCGGAACGTGATTGGAAGCACGATCGACATCGATGGAGTTCCGATGTCGGTGGTAGGAGTGATGCCGGAGGGATTCGCTTATCCCGACGAAGCAGAGATCTGGGGACCGCTCGCATTCTCCCCGGACGATTTGAGTGAGAGAAGCCGCGGCAACCATGGATTCGAAGTGCTGGGCCGCATGAAGCCTGGGCTCTCGCTGGCGCAGGTGCAGTCGGATATGGACCGCGTGGGCCGGACGATGATCGAACAGCACGGTTCTTATCCGTACCAGAAATTTAACTTTGGAATCATCCTTCACCCGCTGCTGGAAGAGACGGTGGGTGACGTGAAGCCGTCGTTGATGGTGTTGATGGCGGCGGTGGGGCTGGTGCTGCTGATCGCGTGCGCGAACATTGCCAATCTTCTGCTAGTGCGCTCAACCGAGCGGCAGCAGGAGATGGAGACGCGGATGGCATTGGGCGCGAGTGGCTCAAGGCTAGTGAGACAACTGCTGACTGAGAGTGTTGTGCTGGCTCTTACGGGTGGCCTCGTGGGAGTGGCCATCACTCCATGGATTCTGCGCGGGCTGGTTGGGATTGCTGCCAAGTCATTGCCGCGCGCGGTTCACACGGCCATCGACGGCAGGGCTCTGATTCTGACCGCGGCTATCTCCCTGGCTACGGGAATTCTGTTTGGCCTGGCGCCTGCGCTTCAAGCGGGGCGCAAACGACAATTCGAAGGGCTGAAGGGCGGCAGAAGCACAGAGGGCAAGCGGCCGAAGCGGTTGCGGAGTGCGTTAGTGATTTGCGAGACAGCGTTTTCGCTGCTGCTGATCGCCGCGGCCGGACTGCTGCTGCGGAGCTTTGCCGAGGTACTGAAGGTCGATCCGGGATTTCGGCCTGACGGAGTGTTGACGATGCGGGTGGCACTGCCGGATGCGGTCTACAGCAAGCCGGAACAGGTGCGCGGTTTCTACTCGGAGTTGCTGGATCGCGTGCAGAGATTGCCGGGCGTCGAGGCGGCAGGTGCGGTTTCTGCATTGCCACTTAGCGGCCAGGGAAGCTCCGGCACGACAACCGTCGATAGCCAGTCCGTTCCGCTGGAGGAAACGACTCCTGAAGCCGATCAAAGAGTAGCGACGCCCGACTACTTCAAGGCCATGGGAATTTCACTGGTGCGCGGGCGCTTCTTCGATACGCGCGATTCAGATACGGCGGCTCCTGTTGCCATCGTGGACGAAAGCCTTGCACAGACGTATTGGCCCAATCAGGATCCGATCGGCAAACGGCTGCATTCGGGGGGCCGGGGGTCCAAGGCTCCCTGGGCTACTGTCGTTGGAGTTGTGAGGCACGTGCGCAACAGGACTCTGGAAGCCCGCTCGCGCGTGGAGGTCTACTGGCCTGAGAACCAGCGTCCCTACGGCGCGATGGCACTGGCAATTCGCGTCGCCGGCAATCCGATGAACCTGGTGCCGACAATTCAGCGAGAAGTGAGCGCGATCGATCCCGACCTGCCGGTTTACAAAGTGAGTTCGATGACCGAGGTGATGGGTGATTCGCTGGAGCGGCGGCGGCTGGCTTTGATTCTGCTCGCTGTTTTTGCAGGCCTCGCACTACTGCTCGCATCGGTTGGAATTTATGGAGTCACTTCCTACGGCGTTGCGCAGCGGCACAGGGAGATTGGCTTGCGGATGGCATTGGGTGCCGACCGCGGGCGTGTGCTTCGCATGCTTCTTCGCAGCGGCCTGGCGACCATCGCGATTGGGCTGGGTGTTGGCCTGGTGCTGGCGCTGGGTCTAACGCGCTTGATGAGTGGCTTGCTGTTCTCGGTGAGGACATGGGACCCGGTGGCGCTGGGCGGTGCGGCAGTGTTGCTGATGGCGGCGGCGCTGCTGGCGATCTTCGTTCCTGCTCGGAGGGCCACGAAGGTGAATCCGATGGTGGCGCTGCGATACGAGTGATGAATCCCCTCTGCAAGCGCGCCACTGCCGCGGGGATGTTCGAACAAGATTAGTCAGGTTCCGATATCCCTGTCACAGCGCACGCGTGCATTCTTCGACGGGGATCGGCACCTGTTCTACGATCTCGAGACCGAAACCTTCCAATGCGGGAATGTGCATGGGCGTGTTCGACAGCAGGCGGATGCGCTGGATGCCGAGGTCGGAGAGGATCTGGCCGCCGAGGCCGATGGCACGGAGGATGCGGCCCGTGCGCGCCTGCGAGCCCTCACGGCTGCGCAGTTGCTGGTGGAGGATCAGGTTGTTGGCGGTGGCCGTCGAAACACCGTCAGAAAGGGCTGTGCCGCTCAGATTGAAGGGAGAGGCAACGGCCGCAGTCTTGTCGATATCGAAGCCACGCGAAGTGTTGTGAAGGTAGAGGATCGCGCCGCAGCCTTCTTCCGCAATCATGCGCATGGAATTGTCGAGAACTTCGCGACAGTGGCAATCGGCTGCGAAGATGTCGCCGGCTGTGCAGCGTGTATGCACGCGAACCAAAACGGCGTGGGAGCACGGGGGCCGGGCGGTGCGCGGATCGCCGGGGACGTTGGCCGGACCCTCATGGCATGCTGGGCAGCTGGGACACAGGTCGCCACGAACGAGAGCGATGTGGCTTTCGCCGCCGTTGACCTCACTTTCGTAGGCGATCATGCGGAACTCGCCGTATTCGGTCTGAAGCGGGTTTCGCCGGCGCGAACGATGTAGCGCTCGTGGCGCAGGCGGTAGCGGATGAGCTCGGCGACGGTGAGGATCCGCAGATCGTGTTCGGCGCAGAACTCGAATCAGGTCGGGAACGCGGGCCATGGTCGCCGTCGTCGCTCATGATTTCGCAGATGACGCCGGCGGGTATGCAGGCCGGCGAGGCGCGCAAGATCGACGGAGGCTTCGGTCTGTCCAGCGCGGACCAGAACGCCTCCCTGGCGCGCGCGCAGCGGGAAGATGTGGCCGGGACGCGCGAGATCGTTGCGGCGGCGTATGCGGGGTCGATGGCGACCTGGATGGTGTGAGCGCGGTCGTAGCTGCGGAGATGCCGGTGGTGACGCCTTCGCGGGCTTCGATGGTCTCAGTGAAGGCGGTGCCGAAGCGCGAGGAGTTCTGCTGCGTCATGGGGGAAGGCGCAGATAGTCGGCGCGCTCCTCGGTGAGCGTGAGGCAGATGAGGCCGCGTCCGTAGCTTGGCCATGAAGTTGATGGCTTCGGGCGTAACGTGCTCGGCTGCCAGGGTGAGGTCGCCCTCGTTCTCGCGGTCTTCGTCATCCACGACGACGATCATGCGGCCGGCGCGGATTTCTGCGATGGCGCCTGGGAACGTCGGTGAAGGGTAGCTCGGAAGGTGCGTTTGCTGTCAGGCATCGGAAACAGCTTTCATTCTCGCCTATCAGGAGCCTCGGGGCAAAGAAGGTCACTTAAGGGCAGCAAAAACGCCACCCGAGGGCGGCGTTTTTGTTGACAGCCGATGAAGCGGACTTCTACAAAGTAGACTCGATCTCAAAGCCCCAGGCTTCAAGCAGTGCCTCAGGAATGTACTTGGAATTTTTGTTCCGACGGGCCCACTCGCGCAAACGGGTAGACCGGATGTACTGATCCGGGGTGAGCTTGAACTCCTTGACGATCTGTTCGAAGGAGGTCACGGTGGGGACAACGGGGCCGATGGGCTCCGGCTTGCCCCAATTCGGATTTCCTCTACGTTTTGCCATTTGGTTTTGTTTTCCTTAGAAAGGAGTGGAGTTTGGTTCCAAACGCCTCGGGCGACAGGCTGGGGATCCTCGCGGCCCTTAGGCTGATTATGTAAGTCCTATTTTAAGGATTTTTTATTCAAAAATCAATAGCATACGGCCGCCATTTGTGCATTTTCCGGTCAAAACATCCGGATATTTGGTCACCATCCAGGTAACACTAACATAATGACTTACCTGTGATTGGGATCGTTCTTACTCGCTGCGTTAAGTCGTCCACCTGACATAACGAAATGAGAGGCGAACCTCTCAATCGCACCGTCGCAGGATGCAGGCAATCTGGCGGACGCCGGATGGCGCCCCTATGCTGCAGATTTGGGGCAGTTTGTGCGCAGAAGTGAGCGAGAGGAAGAGAAAAGCCCGACGCGCGATGGCGGTCGGGCTTTGTCTTTGGACGGCCGGGCAAGTTAGCCGGAGTGGACGGCGAAAGTGACTACCACCATTCCATCAGGCGGCTGGAGCTGACCTTGGTGCTGCTCTTCGGCTTGGGCGTGCGGAGCAGGAGGACCGGGCACGGAGCGAGCTTGACGACCTTCTCGGCGATGGAGCCGAAGACGGTGGGATACCAGCCGGACAAGCCATGGGTGGAAATGACGACCTGGTCGATCTTTTCGGTCTCGATGGCTTCGAGGATGGTTCCGGCGACGTCATATCCGACCTGGACACTTGTCTTAACCGTGATTCCCTTCCCTTCCAGCGACGCCTTCGACTTGGCGAGGTGGCCTTCAGCTTGCGTTTTGGCGGCTTCGACGATGGAGGCCTCTGAGACTCCTTCGGGCAGAGCGACGACGGGAGACTCCGGAACAACATTCAGGAGGACGAGTTCGGCATGAAATTTGTCGGCGAGTTCAGTCGCCACTTCAAGCGCAGTATGCGATGAGGAACTGAAGTCGATGGGAACCAGGATCCTGGTTGGTACTGCGCTGACTGTACCTTCGGGCATTCAAAATCTCCTTGATGAGACACGAACAGCGAGCCTCAATTTTCGTCCCCAATGATAACAAGGGGGGCTTTGGTTCTCTTCGTGACATTCAGCACACCAGTACGGGGGCAGGTGGTGTTGCGTTGACCGGTTTTGAGACCATAGATTCATTGCGGGATGTTACCGTAATTGGCTATGAGCTCAGCTACAGCGGCTGTAATGGGCGAGATCGGTCTGCCGGTCCCGATTCGCGAACTTGCGGCAAAGACATGGGACGTAATCGTTGTCGGGGCCGGGCACAATGGCCTGGCCTGCGCCGCCTATCTCGCAAAGGCTGGACAGCGGGTGCTGGTGATCGAGAGCCGGGCTCGCGTGGGCGGGGCGTGCACCATCGAGGAGCCGTTTCCTGGGGTGCGCATGTCGCCGTGTGCCTATCTCGCAGGGCTGCTGCATCCGCTGGTGGTGGAGGAGCTGGAATTGCCCCGGCGAGGCTTTGAGTGGACTCCAGCGGTGAACGGGCTGTTTGTTCCCTTCCTCGATGGATCGAGCGTGCAGTTGTGGGATGACGATGCCCGTTGCGAGGCGGAGGTGCAGAGGCTCGCGCCGGATGACGTGAACGGCTTCAACGCCATGTGCGACGTGATTCGCCGGCTGCGCGATGCGCTTAGACCGGCGGGCGAAGATGACTTGTGGATCGGCGAGGCGCCGACGAAGGAACAGATCGAGTTGCTGCTCGGAGACGATGTCGAGGCGCGGGCGGTGTTGTTCGAGTGGTCGATGGCGGAGATGGTGGAGCACTACCTGCGCGATGAGCGGCTGCAGGTGGCTTATCTCGGCCAGGGCGTGATTGGGACGAATGCGAGCCCGTTTGATCCGGGGACTGCGTCGATCCGGTTCCATCACTCTTCTGGGCGGCTGGGCGGCATGCCGGGGATGTGGGGCTATGTAAAGGGCGGCATGGGGATGGTGTCGTTCTATTTTTGCGACGCGGCGCGTGAGGCTGGAGCGATGGTGGTTTCGGGCGTGCCGGTGGCACAGATTCTGCCGGGCGAGGGCGTGGTGCTGGAAGGCGGCGAGCGGATTGCGGCGCGGGTGGTGGTGTCGAATGCGGACCCACGGCGGACGCTGGGCATGCTTGGCGCGGCGGCGGATTCGAACTGGCGGAAGCGCGTGGAGGAGGTGCCGATCGAGGGATGCACGGTGAAGTTGAATGTGCATCTGAAAGAGCTGCCGAACTTCACCGCGCGGCCGGGGACGAACCAGGCTCATCACTACGGGCAAATCAATGCTCCGCTGACCAAAGACGAGTGGAAGGCGGGATTTGCGGCGGCGAAGCGCGGGGAGTTGCCGGAACATTTATGGTGCGAGCTGTATTTTCAGAGCGTGCATGATGCGTCGGTAGTTCCGCATGGCACGCACACGATGAGCGTGTTTGCGCAGTATGTGCCGTACAAGTTTGCGCAGGGCAACTGGGACGAGCGGCGCGAGGAGGTGCGTGCCCTGGCGTTGAAGTCGCTGGCGCGGTTCTGCAGCAATATCGGAGATGGGGGCTTGGACTCCGCGGTGATTGAGGCACAAGTGCTGGGTCCGCCGGATATCGAGCAGAAGGTGGGTCTGACCGGCGGACATATCTTCCAGGGCGAGTGCCTGCCGCAGTATATGTGGGCCAACCGGTTGAGCGCGCGGACACCGATGGCGGGGATGTATCTGTGCGGGGCGTGTACGCATCCCGGCGGCAGCGTGATCGGAATCAACGGACGGAATGCGGCAATGGCGGTGCTCAAGGACCTGGGAGTGAAGTAACAAGGCAGAATGCCGCGTTGAACCTACCAGGACAACCGAAAAAGCGCGACGGCCTGGCGCGGCATCTGGCTGGAGAGGTCGATCTGTCCGTTGTACACGTCGATCCAAGTGGGAGAAGTGAAAAGCTGCAACTGCTCCGCGGCCTGGAGCTGCGCGTTTGTTCCAATGTTGAGAATATCTCGAGCTATAAGGCACCAGCGTTTATCTACGAGAAAGTGCGATGCATAAGACGGCAGTATAGGTGACAGACGTCACAGATATTGCTGGAATCGGCTGTCATTTTAGACGAACGATCTTGGATCGTACGGGCCTGCGGCGCAGCCTATGCTGCATAAAATTCGTGCTCCGGACTGGCGCACTGATTTATCCCCCAACCTTACAAGGTGTCCCGAGTCTAACCGGCAACGGCGATATCTTGTCATCCACGTTTCACCTGCCCGGAGAACCGCTATGGATCGCCATCTTTCTATTAAAGAGCCGCCCGCAATCTCCAATCTTGCTCACCCGCTGGGAACGGTTATTTTCTGCGTTCATTGTTTCAAGACGCTGGGTACGGAGAGCCGCGAGACTTCCCGCGAATTTCTTGTGGCGCATCACGCGTGTCTGGAAGGAATGCAGGTGAAACTGCCTGCAGCGCCACCGCCATATAACTGACGAGCCAATTGAACGTTCAGGGATTGTGCCGGCCTACGCTGGTGGCCCCGACGTTTTGTCGGCGAACCTGGACCGGGATGGGGTATTGCGGGCTCAGGGCCACTGTCGGAGGAGAGACTCCATGGTAGTCAAACTGCAAAACAATGGCGCAGCGATCACCGGAATACGCTTCAAGACCTCCGATGTCCGCCGCTATTTTCCGCGCGGACAGCGAGCGATGGATCTGAATCTGGATGAGCTGCTCATACGATGCGAATTGCCGGAAGGCTTCTGGGAAAACTCCCCGGAGATATCTGATCCCCGGTTGTGCGCGTGGCTTGAACAGAAGTTCTTTTTGCACAAGCTGACTTCGACTCCGGCATCGGTGGAGATGTCAAAGGAATTGAATGGGTTCCGGCTGCGCTTTCTTTGCGCGGCGCAGCAGGCCGTGACTGCTTCGTTCGGTCTGAGCGTCTAGGCGCGGCGCTGGCAAACACATTCCTGCAACAAAGGCGAAGCGGTTCCGCGATCAGAGCGATTAGCTGATATGCCATCGATTGAGTAGCAATCACCATTTGTGTTTCCGCCTGCAATGTAGAGAAGTCTCTTGTGCCTCGAAGAGTTGGCTGCTATGCTCCGACGCACATGGCCTCCACTCCAGCTCTAAAAAGAGGGATTCGCTTTCGCGATCTTGCGCTGTTCTATGTCGTGGTGGCGCTGAATGTGCGCTGGACTTCGGCGGCTGCCGCAGCGGGGCCGAGCATTTTGGTCATTTGGGTTGCGGCCCTATCGTGCTTCTTTATTCCGCTGGCGGCAAGCGTGATGGAGCTTGTCGTCGCGGCATCCGGAAGAGGGCGGTATCTACGTTTGGACGCGCACGGCGTTCGGCGATTTCACGGGATTTGTTGCGGCGTGGATGTACTGGATGAGCAATCTGCCATTCTTTGCGGGCGTGCTTTATTTTGGCGCGGCGTCGGTACTGATTGCGTTCGGTCCCCGCGCGGAGCACTTGAACAGCAGTCCGCTGTACTTTATGGGATTCGCGGCGTTCTGGCTGACCGTGATCATCGTGCTGAATATTCGCGGTGTGGATGCGGGAAAGTGGCTGAACAACATTTGCTCAATCGGGAGCCTGGTGCCGCTCGCCCTGCTGATGATGATGGCAGCGGTGTCGTGGATGCGGTTTGGTCCGGCGACGCCGTTCACGGTTGCAAGCATGACTCCGCACTGGTCGCTGGATAATGCTGTCTTCTGGTCGGGGGTGTTCTTCGCGTTCGGCGGCGTGGAAGCTGCGAGCGCAATGGGAGACGAGATTCAGAATCCGCGGAAGACGATGCCGTGGGCGATCCTGGTAGGCGGCACGGTGGTGACGCTGGGCTATATTGGCGGGACGATGGCGTTGCTGGTGGCGCTGCCAAGTGATTCGGTGAGCGGGTTGCAGGGATTTGTGAACGGCGTGCAAACGCTGAGCGCAAAGTTGGGACTGGGCTGGATGCTGGTGCCGATTGCGCTGCTGGTAGGTGTGAACAGCGTGGGCTCAACAGCGGCGAATCTGTCGTCGACGTCGCGGCTGCCGTTTGTGGCGGGCATCGATCATTATCTTCCCCCCGTGTTTGGTTCGATTCATCGGCGGTATCGGACGCCATGGGTGGCGATCGCGGTGTATGGGTTGGCGAGCGTGCTGGTGGCGATCCTGGGGCAGATGGGAACGACGGTGCGCGGTGCGTATGACGTGCTGGTGAGCATGGCGGTAATTTCGTACTTCATTCCGTACCTTCTGCTGTTTGCGGCGATGATTCGCTTGCAGTGGGAACCGGCGGGGCCGAATGTGCGGCGCGTGCCCGGGAAGAAGCCGGTAGCGATTGTGCTGGGTGTCGTCGGGTTTGCGGCGACGGCAACGACGATTGTGCTGTCACTGTTTCCGGGAGCGGATCAGCCGGACAAGGTGCTGGCGGTGGTAAAGGTGGTGGGGGCTACGGCGGTGCAGTTGGGGCTGGGAGTGGCGATCTTCGCGGCGGAGAGAAGAAGGGCGCGGAAGACTGTGGCGGTGTGACACCCGAATTGGAGCGTGGGGCCTGTAGGCTGGGTTAGTTTTGCTTTCCCACCCTTGCTACGCAAGGATGGGGCACCCGCGGTTCGTGATCGACGGAGCTTCGTGAAAAGCGGATCCTTCGCGCCGCTTACCCCATCTCGCTGCGCGAAATGGGGCCCCAGACGTGCGGCGCTCAGGATGACACTTCACTTCTTTTGGAAGGAATGAAGAGCGAGAACGACAGAGCTACGTTGTGATTTCGCGGCCGGCGATGAAGACTCTGGGGCGCATGGGCGCGGCGATAAAGTAGGCGAGTTCGCGGTAGTCGGCGAACTCGTGGATGATGAAGTCGGCTTGCTTCCCTGCTTCGAGCGAGCCGATCTCGGCGCCGAGGCCGAGCGAGTGGGCGGCGTTGATGGTGGCGGCGGTGAGGGCTTCGGCGGGCGACAAGCCCATCTGCAGACAAGCCAGCGAGAACATGAAGGGCATGGATGGGACTGGCGAGGAGCCGGGGTTGAAGTCTGTCGCGAGGACGATGGCCAGGCCGGCTTCAATCATCTTGCGCGCGGGCGGGTATTGCGTGCGGCTGAGGGCGAAAACGGAGCCGGGGAGAAGGACGGGCTGGGTGCCGGCGGCGCGCAGACGTTGAAGAGTTTCTTCGGTGACGGTTTCGAGATGGTCGGCTGTCGCGGCGCCAAGTTCGGCGGCGAGGTCTGCGCCGGTCCCTGAACGGAATTGCTCAGCGTGGATGCGGAGTCTGAGGTCGTGTTTCTTCGCGCTTGTGAGGACGGTGCGGCATTCGTCGACGGTGAAGGCGTGATCGTCGCAGAAGGCGTCGCAGAATTGGGCGAGCTTGAGCCCGACGACTTCGGGGATGAACTCTTCGGCGACGAAGCGGACGTAGTCGGCGCGGCGGTCTTTGTATTCGGGCGGGACGGTGTGGGCGGCTAACAGCGTGGGGATGATGCGCGCGCGGCCTTCTGCATTGAGACGCGCGATGACGCGGAGCATTTTGAGTTCGGTGTCGCGGTCGAGGCCGTAGCCGGATTTGGCTTCGATTGTTGTGGTCCCGGAGCGGAGCATCCAGTCGCGATGGCGTCGGGCTGCCGCTAGCAATTCATCTTCGCTGGCGGCGCGGGTGAGGGCCACGGTGCGCAGGATGCCTCCGCCGGCGGCGGCGATCTGCTGGTAGGTGGCGCCGGCGATGCGCTGTTCGAATTCGGCGGCGCGGTTGCCGGCGAAGATGAGATGGGTGTGGGCGTCGACGAAGCCGGGGGTTACGCAGCGACCTTCGGCGTCGATTTCGGTTGAGCCGGATGAGATCTGAGATTTGAGATCGGAGTATTTGCCGGTGGCAACAATGCGGCCGCTTTCGATGAGCATTGCAGCGTCGTTGATGATGGCGAGGTCATTGAGTTCGCTGCCGGTGCGCGGACGTGTGGATCCGGCGAGGGTGACGAGTTGGCCGATGTTGACGATTGCGATCATAGCGGAGTTCAGTAGTTTTCGTGAATTAGCGAGTTAGCAGGTTAGCGGTTCGTACTCGGTTGAGCGATTTGGTTTCCCACCCATCCCGCAAACAGCTCGGGATGGATGGGGCACCCGGCGTTTGTGCTGCTCGATGTGTTGATCCCAGGTCTCAGGATCGAGAGCTGGGGCACCCAGCTTTATGATCGCTTCAATTTCGGCCATCACTTCTCTGCCATCGGGATGTGGATGCCTTTTTCTCTGGCGGTTTGCTGGGCTAATTCGTAGCCGGCGTCGGCGTGGCGGGCTACGCCGATACCTGGGTCGTTGTTGAGGACACGAGCGATTTTGCGGGAGGCCATGCTCGGTGCCGTCGGCGACGGTGACCTGGCCGGCATGGAGGGAGTAGCCCATGCCTACTCCGCCGCCGTGGTGGAAGCTGACCCAGGTGGCGCCAGAGGCGGTGTTGAGGAGTGCATTGAGAATGGGCCAGTCAGCAACGGCGTCGCTACCGTCGAGCATTTTCTCGGTTTCGCGATAAGGACTGGCAACGGAGCCTGTATCGAGGTGATCGCGGCCGATGGCGATGGGAGCGGAGATCTTTCCCTTCTTCACGAGGTCGTTCATCGCTTCGCCCATTTTGGCGCGATCGCCATAGCCGAGCCAGCAGATGCGCGCGGGAAGGCCCTGAAATGCGAAGCGGCCGCGGGCGAGTTTCATCCAGCGGGTGAGGATTTCGTTGTCGGGGAAAAGCTCGAGGGCGAGTTCGTCGGTCACGTCGATGTCTTTGGGGTCACCGGAGAGCGCAACCCAGCGGAATGGGCCCTGGCCGGTGCAGAAGAGCGGGCGAATGTATTCGGGGACGAAGCCCGGAATAAGGAACGCATCGGTGCAGCCGGCGTCGAATGCGAACCGGCGGATGTTGTTGCCGTAGTCGAAGGTGACGGCACCGGCGCGCTGCAAGGCAAGCATGGCGTTGACGTGGACGACCATGGATTCAGTGGAGCGGCGGACGTATTCTTCGGGATTATGATGGCGAAGTTCAGTGGCGGCAGCGATGGGATCGCGGCGTTCGCGCCGGGCTGAATCAGCCAGGGTGAGGCCGTGAGGGATGTATCCGTTGAGGGGGTCGTGGGCGGAGGTCTGGTCTGTGACGACATCGACCTGGACGCCGCGACGCACGATTTCAGGCAGGACATCGGCACAGTTGCCGACAAGACCGACGGAGAGGGCGCGGCCTTCGCGGCGGGCGGACTCGCATAGCTTGAGCGCTTCATCGAGGTCTTCGCTGATGGTGTCGCAATAGCGAGTTTCGACGCGGCGCTCGATGCGGCTGCGGTCAACATCGATGGCGAGGACGACGCCGCCATTGAGCGTGACGGACAAGGGCTGGGCGCCACCCATTCCGCCCATGCCGCCGGTGACGACGAGCTTATGTTTGAGGGACCCGCCGAAGTGCCGCTCGGCCAGTGCGGCGAAAGTCTGGAATGTGCCCTGCAGGATGCCTTGCGTGCCAATGTAGATCCACGAGCCGGCGGTCATCTGGCCGTACATCATGAGGCCCTTGCGGTCGAGCTCATTGAAGTGATCCCACGTGGCCCATTTGCCCACGAGGTTGGAGTTGGCGATGATGACGCGCGGAGCCATTTCGTGCGTGGGAAAGACAGCGACGGGCTTGCCGGATTGGACGAGAAGCGTGTCTTCAGGGCCGAGGCGCTCGAGTTCGCGGACGATGGCGTGGAAGCATTCCCAATTTCGCGCGGCGCGTCCAATGCCACCATAGACGACGAGGTCTTGCGGGCGCTCGGCTACTTCGGGATCGAGGTTGTTCATGAGACAACGGAGAGCGGCTTCCTGCTGCCAGCCTTTGCAGCGGAGCGTGTTGCCGCGGGGAGCGCGGATGATGGGGGACGTAGCGGTGGTGGTCATAGGTGATCCTGCCTGATTGTCACTTTGAGGATACTACCGGGGAGATAGCCGAAGCGGCTGGGAGTGATCAGCAGTGGATCGCCATCTGTGAAAGATGCCGGGGCTAAAGCCCGCCCAAATTGAGGCTGTATTCAGGGACCTGAAGGTCCCTGCTCCCTCCCGTTTGGTTACGTTGATTCAACTCGAGGAGGATTTGCCGGCGAGTTGGCGACTGTAATCAGCGGCGTCAAAGTGACCTTGTGATTCCGCTGATGAGGCCGTCGGCGCCGAATTGCCAGGATTCGAAGCCGCTGATGCGAACGAGATTTCCGGTGCCGCCGGGGCCGGTGTTGGTGCCGATAAGGGTCCAGTGATATTCGGTGCGGTCGCCGCGTTCGATGATGTGGTCCATGAGGATGCAGAGATCGGGGAATGCGGACATGAAGGATTGCGCGGCTGCGGCGATGGCGGCACGGCCAATGGAGGAGGTTCCGCTGTTGATGGTGAGTGAGCCTTGAGGCGAGAAGAAGGCGGCAACGCTCGCGGCATTTTGGCTGCACCATGCGGCGGTGTAGCGGGCGGCGAAATCGTGAACTTCTGCGGGATCGATGGGCATTGCCATTATCGTAGCAATGCGCCTCGCTGATTTATCCTTCTCTTCGTGCCGAACACATTAGTGGAGTGCGTACCTAATTTCTCTGAGGGGCGCGACAAGGCGAAGGTGGATGCCATTGTCGAGGCCATGAAGGTGCCTGGGGTTTACCTGCTCGATCGCGAGATGGATGTCGATCATAACCGGTGCGTGATCACGCTGGTTGGTGAGCGGGAGGCGATCCAGGAGGCGGCGATTCGCGGAGTGGGCAAAGCCGCCGAGCTGATCGATCTGACGACGCACCAGGGGGCGCATCCGCGGATGGGCGCAGCGGATGTGGTGCCGTTTATCCCCATCGACGGCGTGACGCTGGAAGATTGCGTGGCGATGGCGAAGCATGTGGGCGCGGAGATCGCGAAGCGGTTTGCGATACCGGTGTACCTGTATGAAGCGGCCGCGACTACGCCGGAGCGGCAGAATCTCGAGAACATCCGACGTGGTCAGTTCGAGGGGATTCGCGCAGAAATTGAAACGAATCTTGCGCGCAAGCCGGACTTCGGTGAGGCGAAGGTGCATCCTACGGCGGGCGCGACGGTGGTAGGCGCGCGCAAGGCGCTGATCGCCTATAACGTGTTTTTGAATACCGCTGACGTTGATGTCGCGAAGAAGATTGCGAAGGCGGTGCGGGCTTCGTCGGGCGGGTTCCGGTTTGTGAAAGGCGCGGGATTCCTGGTGCGCGGGATGGCGCAGGTTTCGATGAACCTAACGGATTTCGAACAGACGCCGATTGCGCGTGTGTTCGAGACGGTGAAGCGCGAGGCCGCGCGGCACGGCGTGATGCCGGTATCGAGCGAGATTGTGGGTCTCATTCCAAAGGCCGCACTGGAGCAGGCAGCGGAGTGGTTTTTGCAGGTGGAGAACTTCGATTCGTCGCTGATTCTCGAGAACGGCTGGCGGCAGTAATGGGTGGCAAGATGGCGGTCGGCGGATTGCGCGCGGGCGTTGAGCCCTTTATCGAGCAACTGGCAGCGCCGACGGCTACTCCCGGTGGCGGCAGCGCGGCGGCGGCGAGTGGAGCGATGGCTGCGGGACTGGCGCACATGGTGGCGGCAATGTCGCGCGGGAAGAAAGCGTATGTGCAATATGAGGCGCAGTTGAGTGAGGCTATCGGACGGCTGGCTGCGTTGCGCGAGGAACTGAAAGCAGCGATTGATGCCGATGCCGAGTCGTACAACGTGGTGATGAAGGCTTACCGCGCTGCGCGGGAGACGGACGATGGCGGAGTGGGTGTGAATGCGGCTCTGCGTCAGGCGACGAGTGTTCCACTGGGCGTGGCGGAACGCGCGACGGAAGTGGTGCGGATCGCGCATACGCTGGGGCCGATTACGAATCCAAATATGGCATCGGATTTGACGACGGCGGTTGCGCTGGCGGGGGCGGCGGTAACAGGGGCGTTGTCGAATGTGGAGATTAATCTAGGTTCGATGAAGGCTGGGATTGCGGAAGATGATGCGTTTGTGAGTGAGACGCGGGCGCGGGTGGCAAAGCTGGAACAGCAGCGGGATTAGCGGCGCGTTGCGCCGGTTCGCGAAGTTAGGTGCGCTTCGCGCGATAGCGGGTCAGCAAGGTAGAGGTTCCCGCGTGGACGTTCGTGCTTTCCCGCTCATGCGCACAGAGGATTGCGCATGAATGGGGCACCCGGCTTTCCCGGGCCGGGTTGCAGCTCTTCGCATTTTCCATTTCCAACTTCGACAAAGTATTCTTTCTAACGACAACCAAACTGGCTCCCATGAGGTGCTGAGTGACCAGAGCGAGACGCTCTCTATCTGCTGTTTTTGTAGTTTTGCTCTTAGCCGCAACATCCCAACTGACCGTCAACCTCAATGCGCAGCAGAAGGCCGCCTTTGTGCGGCTTGATCGCGTCACGGCTTCGCATGCCCTTCCGAATGGGATTGAAATCCGGTCGGGTGCCGCAGTTATGCAGATCACCGCGCTGCGCGATGACGTGTTGCGGGTGCGCGTGGGGCCTGCAGGGCAGCTGCCGGAGGATGCTTCATGGGCAGTTCTTCCCTCTTCGAGGACGGCAAACATTAGCGTCACGCCGGAGTCGAATGGGTCTGCAGTCGGGTTCAAGACGGATAAGCTGCATGTGACGGTGCACAAGGATCCGTTCGGCCTGACTGTGACGGACAATGCGAAGCATGTGATCGCACAGGATCTGCCGGGAAGGCCTATTGAGTATCACGGGACGTCATTTCGTGTGTACATGAAGTCGCCAGCGGACGAGCACTACTTTGGACTTGGGGACAAGCCAGGGCCGCTCGATCGGCGCAACGAGGCGTTCACAGATTGGAACACGGACGCGTTTGGATGGCAGCAATCGACGGATCCGATTTACAAGTCGATTCCGTGGTTTATCACTTTCAACAAAGGCGTATGCGCGGGAATTTATTTCGACAATACGTGGCGCGCGAGCTTTGACTTCAACAAGGAATATCGAGATGGATATTCCTTCGGGTCGGAGGGTGGGCCTCTGGATTTTTACGTCCTCTATGGTCCGGAGCCGAAGAATGTTGTCGAGACATGGGCGTGGCTGGTGGGCACAACGCCGATGCCGCCGATGTGGTCTCTCGGCTATCAGCAATCCCGCTATAGCTACTTTCCCGAAGCAGAGGTGAAGCGCATCGGCGACAAGCTGCGAAGCGAACGAATTCCCGCGGACGTGATCTGGCTCGACATTGACTACCAGCACAAGAATTGGCCCTTCACGGTAGACCCGGAGCGGTTCCCTACTTTCGAGCAGATGGTGAAGGACCTGCGTGCTGAGCATCTGCGCACGGTGGTGATCACGGATCTGCATATTGCCGATCAACCGCTGGCGAAGTACAAGCCGTTTGAAGAAGGGATTGCGGGGGATCACTTTTTGAAAAACCCGGATGGCACGATTTACGAGGGCGTGGTCTGGCCGGGCAAGGCAGTGTTTCCAGATTTCACGAGGAAGGCTTCGCGCGAGTGGTGGGGCTCGCTCTATGCGGATTTTGTGAAGCAGGGCGTGGCCGGGTTCTGGAACGACATGAATGAGCCGGCGATTTTTCTGGTGCCGTCAAAGACGATGCCAGATGACACGCAGCATCGCATCGATGAGCCGGGATTTGCAACCCGGGTCGCAAATCATCTGGAGATACACAATGTTTACGGCATGCAGAACACGCGCGGTACGTTTGAAGGCCTGCTGAAGCTGGAGCCAAATGTGCGGCCGTTTGTGATGACGCGGGCAAGCTTCGCAGGCGGGCAACGGTATGCGGTGACGTGGACGGGAGACAATTCGGCAACCTGGGATCACTTGCGGCAGACGACTCCTCAGCTACTGAACCTGGGGCTGAGCGGGTTTGCGATGGCAGGCGCGGATGTGGGTGGTTTCGCGGGCTCTCCGCAGCCGGAGCTGCTGACCCGCTGGCTTGAGGTCGCTGCGTTCCATCCCATCGACCGCGACCACTCCGCGGTGGGCACCTTCCCGCAAGAACCGTGGGAGAACGGGACGTCTGAAGATGTGAGCCTGCGGCGCCGGTACATCGAAGAGCGCTATCGGCTGATGCCGTATCTCTACACAACAACGGAGGAGATGAGCAGGACCGGGGTGCCGATCATGCGGCCGCTATTTCTGGAGTTTCCGCATGGCCAGGCTGACGGTGGGCCGCTGGATTTGAGCACCGGGAATGCCTTTATGGTGGGACCGAACCTGCTGGTTGCGCAAAGCCCCTATCCCGATCAGTTGGATGATTACCAGGTGGCGCTGCCGCCTTCGAGCTGGTATGACTACTGGACAGGTTCAAGGATCGATCCAAGTTCTGGGCGCAAAGGCATTGATAACGCAGCAATTGCACAGCCGGAGGTTCATATTCACCGCACGCTGGAGACACTGCCTGTTTTCGTGCGAGCGGGGTCGATCGTGCCGGAACAGCCGCTGGTTCAGAGTACAGATGAGAAGCCGATTGGGCCGCTGACGCTGCGGGTTTATCCGCCGACGACGATTGGCGCCGATTGCACGGGCTCGCTGTACCTGGACGATGGAGTGAGTTACGACTTCACAAAGGGCGATTATTTGCGGGTGCAGTTTGCATGCCGGGTGAGCCCCCAGGGGCTGATTGTGACGGTGGCGCCACGCAAGGGGACTTTCCAGCCGTGGTGGAAACTGCTTTCGATTGAGGTGTACGGAGCGACGAAGCCGTACGCGGGGGCGGCAGTGACGTCATTGGACCACCCTGGAGCTACACCGATCTCGACGAACTTTGATGCGGAGCATCATCGGGTGACAGCGTTGGTGAATGACGATGCTAAGGGGTTGCAGTTGCAACTGACGTACTGATTCTATGTTCAGGCTCTCAAAGCCGACCGACCGAGAGATCGAGCGCGAAATCGCGGCTTCCCCGCCCGGCTTGATGAGAGGGGAATATCTGGACGGATCCGGCGGAATTCGTCAGATCGGCCTGCCGACTGGGTTTGTGCTGGACCGACTGCGGACCCAGATCGGCGAAGGCAAAGAGGCGTATGAGCGTTCAATTCGCGAAATCAGAAACTGGACCCAGTTCGATTTAGGTTGGGCTCGTGTGGCGAACCCGTCTGCACGCATCGAAGGTGGTCAGGTCGTAGCGGTGGAGGTTCACAGTCTCGGACTCTGGTCATTGAATCTGAGCCGGATTGTCGAAGTGATTCAGACAGAAAGCCGGTTCGGGTTCATTTACAAAACGACCGCGGCACATGTCGAAGAAGGCGAGGAGAGGTTCGAAGTCTTGCTCGATAGGAAGTCCGGCGCGGTCTGGTATGAAACCGAGGCCGTTTCGCGACCACGCGATCTGATGGCGCTTCTTGGGTACCCGATAACACGAGGATTTCAGCACCGTTTCGCCCGGGGTTCGCACAAGCGGATGAGGTTGGCGATAGATTGCCGCTGAAATATGGGAGTTTCCCGGGCGGATTCTTTTTGAACAAGGCGGCTATAACCAGACATTCGCCCGCTGTTACCCTAGAAGTATGAAATTCGGCGTTCTGGTCTTTCCGGGGTCCAATTGCGATCACGACACTTACAACGTGATTGCGGAGATTGCGCAACAGCCGGTTACATTCCTGTGGCACGATTCGGATGACCTGCAAGGCGTTGATGCGGTGCTGGTTCCGGGCGGCTTTGCGTATGGGGACTACCTGCGTACAGGCGCGATTGCGCGCTTTTCGCCGGTGATGCAGGCGGTGCAGAAGTTTGCTGCCGGGGGCGGGCTGGTTCTGGGTATTTGCAACGGGTTCCAGATACTGGCTGAGGCCGGCTTGCTGCCCGGCGCGCTGATGCGCAATGCAGGGCTTAAGTACATTTGCAAGCAGGTTCACCTGCGGGTGGAGACCACAAACAGCCCGTTTACCAATCAGCTGACCAAGGGCGAGGTACTGCAGATCCCTATCGGGCATATGGAGGGCAATTATTTTTGCACTCCGGAGGATCTGGCCCGACTGGAAGCAGAGGACCGAATTGCCTTTCGCTACGCTACGGCGGCGGGCGAGATTACGAAAGATGCAAATCCGAACGGATCTCTGAGCAATATTGCTGGAATTTTGAACGAGGGTCGGAATGTACTAGGAATGATGCCGCACCCGGACCGCTCCAGCGAGAAGCTGCTGGGGTCGTCGGACGGCTGGAAGATTTTCGCATCCATGATTGAGGCATTGGCAACGCGCTGAGCTGTGCTTTTGGATTGGAAGACCAGGACGCAATGATCGACATCCACAGTCACCTGATTTACGGCGTAGACGATGGGTCGCCGGACCTGGAAACTTCTGTCGAGCTGGCTGAAATGGCGATCAGCGAAGGCGTCACCCACATTGTGTGCACTCCCCACGCCAGTGAGAACTATCCCTACCAGCCAGAGGTGAACGCAAAGCGCCTGAAGGAACTTCGGGACCGCGTCGACGGTCGGATCAAGCTGAGCCTTGGCTGCGACTTCCACATGAATGCGGAGAATATCGCGGATGCCATTCAGAATCCGTTTCGCTACTCCATCGATGGCAAAGGATATCTTCTGGTGGAATTTCCCGATTTGCTGATTCCGCAGCCGTTGACGGTGGCGTTGAGCCGCCTGCGCAATGCGGGGTACACGCTGATCATTACGCATCCTGAACGGAATCCGGTTCTGCAGGCTGATCCTGAATTGCTGGCGGAGTGGATGCGCGAGGGATGCCTTGTGCAAGTAACTTCGGCGTCGCTGTACGGGCGATTCGGAAAGAATGCGAAGGCCTTCGCCGATGCCCTGCTGGAGCGCAACTGGATTCATTTTCTGGCGAGTGATGCACATCATCCCGAATGGCGTCCGCTGCACTTGAAGAAGGGCTATGACTACGTGGTCGCGAAGGCGGGCGTGGAGACGGCACACCGGCTCTACGTCAGCAATCCGCGGGCGGCGGTAGAGGGCGCGAAATGGCCGGTGCAGCCGGAACCGGTCGGACTTTGGGAGGGTGTGCCGCTGGAGTTCGTGGCGAAAAGCGACAGCAAAGGCCGACGGGCAAACGGGAGACTGAGCAGCGCGGAGCAATCTGAGGACAGAGGTTTCTGGGCGCGTTTGTTTTCGCGGTAGATCGCCCCTCCGTGTCTTTGTCGTTCGTTGCTTTCACAGGTCTCAGAAACGGGCTCTGGGGCATCCACGTTTATTTCACAAGCCGAGTCCGCCGTCGACAGCGAGCACTTGTCCGGTGATGAAATCAGAAGTGGTGGCGAAGAGAGCCACGGCCTGCGCAATGTCTTTCGCGGTGCCGTTGCGCTTCATGGGCGTTTTAGCAGCGAACCGCTGGGCGGCAGCTTGAGCCTCTTTCTCACCCATATCGATCCAGCCGGGAGCAACGCAATTGACGGCAACGTCAGGTGCGAAAGCTTTGGCCATTGCTTTTGTAAGCATGTGCAGGGCGGCCTTGGAGGCACAGTAGTGGGCGTGATCGGCCCAGGGGCGCAGACCCCCGAGCGATCCGATGTTGATGATCCGACCACGAGAAGCACGGAGATGCGGCAAAGCTTCGCGAGCGACGAGGAACGGTCCGCGTGTGTTGGTTTCAAAGACTGCATCCCACTGCTCGAGGCTAAGCTGTTCAAGCGGGGCGGACTCAAAGATTGCAGCGTTATTCACAAGCACATCGAGATGGCCATGGAAGTTGATGGATGCGGCGATAGCCGAGCGCACCGATTGCTCGGAGCGTACGTCGCATTCGATGGCGATCGCGAGCCGGCCGAGTTGATGGATGAGCTGTAGCGTTTCTTCGGCTTCAGCTTTTGAGTTGCGATAAGTGATGGTGACGTCGGCGCCGGCAGCGGCAAGCTCCATTGCGATTTCGCGGCCAATACGCCGAGCGCCTCCGGTGACCAGCGCCGCTTTTCCGATCAGTGCTTGGCTGGTCATAGCAGGACTCGTACGCTGGATCTACCGCAGCTCAGGAAAGCCTGATTACTGCGGCTTGGAGGAAGGGTTGGTTGGCTGGCCGCTCGGATCTGCAGGCTTGTCTTTCGTGGTATCAGCGGACGGAGGATCTTTTTGTGAGTCCGAGGCTCCGTCTTTGTCGTTCTTCTGAGCGTCCGCATCCTCGTCGTGGGGCTTGTAGATGGAGTACTGCTCGCCGGGCCGCTTCATGCGGATGCCAAAGGTCATATCGGATTTATCGATCTTGTAATCCTGACCATAGGTCTGGAAGCCCTTGGCAATGATCTGGAGGCGCATGGTTGAGCCCATGGGAAGAACGTCAATGACTGACTTGCCGTCCTCATTGGTCTTCAGCTCCATATTGCCCTTGTCTCCGTCGAGATGAAAGATGACCGAGGCATTCTCAATAGGCTTGGAGTCTGCGTCACGGATCACTGTGACCTCAATGCGGGAGGTCGGAGGTGGGGGTTTGTATTTGCGCCCGCGACGAGGAGGGTCCTGTGCTCCGAGGCTCATACCGAAGATCGCCAGGAGGGCAACTGCGATGGTCAGAAGACGGAAGGAAGTGCGAGACAACATATATCAGCATTGTAGCCGGTAGTGTGCACTCTAAGCGAGGGTGGGAGATCTGATTCGGCTACCCCGTCGGATCGAGTGATTTCGTGCAGAAGGGCGACCCAGGATTTCGTTCTGAGCTAGTCTCGCCCCTCTCCGGGGAGAGGGATGTGAAGTTCTGAGGTCAATCTGCAAGAGTACTTTATTTTGAGATGGTTACAGCTGGGGCGAGGTCATGCTCTGTTACAAACCTGTTTCTCCCTGGATTTGGTGTAGGAGGCGAAGTTATCAGTCCGGGTAAACTGAATAGGAAGAGGTCGCTATGCCAGAGATTCAGCGCAGGAAGACTCCCACGGTCAAGATCGGCCACGTTCGCGTGGGCTGGGAGGTTCCGGTTGTCGTGCAATCGATGACCAACACCGACACGGCGGATGCCGCCGGGACAATTGAGCAGGTAGCTGCTCTGGCGATGGCCGGGTCGGAGATTGTGCGCGTTACGGTGAATAACGAGGAGGCTGCGGCCGCCGTTCCGGCGATTGTGGAGGGCTTGGACAAGCGCGGAATCCGGGTGCCGATTGTGGGCGACTTTCACTACAACGGGCATCTGCTGCTGAAGAAGTATCCGGAGACGGCGAAGGCGCTGGCAAAGTACAGGATTAATCCGGGCAATGCATCGATTGGGAAGAAGGACAACGACAACTTCCAGGTGATGGTGGAGTGCGCGGTCGAGAACCAGAAGCCGGTGAGGATCGGCGTAAACTGGGGCTCGCTTGACCAGGCGCTGCTGACGCGGATGATGGATGAGAACAGCAAGAAGGCCGATCCCCTTCCCGCGCGCGACGTGATGATGGAAGCGATGGTGGTGAGCGCGCTGGAGTCGGCCAAGGCGGCCGAACACTTTGGACTGCGGCCGGATCAGATTATTTTGTCGGCGAAAGTGAGCGGCGTTCGCGATCTGATCGATGTGTATACGAATCTTGCGGCGCGGTGCAATTATGCCCTTCACCTGGGATTGACGGAAGCGGGCATGGGCGCGAAGGGGCTGATTGCGTCCACGGCGGGACTGGCCCCGCTGCTGCTGGCGGGGATTGGCGATACGATTCGCGTGAGCCTGACACCGAAGCCGGGTGGCGATCGCACGGAAGAGGTGCAGGCGGCGCAACAGATTTTGCAGTCGCTTTCGATCCGCAGCTTTATGCCGCAGGTAACGAGCTGCCCGGGATGCGGACGGACGACGAGCACCTACTTCCAGGAACTGGCGGAGCAGATTCAGAGTTATTTGCGCACGTCGATGCCGGAATGGCGGAAGAAGTATCCGGGCGTGGAAGAGCTGAAGCTAGCAGTAATGGGATGCGTGGTGAATGGGCCGGGCGAATCGAAGCACGCGAACCTCGGCATCAGCCTGCCGGGCACGTTTGAAGAGCCTAAGGCTCCGGTGTATGTGGACGGAAAGCTGTATACGACGCTGCGTGGCGACACGATTGTGGCGGAGTTCAAGACGATTCTCGATAACTACGTGCAGAGTCATTATGGACAGGGGGCGAAGAGCGAGGAGTTGGTGGGAGCGAAGTAGGAAAGCTACTTGCTCCTAGCCCTTAGCTTCTAGCTTTCGTGTGATTTTTCGCCGGAGCCGAATTGGGCCTGTGACACGTCGCACTGCATCTACTGGCCGTTTCCATTCGTATTGATGCATGGCGTTGACGAGTAACACGCGCGTATTTCTGTTTCTGGCGTTGATGCTATCTGTAGGCTCTTCCTGCGCGTTCGCTACTCATCCCAAGCCCTGCCTGAATTCTGAAGATGCTGCAAAGCTGGTCAATAAGGACGTGTGCGTCGATGTGCACGTTTATGACGTAGTCGAGTTGGCGGATGGGACGCGGTTTCTGGATGTGTGCTCGCCGGATTTACCGGATCAGAAATGCAGCTTCACGGTCATGAGCATGCGGGAGGATCGTGAGGATGTGGGCGAGTTGAAGAAATATCGTGGTGCGGAAGTGCACGTCCGCGGGATTGTGCAGCCGATGCATGGGCGCAGTGGGATAGTAGTGAGCCATGCGCGGCAGTTCCAAGGCGGAGCGCCGAAGTTCAAACCAAATCCGATGTTGCTGCATGGATTTTCTGGCGAGCAGGCGAAGCCGCCAATTGCCGATCCCAATCTGAGACCGCATGGTGGACATCGGGCATTTATGAATACGCGTGACCAGGAAACGATGCCCGGCAAGTAGGCTTGCCATCTTTTCAGATACGCCAGGGGAGCTTGCAACGCTTGAGTTCTGCGAGCGGATAGAGCGTGCCCCGCCAGCTTACGCCTCCGCGCCTGATGGTCAAAATCATCGAGCGCAGAAATGCCCAGGCCAGGATCATGACGCTCGGTGCATACAGAATCGCGAGCAGCGGCGAGATGCCGTTCAGTTTCCGGTTCGCGTGGAAACTTAATGCGACGCTTCCGTAGAGCGTGAGGCACGCGGCTATTCCCCAAGGGCCTGCCGCAAGAGCCATGAGCGGCACCACAGCCTGCAAGACCAGCAGGACGGCGGCAACTACTGCGGTGCCGATGCTATATCGAAATCCGGCGAAGGCGTTCTTTTCAAGCAGGCGGATAATTCCCAGCGGTCCTTGTATCCATGAGATGTTTGCGAGCCCCGGTCCGAGCACCATCATCGATTTCCGGTGCAATTCCCTCTTGACGAGCCAGCCGAGCGAGATGTCTTCGACGATCTCCATGCGAAGGCGGTCCATCCCGCCGAAAGCTTTGACAGCGTCCGCTCGCAGCAGGTTGAAACCGCCCACGCCGAAGAAGTCTTTCGCAGTTGGATCCTCGATCTTCCACATGCGTGCGGCCCATTGACCAAGCGCCTGGATTGAACCTTGCACGCCTGCTGCGAGCGTGCCTTCATGCGTCAAGGTCGGCACGAGGACGAAATGATCGGCATTTGCATTCATGGCCGCGCGCAACGATAGTTGCAAGGTTTCCGGCGCGAAAGTCACATCTCCATCAGTAAAGAGCAACCAAGGCGCCCGAGCCCGCGCCACACCCAATGCGAGAGCGTGCGGCTTTCCAAGCCAGCCCGCGGGCAGTTCATGATTGTGAATCACTTCGAGCGTGTTTGAACCGCTGCAAGAGGTGGACGCAACGGCATCCATGAGCGCGCCGGTGCGGTCTTCGGACCGGTCGTCAATGGCAACAATCTGCGCTCGAACCGCTTCGGAGCGAAGGAGCGATTCGAGGCATGCCTCAATTGAATCCTGCTCGTCACGAGCGGGAACAATGACGGTCACGTCGGGGCAATTGTCTTTGGGCAATGGTGACAGAAGACCTTTGTCAATCGCGGTGAGGTCGAGAACCGATGCCATACCGCGCAGCGCGAGAACGGAGCGACGCAACCAACTCAAGGCCATTAGCCCAGTCAGCACTGTAAGCGTGAGTCGCAGCGTCTCGTTGTGAATCATCTCTCGCCAGTATTACGCACCACGTCAGGCAAGTTGGTGTGGGCGCTCTTCCAACTGTGGCGCGAACCGCGAGCCTACGAGCAGAAAGATGCAAGAGAGGACGAGGAAGACGAGTGTACATCCCAGCCCGATGCGGAGATTGGAATGATCGGCAATTCTGCCGATGATCTGAGGCGAGAATGTGTCGCCGAAGAAATGGATGCAGAAGAGGTTCACCGACACCGCTGTGGCGCGAACAGGGGCAGAGACGGAGTTGACGATGGCGGTGTTGAGCGGTCCCGTGTTGAGGAAGAGAAAGAACTCTGCTGCGAAGAGCGCGGGGACGGCCCAGCGGCTGGGGCCAAAGAAGAGGAGGATGCCGAAGGGCAGCGTCAAAGCGACGCTCCAGAAGCTGAGCAGGTAGAGAGCGCGGTGGTTGGTGCGGAGCCAGCGTTGGGCGATCCAGCCGCCGACAGCCGTGCCGAGGATGCCGTCGAGCACTGTGCTGGCGCCGGCAAGCTGGCTTGCTTTGGAGACGGAGAGGCCGATGGGGTTGTGGAGGAATTCGGGGATCCAGTTGGAGATTCCACCCATGGCGAAGGTCAACATAGCGAGGCCAAAGGTTGCGGTGAGGAACGCAGGATTGCGAAAGAGTCCGGCAACGGTCGCGCGATCGGCTGTTGGTTTGATGTGGTCTTGCGCGCCGCGCACGGGCTCGCGGCCAATGAATCCATAAAGTGCGGCGACGATCAGGCCGGGGATAGCGCAGATAAAAAACGGCGTTCGCCAGCCCCACATCGAGCCCATTTGTCCGCCGGCCATATAGCCCAGCGCGGCGCCGACGGGAATCGCGGTGTAGAAGATGGAGAGAATGCGGTTGCGATCTTTTTCTGGATAGAAATCGGCGATGACAGCGGGCGCGAAGATGCCGAAGGAAGCTTCGCCGATGCCAACGATGGCGTGGCGGACGTAGAGGGTCCAATAGCTGTGCACCCAGGCTGTGCCGAGGGTGGCCAGGCTCCACAACACCGCGCCGGCGATGATGAGGGGCTTGCGCCGGTAGCGGTCTCCAAGCCAGCCGGTGAGCGGTGCGGCCAGCATGTAGACGAAAAACATGGCCGTGGTGAGCGCGCCCATTTGCTCGCGGGAGGCATTGAATTCGTTTTGAATGAGCGAGAGCTCGCCGGGAAGGATGTATCGATCGATGTAGTTGAGCAGGTTGAGGGCGATAAGCAGGATGAGCGTGGCGAGCGCCGGACTGACGGGGGTTCGAACAGTTGAAGTGGTTGTCGCCAAACTGGGTGCCCTTCCGGTTCTCCAGTATTTCACGGCGCGGCGTACCCGGCTGAATGGTGCCAATAGATCATCGGACTTGCGGGGCCCACTCTACAGTTGACAGCGAACGTTCTGAAGATGAATATGGCTGCGTTCCAATGTGAGCTTTCGAATCCATCCCCCAGAGTCAAAGGCTCAGTGAGAAAGTGAATGACTCTGATAGGACGCGATGGAGCGCACCTTGAGGCGCAGCTCCCGAAGTCACCTGCCCGACAGTATTACCGCCCGGAATTAGACGTCGTTCGCTTCCTCGCTTTTCTCCTGGTGTTTCTCTCTCACACTCTGCCTCGCACTCCGACTCCCCGGGTTTCTGCCTTTTTGGGGGGACTCGCTCCGCTGTTCTACAGCGTTGCCAATGCGGGACGTTTCGGTGTGTGCCTGTTTTTCACGTTGAGCGCCTTCCTGATTTGCGAGCTCTTGCTCCGCGAACGTGAGGTGTCCGGAACTGTCGCTGTTAAGCAGTTCTATATTCGCCGCATTCTTCGGATTTGGCCGCTCTATTATTTCGGTTTGGCGTTGGGCGCGGTACTCGCATGCTTGTCTGGCGGGAGCCGCGACGAACTCGTCGGGCTGTGCTGGTTCGCCATCTTTTTGGGAGCCTGGCGTTCAGCAACTCATGGATGGCTCAACAATCCGATGTTCGTGCTATGGAGCGTTTCAATTGAGGAGCAGTTCTACCTGTTCGCTCCTTGGGTTGTGAAATGCTTCAGGCGCAGAGTCCTCTACATATTCGCCGCAGCGATTGTGCTTGGCGCCAATGCATGGCTGTACAGGTTATGCATGGAGAACGCAAGCGACGATCGGATTTGGGCCGACTCACTTGTACAGTTCCAGTGCTTTGCAGCTGGGATTTTTCTATGCCTTATTCTGCGTGGGAGGGCGCCCCAAGTTGGCCTCTGGATGAGGTCTTTGCTTCTCGCGGGAAGTGGGCTGTGTTGGCTCATCGCGTGTGGTGGGCCCGATTCTGCATACGCAATTGCCTACGACACAAGCGCCAGATGGACTATTTTGAGCAGAGTTTTTCTGATATCGGCAGGATCCATCTTGATGCTTCTCGCATTCCTCGGCCTAAGCTGGCGACTGCTTCCAAGATGGGCGGTTTACCTGGGACGCATCTCGTTCGGTCTTTATGTTTTTCACGGCGTTGCGCGCGATTTGTCCTTCTATATTTTTCCAAAAACCGGCGACTTCCACGGCTCCATGTTCATTCTGAGATTCTGCACCGCATTGGGATTGACTGTGGCGATGGCAGCCATTTCCTACCGGTATATCGAGTCACCATTCCTGAAGCTGAAGAAACGCCACACCATCATCGAAAGTCAACCTCTGTTGGAACATCTGGCAGGAATTGGGGCTGCTCCTGAAGTTGTTTCGCGAGCTTGACTCCGAGCAGTACTCGGCACTCGAAATGAACTGTCACTTGTGACAGTTTCTTGGCGCCAAGCATGGGAAGTATAACCAGCACACTCCAGACCTAAGTTCGCTGGCCGGGAGCGACCCGATCGGTCAAAAGAACCGCTCGGGCCCGTGAGCCAGAACATGTCAAATCGAGGGTGTCGAACTGGCGCCACTCAGCGCTAGTCCCGAGCATTTCAAACTTCGCGAAGAAATGTCTGCGGCATCAGTTGTTTCGAGCGCAGAGGAGTTCCCCAGTGGCGCAGAGCTATCATTTCTCTCTCCTTCTTTTGTTCCTCGCGTCGTTTAGTACTGATGCTGGTTTGGTCCGGGCGGCGCCCGCCCAAGCCGGACCGATCGAGCACATCATCATTGGCGATTCCACGGCGCCACTCTATGGACCGTGGAAGTTTCACATTGGCGACTCGCCGATCGATCCCACAAACCATTCCCCACTATGGTCAGAGCCAGCCTTTGATGATTCGACGTGGGAGACGGTTGACCTTACGGCAGGCGACACGGCCCTGGACCCGGTATATGGAGTCTCGGGAATCGTGCCTGGGTGGACGAATCGTGGGCATGCGGGTTACTGGGGCTATGCCTGGTATCGCATCGTAGTGCAGGTGGACGCGCCCGCTGGAAAGGGCCTCGCCCTCGAAGGGCCACCGGGCGTGGACGACGGCTACCAGGTTTTTCAGAATGGGATTCTACTTGGTAGCTTCGGCAACTTCTCCTTCAGCAGGCCGGTCGTCTATAACACCCAGCCGATGAGTTTTTCTCTGCCGCAACCCGGCAATGGTTCAACCTCCCGAGTGCTGGCCTTTCGCGTCTGGATGGAGCCGTCAACGCCGGCAAATTATCCCGATGTCGGCGGCTTGCGCACCGCTCCCCTATTGGGTGAGGCAGGCGCGGTGAACGCCAACCATCAACTCCGCTGGCTTGACGCCCTGCGTGCAGTAGCTGACCTTTTAGTCTCAGCAGTAGTGTTTGCTTTGATCGCTCTTGTCGCCTTCAGTCTTACTTTCTTTGATCGTTCAGACAGAGTCTACATCTGGCTCGGAACAGCCTTCCTGCTTACGGCGATGTTCGATGCTTTTGTAGTCCTGCTCGACACGCGGCAAGACGTCGGGATTGCAGTCGGCGATCCACTCCGGTTCATCGTTTTGCGCCCGCTGATTTACGCCGCATGGGTAATGGTTTGGTGGAGCTGGTTTGGGCTTCAGCGGCCAGCGTGGCTGCCACGCGCGGCGGCGGTGCTGGCCCTGTTGTATGCGATATCGACTGCCCTGAACCGGAACCTGCTGGTCTTTACGGTCGTTCCGCATTCGGTGAGTGCTGCCTTCGCCGGCGTCTATCTCATTACCAAGTTGCTCTTCCTGCCGCTGATGCTCGTGTGCATCGTTCAAGGTATTCGCCAAAAAGGAGTGGAGGGATGGTCGGTGTTGCCGGCCGTAGTTCTATGGGGAGTTGCGCAGTTTTGGGATGACCTTAATTTTCTGCACATCAATCTGACCTGGTATCCCCTTGGCGTGCAAGTCACACTCGGGGACCTCGCCAATCTGCTGCTGGCTTTCGTGATCGCCGGGTTGCTGCTGCGGCGGCTTCTGATGACGGTGCTGCGGCAAAGGCTGATGGAACTCGACGTGAAACAGGCACAAGAGGTACAGCGTGTGATTCTGCCAGAGCCCATCGCCACGCTTCCGGGTCTGGCCATTGAGAGCGAGTATCGCCCAGCGCGCGAGGTGGGTGGTGACTTCTTCCAGATCCTTCCGCACGCCTCCAATGGCAGCATGTTGATCGTTGCCGGCGATGTTGCGGGCAAGGGATTGCAGGCGGGAATGCTGGTTGCGCTGCTGATTGGCGCAATTCGCACGTCGGCGCAGTTCGATCCCGATCCGCTGGTAGTGTTGAAGGTGCTGAATCAGCGACTGTGCGGACGCAGTCACGCGGCCGCCACCTGCCTCGCGCTGCGCATCGGCGCGGACGGCGGCGCCACGCTGGCCAATGCCGGACATCTGCCTCCGTATCTCAATGGCCGGCCCGTTCAGATGGAAGGCTCGTTACCGCTAGGCATGATCGAAGATCCTGAGTTCTCGATAATGCGCTTCAGCCTTGCGGAGGGCGATCAACTCTTGCTGATGTCAGACGGTATTGCTGAAGCCACAGACGTGAATGGGACGCTCTTCGGCTTCGAGCGTATCGACGATCTGCTGCGCGAGTCCGCAAGTGTCGGCGCGCTCGCGGCCGCGGCGCAGAAGTTCGGTCAAGAGGATGACATCAGCGTTATCGCGATTACCCGGACCGCATCCTAGCTCACCCGCTCACGTTTCGGCGTTGGATGGGTGCTCTCGGCGGGAGTTTCACATCTTCGAGAATGGCCCCCGGAATTCGAATTTGCAGCCTAAGTGGTGGGTCTTGGCCAGCGGGCTTCTACCGTTGTCGCTATGCCGCCGCGGGGGCGGAACTCGCCGCGGACTATTGCCCACACAGGGTCGCAGGCTTTTGCTACGTCTTCGAGGACCTGGTTAACGATGTTTTCCTGGAAGATGCCGAGGTTGCGGTAGCTGAAGAGATACTCCTTGAGCGATTTGAGCTCGAGGCAGCGGTTGCGGGGCATGTAGCGGATGGAGAGCGAGCCGAAGTCGGGCAATCCAGTCTTGGGACAGACTGAGGTTAATTCAGGGTCGTCGATGACGATCTCGTAGCCGGGAAACTGGTTTTGCCAGGTCTCGATCTCCGGAAACTTGAAATCGAGTCCGGCCTTGGCGTGATCGTCGGTATAGCGGGGTTGCTGAGACATATCTCCATTGTAAGGGGGGTCAATGTGAACACTCCGTCAGACAGGTTTCCTGATCGTATTCATGCAAATTTCTGCTTCTTAAGGGCTTGCGACGCGTCTTATATACTGGCTTAGAGTCGCCCGCATGGTTACAGAAAGAAAGCGTTTGGACCGCAAATGGCTTTGGTTTGGTGTGGCCGTGGTCCTCATAACGGTCTATTTTGGTTCTCGATCTCTCACCCGGGATCGTCTGCCTGTGCGTGCAGCCGAGGTTTCGCAGGAGCCGCTGGCTACGACCGCCAGCACAAACGGCAGGGTTGAACCCATACACAATATCGAGATTCATGCCCCTCTTCCTGCCCTTGTGAAAGCGGTGTACATCGAGGCTGGCGACACGGTTCCGGCGGGCAAACTGCTGATGCAGTTGGATGACATTGACGCACGGGCTAAACTGGCCAGCGCTGACAGCGCCGTGAAGTCGGCCCAGGCAAATCTTGAATCGGTCACGCAAAACGGAACTCTCGAGCAGCGTCAGGGCGTAGCGGCGGAGACGGAGCGCGACAAGCTTGAACGGGACCATGCGCAGCATGATCTAGACGCTCTTGTGAAGCTGAGCGCGACGGGGGCAGCGGCGCCGAGCGAGGTGGTTGCCGCGCGCCAGAGGCTGGCTACGGCTGAGGCAAATCTTCATGCCGCGCAACAGAGCGCGAAAAGCCGCTACTCTCCGGCCGAAGTTGCCCGGGCGCAGGCGGCACTCGCGGACGCGGAGGCCAGCCGGCGGGCTGCTCAGCAGGTGCTTTCGCAAACATCAGTAAATGCACCGGTCGCGGGCACTATCTACAGCTTGAACGTGAATGCGACGGAATTTGCGGAACAGGGCAAATTGCTGTTGCAGATGGCGGACCTTCAACAAGAGCGCGTGCGTGCATACTTCGACGAACCGGAGATCGGGATGCTGGCTGTGGGCCAGCCGATCCTGATCAAGTGGGATGCGAAGCCGGGAAAGGTCTGGCACGGGCACATCGAACGTACACCGATAACCGTGATCACGTATGGAACGCGCAATGTGGGCGAGGTTCTGATTCACATCGACGACGCTGATAGCCATCTTCTGCCGGATACGAACGTCACGGTTACGGTGACGACGGCGAGCCAGGAAAACGCACTATCCATTCCCAGAGAGGCGCTGCGTTCAGAGAACGGCAAAACCGTATGTCTACAAGATCGACGGCGACGAGTTGAAGAAGACCTTTGTCGTCACCGGGGCACTGAATCTTACGCAGGTCGCCATTCTTTCCGGCCTAAAGATCGGTGACTGGGTGGCCACAGGAACCACGACAGGAGTGCCCCTGCAAGAGGGCGTCCCGATCACGAGAGTCCGGTGAAGAAGGTACTTGCGATCACACTTGCGGCTTTTGTCACCTCCGGGTTGGCCGATGTGCCCAACAAGCGGGATTGCTCTGGCGAATACAAACCTGCAATCGGGCGAAGCAGACCGGGCCCTCAATTTGTTGAGTTCAATGCCTTCATCTGCGGAGACACATAATTTACGCTGCCGGGTCTACTTCACGCTGGAGCGGTGGGACCAAGCGGTGGATGATTGCGAACAGGCGGTAAACCTCGATGGGCAGAGCTCGGTGAATCACATGTGGCTGGGCCGGGCGCTGGGAGAGATGGCCGAACACGCATCGTTTATCGCTGCTTACGGCCTCGCGAAGCGTTCGCGTGCAGAATTCGAGCAGGCGGTGAGCGCCGATCCACGCAACGGAGAAGCCATTTCCGATCTCGGAGAGTTTTACTCCTCGGCTCCAGGGGTGGTGGGCGGAGGTGTGGACAAGGCCCAGGCGCTGGTTCCCTCCTCCAAAAGATTGATCCCGCGCGCGCGCACATTCTGCTTGGAAGGATCGCCGAGAGCCGGAAGGATTACGGAACAGCCGAGCGCGAATACAAACAGGCGACGGCGACCAGCGAGCATCCTGCGTTTAGCTGGATGTCGTTGGCCAGTTTCTATCGCAAGCGCGAGCGCTGGGACGATATGGAAGCCGCCGTCGGCAGCGGATACAGAGCAGCGCAGCATGACCGGCATGCGGGTGTTGCGCTTTATAACGGTGCCTCGGTTCTTTCGAAGGGCAAGCGAAACCTGGCTCTTGCCGCGAAGATGCTTGAGGAGTATCTCGCGGATTATCCGCGAACGGAAGAGGGGCCTGCGTTTGAAGGCTACACGCGGCTTGCACGGCTCAAGGGCCAGCTAGGCGACAAGAATGGTGCATGGCAGGCACGGGCGGATGCACTTAAACTCGCACATGATTACAAGCCGGCACTGGGGCTGACATTTTGATTTTGCGACGGCCATTGACGGATTACGCTGCTGGACCGCGGATCGCGATCGTCGGGAGCAGGGCTGCGCTCAGGATTGTTGCTGTGAACGCGGTAATGCTGATCGGGATTTCCATTGGCGCGAGTGCGCAGGTGTCTCTCAAGACTGTGGTGGAGCTGGCACAGCGGAACAGCACTGGAGTGCGCGCTGCACAGGCCGATTTGAGCAAGGCGAATTCAGTGCTCTCGGAAACGAAGGACGCTGTCATTCCTTCAGCGACGGTGGAAACTGGACTGCCGGTTTTCCCAGAAGTGGGTTTTACTGGCTCTCCACCGTCCATCTGGAGCGCCACCGTTCAGGCGCTGGTTTATAGCATTCCGCAGAAGCGTTATATCGATGCGGCAGGACTTGGAGTGCAGGCCGCAGCGACTCGGCTGAAAGATGCGCGCGAGCAGGTTGCGCTGGATGCCTCGACCGCATATATCGAACTCGATACCGTACAGCAGGAACTGCAAGGCGCGCTCCAGCAGGAGCTGCTTGCAGGTCGACTGGTTGAAATCGAACAGCAGCGCACCGAAGCGGGTGTCGATCCGCTGAGTGAACTATTGCAGGCCAGGCTTACGGCAGCCCAGATCAAGCTGGTGCGTCTGCACCTGGAGACACGTAAGGCGAATCTCGAGAAGCAACTGTCCGCGCTCACCGCGCTCCCCGATGGTTCGATCAAGGTTGACCACGGAAGCATTCCGGAAATTCCGCAGGTGCACGGAGTAGCGCCTTCGCACAATCAGGCAAACGTGCTGGCAGCGCAACTGATCGCATATTCCAAACAGGCCCAGGCGAGAGGCGACAGCGAAAGCCGCTATATCCCTGAATTGCGCTTCGCAATGCAGTACAACCGCAATACCAATTTGCTGAACGAGGTCAGCAGCTTCTTCGCCAAACCGCTGCCACCGAACAACTTTGCTTCCGGGATTTCAGTTGTGATTCCGCTCATCGATATGGGACGGCATGCCCGAGCCCGGGAGTCTGCCGCGGATGCGCTGCGGGCAAAGATCGAAGCAGAGCAGGCTGAGAAGCAGAACGACCTTGCAATTGCCGACCTCAGCGGTAATATTCGCGAGCTTGATACCCAGGCGGAGATTGCAGGCCTAAAACAACAGATCGCCGGTGAGCAGCTGAAGGCCGTGTTGGCACAATTGGAGTTAGGCAATGGTTCTGGATCTGGCCCTGGGTCGTCGCCACAGATAAGCCCTAAAGCCGAGCAACAGGCCCGGATCGAGGCGCAGCAAAAGGATGAGGATGCGTTGAACGCGGGGTTTGAGCTTGCACGGGCACGACTTACACTGCTGCGCGTGCTGGGCCATATGGACGATTGGCTGCGGGAAGTTCACGGGAAGTAATCATCGGAATACACACCGAGAAACCGCGTAAAAACTGCCTAACTGGTAGAATTGTAGGGATGCCTATGCCTTTGAAAACACTGTTCCTGAACCCGCCTTCGTTTGAGAATTTTGACGGTGGCGCCAGTTCGCGCTGGCCCGCTACGCGCGAAATCGAATCCTACTGGTACCCCGTGTGGCTGGCCTACCCTGCCGGCATGCTGGAAGGTTCGCGCCTGCTGGATGCGCCGCCGCACCACGTCTCCGCCGAAGAGACCATCGAGATCTGCCAAGGACTACGAATTCCTGGTGCTGTTCACCAGCACCGTGGGCTGGCCGGGCGACCAGCGCCTGGCCGAAGCCATCAAGGAGGCGAATCCGTCGATTCAAGATTGCGTTTGTCGGACCGCCCGGTGACCACTGACCCGGAACGCGCGCTGAACGAGTGCGCGGTGTATCGATTTCATTTGCCGTCGCGAATTTGACTACTCCGTGGTGGAGTACGCGAAGGGCAAGCCGCTGAACGAGATCCTCGGCATCAGCTATCAAGAAGGACGGCAAGGTCGTTCACAATCCCGATCGTCCGCAGGTTGAAGACCTGGACGCGATGCCCTGGGTGACCGAAGATCTACAAGCGCGACATGGATGTGACGCGCTACAACGTGCCGTTTCTGCTGCATCCCGTACGTCGCGCTCTACTCCACGCGCGGATGCCCGGCGCAGTGCACCTTCTGCCTGTGGCCGCAGACGCTCAGCGGACATGCGTGGCGCAAGCGCTCGACTGACGACGTGGCCGCCGAGATGGAGAGGGCGAAAGAGATACTTCCCGCGATGTGAAGGAATTCTTCTTTGACGACGACACCTTCAACATCCAGAAGGCGCGCACCATCGAGCTCTGCGAAAAGTTGAAGCCGCTGAATCTGACCTGGTCCTGCACATCGCGCGTGACCACCGATTACGAAACGCTGAAAGCGATGAAGGAAGCGGGCTGCCGGCTGCTGATCGTCGGCTACGAATCCGGCGATCCGCAGATTCTCAAGAACATCAAGAAGGGCGCAACGGTTGAACGTGCGCGCGCAGTTCGCCAAGGACTGCCACAAGCTCGGCCTGGTCATTCACGGCGACTTCATCCTCGGCCTGCCGGGCGAGACCGAAGGAGTCGATTCGCAACACGATCAACTTCGCCAAGAGCTGGACTGTCGAAACCATTCAGGTTTCGGTCGCGCACGCCTATCCGGGCACCGAGCTCTACGACTACGCCAAGGAGAACGGCTTCATCACCAACTGAACGAAGATGGTGGATGAGCGGCGGCCACCAGATGGCGCACATCGAGTATCCCGGCCTGCCCGCCGAATACGTCATGGAGATGGTGCACCGCTTCTACGACGAGTATTATTTCCGTCCCAAGGCCGCGTTCCGCGTGGTGTGGAAGGCGATTGTCAACCGCGATCTGCCGCGCCTTTACGTTGAAGCCAAGGCGTTCCTGAAGCTTCGCGCCGAGCGCAACAAGGCGGTGAAGCAGAAACGCAGTCAGCCCGCTAAACCGGCTGCACCTGTGAACGCGGGCGCGTAACGGGCGCTTAGCATTCAGGGGCACGAACCATCGGAGGGCGGCGCGCTGCGTCTGCCCTCCTTCTCTTTTGCGGGAAAGGATGCCGCTGCGAGGCACATGACTCATCACCGACTTACATTTAATCAGTTCCTGATTCTGGCGTTTGTATCGGTGAGCGTGCCACTGGGCGACGCTGCCCTTTCGCGCGGCATGACGAGCCTTCCGCCGATTTCAATGGCGCATCCTCTCTCGTTGATCGGTGCGGTCTTTACTCCATGGATTGCGCTGGGGATTGCTTTGCTGATTGGATATTTTGCCAGCTACCTGACGGCGTTGTCGTGGGCCGACCTGACCTACGTGATGCCGGCGACGGCGCTGGGCAACGTGTTTGTCGCACTGCTGGCGCACTACTGGCTGCATGAAGACATTTCATGGATGCGGTGGATGGGAATCGTGATGATAACCGTGGGTGTGGCGTTTGTTGCACACGGGCCGGTGAACACGACTCCGCCGGTAAATGCTGCGACGGCCGTGGCGCTCGAGGAACTGGACGCGAAAGAGGCCGGGCGATGACTGGTGTACTGATGCAGGCATCGTTCTGGAAGGCTGCGGGGATAATCGCGATCGTCGTGATCACGTCGTCTATTGGGGAAGTTCTGACCGCGGCAGCGATGAAGTCGATGGGGGACCTGGATGACATTCGCGCGAGGAGCGGACTGAGCGGCGCGATCAAGGCGGTGGTGACGTCTCCGCTGTTCGTGGGCGGAATCTTTTTCATGGCGGTGGCGTTCTTCTCACTGCTGTTTGCGCTGAATCACATGAACCTGAGCCTGGTGGGTCCGGCGGCGGCTTCGCTCACGCTGGTGTTGAACACCGTGGCGGCACAGTTGTTTTTGCACGAGAAGGTGGACGGCGGCGGTGGACGGCGGCGGTGCTGGTGTGTGTCGGAGTTTATTTTCTGGCGCATTGAAAAGCAGCTGTTAGCGTTGGGCGCGGTCGCTGCTCAAGGGGAAGTGGGCACTACTTAAGCCATCTCATTAGTCCTTGTGGCTTGAGGTCGGGTTCGAGGAAACGGCAGTCCTCGATTTTGCTGGCGCAGAGAGCATCAGCGGCGATGTGGCCGGAGCGGGCGGCACTTTCCATTGTTGAGGGCCAGCCGGTACTGACCCAGTCGCCGGCCAGGAAGCAATTCGGCCATGGAGCCGCCGTGGGCGGTCTTACTCCGTCGATTCCTGGTGGCACTCCAAAAGTGGCGCGGACTTCTTTGATAAGGGCGGCTTTTTCGAGCTTGGCTTCTTTGATACTCGGAAAGAATTCGGCGAGTTCACTCAATGCCTGATCGATGGCTTGCTGACGCGTCGAGCGCCGCGAATTTTCGCGACGCGGACTGGACGAGTTCGAGGTAGCTGCCCTTGTTATTGCGCCAGGGCTGCAGGACGCTCTTGTTGTACATCCAGTGGATTTCGCGGTCGAGCAGGACGGCGTGGGGCAGGTCGGTGATTTGGCGATCGAACCAGAGGTGGACGCTGCAGATGGGCCAGTGTTCGAATTGGTCGACCTTGCGCGCTAGTTCTTCGCCGTGAGGTGCAGGGGGAAGATGCGGCAAGAGCTTTTGCATCGCTTCAAACGGGAGTGCGATTACGAGGAATTCAGAAACGAGCGTGCCGGTGCGGGTGTTGATGGTCCACTCGGAGATGGCTTCGTCCCACACGGCGGATTCGACGTTGGTGTTGAGATGGACCGTGGAGCCGCGCTCTTCGAGGAAGGCCTGGGCAGCTCCGTAGAGTTCGCTGAGGGGAACGGAGCTCATGCCCATAGCCCCGGCCTGCGCGGAGTTCATGAAGAGTTCGCGGATAACCTTGGCCGCGTAGGGTACGGCGATGGCGTCCAGATCGGCGTTGAGGGCGCTGGCGATGACGAGACGCCAGAAGCGCTCGATGGCGCCTGGGGTCTGCTTGTGGCGGACGAGCCAGTCGGAGAGCGACTCCTGATTGTCGCGAATGGGTTTCATCATGGCGCGAAATGCGCGGGCAAGGGCGAACTTGTCGACACGGGTGAATGCGTGGGCGGAGAGCAGCTTGGGCAGTCCGTGAAGCGGAGCTGGCAGCGGCGACGGACCAAGTTTCGTGCGCCGACCGCCGGGCTCGATCATGGTCATCTCGGTGGTCCAGTGAATTTTGCTTTTCGACGCCGATGCGCTTGTAGAAGCCGATGAGGTTGGTGCAGCAGCCGAAGAGAACGTGCTGGCAGTTGTCGATGACTTCGTCGACGCCGGGATGGAGGTAGGAGGACGCGCGGCCGCCTAGGTAGCCGCGGCGTTCGATGAGTTGGACGCGGTAGCCGGCTTCAGCGAGGGCGCAGGCGGCGCTCATACCGGAGACGCCGCCGCCGATGACGGTGACGGTGCGTCCTTCGTTATGTCGCGGCGTTTCCGGCAAGAATTCCCTCATGAGCTGAAGTACAGGGACAAAATCAAAAGCAGGTCCTTCGCTGCGCTTACCCCAAAGACTAACGTCTGCGGGGCCCAAGGCTTGCTCCGCTCAGGATGACACGGGGGATGGGGAGTATTCAGTGCCTTCATGGAGAGAAGCGTGCTATCGCGAGGCGAGTCATTCCTACTGCCAGGATTTCTAGTTTCTGGAAGGTTGGGACGCTGATGCGTTTCGAAAAAACGTCATAGTCTGCGCGCCGAATTCGTCTCAGCAAACCTCGGTAGATTCTGACCAATACCCATAGCGCGGGACGGCTTTCGCGATCGATCAGAGGCAGCAGCTTATTCGCAGAGGCGTAGTAGGCTTCTGCGCGCGCTCCTATTTCAGCCAGCAGGGCGCGCTCGTTCGCGGATGGAGGTGAGCCTTGCTTGCGATGGAGTATTGCATCGAGGGTCACGTTGTGGGCGGCGAGATCTTCGAGGGGCAGATAGACGCGGCCACGCTCGGCATCTTCGGCTACGTCGCGCAGGATGTTGGTGAGTTGGAAAGCTACGCCGGTTTCTTCGGCGAGTTTTTCAGCGGCCGGGTCGCTGTAGCCGAAGATGCGGATGCAGACGAGGCCGACGACAGACGCGACGAGATAGCAATATTGATAGAGGTCAGCAAAGGTTGCGTAGGTGTCGGGAGCGTCGTCGGGATTGGCTTTAAGATCGGACGTGGTGCCTGCAATAAGTTCATCGAGAAGGCTGAGAGGAATGTTGAAGCGCTGCGTGGCGTCGCGTACTGCGATGAAGACCGGATCATGTGTCGCGCCGGTTTGCGATGCGCTGCGCCAGGCGGCCTGCCACTGCTCGAGATTCAAGAGGCGCTGTTCGCGGGAAATGCTTTCGTCGTCGGAAAGGTCGTCGGCCTTGCGCATGAAGGCGTAGATGGCGCAGATTGCGTTGCGGCGCGGCTCAGGAAGGGCTACGAAGGCGTAGTAGAAATTCTTGGCTTCGCGTTTGGCGATTGCCCTGCAAGTTGCGTACGCGGCGTCCAGTGTGATGGCTTGCGGCATCTCTTGCGTCAAGCGGCTTTACCCCTTGATACCCCAAGGCGCAGGAAGGGTAGAAACTTTCCGCTCACGGCGCGCAGTGCGAGTTGCAGCTTCGTGCGTTTTGAAATGGCCGGGCGGGCGCTTAGCACATCATAATCCCGGCGCTCGATTGCGTTCAGTATCTCGAGGCCCCCGCGGCTGAAGAGGTCGAGATCGATGGCCAGATCGCGGTCGACCATGTTGATGAGCGGGAGGCCTTGACGGAACAGATCGCGCGCAAATTCTACTTCGTGCTTCAGGAGCGCGCGGAATTCGGCGGTCGCAATTCCCTGCTGAATGGTTGCGTCGTTGACGCCGAAGCGCTGCATGTCGTTTTGCGGGATGTAGACGCGGTCCTTGGCGAAGTCGACGCGTACGTCTTGCCAGAAGTTTGCGAGTTGCAGGGCTGAGCATGTGGCATCCGACAGGCGGAAGCGCTCTTCGTCTGTGTAACCGCAGGTGTAGAGGACCAGGCGGCCGACCGGGTTGGCGGAGTAGCGGCAGTACTGCAGAACCTCTTCCATGTTGGCGTAACGGGTGACAGTCTGGTCCTGGCGGAAGGCGGTGAGGAGATCGGCGAAGGGCTCTTTAGGAATATTGCAGGTTCGGATGGTTTCAGCGAGTGCGACAAAGACGGGATGACGCGCACGGCCTTCGTAGCAGGCGTCGAGTTCGCGGCCCCAAAGATCGAGAAGTGCCAGAGACTGCTGGGTGTTGCCAACTTCGTCGCCTAAATCGTCGGAGACTCGGCAGTAGGCGTAGATGGCGTGGAAGTGGGGGCGCAGAGCTTCCGGCAGAAACCATGAGGCAACATGGAAATTTTCGTAGTGGGTTTCGGCGAGATGTTTGCACCAGGCGCGGGCTTCTTGAAGCGTGGGGGCTTTGTCGGGAATGCGGTAGGAAGGCGGAAGCGCAGCCCAGCCGCGAGCGATCAAATCCTCGCGCGCAAGTTCGTTGTCGTCAGGATGGAGGGCAGCGATGCTCATTGGTTGGCCTCACGGCACAATCGCGGTCTTGATTTCGCTGCTGCGGTTCATCAGCTTCTCAAAGACGCGATTGAGTTCGTAGAGGTGAGCGTGGCCGGTGATGAAGGCGCCTGCCTGGAACCGGCCGCTGGCAATGAGGTCAAGTGCTTTGCGGCACATGGCCGGTGTGTGGTGGAAGGTGGCGCGCAGCGTGATGTCGCTGTAGTGGATGCGGTTGGTATCGAGCGAGACGTGGGTGCCCTACGGCGCATCCGCCGAAGAAATTGACCGTACCGCCCTTGCGCACCATTTCGACCGCTTCTTCCCAGGCTTCAGGAACGCCGACGGCTTCAATGGCGATGTCAACGCCGCGATTTTTCGGGGTGAGAGCGCGGGTTTCGCGGATTGCCTTGCGGATGCTGCTGGTCTGAATGACGTGGGCGGCGCCCAATTGGCGGGCGGCTTCAACTTGGCCATCGTGCTTGACAATGGCGATGACTTCGCAGCCGGCGAGCGCGGCTACGTGAAGCATCATCAAGCCAAGGGGACCGCCGCCGATGATAGCGACAGTGGCGCCGGGCCAGGGGCGCGAGTCTTCGAATCCGTGAACGGCGCAGGCCAGCGGCTCCGTGAGTGCGGCGTGTTCAAGCGGAACGTGGTCGGGAATGTGAAGGGTATTTTTGTCAACGATGCGCGACGGAATGCGGATGAATTCTGCATAGGCCCCGTTATTGAAGAGCAAGTCGTCGCATAGATTTTCCTGGCCGTGCTGGCAGAAATAACATTGACCACATGGCGCCGAGTTCAGGGCTACTACACGGCAGCCGCTGGGAAAGCCTTCAACCCCCTCCCCTACTTCGACAACGGTTCCGGCCTGCTCGTGACCGAAGAGTGCCGGAGGGACGATCATGCGGGCATGGTAGCCGCGGCGAAAAACTTTGAGGTCCGTTCCGCAGGTAAGAGCGGCGCCGACGCGGACGATCAGCTCGCCTGGGGCTGCGCGAGGAACCGGCACGTCTTCAATTCGAATATCCTGGCGGCCGTGCAGGATCGCGGCCTGCATGGTTCCCTGCCGCAATTGCCGAGCGGACTCGACTGTATTGCGTCCGACCTGAATGACCTCTTCAACGGTGCTCCTGCCAACGTGGAGGACTTCTTCGACGGTATTGCGGCCGATCTGGAGAACATCTCCGACGGTACTGCGGCCGACCTGGAGGACATCTTCGACCGTCGGGCGACCGCGTTTTACCGGGTTTGGCATTACTTTGCTCCTGAACCGGAGACGGGCTCAATCATAATCTTCATCGAGTCGGCTTTGGGGTGCGATGCTACATCGATTGCCGGTACGGCTTCTTCGATCGGGAAACGATGCGAGATGAGTTGGGTGAGGTCAAATCCGTTGCGGTATCCGTTGAAGACCAGGTCAGTGACTTCGTCGAGAAGGTCGAACGAAGACGAGTAGGAGCCCATGAGGGTCTTCTCGTCCATACAAACCACGCCGGGATCAAAAGTTGCGTCGCCGCGCTGGGTCTGAGCAAACAGCATCACCTTGCCTCCACAGCGTGTAGCATCCATGGCGGTCTTTATGAGGGCGTTGCCGCCCACGGCGAGGATGACGGCATCGGCTCCGCGACCATCAGTCTCCACCAGGACGCGGTCTACAACATTTTCGCTGCCTGCATGGATAGGGTTTTTGAGGCCATATTTGGCGGCGATGGCGTGGCGTTCCGGATAGAGATCGGAAGTAAGAACGCGGGCACCGGTGCGGCTGGCGAGCACTGCGTGCATTAAGCCAATGGGACCCTGGCCTATGACCAGCACCGTGTCGTCTGCGTGCAGGTTGAGCATCTTTACGCCTTTGAGCACGGTGTTGACTGGTTCGACGAAGGCAGCCTGCTCAAAGGGAACGCCGTCGGGAATGGGCACGACGCCGCAACTGGAGGCCACCCAGTCCATCACGCGAATATACTCCGCGAAGCCACCGCCGGACGGTTCGAAGCCGGCGGTAACGCCTACCTTTTTGTAGAGGGGGCATTGGGCCGGGGTGCCTTTGCGGCAATAGAAGCATTCGCCGCATGGAACGTGGTGGTGAACCACGACGCGTTCGCCGCCCTGGAATCGCGTGACGCCCTCGCCGACAGCGACTATCGTGCCTGACATCTCGTGGCCGAAGATGCGAGGGGCGGAATGAGAGCCGGTGTGGATCTTCTTCAGGTCCGTTCCGCAGATGCCACAGGTGGCAACCTTGACCAGCAATTCACCGGGACCGATGGTTGGGGTGGGGACCGTTTCGACACGCATGTCGTTGATGCCGCGATAGACTACGGCGCGCATAGTTGTGGGGATTCGGCTGGCGATCTGACTTTGGGCGTTGGTGGTTTGGGTAGCCATCCGTGTTGGTGTGACCTCACTCATCATTATTTCGTCATTCGCTCAGGAGTTCGTTGAGCCGCTCCGCAATGCTTTGGGAAGCCTTTCTACTATTTTCGCCCATTTGGATGAGCGCGGGCCATATCCATGGCCTAAGGAGAGCAAAAAGAACAAACTTTGGGGTCTGGAACTGGCCGTTTGCATCGATAAAGCGGTTGAAATCAGGCAACTTCGCGTCGAGGGGGTCACTGACGCCCTTGATGGCATAGAAAGGGATACTGCGCATGGCTGCGAGGCGGGCGATGGCGGCGGCTTCCATGTCGACCAGGGCGGTCTTGTAGGTGGTTGCGAGGCGGCGTTTTTCCGGCTCGTCGGCGACGCGGGGACTGGTGGCAAGCCAGAGTTTGCCTGCTCCGCCATCGCAGTTGAAGCGCTCGCCGGTGCGAGCGTCGATGACACCGGCACAATTGTGGGCGCTGCCGCCGGGAATTTCGGGCGTGAGGGCACCGGCCCAGCCGATGGAGATGACGAGATCGATGGGGCCGCCATCTTCGATTCCGGCGAAGGCCCGGGTTGCGGCGTCGAGGCCGGCACCGGCACACGCGGCGATCCACTCTTCTTCTTCGGTGCGCTGGGCCCAGAAGTGGATGGTACCGCGCGTGGAGTGGGGCCAGTTGCGGACGATCGGTTTGAGTTCGCCGGGCATCGCGGCGATGATGGCGACACGGGTCATGGGGCATAGCCGTTGGCGCGAAACCAGTCTATGGCGGCGCGCATGGCGGGATAGACGGGGACGATGCGGAAGCCTAGTTCCTGCTGGGCGCGGGCGGACGAGGCAAACATTTTCTTGCGACCCATCCGGACTTCTTCCAGGGTGGCTCTTGGCTCTTTTCCGCGGATGCGACCGGTGATCCACTCCTCGAAGAATGCGTAGGTGGCGGCGATGGCGAAGGGAATCTCTGTTTTCGGCGAGGGAATACCGGTGATGGCGGACATTTTGTCGAGGATCTGTTTGAGCGTGAGGTTTTCGCCCCCCAGAATGTAGCGGCGGCCGGGCTTACCGACTGTGAGCGCAGCGACGTGGGTTCGCGCGACTTCTGCGACGTCTACGAGGTTGAGGCCGGTGTCGACGTATGCCGGGAATTTGTGATTCAGGAAGTCGACGAAGATGCGGCCGGTGGGCGTGGGCTTGGCGTCATTGGGTCCGATGGGCGTTGTGGGGTTGAGGATGATCACCTGCTGGCCGTCCTGGGCAGCGGCGATGGCCTGCTGTTCGGCTAAAAACTTGGAACGCTTATAGTGGCCAACCATGTCGTCGATCGTCACAGGCGTGTCTTCGTTGACTACGATTCCATCGGTGCGGAAGGCCATGGTGGCGACCGACGATGTGTAGACGACGCGACGAACGCGGGCTTCGCGGGCGAGCTTCAGCAAATCTCGAGTCCCATCGACGTTGGCGCGGTACATTGTGTCGGGGTCGCGAATCCAGAGGCGGTAGTCGGCAGCGACGTGCATAACGGCGTCGCAACCCTCAATTGCAGGTCCGTAAGAGTCAGGCTTGGCCAGGTCACCGACGACAGTGTCGCCGGCGATGCCCTCGAGGTTGGATAGCTTGCTGGATTTGCGGACGAGTAGACGGAGGTCCGCACCCTGGTCGACCAGGGCCTTCGCTACGTGATGTCCGACGAATCCGGTGGCGCCTGTAAGAAATATCTTCATGATGAGGTGCGCGAAGAATAATTCTAAGGCGTCAGGGGCAGAGGTCCGCGATTCCCTTCTTTAATGGCGACTCGCGTTAGCGGGCAGAGGCAATTGTCTCAGTTTCAGTAATCGCCTTCAGTTGCTTGCGTACTGAGACTTCTCCCTGCGCGTTACCTGTTCGGCCAAAGAGGAAGAGGGCCCGCTGGAAGCTCTGGACGGCCATGTCGTGATTTTGCAATTTGAGCCAGACAAGGCCCATGACTTGAAACGCGTTTGCCTCGGAGGAACGATCGTTGAGCAATTCCAGCTTAGTCACCGCCTCCTGAAAGTAATCGAGTGCCTTGTGCGGGTCGTTGCCCAGGAAGGCGTAGGCCGAACCAAGGTTGGTGAGAACGGACGCTTCGCCTTGACGGTCTTGTTTTGCGCGATATTCGGCGAGAGCGTGGTCAAGGTTCTCCAAACATTTCTTCTTGTCGTGGAGCCCAAAGTAAGCCAGGCCAAGGTTGTTAAACACGGCCGCTAGTTCTGACTTGTCCGTTGAGGCTGGATACACCTTGAGGGCATCGCGGTAAAGGTGGATTGCCTGCTCGTGGAATCCCCATTCGCGGTAAACATCGCCAATGTGCGCAAGCGTGGTCGCCTCGTCGTCTTTGTCGCCGATATCGCGCCAGATGGTGAGCGCCAATTGATAAAGTTCGAGAGCTTTCTGCTGCTGATGGAGCGCCCTATAGGAGCCCGCAATGGCACCGAGGGTATGCCCTTCGGCCTCACGATTGCCTGACTTCCGGTACTTTTCGAGCACTCTGTTGAGCTCATCGAGTGGAAGTCCGGTCTGCCTGACCATTGTCGGTTTGGCATCGACGGGAATATCCGGCGTGACGTCGGTCTTCAGGGACAAGGGGGCACTCGAAGCCGCAGGCGGATCAGTAGGCTCGTTCGGTGCACCACCGGATGGCTGTGCCTGGAGCAAGGTGGATGTGACGAAGAGCAACAGAGACGCAAAAAGCAGGGACAGAGCAGGGAGACTCTGCAGGCGCATGGGGAGACCTCCGGATTACTGGGCCCAGGTTCCTTCGATGCTGAAAAAATATCTGCGTGCCTGAAAGGCCGACAGAAATGAGAGTGAGAAAGGACGGAGCGGCTCTCAAAGGGGACTGCCGGTTAGTTATTCTGAAACAGAGGCGACCGTGAGTTCAATCGAAATCTCTACTTCTGTACCGAAAAAATCAGCGGTGGTCCTTCTGAGCGGCGGACTAGACTCGGCGACGGTTGCGGCTATTGCGGCGGCCGAGGGATTCCGGGTTAATGCGCTTTCATTTGCGTACGGCCAACGGCACAGTTTTGAGCTGGAGGCGGCGCGGCGGGTTGCGGCGTCGCTTGGGCGTGGCGCAGCATCGAATTGCCACGATTGATTTGCGTGTGTTTGGCGGATCGGCCCTGACCGACGATATCGATGTGCCAAAGGGGCGGGACAGCGCGGAGATGGAACATGGGATTCCGGTGACGTATGTGCCAGCAAGGAATACGATCTTTCTTTCATTCGCGCTAGCTTGGGCCGAGGTGCTGGGCGCGAGCGACGTGTTTATCGGTGTAAATGCGCTGGATTACAGCGGGTATCCCGATTGCCGACCGGAGTTCATTCATGCCTTTGAGACGATGGCAAATCTGGCGACGAAGGCTGGTGTCGAGGGGCGGCAGAGACTGGTGATTCATACGCCTCTGATGCAACTTACGAAGGCGCAGATCATCCGAAGAGGGATGGAGCTCGGCGTGGATTACAGCCTGACGAGCAGTTGCTACGATCCAGCGCCGGATGGGAAGCCGTGCGGGCAGTGCGACTCTTGTTTCCTGCGGAGAAAAGGATTCAGGGAAAACGGGATCGATGATCCCCTGCCCTACGCGGATGTGAAGGCTACGCGATGAGCTACGCGGTCAAAGAGATTTTTTATACGCTGCAAGGTGAAGGGGCGCAGGCCGGACGCGCGGCGGTGTTCTGCAGGTTTGCGGGATGCAATTTGTGGTCGGGACGGGAAAGCGATCGGGCCTCGGCTATTTGCCGGTTTTGCGACACGCAGTTTGTGGGCGTGGATGGCGAGGGCGGAGGCAGATTTGAGACAGCGGACGATCTGGCCGAGGCGATCACCGGGAAATGGCCTGGGCGCGGTACGGATGGCACACGGTTTGTGGTCTGTACGGGGGGTGAACCGCTGCTGCAGCTGGATCGCGAACTGATCGACGTGCTGCACGAGCGTGACTTTGAGATTGCAGTGGAAACGAACGGGACCGTGGAGGCTCCTGCTGGGATCGACTGGGTTTGCGTGAGCCCAAGGCGGGGGCGCGACTGGTGCAGAAGTCGGGCGACGAGTTGAAGCTGGTGTTTCCGCAGGCGAATGCGCAGCCACCGGAGTTTGAGGGGTTGGATTTCCGGCATTTCTTTTTGCAGCCGATGGATGGGCCGGATCGGATTTTGAATACGGAACTGGCGGTGCGGTATTGCATGGAGCATCCAAAGTGGAGGCTGAGTTTGCAGACGCACAAGATTGTCGGGATTCCGTGAAGTGCAATTTTTATTGGGCTATGAGAAACTGGAAGTGCAGCAGTTCTTGCGGAGCCTGGCGCGTATAGGCGTGCTCCGAAACTCTGAGCAAAATTTGAAACAGAATCCGTGCCGGCGGCGCCGAGCGTGCGCTGCGGTTCGCTTATAGGAAAACAAAACGAAATGCTGAGTGTGAGTAATGTGTCGATGCGCTACGGCGCGAAGGTGCTGTTTGAAGATGTGTCTGTGAACTTTACGCAGGGGCGACGCTACGGACTGACGGGGCCAAATGGATCGGGAAAATCCACGTTCATGAAGGTGCTGACGGGCGAACTGGACGCGCAAAAAGGGACAGTGGTGCGGCCGCGCAAATTTGGCGTGTTGCGCCAGGACCAATTCGCCTTCGATGCCTATCGCGTGATCGACACCGTGATCATGGGCAACAAGCCGCTCTGGGGCGCGCTTGAGGAGCGGGACCGGATTTACGAAAAGGCCGAGTTGAGCGATGCCGACGGCATGCGACTTGGCGAACTGGAAGGCGTAATCGGCGATGAAGACGGCTACACGGCGGAAGCCGACGCCGCAGTGCTACTGGATGGTCTGGACATCACCGAGGAATTGCACGAGCGCAAGATGGGCGAGTTGCAGGGCGGCCAGAAGGTTCGCGTACTGCTGGCACAGGCGCTCTTCGGAAAGCCCGAAGCGCTGCTGCTGGACGAGCCGACGAACTACCTCGATTTGGATTCGGTGCACTGGCTGCAGGATTTTCTGAATCAGTACGACGGAACGCTGATTGCGATATCGCACGATCGGCACTTTCTGAACAGCGTAACGACGCATACAGCGGACATCGATTACCAGACCATCATTATCTACAGCGGCGGCTACGACGAGATGGTGATGGCGAAGACGCAGATTCGTTCGACGCTTGAATCGCAGAACGCTCAACGCGAAAAGAAGATTGCTCAGTTGAATGAATTCATTGCGCGGTTTGCGGCGGGCACGCGGTCTTCGCAGGTCACAAGCAGGCGCAAGGAAGTAGAGCGGCTGCAGACAAACGAGCTGGCGCGGTCGAATATCCAGCGGCCTTATATTCGCTTTGACCAGGTGCGACCGAGCGGCAAGCATGTGCTGGAGTTCAAACACCTGACGAAGTTGTATGACGACCTCAAGGTCATTGATGGGTTCACCGCGAATGTGCTGCGCGGCGAAAAGATCTGCCTGATGGGGCGCAATGGCGCGGGCAAGACCACGCTGTTGAAGAGCCTGCTGGCGAACTATCCCGGGCTGGCGGACAAGGATTTCACGCTGGATTCGGGCGCTGTTTTCTGGGGGCATGAAGCGCAGATCGGATACTTTCCGCAGGACGTGGGCTCGACGATCGAGCACGGACTCACGGTGGCGGAGTGGCTGCATCGCTGGAATCCGGCGCGCACATGTGGAAGAGATTCGCGGCATTCTCGGGCAGATGCTTTTCTCAGGTGAAGAGGGCGAGAAGCAGACGAAGGCGCTCTCGGGCGGAGAGCAGGCGCGGCTGGTGTTCTGCAAGCTGATTCTGACCAAGCCGAACATCCTGATCTTTGACGAGCCGACGAACCACCTCGATCTTGAAGCGATCAACGCTTTGAATATTGCGCTGCAGCGCTACGAGGGAACAGTGCTGCTGGTGACGCACGATCACGATTTGATCGACGAAGTGGCGACGCGGCTATGGAATTTCAAGCCCGAAGGGATCGAGGACTTCCAGGGGCCGTACTCGGAGTGGAAGGGAAAACACAACTAGCACTCACGACTATTGCTCGCCAAGGAGCCGCAGGTAATCCGGGCTTTCTGAGATCGAGTTGTGTCCCACGCCTGGGACAACCACGTATGAGACAGCGCTTTGGGTGAAGCGCGTTCGAAGACGCTCAGTGCTGGCGCGCGGAATGATCTTCATCATTTCCGGCCACGATGATTATGGTTGGCGCCGTCACCTGGGGTGCATATTTCCACGAATCATACTTATCGAGCATCATCCAGCGATTGGGCAGGAACGGATAATGTTCTTCCGCCACATCGACCAGACTGTCGTAAGGCGTGACCAGAACGAGTCGCGTAACCGGACGTTGGCTTGCGACATGTATTGCGACACCGGTACCGAGGCTTCGACCGATCAGGGTTACATTCGCATGCTGGGAGTGAACAGTGTCGAAAAGAGTAAACGCGGCAGCAAGTATGCTTTTCTCAGTGGGATGACCGGCGCTGCCACCGTAGCCAGGATAGTGAAGCAAATAGATGGCTGAGCTTGGGAATGTACTGGAGAGGTCGGGCAGATCGAGCGAGACGTCTTCCGCGTTTCCGCCGAAATAGATGACGGCGTCAGGACCAGTTGTCGGTCGCATCGATACCAGTACTGATCCAGAACCTGACGCGAGCGTCATGACGGAGCCATCGCGGTTTGCTCGTGGCTGCGGAAAATAGATCAGCGATCGCTGGGAAAAGAAGAACAAAGCGAATAGGCCAATACACATGGCCGCAGTGATTAGGACCGCGTACATCAATAGCCGTCGAGCCCCTTCCATTGGCAGGAATTCTCCTGCGGAAACCCTAACAGACGCAATGCAAATTCAGCCGGCGCGTCTTTGTACCTCAATATGCTTTTGTCAGGGTGCGAATGCGAAGGAAAGCCGAGCAAACATGGTTGAAAAGGCGGAAGAAAACAATAGAGCAGGATTTACGTTTCTAATTGGCCGCTCGGACTTCTAGAATTGCCATACATGGTCCCAGTCCTTTCGCACCTGGCGTGGTTTGATGTTGCCGATCCGGCATCGCCGGAGCTCGACGAACTCGCGAGCCGGTTCGGACTGCACGAGTTGCAGATCGAGGACTGCCGGCATCGGCCGCAACGGCCGAAGACAGAAGAGCACGATCACTACATCTTCACGGTCCTTAAACATATCCATGAAGGAACCGAACTCGAGTTCGATGATATCGACCTGTTTCTCGGACCAGATTTCCTGATTTCGGTTCGCAGCGCTGACGCTGCCGTGATTGAGACGGTGCACGCCCGTGCGGGAGAGGAAAACGTCGATCGTCTGGACCGGCTCTTCTACATGATCGTCGACCAGATCGTCGACGGCTATCAGCCGGTGCTCGACAAACTCGCCGATGAAATCTCGGAGATTGAAGACGTGGTGCTTGACCGTCCTGATCCCGAGACGCTGGCGCAAATCTTCACGCTAAAGCGCAAGCTGGTGGAGTTTCGCCGCGTGGCCGGCGGTATGAGAGAAGCTGTGAACAGTCTAATTCGGCGCGAGAAGGGACTGGTAGGGGATGACCTCGACCCTTATTTTCGCGACATCTACGATCACATTATTCGCACAGTCGACATGATCGAGACGTATCGGGACCTCCTGTCGGGCGCGCTCGATATTTACCTCTCGGCCGTCGCCAATCGCACCAACGAAGTGATGAAGGTGCTCACGATCTGGGGCACGGTCGCTCTTCCCCTGGTGATCATCACGGGGTTCTTCGGGATGAATCTTCACCTGCCATGGGCCAATAGCCCTTATGGCACCGATTACGCGGTTGCCCTGATGGCGATATCCACGATTTCCGTTCTGGTCTACTTCAAGAGGAAGGGCTGGTTCTAGAGCATCACGGCCGGATTGGCCCCCGACGGTGCACCGCGTTCTGAATGGGACAGCGATTACCGCGTCGAACTGGTGCTTCTGCGCACCTCTATATGCTTTCGACCCCAGGCGCAGATGTGTCCAAGCACGGGCAGCATCGTCATTCCGTAATCAGAGATTGAGTAGACGACGTGCGAGTGAGTTCCGTTCTCGCGCTTGCGGACGAGGATACCGTCGCTGACCAGATCCTTGAGGTGGCGGATTAACATGCGTTCCGTGATGCCGGGAATGCTGCGCAGCAAATCGCTGGTGCGCATTGGCCTCTCAGAAAGACGCCACAGGATCGTTCCCTTCCATCGGCCGTCGATGACGGACAGCATGGCGTCAATGGGACACTCGGAAATCTCCTTCTTTGAAACCGGCATGTTTTGGCCTGATCGGGAAGCGCGGCTGACATATTTGTCAGCGCCATTTACTGCATCATTCTATCGCCTTGCGGAGTCTGACGCTCAGGAGTTGAATATGAGACCTCTATTGGATGTTGTCACCACTGTTTGCATCGGGCTTTTGATCGGCACTGAATTTGCGGTCGCTGTCTTCATCAATCCAATTCTGCATAGGCTCGGGGTGCGCGAAGAGTTGCGGGCGATTCGGCTTTTTGCGGCGAAGCTGGGCGCAGCGATGCCCTTCTGGTACATCATTAGCTTTCTGCTGCTGATAGCGGAGTTGGTGTCGAGGCACAGCGAATCGGGCTACCTGTTGCTGATTGCCGCGAGTTCGATCTGGGCCGCGGTTATCGTGCTGACAATTCTCTTTCTGGTGCCAATCAATAATCGGCTGGCGCGGGTCGATCCTGATGCAGCGGTCGAGCCGGCGCTGAAGGAGCACCGGCGGTGGGACGCGATGCATCGCTGGCGTGTGGCCACCCTTACGGTTGCGATGGTCTGCTTCTTAATGGGAGTGCTTCGGGTCGGGTGAGAGACCGCTTCAGATTTGAAGACCGGAGCACTCGAATCGGCCGAATACGAAAACCCAAGTTACTTGACAGCAAAATGCCGTCGCCGGTGTAATACATCTAGTGGTAGCGGCGATGGAGTTCGCCGCGCAGCCGGGCAGATGATGCTTTGCTGTTAACCGCTGTCCTTCCGCAAGGCCCGGACAGATGATGACTCCTGACAGGCGGTCCTGTCGGGGGAGTCACGCCCGGCGCGATCCCTGCAAATTGAAAGCGAGAGAGACGCACTCAGCGGTGTGTTGCCGTGGAATCGTGCTTTCCCACCCATGACAGCAAAAGACGCTGCCATGGATGGGGCACCCAAGTTCCTTGGCCGCACTCCTTTTTCCTCACGGATGAGGTCGCTGCGTCTTTTCGGAGGGGGACGGATTGCAGAAGTATCTGCTGATTGCTCGTTGGCGGCGCGTTGGGATCGATTGCGCGCTATTGGGTTGGCTCGTCGATCGCGGGTCGCATGGGGGTGCGGTTCCCTTACGGGACGCTGATTGTGAACGTGACGGCTTGCGTCATCATCGGCTTCTCGATGAGTTATCTGGGCCGGCGTGCGGAGTTGAGTCCAGCGTGGCGGTACCTGGTGCCTGTAGGCTTCATCGGCGCTTACAGCACATTTTCGACATATGAGTGGGAGACGCTCGTCGACCCTGCGCGCGGGGGCTTTCGGGATTGCGGCGCTCTACGCGGCGGGGAGTTTTGTGATCGGACTTGCGGCGGTGTGGGGCGGATCGGTGTTGGGGAGATGCTGCCGTAGATCGTTGCGGTTGGTGGTCGGAGCCTTTCAATCAAGTTTGCCGTTGGAGAGAAACAAAAGCAGGTCCTTCACTTCGCCTACCCCATGGACAGTTTGTCCATGGGGTAGGCGCTACGTTCAGGATGACACTTCCCGACCACGCAAAGGTCAGCACGCGCTCTCCCAGCCGCTCGGAACCCGGGTGCTCTCCCCGTGCGACGGTTATGAGAGGCGATCCGCTTAGGCACGACTGGAGTTGGGCAGGAGACCTTGCCAGATGCGCGGAGTTCTCGGACTGGCGTAGAGATCCTGAGTTGCCTGGGAGGGCTTTGATGCTGACTCCAGGAAAGGCCGTCAAGGTCATCATCTATTTGAGCGATGGCGCTACCCATCATGGAGTGCCGGTGTACTCGAGCATTCTGGACTTTCTCTTCTACAGGGGAGTCGCGGGCGCTACCGTGACCAAGGGTATTGCCGGCTTTGGCGCCGACCATCACATGCACTCTTCAGTCCACCGTGGAGATTGCCGACAAGCTTCCGCTGATAATCGAGTTCATCGATACGCGCGAGAAGGTGGATTCCCTGCTGGGCAAGCTGGAAGAACTGGCTGGCTCAGGACTGATCGAAGTCCAGGAGACTACGGTGGCCAAGCCGGCACAGGTCTCGAAGCCGAAAAAGCCGGTGCCGCCCGAACATCTAAAGATTGAAGGCAAGGCGCAGATGATGCGGATTTTTCTAAGCGAAGAGGATCGCTGGAAGAACAAACCGCTGCACGAGGCTCTGGTGGAGGCGATGCGCGCAAACGATATTGCCGGAGTGACTGTGTACCGTGGGATTCTGGGTTACGGGGCACACCGGCCGATGCACAAGGACAAGCCGCTGCTGGCGTCGCATCACGGATCGGTGATGCTTTCGGCCATCGATACAGCAGAGAAGCTCAGGGGGGTTTTGCCTCTCGTCGACGAGATGGTAGAGGAGGGCCTGGTGGTGTTCTCTGATGTGGACATCATCAAGTATGCCTACCGGACGGCGGCGGAAACCGGCAAGAGGGTCGGCGGGGTTTTGTGAGGCGCGGATGAAGGAAGAATTTGCGGGTCGCATGCTGCGCATTCACTTTGGCGAAGACGACAAGTGGCAGGGCAAGCCCTTGTATGAAGCGATTCTTGCGAAATGCAGGGAACTGGACATCGCCGAGGCTATCGTTTTTCGTGGGATCGAGGGCTACGGGTCGGGCAGCCGGATTCGACGGTCGGGCCACTGGAGCTTTTCGAAAGACGCGCCGATCCAACTGAGCATCGTGGATACCGAAGCGCAGATCGCGAGGCTCATCCCCTTCCTCGACACGGTGGTAGAGGAAGGCGTGATCGCATCGTCGACGGTTGATGCCATCCGCTATACGCGAAGGACTCCGTAGCTGATTTAGACCAACAAAGAATCAGGGCACCCAGTGATCCTCATTACCAGAGTTGCCCTTTGGCGTGACTCTGCCTGTGATGTAAATCACTGTAGGCACATAAGTACGACCCTACACTTGCACCATAGTTCAGTAAAAGAAAGCTGGAGAGAACTATGGTCGCCACTGAGAACGAAGGCGCCGTCAGCAATTTGCTTGCCGCATATGAAGGCGAATTGAACGCGCACGTCCGCTACAAGGCCTACGCCGTGAGGGCAGAGGCCGAAGGAATGAATGGAGCCGCCAGCCTGTTTCGCGCGGCCGCACGGGCAGAGCAGATCCATGCCGGCAACCATGCGCGCGTTATTCGCCAAATGGGAGGAGAAGCAACAGCCAATATTCGTCCTTTTCGGGTGAAGTCGACGCTGGAGAACCTGAAGGCGGCGCTCGGTGGCGAACAGTTGGAGATCGATTCGCTGTATCCGAAGTTCCTGGTTCATGCCACCTCGCAACTCGACACCTCGGCGGTGCGGTCGTATGTGTGGGCGATGGAGTCGGAGAAGACGCATGCGCGGCTCTACGAGGAGGCGGTGGCGTCGATGGAAGCAGGGCCTGGCTGGACCAGGGATCAGCTCGACTTCTTTGTATGCACGCTTTGCGGTTATACCGCGAAGACGCAGGAGGCCGACAACTGCCCGGCGTGCAATTTCATTTGGGAAAGATTTGAACGGATCCGCTAGACCGCTCTCGCAGTTAAAGTGCCCGTTTCTAGCCGTGTGCAAGGTGGCACTTCCTTGAGGGAAACGCCACTCGGCTGCTTAGGCCTCGAGAATATAGCAACTGCGAAACCGGTATGGATTGCACTGGTGCAACGATCTTCTGCGAGATGCGATTTCGCCATTCTGGTTTTGACCTCTCGAGAAATGGCACGTGATTTGCATCACCCAAACACACACTCTTGCATCTAACGAAGTGAGGAGCTTTTGGGCCATGGCAACGGATCGCACGATCGCTCACCTGGTGGGAGTCGAGGATCTTACGGTGATCCGGAAGCTTGAGACCGCCTTTGAGGAAGAGACCAAAACAATTGCTGCCAACAAGGCATACGCTGCGAAGGCAGACGAAGAGGGCTATCACGGGATTGCAAGCCTGTTTCGCGCCACAGCCCGGGCCGAACAGATCCATGCCAGCAATCACGCCCGCGTGCTAAGGCACATGGGCGGATCGACGATGACCGATGTCCCAATGCCGCGAGTGGAGAGCACGCTCGAGAACCTCAACGCGGCTGTCGCGGAGCAGAAGTTCGAAGTAGACCATCTTTATCCCACATTCCTTACCGCTGCAGCTCCTTTGTTCGATTCCACCGCGGCCCGGAGCTTTCAATGGGCTCTTGAGGCCGATAAGTCGCATGTGCGCTTGTACGCCGACGTAATGGCGCTGATCGCCAAGTCTGGGTGGGCGTATGAACCGCACGACTTTTTTGTATGCACGCTGTGCGGATATGCAGTGCAGAGTGCGGAAGGCGAGAACTGCCCGGCGTGTAACTATCCGTGGGAGAAGTTCGAAACGGTGCGGTAGAGATAGCCACCGACGAGCTATTCAGCTAAACCAACTACACAATTCATAGTGCAGGGTCGCCTTGGCCTCGGCAATACGCCGCGTCTTTCGCATGTTACCGGCGGGGTGTGGTCGATGGGTGAGATCACAGCGGCATCGGCGCGGATTGGACTACACTCGCTGCGGTTGAATTGGGGATGCGACATGAACATGGTCTTTGCGCTGCTGGACGTGGTGATTGCGGGAAAGATTGGCGAGATCACTCTGAATAATCCCAGGAAGCATCACGCCCTGAGCACGGCGCTGATCGACGAATTATGTGCGGCTCTCGAACAGATGCTGTACGACCAGGTACGTGTTGTGATTCTGCGTGCGCCGGCCGGATCGAAGGTGTTTTCCGCGGGTCATGATGTGTGCGAGCTGCCGACCAACGGACGAGATCCGCTGACCTATGACGACCCTGTGCGCCGGGTGATCCGCATGATTGAGCTGTTCCCTGCTCCGGTGATCGCGATGGTGGAAGGCAGCGTGTGGGGCGGCGCGTGCGAACTGGTGATGAGTTGCGATCTGATTGTGGCGGGAGACGACAGTACGTTCGCGGTAACTCCGGCAAAGCTGGGGATGCCGTACAACATATCGGGCGTGCAAAATTTCCTGAATACCGGAGGCATGCCGCTCTGCAAGGAAATGCTCTTCACTGCGCAGCCGATGGGCGTGCGGCGACTGGTGGACCAGGGGATTGTCAGCCATGCAGTACCGCGCGCGAAGTTGGAGAGCCTGACGCATTCGATCGCCGAGCAGATTGCAAACAATTCACCGCTGGTGATCAGCCTGCTGAAGGAGGAATTGCGCTTGCTCTCGGCTTCGCACAATTTGGGACCGGAGACGTTTGAGCGTGTGCAGGCGATGCGGCGGCTGGTGTATGACAGCGCGGACTACCAGGAAGGAATCCAGGCATTTTTTGAAAAGCGGGCGCCGCGGTTTCAGGGAAGGTAGTCCAGAAATCAGAAATTAAGGATCAGGAATCGTTGCGCTCGGGTTTCCATTGATCTCGAAGTTCGCGATTGATGCGATCTTCCTGGTCCTGCCGCTCTTCCTGCTCGCGGCGTCTTTCCCGCTCTTCGCGCTCTTCGCGGCCGTCGCTCATGGCGATTCTCCTTGACACAGTTTAGACCCGTGTCGGCTAAACGGCCAAGGCGGCGTGCCCTTCGTAGATTTCCCTGGCGCGGTCGAGGGCGGTCTGAATGTTTGGCATGATGTTTTCGCGGCCGACGTGGTCGAGGAAGCGCGGTTGCTGCAGAAGTTTCGATGGTTGCTCCATCGCCCCGCATAGCAGGAGTGTGCGGCCGGATTGAGTAAGGCGTTTGGCGAAGGACTCGATGGCGTGAATGCCGGTGGCGTCAATGGCCGTCATATTGCGCGCGTTCAGACTCGGCGAATTACGGGACAGTGAAGCTCAGCGTAACCCTCCCGACGGTGTGTTAAACGAGATTTTTCATGTAGATGGCGGCCGCACGGTTGCGGGCGTAATAGTGATCTGCACGGCCGCTATTACAGTAGCCCGCGCGTTCGTATAGGTGAATGGCGGCGGTGTTTTCGATGTCGACGTGAAGCCATACCTGGATGGCTCGCTCGGCATTGGCGGAGCCTTCGATACGACGGAGGAGCTCGGCGCCGATGCGGCGGCCGCGGTGCTGAGGCAGCACTTCGATGGTGGCGATATATGCGACGATGCCGGCGATCTGCTGCGCCCATTCGACGATAGCGAAGCCGGCCATGCGAGCGTCCTGTTCAGCGATCCACGTCGCGGCATCGGGCGAAGCGATGAGATGGCGCATGTACCGGCGGCTGAATCGCTGCGGCGGCTGGAAACAGACTTCTTCGATTGCGTAAAGGTCGTCGAAGTCATCGCGCTGAAAGAGGCGGTAAGTCATGGGGGAAGTGGAGCAGAGCTAACAGAAGTCTGGAATCCGGGGCAATCCGGGGTTGCATCCCAGGTCTCAAAAGCGAGACCTGGGGCACCCGATTTGATGCAGAATTTATACAGCAGCTTACGATATGTTGTTAAACTTTTGCTTCAAGGTCACGGATTACGTCAAAGAAGCGTTGGTCGAGGCGTCGATTGGTGGCGATGGCTTCCTTGATGGTGATGTCGGTGACGTCGAGGCCTATGAGTACTGCAATGCGGCCCCACTTGTTCTCGTGCACCATGTCGATGGCATGGAGGCCATAGCGTTGGCCGAGCAGGCGGTCGAAGGCCGTCGGAACGCCACCGCGCTGGGTGTGGCCAAGGTTGACGGAGCGAGTCTCGAAACCTGTCTTCTTCTCGATCAGATCTGCAAGGGCTTCGCCGATGCCGGAGAGGCGCGCGTGGCCGAACGAGTCTACTTCCGCGGAGCCGATGACTTGGCCGACTTCCGGCAGATGGCAGCCTTCAGCGACAACGACGACGCCGTAATGCTTGCCATGATCGTAGTTGTACTTGAGCAGCGCGCAGACATGGTCGATATCAACTCCTGCTCAGGAACCAGGACCACGTGGGCGCCACCAGCAATACCGGAGGCATAGGCGATCCAGCCTGCGTCGCGGCCCATGACTTCGACGACGACGACGCGGTTGTGCGAGTCGGCCGTGGTGTGAATGCGATCAATGGCCTCGGTGGCGATCATGACGGCGGTATCAAAGCCGAAGGTCTGGTCGGTGCCGTTGATGTCGTTGTCGATGGTCTTTGGCACGCCGACGGCAGGCAGCCCATTCTGCCAGGAAGAGCGTGACGGATTGGGTGTCGTCGCCGCCGAGAGCGATGAGCGCATCGATCTTGTTTGGTCTTGAGGACTTCCTGCACCTTCTCAATGCCGCCCGGGATTTTCTTCACGTTGGTGCGCGAGGAGTGGAGGACGGTGCCGCCTTTCAGCTGGATGCCGTCAATGGCTTCAAGCGTGAGAGGGATGAAGTTGTTTTCGAGCACACCGCGCCAGCCGTCGAGGAAGCCGATGAATTCGTCGCCGTAGTGGTCTGATGCCTTTTCTCACCGCGGCATAGATTACCGCATTCAGTCCGGGGCAGTCGCCGCCGCCGGTCAATAAAGCAACTCGCATCGCAAATCTCCTGAAATCGCTGCGAGCGAACACGGGCCGAGCTGCGAACCAAATCTTGCGCACGGCTACGAATCGAGGCAACAGCCGGACACGCTTATGGTTATCGCGCGTAAAGGCAAATCGACGCTCTCACGGGAGACGGGGCATTAGACAGTAAAGCCTAAGTTTAAAGGGTGAAATACGTGATCCGAGTGCTCACGCCGGCCGATGACTGCGACTGTGTACCGGTGCTGAAATTCGACAGGTTGAAAATGGTTGAGTTGAGTCTTCGAAGCTCGTTTTTGTCTCCTTTCGTCCCCCTGCAGTTGTAATTACACTAGGAAGCGTATGTCAATTCCCGGTAGCGGAGCGCTGATCTTGCTGGCATTTGCGAGCCTGGTCGTTCGTCTTGCTGTTATACTGCTGCAACTCACACGCCTTGGATTTGTGGTGCGGTCCACAATTCCCGACCGGCCCCGGCGGCGGATGTTCATTGCCTCGGTTTCGTTTCTGATTACATTTGCTGGTGTGCGGTTGCTGGTGGGCCTGATCGTTCACAACCAGGGACCATTTCGATTGGGTGGTCGTGCGCGGCGTCCACATCCATCACCTGGTGTGGGGAATCCTGATCCTTCTGCTGGTGGGCTATGGATGGCTGCTGGACCTGGGGCGGAGCGCACACTCCCCTATCGATTTTTTTCGGCAGGCTGATGAGCGTGAGTTACGGCGTAGGCGCGGCGCTGACCCTAGACGAATTCTCACTTTGGCTGAACCTCGACCCGAACGACTACTGGTCGCGCGAAGGACGTATCAACATCGACGTGGTCATCCTGTTCGGCGGAATCCTGGCGGTTGGCGCATGGGGCGCCCGTTCTTTCGCGGCCTGAAATTGATGTGGAGCAAGGGGAAGGGTTTCCGCAAGGGGATCGGCCGCTGGGGTTCGCCTATTCGGCGCGTGAGGTTGCTTCGTCCGCGTAAAGTTCGTCGATTACCCCCATACTTTGCTGAAATGACGCGGCGTTTGAGCTTCATGGATGGAGTGAGCTCGCCGGAGTCCTGCGTCCACTCGTCCGCGACCACCTTGAAGCGCTTGATCGTCTCAAAATTGGCGAGACCGCCGTTAGTTTCGCGCACGATTTCGCTATAGAGCGCGATGACGCGGCTGTCGGAGACCAGGGCCTCACGACCAACTGCGACAAGTCCAGCGTGCGTGGCCCACGATTCCAGTGCGGCGAAATTGGGCGAGATGAGCGCTGAGATGAACTTGTGCTTGTCGCCCACGACTGCGCATTGCGCAACCATCACGGAGTTCTTCAGTCTTGCTTTCGATCGGCTGCGGGGCGACGAGTTTGCCGCCGGACGTCTTAAGCAATTCCTTCTTGCGGTCGGTGATATAGAGGAATCCATCGTCGTCAAAATGGGCGATATCGCCGGTGCGGAAGTAGCCGTCTGCATCGAAGCACTCCTCATTCGCATAAGGCTTATGCCAGTAGCCGACGAATACCGACGGGCCGCGGACGAGGAGTTCGCCGTCTTCTGCAAATTTGAGATCGATGTTGCGGAAGCGGCTTGCCCACGGCGCCCATGCGGTGGACCGCGGGAGTATTGAGGGCGATCACAGGCGACGTTTCTGTCAGACCGTAGCCTTCCCAGACCGCAATGCCAGCGGAAGCGAACCAGCTTTGCGGTGTCGATGCCGAGGGGCGCACCGCCGGAGACCCAGATGCGGACGCGTCCGCCGAATGCTTCGCGCACCTTGCTGTAGACAAGCTTGCTGGCAAGCTTCCAGAAAACCGAGGCCGGCTGGCGTCCGTCGTAGACCGTGTCGCGGTGGTGCGAGCCAGACGTTGAGAGCCCAGGCCAGCATGCGTTTCTTGACGGGCGAGACGGCGGATTTCTGTTCAACTGCCTGGCGAATCTTCTCGTAGACGCGCGGGACGCCCACGAAGACCGTCGGCCGAATTTCTTTCATGGCCTGCGGCAGCTTGTCGAAGTGGGAGCAGTAGGCGACTTGCGCTCCATGGCCATACATAACGTAGTCGAGTGCTCGCGCGGTGATATGCGAAAGCGGAAGGAAGGAGATGCAGGCGTCGGTTTCGTCGAAGGAGAAATCAGCGGCCGCAAGGTTCTGGTTGGCGGCTATGTTGCCATGCGTAAGCATCGACGCCTTTGGGCTCGCCGGTGGTGCCAGAGGTATAAATCAGCGTTGCGAGATCGTCTGGTTCGACGGATCGCACAAGCGCGTCGAAAACCGGATCGCGATAGGGCCCGGCATCGTCCGCGCCGGCAAGAATGTTGGAGAAAGGCGATGGCGCTTTCTGGCGCGTGCCATCCATGATGAGGATTCGTTCGAGCTGGGTTTTCGACCGAACGGAATTGAGCTTATCGAACTGCTGGCGGGTGGAGACAACGGCAATGCGGCATCCGGCGTCGGCGAGAAGGACGGCAATCTGCTCGCCCGTGAGCGTGGGGTAGATGGGCACATTGGCGGCGCTGATAGCGAGAATGGCAAAGTCGGAACCGCCCATTCCCAGCGATTTTCGGCGATCAGAGCGATGCAGTCGCCCTTTTTTTGCTCCCCAACTCAAGAAGGCCTCAGGGCAGGGAGTGAACGCGATGGTAGATCTGGTCGGAGGAGAGCGGTTGCCAGTTGCCAAATTCGTCCTGCCAGAGAATGGCGCGAGGATTGGCAGCCGAGGCCATCCGAAGGAACAGGTCGTTAATCGTAGAGAGCGGGGCAGGGGTCATGTAGGGCTTTTAGGGATTTTTCGGTTGAATTAAGGCCAAGGGAGAGTGTAACAGCGCGGGGCGTCGACATGACTGGTTTCGCGAAAGGGGCGCAAACCGCTCGAGGGATCATAAGTCCCAGTGCTGCGCAAGTTTGCGGGCCAAACTTCCGTTTCAAAGGTACATGATTGGTCATGCCGGGAACCGGTCTTTGTGCGGTAAGATCACTCCAGTTAACGTACCGAACGCCGCCAAAGTCATGCCTGAGCGCACTGCATCCCTGCCTCCCGGAGAGCCAGATCCAGCTCTTCTTGAGAAGCTTTCGGTCTTGCAACAAGCATGCCTGCTGGTGACAGCGCTGATGGCGTTGATTGTTTTTGCGGCGTGGCTCTTCCCTCCTTTCGCGGCCTATTTACCCGTCTCCTTCACTCGCATGAGCATTCCCATGTCGCTTGTGGTGCTGCTGTGCGCGCTGAGCCTGGCGATCTCTGAGCCTGGTAATCACCTTTCCTTGCCGCGGGCGAGCCGCTACATTGCGGCACAAGCAGGATTGCTATCAATCCTGATCCTGCTTGAGTCGACATTTCGACTCTTTCCGGCGGTGGACGCACTGCTGGAAGTGGATCGCGCGCCCGGGAATACCGCCGGATTGCCGGTGCACTCTCCGGCGGCATTCGCTCTGCTGAGCCTGTCGATGGTGCTGGTCAGCATGACGGGGCCGTTGATTCGGCGAATCGCGGATGCGCTCGTCCCGCTGATGTGCCTGGGCACGCTGGTTCTTTTAAGCGAAAACCTTTTTGGAGCGATCGGCCTACTGCGGCTGTCGGCGAACAACATGATTTCGCCCCTCCTGCTGATGTGCCTTGTGCTTCTGACGTTCGTTGTGGCTATGCGTCAGGCAGAACGCGGCGTTTGGTCCATCTTCGTGGGCGCGGGAATCGGAAGCCGGATCGCGCGCGGTTTCGCGCCGGTGCTGCTGATCCTTCCTTTCCTCATTGAGGTCGCACGAACGCGAATCATTCCAAGCAGTCTTGTCCCGGAACAATACGGAGCAGCGATTCTGACATCGCTTGCCGCAGGGCTCTCCATGCTGCTGCTGCTGGTGCTGGTGTGGCGCATCAATTCGATGGAGAAGGAGATCCACGACCTGACGCTGCGCGATGAACTGACAGGACTCTACAACATGCGTGGCTTTTATCTATTGGGCGAACAAACTCTGCGACTTGCTCAACGCGCGGAACTGCCGTTCTCGGTTCTCTTCATCGACCTGGATGGGCTAAAGAAGATCAACGACGACCTGGGCCATAACACAGGTTCCTCCTACCTGGCGGAGACGGGTGAACTGGTGATGGCGTGTTTTCGAGAGACCGACGTGAAGGGCAGGTTTGGCGGGGACGAGTTTGTGGTGGCGGGCCAGTTCAGCATGGTGGGCATTGAACTGGCGGCTTCGCGTCTGAAGTCGATGGCGGAGCAGCGCAATGTAATAGTGCCGAGGAAACACCCATTGAGCCTGAGTGTCGGCTTTGTGACGCTTGATCATCCATCGAATGAGAGCCTGAAAGAGCTTGTGCGCCGGGCAGATGAAGCCATGTACCGGGACAAGCGCAGCAAAAAAGTGGCGCGAGCGTAAACCCATGAACGAAACGATCCCAGATAACCTCATGGTGTTGCCCGATCCGAGACTTTTTCGCGCGGCACGATGGACACAGCGAATCTGCCTGGGTGTTGCTGCAATCGGCGTTCTGCTGGGCTTGACGACGCCGGCTCGCACGAGCCCACCGTTTCTTATCACTGTGCTTCTGTGCGGCACAAGCCTCCTCTTATCGGAGCCGGAACGGACTGGCGTAGCGATTGGCTATGCACGGCGTATTGTGAACCTCTTCGCCATTTGCGGCTTCATCGCCCTTTGGATATTCAGCGGAAGAGTTGGAGCCGATTCGCACAGCATTTTTCCGCCAGCAAAGCTTGCCATTGGGCTCTGCGGGGTGACGATCGCGGTGATCCTGGTGGAGCAGAAGAACTGGCTGATCAGTCTCCTGGTGGATGTGTTGGTATGCAGTCTTTGCCTGCTGAGTCTGCTATTAATTTCAGACGCGGTGTTCGCCAGGTTTGCGCTGTTTGGAGTGACATCTGGAAGCCCGGGAACGGTTGCGGGGACGGTCTGCCTGGTTGCATTGACGATTGCGGTCGCGCTCAGGCAAGCGGAGCATGGCGTTCTCTCGATCTTTCTGGGAGTAGGTATCGGAAGCGGACTAGCCCGCCTCTTTGCGCCGATTCTGTTGTTGCTGCCCTTTTTGTGGCAGACGGCCAATGCATGGATGAATCGCGCAGGAGCCGCTGGGCACATGGGATCGGCCTCTCTGGCTTCAGCGGCTGTCGTGGTAGCGGTTGGCATTCTGCTTTTCTTCGCCTGGCGGATCAGCAGAATGGAAAACGAAATTCACGATCTCATTCTGCGCGATGAAGCCACGCGGCTCTATAACGTCAGGGGCTTTCACATGCTCGCCGAACATGCGCTGCGGCTGGCGCAACGCTCGGCTGTTCCCTTTTCCGTGCTTTATATCGATCTCGAAAATCTTGCCGAGATTCACTCGCAACTTGGATCGAATGCGTCGGCAGCAGCATTGGCGGAGGCGGGAGAGATTTTGCGCGCATCCTTTCGCGAGTCGGACATCAAGGGCAGGATCGGCGCGGATCAGTTTGCCGTGGCGGGGCAATTTGATCGTACCGGCATTTCAATTGCGGCGTTGCGTCTGGAAGCGGCGACGGCGGCACGTGGTGCGAAGAGCCGCAGGCAGATTTCTTTGCGATTCAGCATGGGACACGTGACAACTACCGGACACGATCCGCAGGAGAATCTGCGAGAGATGCTGGAGCGGGCAGGCCAGGCCAGAAACCGACAGGAAAGTCTGCTGAAAGAGGCGCTCGTAAACTGAGGCGCGGCATTCCGCACGCAGATTGCACGGACGCTTCAGGCCTGGGGCTTCGGAGTAAGACGGACGAATTTCTGAGCCTCAGCATCCCAATTAGCCAATAGCCATTGCGCGCGAGTGCTCGCGGTCTTGCTCGCATGCAGGGCGACGAGGTCGCGAATGGAGCCGTGGGCTGTTGCGTCAAGCTGATCCCACGTTTCCGGGTGAAGGAATGCGTCATGATAGCGGCCCTTACCCAGGAACTCTCCATCTTCGTCGTAGATCCACGCGAGACCGCCGGTCATGCCGGCGCCGAAGTTGATCCCAGTACGGCCGAGAACTACGGCGAGGCCTCCGGTCATGTATTCGCAGGCGTGATCCCCCACGCCTTCTACGATGGCGCATGCTCCGGAATTGCGCACCGCGAAACGCTCGCCCGCGCGTCCCGCGGCAAACAATGAGCCGCTGGTAGCTCCGTAAAGGGCGACATTTCCGAGAAGGGCGTGGGCCTCGCTTTGTTGAGCGATGCGACCGCGCCCGCGAATCACGAGTTCGCCGCCGCAAAGGCCCTTCCCGACGAAGTCGTTGGCGAGACCTTCGAGCTTCAGGATCATGCCCTCGGTGTTGAATGCTCCGAAAGACTGCCCCGCCACGCCCTTCAAATTGAAAATAAGAGACGAACCGTTCGTCCCCGGATTGTCGGTGCGATATTGCGCGATCACTCCAGCCAGGCGCGCTCCGAGAGTGCGGTCCTCGTTGGTGATATTTGTTTCGAGGCAGTACGGGACGCCGGCCTTCCAGGCTGCGAATGCGGGCTCGACCCATGCGTCATCAATCGGCGTGTGAGGGTCAGGACGATCATTGCGCCTCCCTTCCCAGCGAATCGCGTTGCCGGTTGCAACGGCTACGCTGGTAGCAGCGAGAACCGGTTTGAGATCGAGGCCGGCGTTGAAGCGCACCTGCTCGAGCAGATCGGTGCGGCCGATGGCGGCTTGCAGCGATGGCAGGCCGAGGTCGGCGAGCAGTCGCTGCAAGTCTTCCGCGATGTTCATGAAGAAGCGAACGACGTGCTCGGGCTTGCCGCGGAACTTGGCGCGCAGCTCGGGCTTTTGCGTCGCGATGCCCGTGGGACAGGTGTTGAGGTGGCATTGGCGCGCCATGTCGCATCCGAGGGCGACCAGCACGGCCGTGCCGAAGGAGAATTCGTCTGCGCCGAGCAACGCCGCGATGAGGACGTCGCGGGCGGTGGAGAGTCCGCCGTCGGTGCGCAGACGCACGCGGCCACGAAGTCCATTGGCGCGCAGAACTTGTTGCGCTTCGGCCAGGCCGAGCTCCCAGGGATTGCCGGCGTGCTTGATGCTGCTGAGCGGAGAAGCGCCGGTGCCGCCGCTGTGTCCGGCGACGACGATGTAGTCGGCATAGGCCTTGGCGACGCCAGCGGCGACCGTGCCGACGCCCATTTGCGAAACCAAGCTTCACCCCGACCGGCGCGCGCGGGTTGATGCGCTTCAGGTCGTAGATGAGCTGCGCGAGGTCTTCAATGCTGTAGATGTCGTGATGCGGCGGCGGACTGATGAGCGAAACACCGGGCTGTGCGTGACGCAAGCGCGCGATGAGTTCGCTGACCTTGTGTCCGGGAAGCTGGCCGCCTTCGCCGGGCTTGGAGCCCTGGGCGATTTTGATTTCCAGCTCTTCGGCGTGAATCAGGTATTGGGCGGTTACGCCGAAGCGTCCGGAGGCGACCTGCTTGATCTTGTTGTTGAGCAGCGAGACAACGCCGTATTCGTTGCCGTCAGGGATGATAGGCGCAGGATCTTCGCCACCCTCGCCGGTGTTGGAGCGCGCGCCAAGCTGGTTCATGGCCACGGTGATGGTCTGGTGTGCCTCGGGACTGAGCGAGCCGAGCGACATGGCGCTGGCGATGAAGCGCTTTACCAGCGATCGATCGGCGGCTCGACTTCAGTCGAGTTCGAGCTCGGGGCCGGCGGCCTTGATCTGCAACAGATCGCGCAGTACGGCAGGCTCGCGTTCGTCTGCCGCGCGCGCATAGGCTGACCACGCTTCAGCCGGAGCCAATGTTGTTGCGGATTGCGTCGAGGCGCGGGCTGCACCGACGGCCATCTGCAAATCGCGCGTGCGTTGCGGCTGCCAGGTGTGAGGCTCGGCGCCATCGGCACGACGGAAGCGCACCCATCCATAGTCGGGAAGATCGAGGGAGCTCTCGGGCCTTCCGGACTTTCCAGCGACGAGCGCTCCAGAGCGCGCAAGTTTCGATGTCGCTGAAGCCTGGCCGCCCATAGGCGATGAGGTTCCGGGGAAACAGAGGTCAGTAATCTCCGCGTCGAGGCCGAGGACGTCGAACAGTTGCGCAGCGCGGTAACTGTCGAGGACGGAGATGCCCATCTTCGACATGACTTTCGCGAGGCCGGTATCGAAAACCTTCAGCAGGCGGGCTTCGCCTTCGTCTCCCGCGAGCGAGCGCGCGGTTTGCAGCGCAAGCCACGGGCAGACGGAGCCCGCGCCGTAGCCGATGAGCACGGCGGCGTGATGCACGTCGCGGCAGTCAGCCAGCCTCAAGGACGAGTCCGACGGTGGTGCGCAGTCCGGCCTTGACCAGCGCGATGATGCACCGCGCCGGTGGCCATCGCCATGGGCACGGGCAGCAAGTCGATCGCACGCGGTGCGATCGGTCATGAGAAGGATGCGAACTCCGCCGCTGACGAGAAGCGACAGCGCGCTCCTGCAAGATCGAGTACCGCCTGCTGAGCGTAGTGTCGTCGGCGAAAGTGCAGTTGAGGTGCGCGAGCGGGAACTCGTCGCGCATGGCGTAGGTGCCCTCATGCAGCGAGGCCATCTGTCCAAGGGTGAGAAACGGTGACGGCAGGGCGAGGCCGGGAACGCGGCGCGTGCTTGTCGAGCAGGTGCGGCCATGGGCCGAGGCGCGTGCGCAACGAGACGACGCAGGACTCGCGCAGGGAATCGATGGGCGGGTTCGTGACCTGAGCAAACCGCTGGCGGAAGAACCCATAGAGCGGTCGCGGAGCTGCGAGCGAGAGGCGCGATGGGCGTGTCGTCGCCCATGGACCACACGGCTTCTTTGCCGTCCACGGCCATGGGCGTGACGACCATCTTCACTTCTTCGCGGGTGTAGCCGAAGCCGCGCTGCAAGCGCATCGAGCTCGTCTTTCTCCAGCGCGGTTACCGGCGCTGCGGACGAGCTCGAGCGGGACGTCGTCGAATCAGATCCGGAGTAACGGCGAGAGGTCGTCGAAGTAGCGATCGAGTTCTTCGCCTTCGATCAGGCGGTGCGCTCGAGATCGAGCAAGATCATCTGGCCGGGGCCGAGGCGTCCGCTGCGAATGATGGTGTCGGTATCAATGTCGGCGAGTCCCACTTCGGAGCCCGCGACGACGAGACCAGTGTCGGTAATGACGAAGCGGCAGGGGCGAAGGCCGTTGCGATCGAGCGAGCGCCGACCAGTTTGCCGTCGGTGAAGCCGAGCGCGGAGGGGCCGTCCCATGGCTCCATGATGTCGGCGTGGTAGCGATGGAAGGCGGACTCGTTGACGCCGATGGCCGGGAGGCAGCATCATGCGCACGGCCTCGGCGATGTTGCGGTCGTAGTTGCAGAGCAACTCAGCGATCTTCGTCGAGCTCATGGAGTCGGAGCCGTCAGGCGTGTAAAACGGCTCACAGTCGCGCGGCAGCAGTGCGCTGCGGGCGTCAACATGAGCGCGCGATTGCTCCAGACGGTATTGATCTCGCCGTTGTGCGCGAGCATGCGCAAGGGCTGGGCACGGTCCCACGAGGGCAGAACGTTGGTCGCGTAGCGCTGATGGAACACCGCGAAAGGAGTCTTGAATTCGGGATCGGCAAGGTCTGGGTAGAAACTCCGAAAGCAGACGGCCGGCGCAGAGCGCTTTGTAAATCATCGTCGAGGACGAGATGCTGACGAAGTAGCCGGGCAGTTCAGAGCGCTCGAATTGCTTGCGCGCCAGGAAGAGGCGGCGATCGAAGAACTCCGTGTCATCTGATGTGACAAGCAAGTGCCAGATCTCGGGACGCGAGGAGGCTGCGATTTCGCCCAGGGCTTCGGGCCGGATCGGAACGGGACGCCAGGTGAGGATCTCCATGTCCTGCTCAAAGAACGCAGCTTCAATCTCCGCGCGCTGGGCGCTGTCATCCTGGGGCAGAAAGATAACAGCCACGCCGAGGGGACTGCTTTCGTCAAGTGAGAGTCCGCTTTGCGCCAGGAGCCACTCGCGTGGAATCGCTGTGGTGACGCCGACGCCATCACTCGATTTGCCGTCGGCTGCGACCGCGCCACGATGCTCAAGCCGGGCAAGAGCGCCAAGCGCATGCTCGAGAATCTGGTGAGAAGGTTCGGCGGAGAGTTGAGCGACAAAACCAACACCGCAGGAATCGAAATCGAATCGCGAATCGATCAGGCTGCCGTCAATATACGAGGGCGCAAGTGCGGGATAACCCCGAGGGGAGGAGCACGTACGGCGCGATGTGTGCCGGTGGGGGAAGCCCATATTCAACTATACGACCTTTGTGAATTTGATGTTGTTGCGAAAGCAGCCTATACAGCCGCAATAAGGGGACAAACGGGGAACGCCGGGCGGCCCGGGCTTGGCGCCGGCCGTCGACGATCTCCAGTTCGGATTCGCAACTTGAAAGAACGCATGTTACTCAAGTGGTTCTGCCCGGCGGCGGTGGAAAACCCGCTTGCATACTTATACACTTTGTTTGTATATTTATGCAAGCGCGGCCGCCACTGCGAGCCGCGTTTTTGCTTTGTCCGGAAAACGATATGAAGTTTCAAAGACATAATGCGATTCGGGAACTCGTGGCGCATGCCCTGGTGGCCAACCAGGATGAATTGCGCCGCAAGTTGCGGCGTCGCGGGTTTGAAGTGACCCAGGCGACACTCTCGCGCGATATTCATGAATTGCGACTTACGAAGGGGCCGGGCGGCTATTCCCTTCCGAATGGAAACGGGAATGGAAATGGAACGGGCACACACGCAGCCGACGATGGGCCACCCTCCGTGGCGGAGATGATGGAGAGCTTCGGCCTGAGCGTAACGCACGCGATGAACCAGGTGGTATTGCGCACCGCGATGGGTGGGGCGCAGCCAATGGCCGCGGCGCTCGATCGCGAAGGCTGGAACGAAGTAGTGGGAACCATTGCGGGCGACGACACCGTGCTGGTGATCTGTCCTGATCTGAAGCGCGCACATGAGATTGAAGCGCGGCTGAGGAAGATGCTGGAGTCATGACGAAGACGGCGCAGACAGCGGTTGTGGGCGTGACGGGGTACGCCGGTGCAGAACTGGCGCGGCTGCTGCTGCATCATCCGCGACTCAAAGGCAAGCCTCCGGTGTTTGCCGGCCGCATGGATGACAAGGATGCGGCGCGGGGCGGTGTTCCGCTTGAGGAGATTCATCCGCAGCTCGCGAACAACAACGGCAGCCGGTCGCTGAAGGTCGAGCCGTTCTCGTGGGAAGACTAGCGGATCGCGGCGTGGAGTTGTTGTTTCTCGCAACGCCGCACGAGCAGTCTCGCGAATGGGTGCCGCAAGCATTGAAGCATGGACTGCGCGTCATCGATTTGAGCGGCGCATGGCGGCTGACGGATGCGCGTAATCGGGCTGTATACGGGTTCGAGGACGAAGGCTCGTCGATTGCAGCAACAACGCAGGCTGAGGCTGTGTATGGAATGCCGGAATTGCATCGCAAACGAGATTGCGAAGTGCAAAGCTGGTGGCGAATCCAGGGTGCTATGCGACCTCTGTGATTCTCGCGGTGCGGCCGTTGGTTGCCGCGGGAATTGTGGATGTGTCGCACGGGATTGTTGCCGATGCGAAAAGCGGAGTGAGTGGCGCGGGCAAGGCACCGACAGCAAAGACGCACTATATGTACGCGGCAGACAATCTCTCGGCGTATGGCGTATTTAGCCATCGGCACACAGGAGAATTGCTTGAGCAGATCGGGATTGGCGCAAGCGACATTGTATTCACGCCGCACCTGCTGCCGATTCCCCGCGGGATCATGTCAACGATCTATGTGCGCTTCCGCGAGGCGCAGACACATGAGAGCGTTGCGCAGATTTATCGTGATTTTTTTGCATCCAGCCCGATGGTGCGCATCTATGACAAAGGACTACCGCAAATTCAATATTCGGTGCGCACCAGTTTCGCGGACATCGGGTTTCAAGTTTCAGACGATGGGCGGCGCGCGGTGATTGTGAGCTGCCTGGACAATCTCTTGAAGGGTGCATCGGGGCAGGCGGTGCAGAACATGAACGTGATGCTCGGCTGGGACGAAGCAGGAGGGGCTGGAATGAAATATGTCGTAAAACTCGGCGGCGCCGGCCTGGAGGTTCCAGCAGCTTCTGCAGGGCTGCGTTCGCGCCATTACCGAACTGGTGCGTGACGGACAATCAGGTCGCCGTGGTGCATGGCGGCGGCGTGCAATTGACGCGCATGCTGGAAGGGCTTGGCAAGCAAAAGCCAGTTTATCAATGGGCTTCGCGTGACTGATGCCGAGACGCGCAACATCGCGCTGATGGTTTTTGCCGGCAAGGTGAATAAAGGTCTGGTAGCCGCGTTGGGAGCACTCGGTCAGCCTGCGGTGGGGATGACGGGCGGCGATGGATTGCTTTTTCGAGCGCGCAAGAAGCGGACCGCGCCGGATCTTGGATTTGTCGGCGAAATTGTTGCGAGCGATCCGCGGTGGCTCGAGGCGATCTGGAAGCTGAACGGCGTGCCGGTGCATCGCTCCATCGCGCTGGGATTCGACGGCGAGTACTACAACATCAATGCGACGAAATGGCGGCAGCATGCGCCATTGCCTGCCATGCGGATGCGCTGGTTTTTCTGACCGATGTTCCTGGCGTAAAGGGTGCAGATGGCGAGCGTGTTGCGATGGCTAAGCATCGACCAGATCGCCGAGATGGCGAAGAGCGCAATCATCTCCGGCGGCATGTTGCCCAAATTGGGCGCTTGCCGTGAAGCACTGTTGAATGGCGTAAAGCGCGTAAGGATTCTACCCGCGGAGGCTGCAGGTTCTCTTCCCGACCTGTGCAGCTCCGCGTAGCCCACGGCACCGAAGTGATGGTGGCCTGAGGAGATGAATGAATTGACGAAACTCGAGCAGATTCGCGCAGCAGAATCCCAACTGCTGCTTCACACCTACGAACGGAATCCCATCCTGTTTGTTCGCGGCGAGGGCGTGCACCTGATCGACGAGCAGGGGGACGAAGTATCTCGACCTGCTGAGCGGCATCGGCGTAAATGCGCTGGGATACGGGCATCCCGCGAATCGAGCGATGCGATCGTGAAGCAGAGCGAGCGCTGATTCACACGTCGAACCTCTTTTATCACGAGGGGCAGGCGGAACTGGCGCTGCGGCTGACCGAGCGCACAGGAATGGATCGCGTGTTCTTCTCGAACACCGGAACCGAGGCATGGGAAGGTGCGATGAAGCTGGCGCGCGCTCATGCGGGACTGCTGCGCAGCGAGGGCAAGCAGATCGGAACGAAATTCCTGGCGCTGGAGCAGAGCTTTCACGGGCGCACATTCGGGTCGATGTCGACGACGTACAAGGCGAAGTATCGCGAGCCGTTTGCGTCCAGTCGTCCCGGGCGTGGAGTTTGTGAAGCTTAACGATGTGGCCGATCTGCGCGCGAAGTTTTCAAATGAAGTTTGCGCCATTCTCGTCGAAGCGATCCAGGGCGAGGGCGGCATTCGTCCGCTGACGCAGGAGTTCTTTGCGGAAGCGCGCAAGCTGGCGGAGTTCGACGGGTGCACTGCTGATCGTGGATGAGATCCAAGCAGGCATGGGGCGCACGGGCAAGTGGTGCGCGTATCAGCATTACGGCATCCAGCCGGATATCATCACGCTGGCGAAGCCGATTGCTGGCGGAATTCCGCTGGGCGCGATTCTCTGCACTGAAGAAGCCGCGCGGGCCATTCATGCCGGCATGCACGGAACAACGTTCGGCGGGGGTCCGCTGGCTTGTGCCGTGGCCATCGCCGTAATCGACGCAATCGAAAATGAAGATCTGCTCGAAGCATGTGACGGAGGTCGGCGATTACTTCCAGCAGCAGCTGCGCGGGCTTGGCCAAGAAGCATGAAGCTATCATGGATGTGCGCGGCAAGGGACTGATGCTCGCGGCAGAACTTGATTCGGCGGATCTTGGCAAAGATGACTGTCGGCGGAGATGCTGAAGCGCCGAGATCCTGATCAACTGCACCAGCGACACGGTGCTGCGGTTCCTGCCGCCATACATTCTCGAGCGCGCGCATGTGGACGTGGCGATCAAGGCGCTGGACGAGATTTTCACCGAACAAGCGCCGCGGCCTGTGAGCCGGCCGCGACATCAGCATCTGCAGGAGGAAACAACCGTGGCTAGCAGAGCAACCATGGAGCGCCGGGACACAGCAATTCCCGTGCAGAAAGATGAGGATATTCTCGCCGCGGCTGCGCGGCTGGCGGGCGAGGATCTCTGCTCGATTGCGGACCTCTCGAGCGTCTGAAGTGCGCGCGCATCTTCAAGCTCGGGCACGATGTGAAGCGCAATCCGCGCGAGTATCGCCACGCGCTTGACGCGAAGCAGATGGTGCTGATGTTTGAGAAGGCGAGCCTGCGTACGCGGCTGGCCTTTGAGACCGGCATCAACACGATGGGCGGCAACGCAATTTTCGTGGACCAGACCAATTCGCCACTGGGCGAGCGCGAAGCCATTGCCGATGTGGCGCGCAACGTGGAGCGCTGGGTCGATGTGATTGTGCTGCGTACCTATGCGCACGACACCATCACTGAAATGGCTGCGAATTCGCGCGTGCCGGTAATCAATGCGCTCTCTGATTTCGAGCATCCCGTGCCAGGCGCTGGCGGATTTCATGACACTGGAAGAGCACTTCGGTTCCGTCAGCCGGCTTGAATTTCACATACGTTGGCGACGGAAACAACGTGTGCCACTCGCTGATGCTGACGGGCGCGCAGCTTGGCGCGAATGTGACCATCGCGACACCGCGCGGCTATTCGCCTGATATTGAGATTGTGACCAAGGCACGTGAAATTGCCGAAGCGAACGGGTGCGAGGTTAAGCCTCACACAGGATCCCGCAGGCCGCGGTAGAGAGGCGCCGATGCAGTGTACACGGATGTATGCGTGAGCATGGGCATGGAACACGAGTCGACCAAGCGCGCGCCGATCTTCCGGCCATTCCAGGTGAATGAGGCGCTGATGCAGAAGGCGGCAGCCGAATGCGGTATTTATGCACTGCCTGCCCGCCCGTCGCAATGCCGAGGTGACAGACGCAGTGCTGGATGGGCCGCAGTCCATCGTGTTTGACCAGGCCGAGAACCGCATGCACGCGCAGAAGGCGACTGTTGCTGTTGTTGCTGGGCGGGTTGGCGAACGTGGAGAAATACAGCGTTTAGCCGTTAGCTTAGCTTAGCTGGTCCAGAAGATCGAAGCTATTTCGTGACGAGAGAATACACATTTTCCGCTAGCCATTGGCTTAAGCTGAGTTGGAAGCTTTAAAAGAGGATTCGCAAGCATGTCTGTAATTCTCGAATCTTTGCCCATCGGCGAGAAGGTCGGCATTGCCTTCTCCGGCGGGCTCGACACCTCCGCTGCTCTGCACTGGATGAAGCAGAAGGGTGCGCTTCCCTTACGCGTATACAGCAAATCTCGGCCAGCCTGACGAAACCGACTACGATGCCATTCCCCGCGCTGCGCTCTGAATACGGCGCCGAAAAAGCCCGCCTGATCGACTGCCGCGGCCCGCTTGTCCGCGAAGGAATTGCTGCGCTGCAGGCCGGCGCCTTCCACATCAGCACTGCCGGGGTACCTACTTCAACACCACGCCGATCGGCCGCGCCGTCACCGGCACTATGCTGGTCGCCGCCATGAAGGAGGACGACGTCAACATCTGGGGCGATGGCTCCACCTTCAAAGGGAACGACATCGAGCGCTTCTATCGCTACGGCCTGCTGGTCAATCCCAGCCTCAAGATCTACAAGCCCTGGCTCGACGCCGCATTCATCGACGAGCTTGGGCGGCCGCGCTGAAATGTCCGACTTTCATGCAGCGCTCCGGCTTCGCCTACAAGATGTCTGCAGAAAAGGCATACTCCACCGACTCCAACATTGCTGGGCGCAACACACGAAGCAAAGGACCTGGAACATCTTTCTTCGTCCGATCAGGATCGTCGTTCCGATCATGGGCACGGCCTTCTGGCGCGACGACGTCGAGATCGCTCGCGAAGAGATTACGGTCCGTTTTGAAGAGGGTTTCCGGTGGCTCTCAATGGCCAAGCAATTCGATGATCCCGTCGAACTGCTGCTTGAAGCGAACCGCATCGGCGGTCGCCACGGTCTCGGCGATGTCCGACCAGATTGAGAACCGCATCATCGAGGCCAAGAGCCGCGGCATCTACGAGGCTCCCGGGCTTGCTTTGCTGTATCATCGCTTACGAGCGTCTCATTACCGGAATTCACAACGAAGACACCATCGAGCAGTACCGCGAGAATGGCCGCAAACTCGGCCGCCTGCTCTATCAGGGCCGCTGGTTCGATCCGCAGGCCATCATGCTGCGTGAATCTGCTCAGCGCTGGGTCGCTAAGCCCGTCACCGGCGAAGTGACGCTTGAACTTCGTCGCGGCAACGACTACTCGATTCTCAACACCGAATCGCCTAACCTCACATTTCATCCCGAGCGCCTTAGCATGGAGAAGACTGAATCCGTATTCTCTCCGCGAGATCGCATCGGTCAACTCACCATGCGCAATCTCGATATCACCGATACCCGCGATAAGCTCCTCACCTATGCCGCAACCGGCTTGCTCACGCTCAGCAAAGGCAACGAAATGCCCATGTTGAGCAGTGCCAAAGACAAGAAATAGCGTGAGGTACGCCTCAAACAATGTCGAACGAACAACATTCCGTGAAGATGTGGTCAGGCCGCTTTCGTGAGCCGCTTGATAGCGAGTTCGAGCAGTGGCAGCGATCAATTGTGCTTTGACTGGCGCCTGCTGAATCACGAGGTCGCCGCCAGCAAGGCGCACGCTTCCGCGCTTGCGGCGGCGGGTGTGCTGACCACAGCTGAATTAAAGGAGCTGCGCTCAGCGCTGGACGCAGTTGCCGCGGCAGCACAATTCCGACGACGGCAAAGCAGAAGTGCGCGACCATGCAACGGCGGAAGACATCCATCATTTTGTCGAGCTGTAGCTCGTTGAGCGGATCGGACGCTCTGGGGCTGAAGCTGCACACCGGCCGCAGCCGCAACGAACAGATCGCGACAGACTTGCGGCTATATGTGCGCGACGCAAATCGAGTCAGTCATTGACGGGCTGGCTGCAATGGTCGGGAGCGCTGCTCGCGAAAGCGCGCGCAACGCGGTGATGCAGTGATGCCGAGCTATACGCATTTGCAGCGTGCCGAGCCGGTGCTGGTTGCGCACTGGATGCTGGCGTATGTTGAGATGATTCTGCGTGATGCCGCCCGGCTGCGCGATTGTGCGGCGCGGCTCAATTATTGCCCGCTGGGTTCTGGGGCGGTGGCCGGGGCAACGCTCGAGCTGGATCGGACGATCGCCGCGCAGGAGCTTGGGATTCACTGCTCCGACAGCCAACTCCATGGATGCAACCAGCGACCGCGACTTCATTCTCGAATATCTGCAGGCGCTGACGTTTGTGGGCCTGCACCTGAGCCGGTTTGCCGAAGAGATAACGCTGTTTGCGACTGCGGAGTTTGGATTTGTTGTGCTGCCTGAAGCATTTTCGACGGGATCGAGCGCAATGCCGCAGAAGAAGAATCCTGACCTGACGGAGTTGTTGCGCGCGAAGGTGGGTCGCATTCACGGCGCCGCAGAAGCGGTTACACTGCAGTTGAAGGGCATTGCCGCTGGCCTACAACAAGGATATGCAGGAAACGCAGGAACCGGCATTTTCAGGTGGATTTCGTTGCGCCGATGCTGGCGCTGGTGGCGCGTTTCACTGCTGCGCTCGAATTCAACTTGGCCCGCATGCGCGAGGCTGCGCAGACGGGCTATCTGAACGCGATGGCCGCGGCGACATATCTCGTGCACAAGGGAGTTCCCTTCCGCACGGCACACGAAAAGATCGGCAACGCGGTTCGCTATGCGCTTGAGAAAGGCGTCGAACTCGGTGAGCTGACGCTCGATGAATTGCGCCAGTTCGGCATCGAATTCGGCGAGGACTTTTATACTGCCGTAACTTTGCAAGGCGACCCTCGATTGCCACGACGTGATCGGCGGGACCGCACGCGGCGGGTGAAGGCACGCGCTGCTCGACAGGGCGGCAAAGACGCGTTGCTGCGCTGACAATCAGGCGCACCGGAGGTGGTTCATGCAGGTGCGTAAGGCATCTGCTGCAGGATGCCTCAAACGTCTATGACCTGGTGAATTCGCTTTCGGGCGACGGCACGCTGCTGAAGCGCTCGTTCGCGGAGATCTGCGAAAACATTCGCGACTTCACGGTGGCGGAATCGGACGGTGGCGTCTTTTTCGGCTGCGGGGCGCTTGCACTTCTATGGGCCGCATCTGTGCGAAGTGCGATCGATCGTAGTGAAGCCTGAAGCAAAGGGCCAGGGCGCCGGCGGACGCATTCTGGGGGCGCTGATTGAAGAGGCGGAGGAACACGGCATTCAATCGGTATGCCTGTTCACGCGCATTCCGGACTTCTTCTTCAAGTACGGATTTCGGACGGTTGAAGACAAGGCCGAACTTCCCGACAAGATTTTCAAGGATTGCCAGATATGCCCGCGACTGCACCGTTGCGACGAAGTGGCCATGGTGCGCGGGCGCATTCCGCGCATCTCGATTCTGGGCCCGAAGATCGAGGCCGAGCAACTCGTGAAGCTTTCAGGATAATTACCTCGGGCGCCAGAGCGATGACTGGTCGTCAGCCAGTTGCGCAAGCAACGTGAGAATGACGACCCCGAAGAATGCCAGCACGATATTGGTGCTCAATGTCTGAAAAATGGTTGCGAGCAGACTCTGGCAATAGCCCAGCTCCGAACACGTGCGCCAGTTGAGGGCGGAGTAGGCTCCGAGGTACGTGAGGGCCATCAGCGAAAGCAACACGGCAGCGCGGCGCGATGGCTTTACCAGCAGGAATACCGGAAAACAGAGAACTGGTAGGCCGCAATATAGAAGGCTTAGCAGCGTATCCTGGCGCAAATCAACGCCAAAGGAGCGGCGGATTCCAATGAGTGTTACACCGGCGCTGAGGATCCCGGCCAGTGCCAAAAGGATCGTCCAGATAATTCCGCGAATCGTCATGCGTTCAATCCTCGGATATGTTTAATGGGAATTCTTCAACGGGTAGATTCACTGTACAGGATCGCGGCGGCCACGGCAGCCTGACCGTAGCTGAGACCTCCGTCGCCGGGGCTCACACGGATGTGCTGGAAGATCCTGAATCCCTTTTCTTCAAGGCCGGAGCGGAGGAGGCGGACGAGGCGACGATTGTGCATACAGCCGCCGCTCATAGCCACTTCATTAATTCCGGTCTTCTCGCGGGCGGTTGCAGCCGCCGCTATGAAGCCTTGGGCAATACCCGCGTGGAACTGCGCAGCAATCTTCTGCTTGGGCACGCCCACGCCTAAGATCATCTACAATCGCCCGCCAGAGATTGCCAATCTTCAGCACGCTTGGTCCATCGTCGCCCGTTTCGGAATCACACAACTCCGGTACGTATTCCACTCGTCCCGGCTGGTCGGATTCATCGATGGCGATGCCTTCCAGTTCAATGGCAGCCTGCGCCTCGTAATCCACCTTGCGCCGACTCAGGATCACGCCGGCAGCGGCATCGAACAGGCGGCCGAGGCTGGAGGTGAGAGGCGCATTTATCTGGCGTTCGATCATGCGGCTCATAACGCGCGACTCCTGTTCGGTCGCTCCCACGAGTTCCCTTGCTTCCTCCTCAGAGAAATCGGCAGCGATGAGATGACCGAAAGCCATGCGCCAGGGTTCCCGAATGGCTGCTTCACCGCCGGGCATCGGGACGTAGTCGAGGTGCGCGAAGCGTTCGAAGCTTGCAGGATCGGGGCCGGAGAGTCGGCAGATCAGCACTTCCCCGCCCCATATGCGGCCATCCGTGCCGTAGCCCGTTCCGTCGAGTGATAAGCCAATGACCGGGCCGCGGAGCGCGTGTTCGGCCATGCAGGCGGCTATGTGTGCATGATGATGCTGCACTGCGATAAGCCGCAGATTGCGATCGCCGGCCCACTGCTTCGCCCAGCCAGTAGACATGTATCCAGGATGCAGATCATGCACGACGGTTTGCGGCTCGATCTCGAAGGTGTTCATCAGGTGGCGCAGGCATTCTTCGAAGAACTGAAGACTCGTGGCGTTCTCAAGATCGCCGATGTGCTGACTCTGGTAGGCGAATTTGCCGCGGGCGAGGGCGAGGACGTTTTTCAAGTGCCCTCCGACAGCCAGCAGCGGCCGGGAGTCGAGCGGCAGCGGAATGGCAAGTGGGACGAATCCCCGGGCGCGTCGGATGATTTGCGGTTTACCGTCGACGAGAGCGGCAACAGAATCGTCGCAGCGCTGGAGAATCTCGCGATCGTGCATCAGGAAGGTATCAGCAATGTTGGCCAACCGGCTGCGAGCTTCGTCATTGTCGATGGCGATCGGCTCTTCGCTCAGGTTCGCCGACGTCATCACAAGTGCCTTCACGCGCGGATCGGCGAAGAGCAGGTGCTGAAGCGGAGCGTAGGGCAGGAAGATGCCAAGCCATGGAATGCCGGGGGCGACTGAGGCAGCGATTCCGTTGTATCTACGGGCATGGCCCAGAACGATGGGACGCGCAGGCGTCTGCAGCAGAGTTTCTTCCTCCGCAGTCAGGTCACAGAGGGTCCGCACCGCCTCGATGTCGCGCACCATAATCGCGAGAGGCTTGCCGTAGCGGTGCTTGCGCTCCCTCAGACGCATGACAGCTTTTTCGCTGGTTGCATCCACGCTGAGGTGAAAACCGCCGACGCCCTTGATGGCCATGACCTCGCCGCGTAGGAGTCGTTCGATGGTGTCCGACACCGGGTCGTCGCTCTCGATAGCTGCGCCTTCGGGAGATTCCAGCCACACGCGCGGACCGCACCGCCAGCAAGCGTTTGGTTGAGCATGAAAACGACGATTAAGGGGGTCGTCGTATTCTGCCTGGCATTCGGGGCACATGGGAAACTGCGCCATTGAAGTTTGCGGGCGGTCGTAGGGGATGCGGCGCGTGATGGTATAGCGTGGCCCGCAGTTGGTGCAGTTCAGGAAGGGATACCGGAAGCGGCGGTCGGCGGGATCGAGCAGTTCATGCAAGCAGTCTGCGCAGGTTGCCGCGTCGGCAGGGATGCCGGTACTGACGCGGCCCAGCACCTCGCTGGCCACGATGCTGAATCCGGTTTGACCTGTGGGATCGAGGTCGTCGGGTGGCGACGGAATCGATGCGTGCCAGCGGGGGAATCTCTGACGTGAGGCGGACGAGAAAGGCCTGAATGCGGGCTGCCGGCCCTTCGAGCTCGATGATCACTCCGTCGGTATCGTTGCCGATGAAGCCGGCTAGATTCCCTTCACTCGCGAGGCGGTAAACGAAGGGGCGAAAGCCCACCCCCTGAACAACTCCGCATACCCGGATACTTTTCCGCTGAACAGTGGCATCGGTTTCTTGCTGTGACGATGCGGCGAAGGTCAAAAGGTTGTGCCTCAGATTCAAGGATAGACGAAACGCAAATCAAAGCCCTATCGAAACTTGGCCTAAATCAACGACGGGAATTGCCACATAGGGCAACCAAAATATTTACAGCTCGCTCAAATCTGATAGCGGATAGGTGGATGAACACCGATCCGCTTCTTTGCGCGACGCAAGGAATATTGAAGATAGTTTCCTATCCACTCCCGAAGGGCCGTTCAATGGTGCCCCGCAGGTAAATGCGAAAGGTGAATCCTATGAAAAAGATAATGTTGGCACTTGCCGTTGCAAGCCTCGCGACCATCAGCTGGGCAGATCAAGATAAACAAGATACTACGGAAAGACTGGACAAAGCGGCTGCGGTGTTGCACGCGGTAATGGCAGCCCCCGACAAGGGCATTCCTGAAGAAGTAATGGACCACGCGAAATGCGTAGCTGTTGTACCGCACATGATCAAGGGCGGATTCGTGTTTGGAGCCCAGGGCGGCCGCGGCGTGGCAACCTGCCGTACCAGCAGTGGCTGGAGCGCGCCGGCGTTCTTTGCGATCACCGGCGGTAGCTGGGGTCTGCAGATCGGCGTCGAAGGTGTGGACCTCGTGATGATTATCCAGAACGAGCAAGGCATGAAGCACCTGCTTTCCAGCAAGTTCCAGTTGGGTGCGGATGCCTCAGCGGCAGCCGGACCCGTGGGACGTCATGCTTCTGCCGGCACCGACTGGAAGATGAATGACGAAATCCTGACCTACTCGCGCGCCAAGGGCGCGTTTGCCGGCCTGACTTTGACCGGGGCGGATGTTCGATCTGATCATGATTCCATGAGAACCGTTTATGGACCGGATGTCACGTTCCGCACAGTTCTGACCGGATCTGTTCCTCCTCCGCCGCAGGCGCATGCATTTCTTGCCGCGGTGCGTAGCGCTCGTGTTCAGGCGGCAGCCTCGCGCTAAATTGAGTGTGTTGCGAAAGACAGCGAGCATCCGGAGTGTCGTCCGGGTGCTCGCTTTGTTTTGAGGACAAGTCGGAGCTTCTGTCAAACAAGAAGCGATTTGGGCGGCCATAATGCCAGCCGTCGATGAATCGGAATCTCGCATGAAAGAATCGGATCATGATTGAACGGGGACGGATTCCACTCGCCAGGCATCTGCGGGTCATCTTGATTGCTCCACTGCTCGCTGTGGGTCTGAAGGCCCAACAGCCACTGGATATCTCGACCATTGTTCATGGCGTTGATGCCTCGGTGAAGAACAGGATCGACCATTTGGCGGCATACACCGTCACCGAACACTATGCGGTGTTTCGCGGCAAAGACGAGACGCACCCGACTTCAGAAATGTTGGTGAAGACCACTTATCGCAAGCAGCAAGGCAAAAGCTACGAGATCCTCTCGCAGAGTGGCTCCGCCTTTTGGCGGAACGAGGTGCTCTCTACACTATTGAGCAACGAAAAACACATGAGCTTGCCTGTCAATGTGGACTCAGCGCTGATCAACAGCGCCAATTATGAGATAACGCTGGATGCCAGCGCGCGTGAACAAATCAATGGGCGGGATTGCCTGGTTCTGGAAATCACTCCAAGGCGCGCGAGCCAGTTTCTCATCAAGGGAAAGGTTTGGGTGGATGCGCGAGACTTCTCGATTGTGCTACTGAAGGGACGTGCGTCCAAGAGCGCCTTCTTTCTGGCAAGCGCCGCGGAGGTCACCCGCCAGTATGACGAGGTGAGTGGGCTGCCGATGGCAGTCCACGCTCAGGCAATCTCCGCCAGTTCGTTGCTGGGCCAGACGGTAGTTAAAATCGACTACACCAACTACCAGGTGGACCTGGTAAGGGGCGGTTAAGTGTGTCTGGCTCGGTGAGTTGCCGGTCCGTCCTTGCCTACCGGGAACGCTGAAATCCGGTGACGAATGAACACGCAAGCCGTACCAAACCTGCACTATACTAAGCACCTGTGACATCGATCTGGAGCGACTGGAAATTGATGGCCGCCCTTGGCTCTTGCCTTGTGCTGGGGCTCAAGCACGGCTTCGACTACGACCATCTGGCCGCAATTTCAGACATCACTGCTGTCCAGAAAAACTGGCGCAGCGGACTGCGGCTGGGAATGACGTACGCGCTCGGTCACGCATTCACTGTGGTGGTGCTCGGTATCGCAGTGTTGCAGTTGCACCTGGGACTGCCCGAAAGCCTGGATCATTGGACAGAGCGGCTGATCGGATTGACGCTGATCGTGCTGGGCATCGGAGTCGTAGCCGGCATTCTGCGCAAGGACGCGCATGGTCACCGGCACAGTCGCATTGAGAGCCGGTTGGCCATCGCCATCAATGGCATGTTGTGGATCGCCTGGCGCGTGCGTCGCATCTGGGTTCCGACAGCCCCGAAGCCTGAGCGGTTTCAGTGGATGTACAACGGCAAGTCGGTATTTCTGATCGGGATCCTGCACGGAGTGGGCGCCGAGACGCCAAGCCAGCTTGCGTTGTTCTTTCTGACGGCAAATCTTGGCGGAACTTCGCGAGGCATGCTCGGCCTCGGTGCTTTCGCCGTTGGACTAGTGGCGATGAATGCGCTGATGACGGCATCCCTTGGTGGGGCCTTCACAGCCGGGGGACACCACCCGCGCTTCTATCACGTGATTGCCTGGACCGGCGCCGTGTATAGCTGCGCCATTGGATTGATCTTCCTCTTCGGAATTTCCGACCGGCTTCCGTCGCTGGGCTGACTCTGTATTCCCTTTCAAATTCCTGATTCGGGACTGCTTCTCACCGCCACGTTTCGGCCTGTGGAACGGTCTCAGACCGGCGTGACCGTGGTCACGGTCAATCGTATGCTCAGCAAGGTAAAACAGCACCAGACAGAGAGCGGAGCGTAAATGAGATAAGTACTTCGCAATCAATGTCTGGAGGGATTGTGCCCGCATTCACACCACCGCCGCTCCCAAGCGACGACAAACGCTGGAAAATCGTGAACGGCACCATGCGCAAGAATGGTTTTGCCCGTCACGCGCTGATCGAAACGCTGCACACCGTACAATCCGCATTCGGATACCTCGACGACGATGCCATCACTTTCGTCGCAAAGTCGTTGCGCGTGCCGTTGAGCCAGGCCTACGGAGTGGTGACTTTCTACCACTACTTCAGCCTGAAGCCACCCGGCAAGCACACGATGACCATCTGCACTGGAACGGCCTGCTACATCAAGGGCACAGACAAGCTGGTGGCCTCGGCTGAAAAGCGCCTGGGCATTCCGCAAGGCCAGACAACAACGGACGGCAAGATCAGCCTGATGACGGCTCGTTGCGTAGGCGCCTGCGGACGCGCACCCGTGGTTCTTACCGACGGCGAGTTGCAAGGCCAGATGAGCGGCGACGACATGCTCGGGCAACTGGAAAGGTGGGCGGTCGAATGACACTGGAAGAGCTTGATCAGATCGCTGAATCCGTTCGCACGGAAAATGCAAAGTTCGACAACGAAATCAATGTCTGCATGGGCACAGGCTGTCTGAGCCAGCACTCCGACAAGCTGAAGGATGCTTTGACCAGCGCGGTTGAAGCGTCTGGCAAAAGAGCCCTGGTGCGGCGCACCGGCTGCATGGGCCTCTGCGCCGCTGGGCCGCTGGTTCTGGTTGATCCCGAAGAGACACTCTACCAGCATGTCAAGGCGGAGAATGCAGAAGCCGTGATTGGCAGTCTTGGCGGGAAACCGGTTGCCGAATTGCAGTGCAACCTGCGCGACCACTTTGACCAGCAGGTTCACGTTGTGTTGGAAAATTCCGGTCAGATTGATCCGGAAAAGATCGACGACTACATCGCCCGCGACGGCTACCGCGCCCTGATGACCGCGGTTACTGACATGACGCCAAACGGGGTCATCCACCAGATCACCGCGAGCGGCCTTCGCGGACGTGGCGGCGGCGGTTATCCAACAGGTTTGAAGTGGGGCACCGTTGCCAAGGCATCCGGCGACTGAAGTACGTGATCTGCAATGGCGACGAGGGCGACCCCGGCGCATTCATGGATCGCAGCGTTCTCGAAAGCGATCCGCAGCGGGTTATTGAAGGCATGGCCATCGCGGCGTATGCGGTCGGGGCCAGCAAGGGATACATCTACGTACGCGCGGAATATCCCCTTGCAGTTGCCCGCTTGACCAACGCGTTGCGCGATGCTCGCCGGCGCGGACTGCTGGGCAACAACATCGGCAACACAGCATTCAACTTCGACGTGGAAATTCGTCTTGGCGCCGGGGCTTTTGTCTGCGGCGAAGAAACTGCGCTCATCGCATCGATCGAAGGCAAGCGCGGCACGCCCAAGCCGAGGCCGCCGTATCCGGCAGTAAGCGGCCTGTGGGGCCGTCCCACACTGATCAACAACGTGGAGACCTTCGCGAACATCGCGCCCATTATCCGGAATGGCGGAAAGTGGTTCGCAAGCATGGGCTCAGCCCGTAGCAAGGGCACCAAGGTCTTCGCGCTCACCGGCAAAATTACCAACACCGGCCTGGTCGAAGTGCCCATGGGCATCAAGCTGCGCGAGATTATTGAAGTCATCGGTGGCGGCGTTCCGGACGGACATACGTTCAAGGCCGTGCAGACAGGCGGCCCTTCTGGCGGATGTCTTCCGGCGGAGATGCTGGATATCGGCGTGAGCTACGACGCGCTGGTCATGGTCGGTTCCATCATGGGCTCCGGCGGCATGATCGTGATGGACGATACCTCGTGCATGGTCAACGTCGCGCGCTTCTTTATCGAGTTCTGCATGACGGAGTCGTGCGGCAAGTGCATTCCATGCCGCGCAGGCACCGCGCAGATGCATACTCTGCTGACGCGCATCTGCGAAGGCACGGGCACCATGGCCGACCTTGAACTCCTGGTCGATCTGTGTGCCACCGTGAAGGAAACAAGCCTTTGCGGCCTCGGACAGACGGCGCCAAACCCGGTATTGAGTACCTTGCGCTACTTCAAGAACGAGTACATCGAACACATCGTGCACAAACGTTGTCCGGCCGGCGTCTGCAACATTGCTGGAGCAACTACGGGTGTTGAAGCTCCCGCGGAGGTGTTGGCATGACCGAGAGTGTTGGCGTAAAAACACTGCAAATCGACGGACAGGAAGTGAGCGCACGCGCTGGGCAGACCATCCTGGAAGTGGCGAAAGAGAATGACATCCACATTCCAACGCTCTGCCACCTTGACGGCCTTACCGACGTAGGCGCATGCCGCTTGTGCGTGGTTGAGATCAAAGGTAACAACAAGCTGTTTCCGGCCTGCGTAACCAGCGTTTTTGAGGGCATGGAGGTCAGCACCGATACGGAGCGCTTGCGGAAACACCGCCGCACTATCTTAGAGTTGCTTTTTGCCGAGCGCAATCACATCTGCTCAGTCTGCGTGTCGAATGGACATTGCGACCTGCAGTCGATGGCGCAGGAACAAGGCCTGACGCATGTTCGGCTTCCTTATCGCAATCCGGAACTTACGGTCGACGCATCGCACGAGCGCTTCACAGTCGATCACAATCGCTGCATTCTTTGCACCCGCTGCGTTCGCGTCTGTTCCGAAGTTGAAGGCGCGCACGTGTGGGATGTAATGGGCCGTGGAATCAACTCCATCGTAATTACGGATCTTCACGAGGACTGGGGCAAATCGAGTTGCACGCGGTGCGGCAAATGCGTGCAGGTATGCCCCACCGGAGCCTTGTTCGACAAGAGCAAGATCGGCTCCGATCACCCCAAATATCCCGATTTTCTGCCTTACCTGAACCTCATGAGGGAAGCGCAATGAGCAAACTGAGACTGGCAACAGTATGGCTGGACGGATGTTCCGGCTGCCACATGTCGTTCCTCGACATGGATGAACGGCTCCTCGAACTCGCGAGCCTTGTGGACGTGGTCTACAGCCCCATCGTGGACACCAAGGAGTTTCCTGACAGCGTGGATATCGCACTGGTTGAGGGCGCGGTCGCCTCGGTCGACGACGAAAAGAAGATCATGAAGATACGCGCCCACTCAAAGATGCTGGTTGCCATGGGAGACTGCGCCATCACGGGCAACGTTCCGTCCATGCGCAACCCGATCGGTCCGCAGGCAATCCTCGAACGCGCCTACTTCGAGAATGCCACGATCCAGCAGCAGATTCCGTGCGTCGTCGTTCCGAAGCTTCTCAAAGTCGTTCGGCCTATCCATGAATTTGTGAAGGTGGATGTATTTCTTCCCGGCTGCCCGCCTTCCGCAGACACATTCCACACAGCGCTGACGGCGCTCATCACCGGCGAGCCGCTGGACATTCCGGCCCTCACCCGCTTTGGAGCCTGATCATGAGCCAGACCATCACGATCGATCCCGTAACACGCCTCGAAGGACACGGCAAGATCACCATCCAGCTGAACGCGCAGGGCGAGGTGGAAAACGCGCACTTTCACGTAACCCAGGTGCGCGGCTTCGAGAAGTTCTCTGAAGGCCGCCCGTTCTATGAAATGCCGGCTCTGACGGCACGCATCTGCGGCATCTGCCCCGTCTCTCACCTGCTGGCCTCAGCGAAGGCCTGCGAGGCGATTATGTCGGTTCGCATTCCGCATACGGCTGCGCAGCTGCGCCGTGTGCTGAACCTGGCACAAATGGTCCAATCGCATGCGCTCAGCTTCTTTCATCTGTCTTCTCCCGACCTGCTGCTCGGCATGGAGTCGGACCCCGCGCAGCGCCACATCTTCGGTGTCGCGGCGGCAAGGCCCGAACTGGGCCGCGCCGGAATAGGATTACGCCGCTTTGGCCAGCACGTCATCGAGTTGCTGGGCACAAAGCGCATTCATACCGGCTGGGTTGTACCCGGTGGCGTAACCGAGCCTCTCAGCGCAGCCAAGCGAGACGAGATGCTCGCCATGCTTCCTGAGGCTTACGCGAATGTCAGCCTGGCGCTCGCGGCTTACAAGCAGATTGCCGACCGCTTCCAGCAGGAGATCTCGGTCTTCGCCAACTTCCCGTCGAACTACCTCGGACTGATCAACGAAGACGAGTCGATTGAGTTCAACGACGGCGCACTTCGGCTGATCGGGCCGAAAGGCGACACCATTGAAGATGGCATTACTGCTCAGCGCTTCACCGAGGTGATTGGCGAAGCTGTGGAGGATTACAGCTACACCAAGTTTGTCTACTACAAGCCACTCGGCTATCCAGAGGGCAGCTATCGCGTCGGACCGCTGGCGCGGCTCAATATCGTCAAGCAGATGGGAACGCCGAAAGCCGATCTCGAATTGGCCGAGTTCAAGCAACTGGCTGCGGGACCGGTGGAGAGCTCGTTCTTCTATCACCATGCGCGGCTGGTGGAGGCGCTTTACGGTATTGAGAAGATCGAGCAGATTCTTGCCGATCCGCAAATTCTCGACAAGCACGTGCGCGCAACTGCAGGCGTCAATCGTCTGGATGGCGCAGGGCAGATCGAGGCACCTCGCGGCACGCTCAGCCATCACTACAGAGTGGACGAGAATGGCAAGATTACCTGGGCCAATCTTGTCGTCGCCACCGGCCACAACAACAATGCGATGAACAAGGGCGTTCTTCAGGCGGCGAAGTGCTACGTAAAAGACGGCAAGTTCAGCGAAGGCGCACTGAACCGCGTCGAAGCCGTTATTCGCACCTTCGATCCTTGCCTGAGCTGCTCCACACACGCTTTTGGACAAATGCCGCTGGCGATGACGCTCATATCAGCGGACGGTGAAGTTGTCGATCGAGTCATTCGCTGAGTACGATGACAGCATGACTTTGACGGCCCGATGTCTCATCCTCGCTTGTGGGAATACGATGCGCGAAGATGATGGCGTCGGGCCTTTTCTTGCCCAGTGGGCCGAAGAGCGCTGGCGCGGCGATGCTCGTGTGCGCGTGCTCTGCGATCACCAGTGGACCCCGGATATGGCGGAAGAAATTGCCGCAGCCGAAACGGTGATCTTTGTGGACTGCGCACTGGATCAAGCTCCCGGTCAGATCATATTGCGTGAGCTAAGCGCTGCCTCGTTGAAGCCAGGCCTGGTTACCCATCACCTCGGAGCCGCGGAACTGCTCCGCGTTGCGCAGGACCTGTATGGAATGCAGCCTCGTAGAGCCTGCTTGCTCACGGTAGGCGCGGGGAGCATCGAACTGGGTGAAGGCCTCAGCCTCGCTGTCCGCGACTCACTTCCCGACGCGGAGGAGCTGCTTGAGCTTACCGTGGGTCAGCTCCTCGGCTGATTCGAATTAGTGCAGGTAGCCTGCCAGCCTGAATGAGTACGCGTAATCGCCTTTCAGCGGTGCATGGAGCACAATACGCATCCCATCGGTTTGACCTTTCGCGCCGAGGTCGTCATTGCTTCCGAGCTGATTGATCGCTACTCCATCTTTCACCGGAAGGTCGGTGATCGTGATCGTTTGCGCTTTTGGCTTGCCGAGAACGGTCACATAGAGGTCATCGCCTTTCTTCGTAAAACGCAGATCGTCGCCCTCAGCCGACTTCCCTGCTGCTTTGGTCCACGGAGTTGTGTCGTAGATCGCTTCGCCGTTCTGCTTGAGCCAAGCGCCGAGGGCCTGGAGCCGCTCCATCTGGACGGGCGGAATAGTACCGTCCGCTTCGGGCCCTACGTCCAGCAGGAGGTTGCCGTTCTTGCTGACGATATCGACGAGCAGAGCAATCAGTTCGCCGGAAGCGATGGTTTCTTTCTCACCCTCGGCACGGTTGTAGCCGAAGGAGCGGCCGAGGCCGCGGCACTCTTCCCACTTCTTCTCGCTGATCTGATCCTTCTTCTCGTATTCGGGCGAGGTGAAGTCGGAGTGCTTGATTCCGAAGCGGTCGTCGATGACGCCGTCAGGCATGGCGTTGTAGTAGTCGGCCTCAACCTGGAGGGCGTTGCCAGTCTTCGGCCAATCGATGTCGTTCCACAGAATCGCAGGATGGTATCGATCGATCAGCTCGTGAATCTGCGCAAACGCGTATTTGCCATAGGCATCGCTCTGCGGTTTTACGGCGTCGTAGTCGGCATTTACCTGGATTGGACCGGTGTTGAAGGTCCAGTCATATCCGCCGGAATAGTAGAGGCCCATTTTCAGTCCCTGCTTTTGAACCGCGGTCGTCAGCTCGCCGACAATATCGCGCTCGGCGTGCAGTTGGTTCGGCTTCAGGCTTGGAGTTGGATTCGGCGTGGTGCTGGGCCAGAGCGTGAAGCCTTCGTGATGCTTACTGGTGAGGACAACGTAGCGAGCTCCGGCATCGTGGAAGACTGCGGCCATCTTATCGGGATCCCATTTTTTCGATTCACTATTGAAGGTTGGCGCGAACCCGTAATAGCCTTGCTCGCCGTAATGCTCCCTGTGGTAGGCCTGGGTCGGTGATCCGTCGATGCGCATAGTGTTCAGGTACCACTCCGCGTAAGGGTTGTACTTGATGTAGTCGTTCGACGAAAAATCGTGGTCGGGATGCGTGAGCGGAGCCCAGCCCGGCACTGAATACAGGCCCCAATGGATGAAGATGCCGAGCTTCGCGCCTGCGTACCACTGCGGCAGCGGATGGCGGTCGAGAGATTCGAGCGTGGGTTCGTATTTTGCAGGGGCCTGCGCAGAACATACAGCACTGAAAGCAATGACTGCGGAGCAGATTCCACCGGACAAACGTTTCAAGATCATTTGCGCCTCACGAGAGTTTCACACGAATGATAAGCTGCCGGACTCCGCTAGTCAGATTCGACAGGTTAGAAATCGGGATTGCGCTGCAAAACCCTCGCAACAAATAACTTACATCCTATTTTCCAACAGGCCGAGACGGGCTTCCGAACGACTGGGGTTCGAATGCATTCGTTGAAAGCGGAAAACTTGTAACCGATCGCCACTTCGACGCTCTGTTGAACAGGAGTTAGGCTACTTGACCTCGCGCCGCTTTCTCTAGCTTGTCGCCGTTCATTAGGAAATCGTGTGAAGGCCACATCTCACCCGGAAAGACCTTTCGATCTGGTCCCGCGCGCATCGCGCAAGTGTCCCCTGTGCGCCCATAAAAGGAGGTAGACCATGAAGCGAAGTGTCGCTACGCTCTTCATCTTGCCGGCGGTGTTCTTGCTGATTGCAGCAATCAACCAGACGCCTGCAATGCACAACAGGGCCCAATCACCCAACAACGCGGAAGAGAACGCAAAGCAATTGATTGATGAGGGCCGGCATATCTTCCGGTTCGATACATTTGGAGATGAAGCGTTCTGGACTGGCGCGCTTCAGATGCAGCAAGCGGTCAGCACGCTTTCTCCGCAGGCAGCGCTCGCGCTGGGATTGAAGGTGGACGCAGAAGCGCTCTCACCTGCGGTCATTGAGGCGATAAAGCGCGGCAACGTCAATCTCAACGATCCCGCGGTCACGCTTGCGCTCATCAAGCAGAATGCCGTGGTGGGAGTCGTCGGCACATTCAACGGAAATACGCTTTCGAAGGTTGGATTCACCTGTGCGCTCTGCCATTCGACCGTGGACAACTCCGTCGCCCCCGGCATCGGCAGACGAATTGATGGCCTGGCCAATCGCGATCTGAATGTAGGCGCGATTCTAGCCGCGGCACCAAACCTGCAGCCAGTCGTCGATCTTCTCCATCTGGCTCCTCAGGATGCTTCCCTCACCGCACAGGATGTTCGAAATGTCCTGAAGTCGTGGGGACCGGGCAAGTTTGATGCGGAACTGTTCCTCGATGGTAAGGCGTTCAATCCGCAGCAAACGACAAACGGTGCGGTCACCGGGACGAATATCTCCGGGGCGACATTGCTTCCCAACGCGTATGGGCTGCCGGGCCACAACCTGCATACGTGGACCGGAGGCTGGGGCACGGTGACCTATTGGAACGCGTTTGTGGCTGTGAATGAACTGCATGGAATCGGGACGTTTTTCGACGAGCGTCTCGACGATGCCAACCAGTTCCCCATTGCTGCCGCAGCGAAACTGGGCCATGTATCAGTGGATCCCGACAGCGATCAAGTCACGGGGAAACTTCCGGCACTTCACTTCTATCAACTTGCATTGCCGGCCCTGCGGCCCCGCGCGGGCGTTGATTTCGACCAGGCGTCCGCAGCTCGCGGAGATGAGCTGTTCAGCGGAAAGGCGAACTGCAACAGCTGCCATCACGAGCCGTTGTGGACCGAGCCCGGCTGGAACCAACACAGTGCCGAGGAGATGAAGATTGACAGCTTTGAAGCGGATCGCTCGCCGGGTCATGCGTATCAAACTATGAATCTCGCGGGAGTGTTCGTCCGCGAACGCGGTCTATTCATGTCTCCGCAGAACAAAGGCCGGTTCTATCACGATGGACGGTTCAACACACTTCTGGATGTTGTGAACAGCTACGACCAGCGCTTCAATCTTGGGCTGACGGACCAGGAGAAGCATGACCTCGTGGAGTATCTGAAATCGCTCTAGGCAGGGTTTAGAAAAAACCAACGGCGACTGCACGCAGTGTGCGGTCGCCGTTGGCCCCCAGGAAAAACCCTTTCGGGCTTTCACACTTATTTCAAAACGCTGCCACCGTCTGGCGCAGGCTATAAGAGCTGAGTGTCTTGATGTAGTTGCCGCGATCGAACGGCGATATATCGGGGACCGAGCGACGGCTGAGGCAGCCGCGAGTTTCGGAAAGCGATGAGTATTCGCGCTTCTCGAGCCAGTACGCAGTCGGAGAGGACGCGGCCAATGTGGTCGATGCCGTGGATATGAATCGCTGAGCACATCATGGCGCATTGCCGCCGGCCATAATGCACTTGATGCACGTCTTCAGCCGAATGCACGCCGCCGGTGATGGCGATGTCGATGTTGAGATGGCCGATAGAGAATCGCTGCCCAGTGCAGGCGGGGCAGCAACTCCGAAGGCGTGGAGAAATGCAGCGTCGGCCGCACCTCAAGTCCCTCGATATCGAAATCTGGTTGATAGAAGCGGTTGAAAAGAACCACACCGGATGCGCCGGAGTCTTCGAAGTTGCGCAGCCAAATGCGGCAAGCTCGTGAACGACTGCGACAGCTTCACCGATACCGGAACCTTAACCGCCTGGCAGACGCTCTCGACCAGATCAAGCAATTGCGTTTCCAAATCGTACGAAGTCTGGCTGCGATCGGTTGCCAGAGCATAGGTGTTGAGTTCGACGGCATCGTGCGCCGGCCTGCTCCGACTCCTTGGCGAAACGCACCCACCCGCCGGTGGTTGCGCCATTGAGACTCGCGATAATCGGGATGGCAACCGCTTCCTGCGCGCCGGATGTGCTCGAGATAGATCTCGTGAGTCATCCGGTAGTCGTCAAGATCGGGCAGATAACCCAGCGACTCGGCGAAGGAGTCCGTTCCACGCGAGAGATCCTCGTCGAGCGTACGCGATTCCAGAGCGAGCTGCTCTTCAAACAGAGATGTAAGCACAACGGCTGATGCGCCCGCATCCTCCATGTGACGGATGTTGTCGATGGACTCCGAGAGCGGCGTGGATGACACCACGATGGGTCCATTCAGCTTCAGGCCGAGATACTTGCATTGACACATCGATCATTTGCATCCTCCGGCGGCGGCGGCTGCCAGTTTCTCTTCGGGTTTTTCTGCGGGCGCGATGTTCGGCGTCTCGCCACGGCCAGGCATGGCGGCCCGCGGGAGTAGACACGCCACTGGCGCTCTACGTCATCCTGTGCTTCTTTCAAGCAGCGTGGCAGCCACTTCCGGGATTCCCGCGCGCGAGCATGGTGTAGCGTGCTTCGCGGTATGCATATTCCTTCAAGCCGAATCGACGGCGCCTTGAATCGAGCTGGAACGGATTCTTGCCTTCTTCGCGGAGCGATGGGTTGTAGCGCATCAGCGGCCAGTAACCAGATTGGACTGCAAGCTTTTGTTGCTCGAGTCCGTGGATCAGGTCGTAGCCATGAGCGATACAGCTTGAGTAGGCGATGATGATGGACGGCCCTTCGTGTGCTTCGGCTTCCTGGAAAGCTTTGACCACATGGCTGTCGTTGCCGCCAAGCGCGACCTGTGCGACATAGACAGAGCCGTAGCTTACAGCTTCCATGGCCAGATCTTTTCTGCTTTCGGCTTTCCAGCAGCGGCAAACTTTGCAACCGCACCGCGCGGCGTGGCCTTGGACATCTGGCCGCCGGTATTCGAGTAGACCTCAGTGTCTAGCACCAGCACGTTCACGTTCTTGCCGGAACCGAGCACATGATCGAGCCCGCCGAAGCCGATGTCAAAAGCCCAGCCGTCGCCGCCCAGAATCCACACGCTCTTGCGAACCAATGTTTCGGCAATCGCCAGCAGGTTCTTGCGCATCTGACGAATTGTTGCCGGCGAGCTCGCTCAGAGAAGCTGCTCACGCGCTTGCGCTGTGCGTTGATTTCGGTTTCGGTTTTCTGCTAGCGTTGACAGATATCAGCAACAAGCTCGGCACCAATGTCGTATGCAAGCCGCGTACAAGCGGCTCGGCAAATGCCTTTTGCTGATCGAGCGCGGTGCGCATGCCGAAGCCGAATTCCGCGTTATCTTCGAAGAGCGAGTTGGCCCACGGTCGGTCCGCGGCCTGTCGCGTTCTTGCTGTATGGAGTGGTTGGCAGGTTGCCGCCGTAGATCGAGGAGCAGCCAGTGGCGTTGGCGACGTAGCAGGCGGTCGCCGAAAAGCTGGGTGAGCAGCTTGATGTAGGCGGTCTCGCCGCAACCCGCGCAGGCGCCTGAGAACTCAAACAGCGGCTGCAGCAGTTGCACATCCTTTACCTGCGAGTGCGAAAGCCTGTTGCGATCAACTTCAGGCAGGTCGAGGAAATAGTCCCAGTTGTCGCGCTCGGCTTCGCGCAGCGGAGCCTGCGGCACCATGTTGATAGCCTTCTTGCTGGCGTCGCTCTTGCTCTTCACCGGGCAAACATCCACGCAAACCGCGCAACCGGTGCAATCTTCCGGCGCAACCTGCAGCGTGTAGTGATCGTTCTCCATGCCCTTCCACTTCGGCTTGGCCCACTTGAATGTTGCAGGAGCCTTGTCGCCGAGTCGGGGCTAGTAGACCTTGGCGCGAATGACAGCGTGCGGGCAAACCATGACGCACTTGCCACACTGGATGCAGAGGTCCTTGTCCCACACCGGGATAAACTGCGCGATATTGCGCTTCTCCCACTGCGCGGTTCCGGTTGGGAATGCGCCGCCCGCGGGAATTGCGCTGACTGGAAGCAGATCGCCACGTCCGGCAGCGATTTCGCCGAGCACGTTGCGGACGAATTCAGGTGCCTTGCCGGAGATGGACGGAATGAGATCGAAGCTGGAGGATGCGGCTGTCGGCAATTCGACCTTATGGAGATGCGCGAGTGCCGCATCAACTGCATCGTAATTCTTTTGGACGACCGCTTCGCCGCGCTTGCCGTAGGTCTTCTTGATGGCCTTCTTGATCTGCGCGATGGCTTCTTCGCGAGGCAGAACGCCACTGATAGCGAAGAAGCAGGTCTGCATGATGGTGTTGATGCGCGTGCCCATACCGGCTTCGCGTGCCACCGTGTACCCGTCGATGACGTAGAACTCAATCTTCTTGCGCAGCATCTCTTCCTGCGTCGACTCGGGCAACTTGTCCCAGACTTCTTCGGCGGAGTAGGGCGAGTTGAGCAGGAAGACCGCGCCGGGCATGGCTGCCTCAAGCACATTCATCTTCTCAAGGAAGCTGAAGTTGTGGCAGGCCACAAAGCTGGCGCGGGTAATCAGATAGTTGACCGGATCGGGTTGGGACCGAAGCGCAGGTGCGACGTGGTCATCGATCCGGACTTCTTGGAGTCGTAGACGAAGTATCCCTGCGCGAAGTTGGGCGTCTCGTCGCCGATGATCTTGATGGAGTTCTTGTTGGCGCCCACCGTGCCATCGGAGCCGAGCCCGTAGAACAGTGCGCGAACGGTCTTCGGATCTTCGGTAGAGAAGTCGGATCGTAGTCGAGGCTGGTGTGCGAAACGTCGTCGACGATGCCAATGGTGAAGTGATTCTTCGGAGCAGTCTTGTTAAGCTCGTCGAAGATGCCCTTGACCATCGCCGGCGTGAATTCCTTCGAAGAGAGGCCATAACGTCCTCCAACAATGGTCGGCATCGGGCAAACGGGAAGCGTGTCGACATTCTCGCGAGGGCAGTAATGACATCCTGATAGAGCGGCTCGCCGGTCGCCGCCGGGTTCCTTGCAGCGGTCGAGAGCTGCGATGGACTTGACCGTCGCCGGCAACGCGTTGATGAAGGCTGAGGCATCGAATGGCCGATAGAGGCGAACCTTGAGCAGTCCGATCTTCTCGCCCTGTTTCACCATCAGGTCAACGGCTTCTTCTGCAGCTTCAGCGCCGGAGCCCATGAGGATGATGACGCGCTCTGCATCCGGTGCGCCGTAATAGTCGAACAGCTTGATAGGCGCGGCCAGTCAGTGCTGCGAAACGGTCCATGACGGTTCTGCACGATTCCCGGGACAGCAGCGTGATAAGGGCTGCAGGCTTCGCGCGCCTGGAAGAAGACGTCAGGATTCTGTGCGGTGCCGCGAAGGAGCGGACGATCGGGGCTGAGCGCGTTCTTGCGGAAGCTGGATGATGTATTTGTCATTGACCATGCGCGCGGATGGTCTCGTCGCTGATGGGGAGAATCTTGCCGACTTCGTGCGAAGTGCGGAAACCATCGAAGAAGTGGATGAACGGAATACGCGATTCCAGCGTCGCGATCTGTGCGACGAGCGCCATATCGGCGACTTCCTGCACGGAGTTCGATGCCGAGCATGGCCCATCCTGTGGAGCGGCAGGCCATCACGTCAGAGTGATCGCCAAAAATCGAAAGCGCGTGCGTGGCCAGCGTGCGGGCGGTCACATGCATCGTTGCTGGGGTCAATTCACCGGCGATCTTGTACATGTTGGGAATCATCAGCAGCAGGCCTTGCGAGGCCGTAAACGTGGTTGCAAAAGCACCAGCCTGCAATGCGCCGTGAAGTGCGCCGGCAGCGCCGCCTTCACTCTGCAGTTCTTCCACGATGGGCAATGCGCCCCAGATATTCTTCTTCCCTCCGCGCGCCACTGATCGGCCCACTCGGCCATTGGCGACGAGGGGGTAATCGGGTAGATGGCAACAACTTCAGAGAGACGATAGGCTACAGAGGCAGCCGCCTCGTTCCCATCTAAAATTACCATTTCCTGTTCACTCATTCGCTTTGCCTCATGACAGATCCTGCGGCGAAAAACCGCTACGAGGAGTCTCTGCTTTGAGGGGGTTAGCGGCTGTGATGAGAGACACAGGGTGACCCGTGTTTACCACATAATGAAACGTTTTTCACATCGCACGAGGTCATTTTGATGGAGAGCGGAATCGGCGGTATCGAGCATTCATTCGAACAAACCCGGCCTTGAATCGGTGATTCCGCATAGTCGGACGCCATCTATAAATACCCGATCCCGGCTGGATTTATGAGATGAAGCGACTGCCGAGAGCGCAAAGATTGCTCCTGCGGTGTATCCGGTCAATAACCCCTTTAAAACGCTATAAACCCTTCCCACTTCGCCTTCATCCAAGCCCTAGTTGTTTGATATGGCGGGCGCACGCGTGTCCATTACCAACTGACGATCGCGTCGCCATTGATGCTTTGAGTGCGATCGGAGCCGAACACCCGCCAACCACAAGGAGGAATAAATGAATAAATTCAAATATCTATTGCTAGTCGCAATGGCTGCTCTTTGTTTTGTGGCCTCACCTCAAAAGGCTCATGGACAGATTTCCGTACAGATTGGCACGGCGCCCATATGCCCTTACGGCTACTTCGACTATCCGCCCTACGATTGCGCACCGTATGGCTACTACGGGCCTGAGTGGTTTTCCAGCGGTGTGTTTATCGGCGCTGGCCCATGGTATCGGGGTCCTGCTCATTTCTGGGGACACGTCGATAACCACTACGATCGGCACAACGGCTGGCATGGCGAGTATCCGCATCGCGGCGAGCACTTCGACGCACATCATCATCAACATGAATATGTCGAGCACTTCAATGGCAACGAGAGGCGGGATGGGCGTGGACACTGGGACCGCGGCAATCACGGCGACCACGACCATGACCACGACCACCACTAAACCTTAGGAGAGCAGGCAATAAGTTTCGCCCGGGGATCTGCCGATGCCTGGGCGAAACTTTCTTTATTCGGCAGGTTTCCAGTTGGCATGCGGACGCGCCACCGCATACATCTCGGTCCCAATCTGAGTGAATAACCCGAGTCGGTCGCCCTTGGGGTCTCCGCCCGATGGATAGGTCGTGTAGAGGTCGAAGTGAGTTCGGTCGGGAATGTAGGTGAAGTGGGCGTCGGCATTTATCGCCTTGAGCACCGCTTCCATCTTATGTGCGGCTTGGTCAAGGTAGAACGTGTCCGCCGTGCCGACAAAGACGTGGATCTTGCCGCGCAGGAGCGGCCCTCGTTGTGGCCACGTTTTCTGAACAATATTCGCAAGATCGTAATGATCGTGCCAGTAGCCGATGACGGCAGGATCAATTTCGCCGGTATTGCGATCGAACATCGGAACTGGACGGCCATCCTGTCCGCGCGGCGAGAAGACCCACTCGAATGACGCGATCTGCCCGCCATAAGGACCAAGCACGCGCTCGTTCTTCGCGAATTCCGCAAACGTGCCCATTACTTTTCCATGATCGCGAATCAGCGGGTAGGGCGTCCCATCAGTACGCTTGTAGATATTGGCGTGCGGGGCATATAAATCAATGCCCGTGAAATCGTGAAAATCACTGGGATCGGGTGAAGTTGACCACGTGCCGCCGAAAACTTTCGGGTAGTCGATCTGCAACTGCAGAGTTGCCCATCCGCCTGAAGAATGACCTTGCAGAAAGCGGCCGCTAGGCCGCGCATCCATGCGGTACTTCTTCTCCAGATGCGGAATGTACTCCGTGGTAAGCGCCGTTCCCCAGGGACCGTTATTCACCGAGTCGGCGAATTCGTGCGTTCCGGTTGGGCACGACTCATCGAGCATGACCCAGATCATCGGCGGCAGTTTGTTCTTTGTCATCGGGTCAGCAGCATGCCGCCGAAATACTTCGCTCCAGCCAGATCTCCGCCGAATCCATGCGTCCAGTAGACGGTGGGATAGCGGCTCTTGGGATGCTGATCGTAATCGGGCGGCGTGATCACCCAGGCCTGAACATGAATGGGCCGGCCTGCGAACGCAGTCAACGCGGGACTCACAAAGTCCTCAAGGTGCGCGCTCTTCTCGAATTCCGGCGCATCGGGACGGCTGGAGCGCTCAGGAACAACTTCGTTAAGCGTAAACGCAGGCTCGGCACCCTGCCCCGGCGTGAAGGATGCAAGCGGAATGACATCGCTAATCAGATCGCCTGCGCCGCGACCGCCGTAGTTGTAGGTATGGTTTACATCGAGCACCGCCTGTGCCTGGTAATCTCCGGGCTTTAGCGATGAGAAACCTGCGGGAAAGGCGATATCGTCCGTATCGACATCAACAGACTTGCCGGCAGCGAGATCGGAGACTTCTTTCGCCGCAACGTACACGGCGGTCGGCGCGAATGGATTCTCGTCTGACTTGCTTCGCGCCTGTTCCGGCGGTGAGAAAGATGAGCATCCGGCCTGATACCGGCGCAGTAAATTTCGGCCCAACAGTGACGCGAAAGAACAGGTGCTGCGGCTGCTGTGCCAACGGTGCAAGCGAGCACAGGAGGAGCGTCAGAGTGAGGAATAGCTTTCGGGGAATGTGCATTTGAAGGAATTGTATGGGGCCGCGCGCTATATCAGCAATGCCGCTGCGTTTGTGCGGTAATTACGCCCTCAAAAAGAGCGAAAACACAGTCCCCCGATAACTCCCTTCCGTCCTGCTTCGGAACCGCAGCGTCCCCTTATGCTTCGCAACCGTCTCGGAGCTGAGCCAGAGTCCCAGCCCCGTTCCCGTCGCCGACTTCGTCGTGAAGAAGGGCTCAAAGACATGTATCCGCACCGACTCCTGGATCCCCACTCCCGAATCCGCAATCATTACCCTGACGCCCTCTTCGCCCCGTCACCGGATCCGCAGCCTTCCGTAATCGGACAACGAGCCGCCGCACGTTGGTGTTCTTCAGCATCGCATCGATCGCATTGCTCACGAGATTCGCAATGACCTGCCGAACTTCAACAGCCTGGCAACTGATCGAAGGATGCAAGCCATATCTTCGCTCGACAGCAATCTGATTTGACTTCAACCGTCCCTCGTACAGCACGAGCACAGATTCGAGAATCTCCTCGATATCCACGATGTGCGGCTCCGCGGTCTGTCGATGAAAGCGAAGCGTCGCCGCCGTAATGTGACTTACGCGAGCCAGTTCGCGCTCAGCCTGCTCCAGAATTTCGCCGACCTCCGGGGAAACAACTCCTCTGCGCGCCAGATAAACAAGGTTTGTTACGGCTTCGAGCGGATTGTTGATCTCATGTGCAATCGAACTTGCCATGCGGCCCACCACAGCAAGCTTTTCGCTCTGCCGCAGACTTATCTCCGTCTTCAGCCGTTCAGTCTCATCGCGCAGCACTTTCGCCAATCCTGTAATCTGTCCATCTTTATTGCGAATCGGCTCTGTTACCCACCGCGCCCAAATCCGGGTTCCATTTTTGTGAACGAGCCAACGCGCATCTTCGTGGCGGCCGTTGCTCTCCAGGCTCAGGATCTCCATTAACGGAACCCGGGCCTCACGATCTTCCGGCGAAAGCAGCAGCGAGAAAGGCTCTCCAATCGCATCCTCCGAGGAATACCCGAAGATCCGTTCCGCTCCCGCATTCCAGCTGGTAAACCGCAGCTGCGGGTCCAATTGCACAAGCGCGTACTCGCGGACGTTCTCAAGGAAGAGCCGGAAGCGCTCCTCGCCTTCGCGCAACGCAGCCTCAGCGCGCGCGCGCTCTACTGCGGCCCATGTCCGTTCTCCGGTATGCCAGACAAGCTCAACCTCATCTTGCGTCCAGTCACGTGGTGACGCGTCAGTTGCGCAAAGACAAGCCACCAGCCGCCCATCCTTAATTAGCGGTACTGCGATGAAAGCTCCCGCATGTACCGCAGCAAGTGTCGCGCGATCGGTCTCCGGAAGCAGCTCAGAGGTTCGTACATCCGTGACCACGGTCGGCTCAAATTTCGAGTGCTGACGATCGAAGCCAGGCGAAGATCTCCATGGATATCTCCCGGTCCCACTCGGCGTACCCTCGCTTACAAACTCTCGTTCAACCAGCATCTGACTGGAATCTTCGTCGATCTCGCCATAGAAAACCCGGTTTGCCTGCAGATGCTCACCCAGCAAAAGACTTGCCCGGCCCTGGATTACGATCGGATCAGAAAGCGGACGAATCGCGTCGCTCAGCTTTAGCTTGTACGCCTGCTTCTCTTCACTGCGGCGCAACGTCTGTTCGCTGTGCTTCCGCTCGGAGATGTCATCGAACACCACATTCAGAAAATGGCTGCCATCTCCGCCGACGCGCGAGGCAAACACAGTGAACCATCGACCGATCTCCTTTACGAAATTATCAAAGCGAACCGGTTCGCCGGTCTCAACCACGCGCGCATACGTCTTCGACCCAGGAGTCTTCAAGAGTTGGATTCAACTCTCGCGCTGTCTTCCCGAGATAATCGGAAAAGCCGGTCTGCTTTTCAAAAACACGGTTCGTTGCATGAAAGCGGAGATCGTTGGCCACTCCGTTCGCGTCGTAAACCACTTCCAGCAGCGCGTAGCCTTGATCGATCGAATCGAAAAGCGTGCGATATTTTCCTTCGCTTGCGCGGAGCGCGGCTTCTACCCGGGCCCGTTCGACCGCTGCCCACGTCCGTTCCGCGGTCTCCTTGACCAGATCAATCTCTGCCGGCTTCCAGACCCGCGGCTCCATTCGAGCCACGCACAAGGCGCCCACCCTCCGGTCATTTTTCAACATCGGAACACAAGTGAAAGCACTTACCTTGCGTGCCCAGAATCACCGCACGGCCTGATCCGAAACCAATGGGGAGGTCCGTACATCGTCAATCACCGCCGGTTGCCCCTTCTGCGTCGACTGTTCGATCCACGCGAAGGCCTCCAGCGGATAAGAGCCGGCAAGGCTCGGCAGTACCCTCTCGCACAAAATCCCGTTCGACGATAAGTTGTCCGCGCGCTTCATCCATTTCGGAATAGAAGACTCGGTCTGTATGCAATTGCTCGCCAAGCAACCGGCTGGCAACTTCCTGAATCTCGATAGGATCCGACAAGTGGCCGCAATGCATCGCTCAGCCTCAGCAGATAGGCTTGCCGTTCTTCCCTCTCGCGCAGATCCGCCTCGGCCTGCTTCCGCTCGGTGATGTCGTAGAAGACCGCATTAACCAGGCGGCTGCCTTCGCCGCCCACTCGCGAAGCAAAATAGTGATCCAGCGCCCGAAATCGTGCGAGTAGCTTTCAAAGCGAATCGATTCACCGGTTTCCGCAACGCTGGCATAGGCCTGAATACACGAGTCGTCCAGATTCGGAAGCAATTCGCTGGTAGTCTTCCCGAGATGATTTCTCAATCCGGTCTGCTTCTCGAAGAAATGGTTGGATTCAACGAAGCGAAGATCCGACGCCACTCCGCGATCGTCGTAGAGCACCTCAAGAACCGTGATCGCGTTGTCGATTGAATCGAACAATGTGCGATACTTCTTTTCGCTGTCGCGCAGAGCGGCTTCCACCTGGGCGCGCAAAGCCTCCTCTGAATGTGAGTCGTCAACCGTCTCGACCAATTCAGATTGCCGAGACTTCTCTCGAACGCTTCCAATGTCCATGCAGGGAAATCCGCAAACGCTCGTTTGGCGAACTGTGCAATGCGAGCAACAGGACGACGTGCTTACCAGCTTTTGGCCCGAAACAGAGATTCCCATAATACCCCGGTGTTGCCGCATAAGAAAGTCAAGAATTTGTAGGTGCTCCCCTTCCAGCGACCCTGTGCGTCGGCGCACGTAACCTGCATCGACATTGAGATCGCCAATTTCCGCCAACGTCACACACCGTCCCTGTGATCCGCTGTTTGGTCACATTTAGCGCAAGCAAGAGATTGCTTGCATTCTTCAAAGCGCAGAAATGAAAGAGAAATGTGGATCGCTCTGCTGCTTTCCGCTTGAAGCGGAGATGCGAGGCGTGTGCGGTCTGGCCGGCGCTCTGGGTGCGGGGTTCACGGTGAGATCGGTGGTTTGCGCGGCGGCCAAGGTCACCTTGATCGGCGGAGCCTGCAACTCGCCGGCAACGGCAGAAACCTGGTAGTCGCCGCCAGCAAGATCGCGGATCGAATACATGCCATCGGAGTTCGTCACACCAGTGAACGACTTCCCGGTTGCCACACTCTTTGCCGAGACCGTCGCGCTCGGAACTGAGTGGCCCGCCGAGTCACTTACCTTGCCGGAGAGCGTGTAGGTTTGCGCATACACCGGATCAGCGAGAACACAGGAAAGTAGAACTGCTCCCCTCACTGCGGCAAACATTTGCTTTTGAATTGCCATGAGAGCCTCTCCTGGTCGGCCACGCGGGGAGATTGCTTTCGGAAACAAGGCTTCAATCTCGCGAGACGAGAAAGTGCGTGTGTACCGCGTCACCGACGGGAAACGACTGGCTTCCATTCGGGCCGGAGCGCCGGCTCCCAGCCACGATGGTTATTCCCTTTCTCCAGACGGCACGCAGCTTGCGATCCTTTCCGGCGCACAGATCAACATCTATTCGGTCCCGACCAACTGATTCAAACGAATCCGTCAGCCGCGGCGCGTTCGCACCGTTTCCCGGTCGTAGTCTGCGCGATCGGCTGCGACGACGGGTTTCCGGTCGATCACGGTCGCTTCTTTAGCGGGGTTCACGAGGTCCTCAAAGAGGGCGCGATAGTGAATCATCGCGCGACGCAGATCTTCAGTGCTGGCCTGCCCTTTAGCCTGACGAACTGCGATCGCGTGTCCGGCTCGATAATTCTGCGTCACAATAGGGTGCTCAACGGAGATGTCAGCCGCACGCTGTTCGAAATCGCCCATCGGGTAGCCGGAGGTTGCCATAAGATCACCGAGGAGCTGATCCGCTTCGGCCACCGCGCCTGCTGGGGCATCCACAAAGTGAGCCTGCACGCGATCCCATTGCTCGGAGTAGCGTGCGCGATCCTCAGCCGAAAGCGGGCGAAGGTGAAATTTCTTTACGCGCTCGGTGCGTTCCTCCAGACGTTGCCTCGGCGCGGTGGCGGTCGCCGCCCTCGGCAACGGCGCGGTCATACTCGGGTCCGAAGTGCTGACGAAGCTTCTCTGAACGCCTGCGCTGCAAGTAGTAAGCCACGATGGCGCCAACAGCCACCACAACGACGGCGATGATGACGGCGATCTGGGTTGGGGTAAGGTCCTGCATGTTCATGACCCGGTCCTCCTGTTTCTATGTCTAGATACGGTTTAAGTGTCTTTCGTATTTGTGGGGGTTCTTGTAACGTTCGCAAGCGGCGAGCACGACACAGCTTCCGCTTGCTGCTGTCGAGGTTGGAGAGGCTGTACAGGGCCAAGGTTGCCTCTGACTTATCGATAGAGCGGCGGGCACCCTTCGCGGCAACCCAGGGTTGAAATCTCAATTCAGCAATCGAGAAAGTGCTCTTTTTGCAACATGACTTTAGAGAGCCCCGGCAAGCGAGAACGGGTTGGAAATGCCTTCCGCGCCGGTAAACTGAGCCAAGCATTCATCCGCAAGGAGGAAGGTAATGAAATTGTCCCGCCTTATCGCCGTGCCAGTTCTTGCTGTTATTTGCCTGGCTGGCGCCAATACCCGCGCAGCCGCGCAGATCAGCATCAACATCGGAGTGGCACCCGTCTGCCCTTACGGTTATTTCAATTACGCACCTTACCAATGTGCGCCCTTTGGCTACTACAGCCCGCAGTGGTTTACGGGAGGGGTATTTATTGGCGCCGGGCCGTGGTTCCGCGGTCCTGCAGGTTTTCACGGATACATCAATACTTACTATGATCCGCACTACGGATATCACGGCCCGTATCCCGTGCGCGGCGAACATGCTGACTGGGGACGTCACGCCGGCTGGGATAAGCACTGGCATGGCAACGAGGAGTACCACCACCACGACAACGGCCATCATTACGGTGAATACAAAGACCACCACGATCACGGCAAACCCGCACGATGACAAACATGGCCACGACGACCATGGCCACGGCGGCAAGGGACACAATAAATAGCTGTCTCTAAAAAACGGCAATCGAAAGCCCCATGAGTGCATACCGCTTATGGGGCTTTCGTAACTTTGGTTGAAGTGTGATTCGCCGTTCAGCGGCTGGTGGCGATCATCTGCGCAGCGTGCTGCAGGCTTGTCTCGGTCACCTTCGCTCCGGAGAGCATGCGCGCCACTTCATGGGTACGAGCGCGGTCGTCGAGCAGGCGAATGTGCATTTTGGTGCGGCCGTGATCTTCCTTCTTCTCGACTACAAAATGCTGATCGGCGAAGGCGGCGATCTGCGGCAGATGCGTTACGCAAAGCACCTGCTGCGCGCGCCCCAGCGCCTTCAGCTTCTGACCGACGGCGTCGGCGGCACGGCCACCAATGCCGATATCGATTTCATCGAAGACAAGCGTGCGTGGCGTGGGCAACTTTTTGCGCGTCTTTGCGGCAGCTTCTTCGACTGCGACCTTCAATGCCAGCATCACGCGCGACATTTCGCCGCCCGAAGCGATCTCGTGCAGCGGCTTCAATGGCTCTCCGGGATTCGTCGCGATGCGATACTCCACTTCATCCCAGCCATGCGCGGTCCAGGCAGCTTCCTCTTTGTTGGTGGACACCGAAATCTCAAAGCGCACTTTCATCGCCAGCGAATTGATCTGCGTTTCGGCCAGTTTGGCGAGCTTCGCGCCGGCCGTCTTGCGCTGATCGGACAATGTCGTGGCGGCCTGTTTGTAAGCCTCTGCTGATTTCGCGAGCGTCGCGCGCAGCACCTTCAGCGTCTCATCGCGATCTTCAACCTCCGCCAGTTTGCGCGCCACGTCCTCGCCAAGTGCGATCACATCGGCCACGGTCTTTCCGTATTTCCGCTTCAGCCGATCGAGCAGCGCCAGCCGGTCTTCAATCTCGGCCAGCCGCTCAGGCGAAGCATTGATGCGCTCGGCGTAATCGCGCAGCGTGGCGCTCACATCGCCAACAATTGCGCGTGCCGACTCGATCTGCTGCGCGGCATTCGTTGAACTTGCCGTCGTACCGCGCAAGCTCGTCGAGATTCTTGCTTGCAGCACGCAACGCCGCCTCAGCAGATGCTCCGCCTTCATAGAGCTGATCGAACGCGCTCATGGCGGCGGCGTAGAGTTTTTCCGCATTCGCCAGAACGCGCTTCTCAGTTTCAAGCGCTTCGTCTTCGCCTGCGACCAGGTTGGCCGAGCCAATCTCTTTGGCCTGATAGCTCCACAGGTCAACCATGCGCAGCCGATCCTGTTCGTTGGTCAGCAATTCTTCGAGCCTGGTCTGCGCGGCACGCCAGGCTTCGTAAGCAGCGGCTACCTCGTCTGTCGCGATCGACGCGAATCGATCCAGCAGAATCCGCTGCTGCGTCTGGTCGAAGCTCGAAAGCGTCTCAGACTGCGCGTGCACCAGCGCCAGTTCAGGCGCGAGCAGCCGCAGCACGGCCACGGTGGCCGGCTGGTTGTTGACAAACACTCTTCCCTTGCCTGATGACAGGATTTCGCGGCGCAGGATGATCTCGTTGCCCTCAGCGTCGATCCCGTTCTCTTCGAGAACCGCTTCAGCGGCGGGTGTGGACTCGAAGACGCATGCAACCACGGCCTTGTCTGCCCCATGGCGCACAATTTCAGTGGATGCCTTGCCTCCCATGAGAAGTGCCAGCGCGTCTACAAGAATGGACTTGCCCGCGCCCGTTTCGCCGGTCAGAAGGTTCAACCCCGGGCCAAAAACGGCGATGGCGTGATCGATAACAGCGTAATTTTCGGCGCGTAATTCGACGAGCATGAAAGGTGAATCCGAGCGCAGCATAGCACGAACCGCAGGGGTTACGGCTAAACGGCCTGAAATGCGCGGCTTCGAATGCACCAGAACGATAACTTGGAGCGCACGAATGCGTCTGATACCGTTGATATTGAGGTGAATACCGATTTTTACAGCTACTTTGCTCCTCGCATTTCAAGCTGATGGTGGCGCTGCACCAGCCGCCAGCCCTGTATCTCAGGGCACCGGCGCGCTGATGGAGATGATGAGCAATATTGGAGGGATCGCCCTGGGTGTGCTGGTCCTTCTGTTGATTGCCAGCCTTTACTCCTGGACCATCATTCTGGGCAAGATGGGCACCTTCGGCAGGGCGACCCGCGAAAGCCGCAACTTCATCAATGCCTTTCGCCGGGCGACGCGCCTGCAGGAAGTTGCCGCTTTTGCCGACAACTACAAGTCCAGCCCGCTCGCTCAGGTCTACGTTGACGTCTATGAGACTTACAAGCGGCAGACCGGGGGATCGGGGCCGCCACGCAATCTCACTCCGCTGGAACGCTCGGCCCAGACCGCTGCCAGCGAGGCCATCACCGCTCTCGAACGCCGTCTCACGTGGCTGGCTACGATCGCCGCGACCAGCCCGTTTGTTGGATTGTTCGGCACGGTCATGGGCGTGGTTGATGCTTTCCACGGCCTCGGCACCGCGGGCGCTGCAACATTGCGCGCCGTGGCCCCCGGCATCTCTGAAGCGCTGATCACCACTGCTGCCGGCTTGTTTGTTGCCGTGCCGGCCGTTGTTGCCTACAACCAGTTCGCGGCGCGCATTCGGGTCTTTGCATCGGCTACAGATGACTTTTGCCGCGAGTTGCTGAACTCGCTTGAAGAGATACCCGTCCGCAGCTCAACCGCACAGCGCGAAGAGCAAGAGGTTGCACGTGGCTTTCACGACTAGCAACGGCCGCACGCAATCTTCGCTCGCGGATATCAACATCACGCCGCTTGTCGACGTGGTGCTGGTGCTGCTGGTGATCTTCATGATCACCGCGCCGGTGCTGCAGTCGGGCATCGAAGTCAACGTCCCCAAGACGCGCACTGTGAAAGAAATCACCGAGCAGCGACTGGTGGTCACCATCGATCGCGACCAGCAGGTTTTTCTCGGCGATAAGGCCGTAAACGTACACGATCTTGGCCAGCGCCTGCGCGCTGCCGGCGGCGATTCAACCAAGCAGGTGATTTATCTCCGAGCCGATGAGCGTGTACCGTTCGGCGCATTCGCCAGTGTGATGGACGCTGTGAAGCAGGCCGGCATCACAAATATCTCCATTGTGACGCGGCCCGTTGACGACAAGGGGAAATGAGTTGGCTGAGACCGAGAGCAGGCCATTCGCTTCGCTCAGCATGACGACAGATTAGCGATGAGCAGTTTCTACCAAGTCGGCGGACATTTCCAGGAAGGGCTGGCGCCTGAACCGATGGCGAAGCCCGCTGTTGGTGCAGTGTTGCTGCACTGTGGCCTTGTGATTGCCGCCGTGGTCTACGGCCTCGTTGGCGGATACTTCCATCACAATCTGTGGGGCGGCGCAGGGCCCGGCGGAGCGATCCAGGTCAACATTACGAGCGCTCTCCCGCTTCCCTCGGATCACCCGCCAAACCAGAATGTGCTGGCCACCGAGAAGCCTAGCGAGGCGCCCGCACCGCCGCAGCCCAAGGCCAAGCAGGCTGTGGACGAGACCGCGATTCCCATCCAGGGCAAAACGAAAAAGCCCGAGCATCAGGAAGTGAAAAGAACTCCGCCGCAACAACAGCCGGTGCCCACCAATCGCGCACAATACGGCGAGCAGGCTGGATCGGTGATGCCGCGAGCTTCCACATCCGGCGTCGCCAACGGTCCGACCACATTGACCGACGCAAATTTCGGCAGCCTCTTCGGGTGGTATGTCGACAATATCAACCGCAAGATGGATGCCAACGGATATCGCTCGCTGGCCGATCCGAACACGCCGAAGGGCGCGAAGGCGTCGATCGAGTTCCGCATCCACCGCGACGGTTCGCAAAGCGACGTGCGCCTCGATCGCACCAGCGGAAGTTCGACGTGGGACTCGGTTTGCGTTCGCGCCGCACAACGCGTTGACACCTTTGGGGCGCTGCCACCTGGATATCGCGACAATTACCTGCAGGTTTACTTCGATTGCACGTACTAGTGGTGAACCCACGCATCCAAATTAGAATGAATGACGGACAACCGGTGGATCCACCAGAGCTCGAGACACGCAGAGTTTCCCCGCTCGCTCGAAAAAATCACCCAGGAAGGGTTTAGCGTTCTCATGAAACTTACGTTGCGTTTTGGTTTTCCGATTCTCATCGTTCTGGCATCTCTCACTTCCCTTCCCGCCTTGTCGCAGGATTGGGTGCACACTGGCTCAGGTCTTGGCAACGCGCGCATTCGGCTCGCGGCATCGGACTTCAAGGCAGTGGGAGCCGATGCGCAGACGCCTGCTCTGAAGGCCACCTTCGACTCGACGCTCTTCAATGACCTGCAAAACGCCGGCATCTTCGACATGGTTTCCAAGAGCTTCAGTCCTCAAGGCACGCCTGGCTCGCCGCAGGAGATCAATCTCGCGCAGTGGTCTGCTGATCCTGCAAACGCCTCCATGGTCGCTTTCGGCGCGCTATCAGCTGCGAATGGCCGCCTGACGGTCTACGGCTGGCTTGATGACACGCGCAACACAGCGAATCCCCAGGTGCTCGGCAAGCAATACAACGAAGCCGCCAGTGAAGAGATGGCGCGTACCGTCGCGCACCGCTTTGCCGACGAGATCATCCTTCGCCTGGGCGGCGGAGTCAATGGTATTGCCGAAACCAAGATTTACTTCATCAGTTCGCGCACTGGCTCAAAGGAAGTGTGGGTGATGGACTACGACGGCCAGAATCAGCACGCCGTGACGCACCTCGGCACCGTCTCGCTCTCGCCCCGTATCTCGCCTGACAATTCTCGCCTCGCCTTCTCATCGCTCGGCCGCGAGGGCTGGTCCATTCGCATGTACTCGCTTGATCTTGGACGCATGGTGAGCTTTCCCGCCGGCACGGTCGGCGGCAGCAACAACACCCCGGCCTGGTCTTCTGATGGAGCGAAAGTTGCCTTCTCCTCCTCGCGCTCGGGCGATCCGGAGATTTGGATTTCGGATGCTGCGGGCGGAAACGCGCACAAGATCACGTCGTTCCGCGGACCCGATGTCGCGCCCACCTGGAATCCGCGAACCAACGCGCAGATTGCATGGGTAAGCGGACGCACAGGACTACCGCAGATCTACACCATGGATCAGGACGGCGCGAGTGTTGAACGCATCACAGACGGTGGTTACGCAGTTTCTCCATCCTGGTCCCCGAGCGGCCAGTGGCTCACCTTCGCATGGAACCGCAAATACGGGCCCGGCGCCCCCGGCGGGCAGGACATCTACGTGATGGACATCTCGAGCCGCCCGCTCAAGTGGCTCCAGCTCACACACGACTCGGGCAGCAACGACTTCCCTTCGTGGTCGCCCGATAATCGGCACATCGTCTTCGAGCGCACCATTGGCGGCCGCAGCCAGATCTGGACAATGCTTGTCGACGGCACCCAGCAGCATCAACTCACCACGGGGGGCCAGAACTTCATGCCTAACTGGAGCTGGAAGTAGCGCCTCGCGCAGAGTCCTGCGAGTCGGCAGTGCGCGACTGGTCTATTCCTTGCCGTTCTCGGAATCGATGACGCAGCTTTCGATTGCGTATCAGTTCGCAGGGTGACGCGCATACGCTGCGCGAATTAGAATCGCGTGTTCCGAAAAACCGAGGTGAACAATGAAGTCTGTTCGAAGTGTTTTGATGCTGGCTCTTTTTGTCTTGTCATTCGCGGGCCGTGCAGTTTCGCAGTCGAACCTTCCCGCAAAATGGGAAGAGCTGACGGCTCCCGACTTCGTTCAGGCCATCCACCAGTCGCAAGGCGTCTGCGTACTTCCCTTCGGCATCATCGAGAAGCACGGACCACATCTGCCGCTTGGCACGGACCTGCTCGACGTGCGCTTCGCCGTGGCTAACGCCGTGAAGCAGGAGTATGCCGTCGTCTTCCCCGAGTACTATTTCGGACAGATCTTCGAAGCGCGCCAGCAGCCCGGCACTCTCGCCTACTCGCTCTCCACACAGCTAACCCTGCTGCAGGAGACCGTTAACGAGATGGCCCGCAACGGCTGCAAGAAGATCGTCATCGTGAATGGGCACGGCGGAAACGGCTCTCTCCTGCCGCTCTTTGGACAGGCACAGCTCGCCAGCCAGCGCGATTACGTCGTCTACGTCTTCGGTCTTCCCGACAAGAACGCCCCCGGCCGTCCAGCCCTCAAGACGCCCTTCGACATGCATGGCGGCGAAGTCGAAACATCTGACATGCTCATCGCGCGTCCGGACCTCGTCCATCAGGATCGCGCCGGCCAGCAATCGGGTGCCGATCAGCATCGGCAAAACCTGCCTGGGTCCGTTTACACCGGCATCTGGTGGTACGCGCGTTTCCCCAATCACTATGCAGGTGACGCCTCTGCCGCCAACAAGGAACTGGGCGAGTTCGAACAGAGAGAGTGGTCGCGTCAGATCGCCGAAGCCATCAAGGCCATCAAGGCCGATGACGTGAGTCTCAAGCTGCAAAACCAGTTCTTCGAAGACGCCAAGCATCCGCTGGATACAAAACAATAGCGCAGGTCGCGCCGGCTACTGGACCCACCGGTTAGATCAATGACCGCAGCAGCAGCAACATCTCATCCTGCTGCTGCTCGATCGATTCCAGAAGCTTGAACTGCGTCCGGCAGCGATCGAGATTCTGTCCCGGCATGCTCACCTTGTAATAGGCGTCGCCGGCAAGATGATCCGACAAAAAGCGAATCCCCTGCTCAAAGATAATGACCTTCGCGCCGACGATCAGCGATTCGCGTTCTTGTTCCGTCAGAAAGTTACCCGCGCCTTCCAGATACCCTCGCAGGACTGCCTCAAAAAGCTCAAAATCCATGGCGACCAGCGACAGATCCCGCTCGTCTTCCGCCGCTGGGCAAGTCATCGTCCGCACCATGTCGCCGAAGTCGTACGCTGCGAAGCCCGGCATAACGGTATCGAGATCGATTACGCAGACACCCTCGCCGGTTTCATCATCCAACAGCACGTTATTTAATTTCGTATCGTTGTGCGTCACGCGCTCCGGTAGCTCCATGCTCACAAGCGCCGTCGCAATCGCACTTCGCGACACGGCGAAAGCGATCTCATCTCGTGCATCTTCGCCACGCCCGAAGCTATTCGCGGCAACCGCGCGCTCAAACGCCGCGAAACGCTTCTGCGTGTTGTGAAAATCTGGAAGGCTCTCGCGCAGTCGCGGCCCCGGCAAATCCGAAAGCAACCGCTGAAACTCCCCGAAAGCCTTCGCCGCTTCGAACGCCTGCCCCGGCGAAAGTACGGAATCGAACGTGCCCGCTCCCTCAATAAACTGATACGCCCGCCAATACCGGCCTTCCCCATCCACGTGCCATGCAACTCCGGCGCGTGTTGAAATGAGCTGCAACACGCGTCGCAACACGTCTGCCTTACCTGCGAGCCAAAACCGCAGATGATCTGTAACGCGCTCGATGTTCTCCATCACCGCGACAGGATTGGTGAAGATTGCCGTATTGATGCGCTGCAGGATAATCCGCTCTTCCCTCCCGCCATCATCAAACTCCACGCAAAACGTATCGTGGATATGTCCGCTGCCGTACGGTTTCGCGTTCTGAAATCGCCCCTTCACGTCGAATGCATGCGCAACAGCGACCAGGCTGTGCAGATCGATCATCGCCACAGCCGGTGGGGATAGGTTCCCTGCTCGATGAGATGGCCGATGCTTTGTATCACGCGTGGATGATCCTCACGATAGGTAACGCCAAACCACGCATCAGCCGAGCGCAGCACCTTGACCCGCGCCTGTCCCGCCTGGACCAGCGAATTCACTGAACTCGGAATGTAGCACTCGGCCTTCAGGTCATCTCCATATCGCTTCAAAAAACGCTGAAAATGCTCGTAAAGCTGCGGGAAGATCTGTGGCGTAAACCCCCACATATTCATGCTGACCAGTTCGCCGCCGGCCAGCACTGTCTCCTGTCCTTCATCGTCGATGTTGGTAATGCGCGGCCCCTCGCGTTCAATCGATTTCAGTTCCGTAATGTCCTTCAGATATCCGTCGTCAGATACGTGACACACTCCCCGAGCCACCGTGCCAAACTCCGAAAGTGTGTTGCGCAGAATGAAGCCTATCATCGCATAGTCTGATGTATCCGACTGCAGATGCTGCGCCAGCAGGCGATAGCTGCTTGCGCCGTAGAAATCGTCCGCATTGATCACGCCAAACGGCTCGTTGATCCTATTGGCTGCCATCAGGATCGCGTGCGTCGTGCCCCACGGTTTGGTGCGACCTTCCGGCACCGAAAAGCCCGGAATCAGCTTGCCGGTCTCTTGAAACACGTACTCCACTGGAACACGTTTGTCGTAGCGCGACCCAATCTTTTCCTTGAATGCCTGCTCCATCTCTTTCCGAATTACGAACACAACTTTCCCGAACCCCGCGCGCCGGGCGTCGAAGATCGAGTAATCCATGATGGTTTCGTCGTCGGGCCCCACAGGGTCAAACTGCTTCAATCCGCCGTAGCGGCTGCCCATTCCAGCGGCCAGTACCAGCAGTGTAGGAGTAATCATGGCATCCATCCCTTCCCTCGGCAGGGCGTACCCTTAGCGGGGCGCACTCTGAGCCGGCAGGATGTCGAGCGTGAGTACCTGGAACGCAGCGAGGTGGAACTCATGTGCTTCGTCAGCCTGAAGCACAATCGCCGGGCGCCCTGCATCGTCTTTCCAAGGGCTCCGAGCACTATACACCTTCGCGGCATCCGTAGGCAGTGCGAACGCTTCCTGCAGCCGCAGCCGGATTGTCTGCTCGTGATCGCTCGGGTTGCGCAGCACCAGGATGCCTTTGCGCGGCGACCACGAAGCCCATCCGTACACCTCCAGCCAGGCCGGATCGCCACCTACCCAGTGCGTATCCTTAAGCACGTCAGCATTCTCACGGGACCACTTTGCCGCTTCCGCAAGGTCATCCCAGTTCTGCTGTGTTAGCAGCGAGGGTGTGATGTACATCTCCTGCAACTGCGTTCCGGTGCCGAAGTACGAACGAATCTCGTTGCGGAAATCGTTGCCCGGATCCTTGTCCAGGTCCTTGTGGTCCTTCGCGTAGATCAGCCCATGCAGCATGAGCGAATTCAGCGGGTAGAGCGGTCCCATTTGCACTACGCGCTCGTAGGTATCGGCGTCTCGATAGGTGATCCAACGCTCGCGATACGGCCCAACACCCGCCGTCGAATCATCCTCGCCACCGCGCCAGATCGAGTCCGCGTGCATCACCCAGAACGGCGAAGGCCATGTGCCCGTGGTGAGGTTTACAAACAGGTCCGGCTTTGCTGCTCGCAACTCCCCGATGAGATGAATCATGGCTGAGAAGTCGCTGTCGAATCGGCTGCCCGGGAACACCGAGTCCACGTTTCCCGTGCCATCAAACTTGAACTGGTTCACGCCGTATTTCTGCATCATTTCAAGAGCCACATCGCGAAACGCAGCGTAGTACTTCGGCCCCGACAACGCATACCCGCCGCCGACAACCTCGTAACCCGCCTCATGTGCAAAAGCGATCCGCTCCTGCTTAGGCTTGGAGTAGCCGCCCCACGGCGACATCCACACTCCCGGCTCTGCATTGTATTTTTGCGCCGCGTCCTTCAGCGGTGTGAATCCATCCGGAAATCCGCTGTTGAATTTCCAGAGAGAATCGTGCTTATCCCAGCCATCGTCAAACAAAAACGAATCGAGTTTCACACCGCGCTTTTCAGTCAACTCGCGTCCGAACGCGTTGATTCGATCCACAGCATCCGCTGAGGTGTACGGCGTGAAGTACCCCAGATCGTACCAGCTGTTGTAATGGAGGAAGGTCCGATACGGATGCGCACGCTCGCGTTCGAGGTAAGCAAGGAAATCCCGCCGCATTTGGCCATCGCGCGCCACTCCAATCACCGACGAGTATGTAACCGATTGCCCGGCACGCAGCGGCAATTCGCGATCCATCCAGGCCGTCGCCCTGTCTCCCCTCACTTTGCTCTGCGACAGCGGATGTTCAAATCCCACGAACAAATCGCCCGCCACAATTGGCGAACCATTCACCGAACCCACAACGTGCGCCCCAGAGAGTGCAAGGTCGATCAACTGCACCCGGCTGATCGGCAAATCTTTTTCTCCCGCTGCCGCAACCGTCACAATCTGCCGAATGTATTGCGAGCCCTCGAGCAGAACAATCGACCACTCCACGTGCACGGCGCGATCACTCGTCTCCATTGCAACATCGAAAACTTCGCCGGGAATCGTCGCCGCCAGCCGCGGAGCCTGTGGCGTCGGAGTGAGGTGCTTAATGGTCGGCTCGCCCGCAATCTTCAGGTGCGCGGCATCGAGAATCGTTCCATCCTTGAGCAAGATGCGGAATGGTTCGTCCAGGCGGACATCTGTACCGTGCAACCGGTCGCGGATGACCAGTCCGCTTAAGTGTCCCTCGATCGACCAGGTCGCGCTCATCGCCTGGTTCTGGAGTAAAAAGCTGCCCCCCTGCCGGCTCAACACAACACGATCGCCCGCACTCGCTTCATTTGCTCCCGCTGACGCCGATGTGATCGCGAGCGCAAAACAGGAGCCACAAACGATAGCGGCAAAGAATCGCCGATTACGGAGGTGCATAAAGTTCTCCCTGCCAGGTCCTTGATTCAGGTCGCGGCGCAATACCGCGCCGGAAATCTCCTGATGGCTGATTTTAAATCGTTTAGTCTGCGCCGACGGTGCCCCTTTCGCATCCAAGCAAACGCTGGGCGCAAGATATCGTCCCTCGTTGTTCACAGCGAACATCCAGAGATAACAGGGCTTAATGCGCTTGAGTCCATTCCCGGCGCTAAAATGGAAATTGTTAATTCAAGCACGCAAATGAGCTTGCGGAAGGAGTTCCGAATTGAAAAGTTGCGCTCGCGTTCTGGTGCCTGTTCTTCTTGTAACCCTGGTTGTCGTAACTGGTTGTAAGAAAAAGACCCCGCCTCCTGTTCCTCAAACGGCGCCGCCCATCGCCGCCCCTGCTCCCACTGCCAGCATTGCGGCACAGCCCACCGCCATTTCGGCAGGCGATCAGGTTACGCTCGTCTGGAAAACGACGGACGCTACCAGCGTCTCGATTGATGGCATTGGCGATGTACCGACCTCGGGCACCAAGACTGTCACGCCGACCACGTCCACCAACTACCATCTGGTCGCTAAGGGTGAAGGCGGAACAGCAGACGCCACTGCGCGCGTAACGGTATCAGCTCCTCCGCCCGTAACGCAGCCCACCAACACAATGTCAGCCGAAGAAGAGTTCAAGGCCAACATGCAGGACATCTTCTACGACTACGACGCCTACGACGTCCGTCCTGATGCACAGACCACGCTGTCCAAAGACGCAGCGTTTCTGAATAGCCATCCGAATATGCGGATTGTCATTGGCGGGTATTGCGACGAACGTGGCTCGAATGAATACAACATCGGTCTCGGGCAAAATCGCGCCGATGCTGCGAAAAATGCACTGGTCACGGCGGGCGTCGCTGCCAGCCGCATTCGTGTTGTCAGCTACGGCAAAGAGAAGCCCTTCTGCACGGAATCGACCGAAGCCTGCTGGCAGCAGAACCGCCGCGCCGGCTTCTCGCTGGACCAGTAACACCAAGGCCCCTGTTCGCTTACGGCGGCATCGTTTCAACACGATGCCGCCCGGCACTCTCAACATTGGCTACTTTTACAGGATGGCTCGCAAGAACCAGGTCGAGTTCCAGGCAGCACAACGGACGGTGGTTCTCGTCTAATCAGTATTGTGCCCTTCCGAATCCGTTGGGTCGGGCGCGAACTTAAGCGTAGGTGATCGATGCAGACAGCATTTACACTTCGTCATCGTTCCGTTGCGACGGTGGTTCTTACAGCGATTCTCGCCTTGTCTCCCGTGCGGGCACATGCAGCTTCAAAGGAGATCATCGCGCTGCAAACCCAGGTGCAGCAGTTGCTCGACATGATGCAGCGTCTGCAGTCCACCCTCGACACTCGGTTCAGTGTCATGCAGCACCTGGTGGAACAGACCGCCGACAACGCCAACCAGATGAGCCAGACCGTGAACGCACTGCAACAGAAGATCAACCAGCAGAGCGAGGGTCTGAGCGGCAAGATCGATACGGCCTCCGGACAGGTTCAGTCGCTAAATGATTCCGTCGACGAATTGAAGACGCGCATCGCCAAGCTCGACAAGTCAATTCAGGATCTGCAAGGTCAGCTACAAAACATTCAAGGCGCGCCGCCTTCGGGCGCACAGCCAGGAACCTCGCCGGGCTCTGACGGCGGACCGGGTCTAAGCGGTGCACCCGCCGGCCCTGCGCAACCCATGGCCATGACCCCGCCACTCAAAGAGACCTTCCAGGCTGGACTGCGCGACTATAACACCGCCAAATACTCCGTCGCGGCGGGCGAATTTCAAGACGTGGTTCACTACTACCCAATGGATGATCTCGCCGGCAGCGCACAGTTTTATCTCGGCGAGATTGCTTACCGTCAGGGCGAGTATGCCGAAGCGATCAAGAGCTACAACGCCGTGCTGGAAGGTTTCAGCGGAAACGCCAAGGCTCCTGCGGCCCAGCTTCACAAGGGATTTGCGTTGATCCAGCAAGGCAAGAAGGATGCGGGAGTCCGCGAACTTCGCCTGCTCATCCAGCGTCACCCGCAGACGCCTGAGGCCTCTCAGGCGCGCGCCAAGCTAACGGCAATGGGGATTCACAGCACCAGCGCTTCCTAGCTCCGAACTGATCAAGACGCGAATTGCTCCAACTCAAGGCCCGGTTTGCTCTCGCGCAATCGGGCCTTCTCAGTTTCAAAGTTGCATCTCTTCAAATCCCAGTCTGCGCACACACAGCTCCTCAGCGTCCTTCCTTCCCCCCTCTGCGGCAGACTTAAAACTGAACCTTCCCTTAGTTGCGATCCGGCTTGATTTTCATGAAAACATGTACTCGCCACATACCTCCGGCATCGAAAACGCCGGGAGCGTTCTACGCGCGCCCTGATAGAATCCCCTCCGGAGGGAAAACATATGGCATCGGAAACGACAGGCAAGGTATTGGGCGTTTCGCTCGACGCTGCGCGAAAGGTCATTCGCGCAGGGCAGGAGAAGGCAAAGGAAATCGGTGTTCCGATGAACATCGCTGTCGTGGATGCGGGTGCAAACCTGGTGGCCTTTGAACGTATGGAAGGCGCCTGGATTGGCAGCATCGATATCGCCATCAACAAGGCATTCACCTCGCGTGCGTTCGACATTGAAACGAAGGCGCTCGGCGAAAACTCGCAGAGCGGCGATCAATTCTTCGGCATCCATGCGTCGAATCATGGCCGCATCATGATTTTTGCTGGTGGCGTTCCGCTCAAGCTCAAAGGCCAGGTCGTGGGCGCAGTCGGCGTGAGCGGCGGCCTGGGCAAGCAGGACCAAGCCGTAGCCGAAGCAGCCGCAGATAGCATTCGGTGCGTAGATCGGACTTCCTCGATCGATCGCTCCCCACACCCTTATGATCCAATAAAAAGCCCCGCATTCCGCGGGGCTTTTACTGATCACTGAAAACTGATCACTGACAACCGCCCTACTGCAGATTCGCCATCAATGCATCGAGCGCCGATTTCGGCGGTCGCGTCATCGATTCCGGCAACGTCGCCAGCGGCTCATCCACCAGGCCAAGCAGATCGGTAAACGTAGGTTTCTCAGTGTCGATGTAAAACACACCGGTGAGGACCTCGTTCTTCTCCTCGGCCTCCATCAGCGTCTTCACCGCGTTGGCTCTGTCTGTCGGATCGTAGTCCTCATGCAGCTTGCGCAGTCGCAGGCTCGAGCCGTCGTGCATCTCGACTTCGTAGCACCTGGCCCGAATCGTAGTCCACGTCGATGTCGTCGAAGCTGGCCACAAAGCCAATTTCGTTGATCGGTTCGTCGTACTCCTGCATGAACTTGTAGCTCTTCGTCGACCCCTCGTGATCGTTAAACGTCACGCACGGGCTGATCACGTCGAGCATCACGGTTCCCTTGTGCGCAATCGCAGCCTTCAGCATCGAGAGCAACTGCTTCTTGTCGCCGGAGAACGAACGGCCCAACAAACGTCGCGCCCAGCTGAATCGCCAGCGCGCAAGTGTCGATAGCAGGAAGATCATTGATCACGCCGGTCTTCAGCTTTGAGCCGATGTCCGCTGTCGCAGAGAATTGGCCCTTCGTCAAGCCGTACACGCCGTTGTCTTCGATGATGTAGATCATCGGCAGATTGCGGCGCATCAGGTGGACGAACTGCCCCATGCCGATCGAAGCCGTATCGCCGTCTCCGGAAACTCCCAGCAGCATATTGGTGTGATTGGCCAGGTGCGCGCCCGTTGAAACCGAGGGCATGCGACCGTGCACCGAGTTGAAGCTATGCGACCGGCTCATGAAGTACGCCGGGCTCTTCGACGAGCAGCCAATGCCGCTCATCTTCATCACGCGCTCGGGTTCCACGCCCATCTCGAACATCGCGTCGATAATGCGCTCTGAGATTGCGTTGTGGCCGCAGCCGGCGCAAAGCGTCGACTTGCCGCCGCGATATTCAAGTACCGGAAGCCCGATGTGATTGAGCTTGGGGCCTGAAGTTTGAGTAGCCATGTTTACAGGCCCTCCTTCGTTACAAATTCTTCTGTGATTGTGCGGGCGTCGATCGGCAGCCCGTTGTAGTGCAGAATGCTGCGCAGCTTCACAACCTGCTCCGCCGGCAGATCCAGTTTCAGCAAGCTCGCAAGCTGTGCATCGCGATTCTGCTCCACTACGTACACGCGATCGTGCGCCGCGACAAAATCGTGGATTTCGTGCGCGAAGGGATACGCGCGAATGCGCATGTAATCCACATCCTTGCCGAGTTCCTTCTTGATCTGGTCAAGGCTTTCGCGCAGCGCGAAGTCCGTTGTACCAAACGCGAGGATGCCCACCCGCGAAGTTCCATCCTTTACAACGACGGGAGCCGGAACCAGCTTGCGCGCATTCTCAAACTTGCGCAGCAGCCGCTCCATTACCGCCTGGTACTCGTCGGGCTTCTCGGTGTAACCTGCGGCATCGTTGTGCCCCGAGCCGCGCGTAAAGTATGCCGCCTTGGGATGCATCGTGCCCGGCAGCGTACGCCAGCCGATTCCATCGCCGTCGACATCTCTATAGCGTGCGAAACCGCCCAACTTGTCCAGATCTTCCTTGGTCAGTACCTTGCCGCGATCGAGGGGCTTCTCAGGATATTCGAACTGCTCCGACATCCAGTTGTTCATGCCCAGATCAAGATCGGTCAACACGAACACCGGTGTCTGCAGACGCTCAGCCAGGTTGAATGCCTCCATGCTTAGTTCGAAGCATTCCTTCACCGAACCGGGCAACAACACCACATGCTTCGTATCGCCGTGCGACAGGAATGCAGTGGACAGCAGATCTGATTGCTGCGTACGCGTCGGCATACCCGTCGAAGGTCCCGTGCGCTGCACATCAAAAATTACGCCAGGAATTTCGGCGTAATACCCTAGACCAGAAAACTCGCCCATCAGCGAAATTCCCGGGCCCGAGGTCGACGTCATTGACCGCGCACCGGCCCAGCCCGCGCCCAGCACCATGCCGATCGCGGCGAGCTCATCCTCGGCCTGCACCACTGCAAATGTCGCCTTGCCTTCGGGCGTCACGCGGAACTTCTTCAGCAGATCGGTCGTCGCCTCAACCAGCGACGTGGACGGCGTAATGGGATACCACGCCACCACCGTTACGCCCGCGAACACCGCACCCATGCCGCACGCCGCATTGCCGTCGATGATGATCTTGCCGGCTGTCTGGTTCATCCGCTCGAGGAAGAACGGATCCTGCTTGACCAGCTTCTCCTGCGCGTAATCGTAGCCAGCCTTCACTGCGCCGAAGTTCAGATCGAATACCTTCTGCTTTTTCGCGAATTGCTTTTTTACGCTTTGCTCGACGACAGCCAGATCCATTGAAAGCAACTGAGCAACGACGCCTACGTACACCATGTTCTTGACGAGTTTGCGAAGCTTGGCCTCGGTGCAGACTGCGGCCGTAATCTTGTCGAAAGGAACTGGGTAGCAGACAACGTCGCTGCGATACTGCTTCAGGTTCGCATTCTCTTCATAGATCGCCACGCCGCCCGTGGGCAGCGCTTCAATGTCGCTCTTTGCGGTCTCGGGATTCAGAGCCACCAGGAATTCTGCATCGCGCGTGCGGGCAACATACCCGTCCTTGCTCGCGCGAATTGTGTACCAGGTGGGAAGTCCGGCGATGTTCGAGGGAAACAGGTTTTTCCCGCTGACGGGAATTCCCATTCCAAAGATGCTCTTCAGCAGTACGCTATTGGCGGATTGCGAGCCGGACCCGTTCACCGTTGCTACGTTGATGCTGAAATCGTTGACTACGCGCTTTTGCGCGCTGATCGCGCCCTGTTCTTGACCCAGAGCCAGGTCTCCAGTCGCCATTTGGCGGGATTCCCTTCAGGTGAATTTCCGCGCGTCCAGGACCGAATTTCCATGTTCATTGGCCGTCCGAGATCGTTGCAACCTTGCGGTCGCGATTGCGCCGGACCTTGGCATTGGAGTACGGGTTCCTGAAAAGACGCGATGGAAAGCGACAAACTTCGCTCACTTGTGATTATAGTCACCATCGAGGTAAGCCGTACCGCTTGCAGGCACACCACTTTATGCCGTAAGTACCTTTCGCAGCAATGGGTGTTCATGTCTCGAACAAAGGCGGTCGTATCGAGGTGATCCGCGCGCCGTTCGATGCAACGGCAGCACCAATGGATCAGTGGCTAAACCTATATTTTTGAAGGCGCCAGCGCCATCCGCGCGGAATCTCGATGCCACCGTAACAGCACTGCAGTTGCAATCACAATCAGAGAAAGCGTCAGCCCAATCCACATCCCGTAGATTCCCCATTTCAATACAAAACACAGTATGAAACCAAGCGGAAGACCCATCGTCCAATAGCCCACGAGGTTGGCGATCATCGGAAGGCGTGTCTCTCCCAGCCCGCGCAACGCTCCCGTCGATACGGTCTGGATCCCATCGAAAATCTGGAACGCCGCCGCAATCCACAAGCAGACTTGGCCCCACTGCGAGCACACGCGCGTCATGCGTATACAGCGTGATCAGCGGCCCCGGCGCCACAAAAAACACCACGCCCGCGCACACCATGAAGCCCGTACCGAGAGCGAGCGCCATCCATCCTGCTCTTCGCGCACGCGCCGGATCGCCCGCGCCAATTGCATGACCCACACTCACCGCCGCGGCAGCACCCATTCCCAACGGCACCATGTACGAAATGCTTGCGTAATTCAGTGCAATGCTATGCGCAGCCAGCGCCACTGGCGTTAGATAGCCCGCCGCAAATGTGCTCAGGTTCCACGCGCCAACTTCCAGCAGGATCTGTCCTGCCGCCGGGGCGCCGATGCGCACCAGTTGCCGCAGACGATCCAGTTGCGGCCCCGCCCAATGCGCAAAAAGCGGATGCCCGCGAGTACGTTCGTAATTCCACGCAAATCCCAGCAACGCCGCCGCCATGCCCACGCGCGCAATGCATGTCGAGATGGCCGATCCATTCACCCCCAGCGCCGGAAATCCGAACTTGCCGTAGATCAGCACCCAGTTGCCAAACCAGTTCAGCAGGTTTGCGGCCACGTAGGTCAACGTGATCACCCGCACCTGCCCCACACCTTGCAGATAGCGACGCGTCCCACCGTAGAGCAGCAGTGGCAGTGTTCCCCACGTCAAGATGCGCAGATAGCCGCCCGATAGGATCGCAACCTCGGGAATGACTCCGAAGTGCGTGAACCTGTAGCTCAGCCCGACGAGAAGGATCATGATCGGCGGCGTAATGATGCAGGCCAGATAAACGCCCTGCGCGAGCCACCGGTGGCACTCATCATGATCGCGCCGTCCGTAGGCCTGCGATACAAGCGTGTCCAGGCCCAACAACAGGCCGATGCCAAACAGCGACGGCGTGTAGCAGACCGCGTTCCCCAATGCAACGGCCCCGATCGCCACCGGGCCCAGCCGCCCCACCATGATGTTGTCGACGACACCCTGCGCCATCCAGCCAAGCTCGCTGAGTACAACGGGAACCGCGAGCGCAATCATCGCCCCGAGTTCCGCTCTCCATTTCCCGCGCGTCCGGACCATCTATCTAATTTATAGGGAGCCGCGGAGTGTTCCAGAAACCACTGACGAACAATCAGCGTTGTCATCCCGAGCGACCAACGGTAGTCGAGGGATCTGCGGTTGTTCTTCTCGATGAGCAAGCAAGGTGCCTGCCCCATTCATGCGCGCATTTTGCGCATGAATGGGATCGCAGCATTCCGCCGTACGAAACTATCGCACGACCTCAAATCTGTAGCTTCCCGCCGCCAACTCAAATCCGCCATTGACTTTCTGTGCCAGCGGACTTTCGCTCAACAGCACGCCATCCACCTGGTATCTCGCGGCCTCAGTATCCTTCAGTTCCAACAGCCCTGTTGTGTTCGCCGGTAGCGTGACGTTCCACTCCACGGCCTTTCCCTTCACGGTCCAACTCGACTTGATCTCTCCATACGACGATGCATAGGTGAACCCAAGTGGCGACAACCGCGCGTCAAAGACCGGGTGCAGCACCACCGTGTGGAAGCCCGCATTCAGCGGCGATGCATCCACACCGGCGGCAAACCTGTATATCCAGTCCGCAACCGCACCGTACGCATAGTGGTTATACGAGTTCATCTGCGGGTCGCCCATCATCTCATCGCCGTTCCACCGTTCCCACGTGGTCGTGCCGCCATGGTCGATCACGTATCCCCACGATGGCATCCCTTTGCTCAGCAGCAGATCGTAGGCCAGCTTCGTGTGGCCAGTCTTCGTCAGCTCCTCCAATATGTAAGGCGTACCCACAAAGCCGGTGCCCAGCAGGCCATGGTTGTCTTGGATCTTTTTCACCAGGCGCCCTGCAGCCTGCGCGCGCATCTCGTCTGGAAGTAGATTCATGTGCAGTGCGAGCACGTAGCTTGTTTGCGTATCTCCGCCCTTGGCCTTCGCATTGGGATTGTTGATGTCACCGAACGGCGACGGACTGTTATCCGCACCCGGAATATAAGCCTTCGCCTTTACAAATTTCGTCTGAAACGCATCGCGAATCTTTTCTTCGAGCTTCGCGTAGCGCTGCTCCTCTTCAGTGCGCCCAGTCGCATGCGCCATCTGTCGCAGCATGTTCACGTCGTACGCCCAGTACGCCGTCGCCACAATATCCTCCTGCGTGCGGCCTTCCAGCGACAGCCAATCCCCAAACGGAATACCCGAATCGTTGTGCCAGATTCCATCTGGATTCCGCGCGTCGATCGTATCCACATATTTCCGCATCGCCTGCCAATTCTGGTCGATCACGCTCGTATCGCCGGTCTGCAGCCACGACGTCCACGGAATAATTACGCCCGCATCGCTCCACGCCGCCGCCACTCCCGGCGAAATCCTAGCCGTTCCCGGCGCATAGATGCCGTAATAGGGCGTGCCCACCTGCGTCCCGCGCAGATCACCCGCAAACTTCCGCGTGAATGATGCTAGTGCCGCGTTGTACGAGGCGGCCCGCCAGAACACCTGCGCATCCGCCGACCAACCAAGCCGCTCATCCCGCTGCGGACAATCCGTCGGTAGTCCCACAAAATTCGACCGCTGTCCCCACAGGATGTTGCTCCACAGCTTATTGATCATTTCGTTGCCGGTAGTCAGCTTTGCCGTGAATGGCACATCGGTATGCAGCACTAAAGCTGACACGTCCGCGAGCGGTGGCGCACTCTTTAACCCGGTGATCTCGATGTAGCGGAAGCCATGAAATGTGAACCGTGGAACCAGTTCCTCAGTTCCCTTTCCTTTGAGGATGAAATGATCCGTCGCTTTCGCGGTACGCAGATTTTCCGTGTACAGCGTCCCATCGGGATTCAGCGCTTCGCCCACGCGCACCTGCACGTCAGTACCCGTCGGTCCCGATACGCTCAACTTCTCCACGCCCGCCATGTTCTGCCCAAAGTCGTATATGTAGACACCCGGCTTTGGCTCAGTCACTTTCTTAGCCGGCGACGTCATTTCCACGCGAATTGCGGGAAACTCCTGTGCTTCAACGATGATCTGCTTCGGGTGAATGACAGCCGCTTGCTGCCAGCCTTCCGCGGCGAACTCGGCTGAATCCCAGCCAGCCTGCCGCAGCCTCAGATCCTGCGTCTCACCGTCATAGATTTCCGCCTTCAGAATCGACGACGTGCCCGCCTGCCAACTTGCATCCGTTGCCACCCATTCCACGCTGCCATCTTCCTTTTCAATCCGCAGCTGCGCTCGCAGTGCCGGTGGCGTATCGCCGTAGTTGTTCGGCTGCTGCAACCACTCCAACGGAGTCGAGTACCAGCCCGGAGCTAGCAACGCCCCGATCGCATTTTTTCCGCTCTTCACCAGTGCCGTCACATCGTAAGTCTGGTAGAGCACGCGCTCACGATAATCTGTCCAGCCCGGCGCCATGAAATCCTGGCTCACGGGCTTGCCATTTACAAACAGTTCGTAAGCTCCCAGCGCCGTCGCATACAGCCGCGCCGATTTGATTTTCTGCCCAACATCAAACGCCTTCCGCAATGCCTTCACTGAATCCGGAATCCACGGCTGCAGCACCGGCTGCACTTCAGGTCCACTCTTCTGCACCCACACCACCGCGCTCTTCCACGAGGCATCATCGAAATCCTTCTTCTCCCAACCCTCTGCGGGAGAAGCCGCGCTCTTCCACGTTCCATCGCTTCCAAACTCGGCCGCAGTCCCGTCCTTATAGAGCACCACCACCGTCGCAATCATCGGCGGAGCATCCTTTCGCCGTTTCTCGCCATACTTGTCGATATAGTGCACGCTCTCGATCGCGATCGTGTTCTGCCCCGCCGCCACCTGCGCCGTCACATCGGCACGCACAAACTTCTTCCACGGCAAATGGTGATACGGCGGATACGCCGCCACCGTCATCACCTTCGCGCCATTCACCCACGCGGCAACGGTGTCTTCTGCGGTGGCAAAAAGAACTGCGCGCTCCACCGGCTTCTCAACGCGCAAGCTTGCTCGATACCCGAACCGCTGCTCACTACTGGGCTCTGCGCTCCCCGGTACAACATCGGGATTCGCAATCCACACCGATGGTGCCTTCCGCACTGCGGCTTCCTCTGCTGTCTCCCACCCGATCCACTCTCCACGCCAGCCCTGGCTCAGAAGTCCCGTCTCCCACCACTCCGCCGCGCTTGCCGGATACGCTTTTCCATCCGCGCCTGAAATCTCAACCCGCCACCAGTACCGCGTACTCGGCTTCACCGCCGGCCCTGCGTACTTCACATTCAGCGACTGCCCGAATTCACCTTGCCGCTGTCCCACACATCCGTCTTGCCGTCCGTGAGCAATTCTTCCTGAGTTGCCACAAGCACGCGATACGCCGTCTGCCGCGCGCCGCGAGCTGGATCGTTTAGCTTCCAGGAAAACCGTGGCGTCGCATCATCAATCCCAAGCGGCCGCGTGAGGTTGTCCACCTGCAGATGCGCCGGCCCCGATGGACCGTCCTGTGCCCGCGCCATTAAAGACCCTGCCAGACAAACCACCACCCACACCCATCCCATCGTGCGCATGCGCTCTCGCCCCCTGAATCTCATGAACCGACAAGTATATGGGTTAGACGGCAGTCTTCACACGCCTCAATTACGCAGTCAGCTCAGGGCGGGTCTCGCTCAGGACGCTCTACAGGCATAGCCGAACATGTGAAGTTCCCGGGATAAGATTGCCCCGGGGGCTCTCGATGCAAAGAACTGTGAACCTGGAGTCGGAAGAATTTCGCACACTTGCGCACGAACTCTCTGATTTTGCTGCCAATTATCTGGAAGAACTTCCCCAATTGCGCGCTTACCCAGAATCGATCAGCGGGGCCGAAGTCGAGCTGTTGTTTGCTGGCGATCCGCCCCTCGAAGGCATGGGGAAAGCTGCGTTCAATCTATTGCCGCAGGTCTTTGAAAAGTCTCGCCCCGCATCACCACGTTTTTTCGGGTACGTCTTCGGATCGGGTGAGCCGATCGGGGCCCTCGGCCAATTTGCCGCCAGCGTGCTGCACCAGAATGCGACGGCCTGGCGCTCGGGGCCATCCGCCAATGCCATCGAGCGTACAGTGGTGCGCTGGCTCGCCGGCGCCATCGGCTGTGCCGGATTCAGCGGCAGTCTCACGCTCGGCGGTTCCTCCGCCAACCTGATGGGCCTTTGCATGGCCCGCGAAGCGAAGGCGCCCGCAAACGAAACCGGGCGTGCATGGCGGAGTTGTCTACTGCTCCACCGAAGCCCACATGTCGAATGCAAAGGCGGCCGCCCTTCTCGGTATTGGACACAACTCCGTCCGGCTCATTGCCGTCGATCGCGACTTCCGTATGAGCATGGAAGACCTGCGTCTTGCGATTACCCATGACCTCGAAAGTGGCAAGACTCCCATAGCTGTCGTCGCGAGCGCTGGAACGACTGCGACGGGCAGCATCGATCCTCTGCGCGCAATCGCCGAAATCTGTCGCGAGTTCAACCTCTGGATGCATGTCGACGGCGCATACGGCGCCCTCGCGTCGATGGCCATTCCTGAGGCATTCGACGGAATCGGCCTTGCAGACTCCATCTCACTCGATCCGCACAAGTGGCTCTATCAGCCAACTGGCTGCGGCTGTCTGCTCTATCGCGATCCCGCCGATGCACGCCGCGCCTTTTCCCATTCGGCGGAATATGCCCGTACCCTCTCCACCGATGCCATCGAAGGATTTGCATTCTTCGAGGAGTCGATTGAACTCTCTCGTCCATTCCGGGCGCTCAGCCTTTGGCTTTCGCTGCGCTACCACGGTCTCCGCGCATTCCAGGAGTCGATTCGCGAAGATCTGTCGCCTCGCGCAGATGCTGGCAGATGCCATTGACTCTGAACCCGACCTGGAAAGGCTCGCTCCCGTGGCTCTCAGCGCAGTATGTTTTCGTTACGCTGGACGAGCCGGCGACCTCGACGCGCTGAACGTTAGGATCCTCGACAGGGTCATTCGCCGCGGTCGCGTCTACATCTCGAACGCATCCATTCACGGAGCGTTTGCCCTGCGCGCATGCATAGTCAATCACCGCACCACTGAAAACGATGTAAGGGTAATTGTGTCCGAGGTGCTCGCCGCTGCCCGCGAACTTCAGCCATAAAGCCCTTCGGCGGAGTCGCAAAAAAGACTCCGCCGAATCCCCCTTCAAGACGCAGCTATATCAACTTCACTGACTCCACATGAATCACGCTGCCATCCTTCTTTCCTGAGACGTCAACGCGAATGTGATCCTGCTTGCTGCTGTTCTCCAGCAGTTTCATCGCTTCCTGGTTCCCTTTGGCATCGAACTTCAGATAATTTCCATCCTTGTCGACGATCCCAAAGCCGCTTTTGGCGCAAGCCAGAGCGCACGCCTTTGTGTGTGAATCGGGATCAGCCTTGGCCTTCGTCGAGCATTGCGTATCGATCATCGGTACATTCGACCAGTCCTCGGCCGCCGCAAAAGACGGCAGCGCCATCAAAACGCCCAGAAGCACAATTGCTTTTCTCATCTTCTCCTCCTACGGATTTGTGGTTGGGTTGTGAACAAAATCATGCAAGATGCCGAACGCCTTCAACCGGATTGTCGACATGTCCGGCGCTTGAGGCTCCTCTCTGCCGCCTCCTCGCGAATCTCCGTCAGCTTCGCCAGCACAAATGCGCCCAGCGCCAGTTCAACATCACGCACAGCGATATCCAGGAACAGTCCCTGCGCCACCAGGCTCGCAGAGATCGCCAGCAGCCACGCCATCACGATGTATGCCGCATATCGAGTGAACCGTGTAAATATCAGGATTCCAGCGACCATCTCTACCACCCCGACGAGGTGCATGAATGCCGCCGGCGACACGTGGAGCAACCCAGGAATCGCTGGGTTCAGATACATATCCCAGGTCGTCAACCGGTTGAAGAACTTGTCAAGCCCGGCAAGAAAAGGCCCCACCCCGAGCCCCACGCGCAGGGTCCACCACGCAACATTGAGCCTCGATTTGTTTGCCATTGTCACTCCACCTCTGCTACTCAATGGAGCGAGGACGGCCGAATTGGTTACAAGACTGGTCTTTGTAACCAAAAGGACAATGGCTGATCCAATAGATAGAGTGACTCCAGACCAGACCGTGACAAACGCATCCAGCCCGATACCGCCAATCGAGATCCGCTCGGACGAACAAATCGTCGACCGGGTTCTTCAGGGGGACACACTCCTCTTCGAAGTGCTCATGCGCCGTCACAATCAACGGATCTACCGAGCCATACGCAGCATTGTGCGCGATGATTCGGAATGCGAAGAGATCATGCAGGAGTCCTACGTTCGCGCCTTCGAGCATCTTGCCCAGTTTGAAGGTCGCGCGATGTTTTCTACCTGGCTCACGCGCATCGCCGTCAACGAGGCCATCAAACGATCCGTGGCGCTTGGAAAGCTGGATCCGATTGATCTGGAAGATTCCTACGGGGAGAATCAAGTGATGCTTGCGCGAAATGCGAATTCACCCACGCCCGAAAGCCACGCCGCAGGCACCGAACTCGCTTCCCTTCTCGAGGAATCCATCCTTGCGCTCCCGGTTGCATACCGCACTGTTCTTGTACTGCGCGATCTCGAGGAAATGAGCACCGCCGAAACTGCGCAGGTGCTCGCGCTCAGTGACGCCAATGTAAAAGTCAGATTGCATCGAGCACACGAGATGCTGCGCTCCGAGCTAATGGAGCGTGCCGGAGCTTCGAGCGCAAACGCCCTCTTGTTTCATGCCACCCGCTGCGACCGCGTGGTGCATGTTGTCTTTGAGCGACTGCAGATCCAGGCCTAGCGGCACACTATCCCACCGAAGGCCGCGGTTCCGCCTGCTTCGTTTTGATGGTGATCGTCGCGGGCGTCAGGTTCGGGCCTTCCCAGCCGTCCTTGTTCGCTTCAATCCGGATCTCGCCGGGCTCCTTGGTTGCCTGCACGATTACCTGCGCGAGTCCGTTGAAGAGTGAACGCTTCGGGGCCTTATCGCTCTCTTGACAATTTGGATCGCCATTGCCCACACCAATCAGAGCGCCGTTTCCGGTGATCTTGAACGCGATGTGATTATCGGCAATCGGCACGAGGCGCCCGTCCTTGTCGAGGCCCTCGACCTTGATCACCGCTAGATCTTCGCCATCCGCGTTGAGCTCGGTTCGATCCGCACTCAGCCTGATTGAAGCTGCTGGCCCGGTCGTCTCGCGTTTGTCGGTGAGTACTACCTTGCCGCCCTTGCTGCCGCGCGCTTCAATGGTGCCCGGCTCGTAACGCACCTTCCACTCGACGTGGCCGAGGTGTGGAACCTTCTGGCTGCCCAGGCTTTTGCCGTTCACGAACAGTTCCACCTCATCGAGATTCGAATACACCCAAACGGGAATCTCGTCACCTTCTCGACCCGTCCAGTTCCAATGAGGAAAGACGTGCACAATGGGATCCTTGCCCCACCACGCTTTGTAGTAATAGAAGTTGTCCTTCGGAAACCCGCACATATCCACGATACCGAACTGGGAGTTGATCGATGGCCATCCGTAAGGCGTAGGCTCGCCGCGATAGTCAAACCCTGTCCACGCAAAGCCGCCCGCTATCCACTCGCGCGTACCGTAGAACTTCCACCACTCCTCCGCGGTTTCGCCCCACGGCACAACCCCATCGTAGGAATTCACCGTGTTCCGCAACTTATCAGAGGTGTACATACCCCGCGTGCCGATGGCGCTCGAGGTCTCCGATCCATATATCGGCCGATTCGGATGTTCCTGATGAAATTTGTCGGGAAGCTTCAAGTCGTAGTTGAAGCCGATGATGTCGAATGCATCCGAAACACCTTGCTCGTTGTTGCCATTCACCGCGGCCGAAACCACACGCGTGGGGTCGAGTTCGTGACACAACTTCACCATCGCGCCGGCAATTCTTGCGCCCTGTTCCGCCATTGGCCCTTGCAGTTGACTCTCCTCATTGCCGACGGACCACAGGATGATCGACGGCGAATTGCGGTAGCGCTTCACCATCGCTTCGAGCTGAGCCATTCCCTCAGGATTGGAGCTCATCTGCCGTGTCTCGCACATCATCATCATGCCCATGCGATCGCACGCTTCAACCCACTCAGGCGTTGGCATGTTGTGCGAAGTACGAACGGCGTTGCCACCCATCTCACGCAACACCGCAAGCCTGAACCACTGCAGCGCATCCGGGACCGCCGCACCAACACCTGCGTGGTCCTGGTGATTGCAGGTGCCCTGAATCTTCACTGCCTTGCCGTTCAGAAAGAACCCCTTGTCAGCGGTGAACTTTGCCGTGCGCACGCCGAACGTCATGCGTTCTGCGTCGCGTGTTTTGCCACCGGACTCGACCGTCACGATTGCAGAATAGAGATTCGGCGAGTCAACAGACCAGAGCGCGGGATTCGCCAGCTTCGCCGTCGCTGCTGAACGAAACCATGCCATCGATGGCGACCGACAGAGCCGGCGCCTCAGCGCTGGCAACGGTCTTCCCTGCAGAATCGACGATCTGCCATTTCACTTTGGCCGATTCCGCCTGCCTGCCGTCGTTCTTGACCGTGGTTCCGAGCGTCAGCGTCGCGGAATTTCCTGCGACTTCAGACCGTACATAGCTTTCCCATTTGCCCAGGTAAAGTGCGTCCGTCTTCGTGAGCCAAACATGCCGGTAAATACCCGCGCCTTCATAGAACCAGCCGTCTCCAAAACTGGCATCAACACGCGCAACGATATAGTTTTTCTTGCCATAAGCCAGAAAGTCAGTGATATCGAATTGGAATGGAGCGTACCCATTGTCGTTACGGCCGATAAAGCAGCCATTCACAAATATCAGTACGTCGCGGAAAGCACCGTCGAACTCCACACAGATTCGGCGTCCTTTATCACTCTCTGGAATATCGAAGGAACGCCGATACCATCCGACACTCGTCTCTGGATAGCGACGTCCAAGCGGCTTGAACCCGTGCGAATTCTGCTCTTCATCGCGGACAAATGGCAGTTCAACCGCCCAGTCATGCGGCAGATTCAGCGTGCGCCATTTCGAGTCGTCGAATTTGGCCTTCGCGAATTCGAAGTCTCCCGTCTTCGCAAAGTCGCCTTGTCCTTTGCCGAAGCCGAGATCCTTTGCAGGATCTACACCATTGCCGAGCGTGAACTTCCAGCCAAAATCGAAGAGTAGTTTCTCTCTCGGAAGAATTGCCGCAGGTGTGGCGTCTGCGTTGCGGCGAGGAGCGCGGCGCGTGCCCACGCGGAACGAGTCAGGAATGGCGAGGCAGAAATAGCCAGGCTGGAGTAAGCGGCAGAACGAAGAAGATCACGACGAGTAAGAGTCGACATGCATGTACCTCAGGCGCAACAAAAAGCAAGCAGCAACGTTGACATTCGCAGTGCGCAATGCAGCGCAGCAGATTTGTTTGAGAAACCAGCAAGGAGACTATACAGGACCCCGTTGGTTTAGGTAAACGCTTTCATTTACCTCGCGCCCGCACGCATCCGGGCGCCGACTTTGATAAACTCGATGAGGCGACCGTACAACTGGAGAGATGGCCGAGTGGTTGAAGGCGCACGCTTGGAAAGCGTGTTTAGGGGAAACTCTAACGTGGGTTCGAATCCCACTCTCTCCGCCAGCACGTCAAGAGAATTCAAATAGAACCACAGAAACTCCAATTAATCAGCAGGTTAATGTTCTTTGTAAAATTCTCAATTTTCTCCCTCGCGACCTGCTTTAGACGCAGTTCTCCCCGTTTTTCAAGCTAAATCTAGCTAAACCCTGCATCGTTAGATCAACCTGTATCACCACGGACCGCTCGGAACCTCCACGCGACATCCGTGTTCGTCGTGTCAGTTCGGCCCAAGCATGACCCGCTACGTCTCCATCACCACACCTCGCGCCTTCTTGTCTTGGCGCAACCCGACGAACGCCGCATGGCGCAGTCGCTGATCCGGTGTCCACTCGGCGAATTCGATCTCCACGACAGTCGTCGGTTTGAGCCAGATGCAGTCCTTCATTTTCGCTGCGGTGATTCCTTGACCCCAAGCACCTGGTCGCTTGTCCGGTAGGTTGGCGAAGGGACAAGTTACGATCTCCAGGTGCTCAATCTGGTCGTGCACCGCACGACGGGCAGGTGGATTGAGCCCTGCCCGCACGCTGCCAGCAAACCGCAGTTCTTTGCCATGGTAGAAGCCCACGAGGAGAGCATCTACGCCCAAGTCGCTTGGCGTGTAGCCTCCGATGACGAACTCCTGTCGGCAGTTGTGCCGTAGCTTAACCCAGCGTCCTGACCGCTTCCCCGGTTCGTAGTAGCTGTCCACTCGCTTTGCGACAACACCTTCGAGTTTTCGCTCTCGGACGAATCGATCGAGCGCTTCCAGGTCGTCCGTACACTCGGCGACCTGCACGTGGCGGGTGTCGTAATCCCCAATGTCCCTTGAGGCGTAACATGCGCACTCAGGTCGGTTTCCTTTTAGCTCGGCTTTGATCAAGCGACCCGCTCCACCGGGTTTGTCTCAAAACTGGCCGAACTCTCGTGGTCGATCTCTACACGGCTGAAGTGCTGGAAATGCTGGGTGAGTTCGGCAAGCTCCCTCGGCCCGATAGGGCGGGCGTTAAGATCGTCGTCACCAGCGCGATGGCGCGGATGTATCGTCGGAAGGGCAATGAAGCGCTCGTGGAGCGCATGGTTCCCTTCGGCGTCTCGGCCAAGAAGCTGACTGCAACCCACGAAAAATGGGTGGTGATGGTACGCCCGTCGCTGATGAGGGACTATGTAAGAAGCGGAGTCGAACCGAACGCCGACGACGCTTGGAGCTGGTCAATGTGGCGTGGCTACCTTACCAATGATGACGGCAGGTTGGTTCATAGGCGGTTTGATGAGGGCGGATCAAGAGCCGTCCACCTACACACCAGTGGCCATGCTTCGCCCGTCGATCTGAGGGCCTTTGCCAATAGCATGCAGCCTCGGTGGCTGGTGCCGATTCATGGAGTTGCCTGGGACACTGAAGCCGAAGGGTTTCCCCGTATTCGCCGCCTGACAGACGGCGAATCGATGAGGCTGCTAGATGATGAGTGACAGAACTTTTGGCGAACCGCGCCCTGAGCGGATGAGACTTGCCAAGAGGGTTCCCACTCGGCAGCAGACGCACCTGCACCCGCGCAGCTCATCCGCGCAAGTAGCGAATTGTGACCTCCAGGCCTCGCGCATCCCGTTCCGGCGTGCAGACTCGCAGCGCAGTTCCCTGATGGATGCGCAGGGCCGACCAGGCCGCCGCTGCCGCGTCGCGGCCAGGCCACTTCTCGCTGCAGGATTGCCTCCCACGCCAGCTATTCGTAGTTGGGGGGCTTGAGATGTTGACTAAAAATGCAACTGCCGAGTTTCGCATGGATCATCGATCCACCCATAGTGATGAAAATCACGTCACTTGACCTCTAACCGGGTTGGCGCTACGCTCGTGGTGCTCGTCTTGAGTTCGTCTTCCTTTCCATTTCCTAAACCGACAAAAAGGACAGAGCCCATGAGAAGCGCAACTCCACTTGCAGTTTTCCTCTGTGTTGCCTCTGCACTGAACGCCCAGAAAATCACCACATTTGACGTTCCCAACGAAACCTACACAATTCCCACCGGCATCTCGACGTCAGGCGATATCGTCGGCACCTACTTCGACGAGAATGGGAACCATGGTTTTCTCAGAAAGTCCAACGGCAAATTCACCACGTTCAATGTCGCAAATTATCAAACCTACCCATCCGCCGTGAACTCTGGGTTGATCGTCGGCTCTTACGTGACAGACCTGGAGCCGAACCAGCCGGGCTTCTTACGAAGTGCCAATGGTGCATTCACGGAAGTACTTGCACCCGCCGCATTCAGCGTGTTTCCCACTGCGATCAACCCAACTGGAATGGTTGTTGGCTGGTACGTTACCACACGGTTTGACAGAGATAGCTTCATCCGAAGTGCCAACGGATCGATCACGGTGCTCACCTTCGGCTCCATCGAATCTCAGATCAACGCCATCAACCCCGCAGGCCAGACCACTGGCTTCTACTCTGACTCATACACCGGAGATTGGATTGGCTTCCTAAGACAACCGGATGGAAACACGACGACATTCACTCTTCTCAACGCAGCCGGTACGTTTCCCTTTGCAATCAACGCAAGAGGCCAGATTGCCGGGTCATGGAGAGACTCGAATTTCGGAGTTTCGAACCCTCACGGATTCATCAGAGACGTCGATGGCACCACTATCACCATCGATTATCCCGGTGCGATGGATACGCAGGTCTTGGGGATCGATTCGCGCGGCAGTGTTGCCGGAGTGTACAGCCTTTCGTCCAGTGACAGCCATGCTTTCGTGCGCGATCCAGACGGAACCTTCACAACAATCGAGATTTCAGACTCAACGTATACGACCATAGTTGGCATGAACCCACGCGGTGATATTGTCGGAGTATTCTTCGATTCCAGCGGCAAGACACACGGTTGGGTCAGAACGCCCTGATCTGCCAATCCACCCCAGGCTCTTTCGTCTAATAGCGAATCGTGACTTCCAACCCACGCTCGTCCCGCACCGGTGTGCAGACGGTAGCCAGCGATTCCGCCACACATGGCGATTCGGCCATAGTTACGCAATGCGCTCAATGCGGCTTCGAGTTGGGGACCGCCGGTGTTGTCGAAGTAGACATGAATCCCGTCGGGAGCAGCTTGCTTCAGATGTTCGAGCGGGTCGCCGTCTCGATAATTGAAGGCATACTCGACCTTCAGCTCATCCCGGAGGAAGCTGACTTTTTCTTCGGAGCCGGCACTGGCAATTACTTTGCAACCGTGAATCTTCGCCAACTGGCAGGCTGCATTTCCGACCGCGCCTGCGCCTCCAGACACAAAGATTGTCTCGCCGATCTTCAGACGCGCAATGTGGTTAAGGCCCACCCATGCCGTCAAGCCGGTCACGCCCAGAATCCCAAGATAAGCGGACGCTGGGGCCACTGTTGTATCGACGATTTGGAGATTCGCAGTCGGCGCAACGAAGGCTTCTCGCCATCCGTATATGCTCTGGACGTAGGTGCCTGTGGCTTCGCTTTTAGGACCAACCCTGTCGTGTCGCAGATTCCTGCAGACGATACATCATCTGCCACACGTCATGAAGCGCCTCGGAGTACTCGGCCCCGTCGCTGCCCATGCGCTTTCCAACTTCGCTCTTGAAGTTGTCCCAATTCTGTTCTTGAGCAATTTCCTGAAGAGCCGCAATCCAAACGGACTTCGGCACAATCAGCCGGTAACCATAGTCGCGATTTGGCGGAGAGAGGATTTTCGTGCTGGCTAGCTCCGGACACCGCTTCTGCAAGTTTTGGAGATGATCTTTGCACCTTGCCCGCACCATCACCGTGTCGGGATCAAGAGTTCCATCTGGTTTGCTTGCACAGGCAATTGAGTAGAAACCGTAAATGGTAAAAACCCACATGGCACACCTCACTACCACTTTCAACTATCGCAGCGGCATTACAGAACTTCCGAGGCGGCGCTGCTGGTCTACATGAACGGCGTCACAGTGTATTCGCCGGATTCATCAAACGCCTGAAATGCCCACTTCTCTGCAGGTGACATGTCGGACATTCAAGTATTGCGAACGAGGCAATCGGCTCTCTCGGCGGTCAAATTGATCGATGCGGCTCTTTCGCCACGTCGCTTCCAGTGGCTTGGATTGATCGCCTAGGCCGCAACCGGTTGCCTCGTTGCAGCAGCCGCATGTCTGGCGAGGGGTGTTGTCCGGCCCTTCCCTTTTTCTGACCACTACTCCAGTGGTGCCCGCTTCCAAATCTGCTCATCGGCCACCCCCTATTTATCGAAATCATGATGCAAATCTTGCGCTGCGAGCATATTGTGCACCGCTCGCCTCCCCGGCGCAACCGCCAATCCGATGGTGGCCCCGGGCCTGCCGTGGATGCTAGGACCATCCCTGCCGTGTCGTAGATTCCTGCAGACGATGCCAGGGGCCTTGGGAGCCACATCGACTCAGGCCCCTGTGGGCCCACTTCAGTCTGGTTCCTCTCATTCGCTGGATTCTTCGGCGGGTGAGACCCCGTCGTTTCTCCTTAGGCTGATTTCTAACGGAACGATGCTCTCAGGGCACCGAGATGACCGCAGTTGTTCGTGCCGCGGTCCAATTTTCTAGCATCATTCAGCCAAAATTCGGAGGCTTCTTATGTCGCTTCATAGCGGAACGACTTTTCGCATTCTCCCGGCATTCGTCCTGTTCTTTGCAGCGCTGGGCACAGCTTGAGTTTCGATTCTTCGGGAATTAGTCGCCGATCTGGAAGTAGGCGTGATTTGGGTCACGTTGGGTCTGGTTTGGCGATGATTCGACCGGAACTCTCCTAATCCAGTCACCAGACAGATTGTCCCAATCGCATCTTTCCCAAGACCGCTTCTTCGTCATCACACGAATCGGTGCCGATGGTCACTTATTCGCTCTGGTTTTGGTGGTCTGATTGCGGGCAGATAGTTCTGCCTCTCCGAGGCGCATCCCCTCTTGTTCCGCACACCCTGAGACAGAACCCGGCACTTGCCCTCGCGGCATACGTCAGTGACTGGGGGTTGACTACGGGGTGGTATGTCGACTCCAACAGCTTAGGTCACGGATATATACAGCTCTGCATGCCACCTGTCGGTGAGGCAGGAGGTGAGGTATGAAAGGTGTCTTCGTGGTAGGGGCCGGCCCCGCCGGCCTGTTTGCCGTCCAGAAGATTGCGTATGCCGGATACGAAGCATTCCTCTTCAACCGGGATATCAAGCCTGGAGGTCTGGCAGAGTATGGAATCTACCCTCTGAAAGAGAAGATGAAAAATGGACTGCGCAAGCAGTTTGGACAGGTCCTAGCAATGTCGAATGTGCATTATTTCGGGCACATCCAAGTCGGCTCGGCATACGATGTGACGATTGAGGAATTGGAATCGATGCACTCCGCGGCCATCATTTTTGCCTGCGGAGCTCAGGGCACCAGAAAGCTGGGGCTCCCTGGCGAGGACGCGAGGGGCGTCTTTGCCGCCAAGGACTTCGTTTACCACTACAACCAGCTCCCGCCTTATGCGTCGATGGACTTCTCCACCGGCAGGCGAACTGCAATCGTAGGCATGGGCAACGTGGCCATCGACATCGCACGCTGGTTGCTCGAGGACAGCCCCGAGAGGCAGACGGAGAACGTTCTCGTGATGGCCCGCCGGGGACCATTGGAGATCAAGTTCGATGAAAGAGAGATCGAGTTTGTCGAGCGGCATGTTTCGCGCAAGCAGATGGTGCGGGAACTGGAGCGGGTGAAGGAACGTTGCGAACGATGCGGACAGGATGTTGCGCCCGAGAGCGTCTTCGAGCATCATTTCCTGCAGCTCAAAGATGTGCGTTTCGCCTTTATTCCACCCGATTGACCTTCCGATTTCTTTCATCGCCCGCCGCTATTCGCCGGATGCGAATGGCCGAATTGCGAGGCTAGTCATTGCGGAAAATGAACTGGTGTTGAAGGAGGATGGCAGCACGGCAGCCGTTCCCACCCGCGAGCGGAGAGAAATTGAAGTGGACACCTTGATCTTCGCCATCGGCGACAAGCACGATGCCGGGGTTGGACTGCCGATGGGAGCCGAGGGATATGCCACTGCACCCAATCCGGACCGTCCTGGGGAGCCATCTTTCGAGGTATGGAATCCCGACGCCCGATTTGTAATGCCAGGGCGATACGTAGCAGGCTGGGCTCGGCAGGCAAGTACGGGATTGGTGGGCATTGCGCGACACGATGGAGAGGTTTGCGCCGACAAGGTGATCGAATTCGTTAGCCGCGCACCGGAGTGCTCTACGCTGAGCGAGCAAGAGATACTGACCCGACTGAAGACTAAGGGGCTTCGCCCCGTAACCAAGGCCGACCTTGAGCTGCTGGCCCATGCTGAGGCGCAGGAGGCTCAGGCACGCCAACTCAACGCGTTCAGATTTGCGGAGAACGAAGCCATGTTCAGTGCCATCGCCAAGGAGCGAGCACGGATGAGTGCTTTGAGCATAAGCGATCAGTCGCTTACGCCAGCCGCCTGAACAGGATGGGGCGACGGGGAGAGACAACTCAATGTTGAGGAACGGAACCTTCAGATTCCCTTATCACATTGAAGAGTGCTTCGCATCACTGACGTCTTGTGACGGTGAGCACACTATTCGCCAAAATTGCTCGCGTCTTCCCGAAGAGCATCTCCCAGCTCGAGACGCACCACCCCGAGACGAGTCCGGCTACCGTGCACAGTACGTGCGCGTGGAGAGTGTCGAAGGAACTCCGGGTGAGTCCGTGCTGAGGACTCCGGGTCGAGATCAATCAATTGGAATGAAAGATTGAGAGGAGTTCTCCGATGAGCGATATCTTACGGATCTTCATCTCATTTGCACCACAGGACATGTTCGCTCGCAACGAAGTGTTGGCAGAGGCGAGGCAACGCGGCAGCCCGAGATGCGATTTCAGAGAGATGACGAGTAACGATCCGCGGAATACAACTTGGCGAGCCGAATGTCGAAATGAAATAAGAAGCAGCGATGGCGTCATTGCATTCATCAGCAGACATACGCCGGAGGCAGGCGATGCCTGTTGGGCGATTAGCTGCGCAAGAGAAGAAGGGATCCCAATCAGGGGATTTTGGGTTCACCATAACGACCCTCGCGGGAAGCCTATTGAATTGGGTGACACGCCGGTTGTTTACTGGGATTGGGACAACATCTCTGGTTTTATTCACTCCCTGGAGCTTCGGCCCCGTAGTCAGGTGGGGCCTCTGAGTCCAGAAGTTGATGCGTTTAGAAAACAGCCTGCTTGACTCATTTCACGCCACTTCCCCAGGTGCGCATGCGATTCAGCTATCGTTCACCGCAATCTCCCTGTTTCGAACCCTGGGCTGAGTCAGTGCCGAAGTAGTTGAAGCCTCAAGGCATGAGTCGAGCACGAGATACACGGATCGTAGTTGCGCACATGCTTCTCACATGCATCGACAATTTCTTCATCGGTGCGGTCGAGAAGCTGTCGCACAAGCCGGCGTAGATCGTCTTCAATCCGCCTGCAGTTTTGGCCGGTTGGTGAAACAATCCGGGCGCCTTGCACGATACCGAGATCGTTGATCCGGTAGCGGTGATACAAGATTCCGCGCGGCGCTTCGGTTGCTGAACAACCCTCGCCCGGTCGAATTGTGTATTCGACGTGCGGTGGCTCAGGTTCTATATACGAATCGATGATTTGAAGGCTCTGTTCGCAGGCCTGCACCAGTTCTACCGCTCGAGCGACCAGGCCTGCGTATGGATTGAAACAAGGCCACTGGATGCCGCTCTCATTGACAACTTGCCGTGCCGTCGGAGAGAGGCAGTTTTGGCTCAGGTTCATTCGCGATAGTGGGCCAACCAGGTAACTCGAACCTCGTTCGGCTCGCACCGAATGCAGCGCCGTAGAGTGCGCTACATGCTCTTCCAGAAATGCTTGCTCGAACCCGTCGACCGCAATGTCAAGCCCAGCGGAAGAGGTGATGCGCCCGCTGTCAATTGCATATTCCCCTGGCTGGGATAGCGCCACGAATTCGTAGTCACCGACGAAATCCGGCAGTTTGATTTCGGCGACGAGTCTCACGGTCTCAATTGAGATCCGCAATGCGAGTTCCATGCGCGGGCGAAATTCCTGCAATATGCTCCACCGGGGAACCTTCCAGAATCCGCCAATGCAGACCGCCACTGGATGGACGGACCGGCCGCCGATCAGTCTCATCAACTCATTGCCGATCTTCTTCAGTTCCAAACCTCGTCGAACGAGGTCAGGATGTTTCGCGGCGAGCGCTATCCCGCTACTGACGCCGAAGAAATCGGGGAATTGCAGGAAATAGATGTGGAGTGCGTGGCTTTGGATCCACTCGGCCCAGTAAAGGAGTCTCCGCAATGCGCGTATCTCCGGTGGCGGCGTAATCCGCAGCGCAGACTCGATCGCCTGAACGGAAGTAAGTTGATAGGCAACAGGACAGATACCGCAGATGCGGGCCGTGATGTCGGGGACCTCGTGCAGGGACCGCCCACGGAGGAAGGCCTCAAAGAAGCGGGGTGGCTCGTAGATGCTGAGGTTCACCTCTTCAAGCCGGCCGTTGCGAACCTCAAGACGCAGACCACATTCGCCCTCGACCCGTGTCATAGCCTCAAGCCGGATCGTGCGAGTCTCTTGCGCCGTAATCATATCGTCGCCTTTTCAAGCTTTTCCCTTGCGGCGCGGAATTCTTCGGCCCAGCCCGTGTAGCCGTTCAAGAGCCGGAGAATTTCGGCCCGTGGTATGCCACGTGTTGACAACCCGCTGCAGAGGGAATCTGGGTTTGCGCATTCCATGGGGCCGTAACAGCCGAAGCAACCGCGATTGAAACTGGGACACAATGCGTCACATCCAGCCTGAGTGATTGGACCTGCACACGCCAATCCTTGAGAGACGAGGACGCAGACATTCCCTTTGCGCTTGCACTCCACACATACCGAGTAGGTAGGCAGTTTGGGTGCCTTCCCGATCAGGAGCGCCGTCAGCACCTCCAGCAACTGCTCTCTGGAGATCGGGCATCCGTTGATGGCAAAGTCTACGGTCACGTGTGCAGCCACCGGAGTGGATTGTGACAGAGTGTGGATATAGGAGGGATTGGCGTAAATCGCCCTGGTGTATTCGTCCGTATCCTGCATGTTGCGCAACGCCTGGATTCCTCCCGCATTCGCACAAGCACCAATGGCGATCAGCGTCTGCGACTTCTTTCGGATATCGCGAAGGCGTTGGACATCGTGCTCGGTTGTAACGGAGCCTTCCACCAGCGTCACGTCGTAAGGACCGTCGACTATCTCTGAACTCGCTTCGAGAAAGTTGGAGATCGTTACCTCACCGGCAATTTCGAGAAGTTCGTCTTCAAGATTCAGCATCTGCAGCTGGCAGCCATCGCAGGAGGCCAGCTTGAAGATGGCTAGGCGGGGCTTTCCGTTCGCTCCCATCAGAACTCCTCCTTCCCGAAGAACGGTTCGATGGCCGAGAACCGAAAAACAGGCCCTTGCTTGCAGATGAAGACGGGACCGAGCTGGCAATGTCCGCAGAAACCGATGGCGCACTTCATGTTGCGTTCCATCGAGACGTAGATTGCCTCTTTGGGAATGCGTCGGGCCATCGCTTCGTAGATCACGAACCGCATCATGATCTCAGGACCGCAGGAGAACACCATGGTATTGCGATGATCCAGGCGTATACGGTAGAACGCCATGGGAATCACTCCCACCTGCCCTCTCCAGTTCTCGTCGGCGCGGTCCACACTGACGTTCATCTCGATGCCGCCTTCCTGCCATTTCTCGAATTCGTCGGTGTAGAGCAGGTCTTGAGGTGTGCGGCCTCCGTACAGGAGGAGCACTCGGCCAAAGGATTTGCGGCGATGGAGAACTTCAAGGATGACAGGCCGGAGAGGCGCCAATCCAATCCCGCCGGATACGATCATGAGATCTTTGCCCTCGGCTAGTTGCATCGGCCAGGGGTTCCCGTATGGCCCGCGCATGCCAACAGTGTCCCCGACTCTTAAGCGGCCGAGTGCACGGGTTACGCTGCCGGCATAGCGAATCGTGTGGTCCATGACTCTCGGCGAGTTGGGATCAGAACAAATGGAGATCGCAACCTCGCCGAATCCGGGCAGGTAAATCATGTTGAACTGCCCTGGTACGAATCCCACCGGCAAGTTTGAGTCGGCATACTCCAACGAGAAGGTCGAGATGCCGTAGGTCTCCGTCTTGATGGCACGTACTACCGCCTGGTGTGGGACCATTGGATCTGCGAGTGCGATCGGCTCGATAATGGATGTCTGACTCATCGAGCCCCCTGTGAGCGAAGTCTGCTCAGCTCTTCAGTAATGTCAATCCCTATGGGACACCACGCAATGCAGCGCCCGCATCCAACGCAACCGGATCGGCCAAACTGATCGATCCATGCGGCCAGCTTATGCGTCATCCACTGGCGGAAACGCGACTTGACTGCAGGGCGGCTGTTCCCGCCGTTAACATGCGAGAAATCGAGGATGAAACAGGAGTCCCACAACCGTGTTCGCGTCGACTTTGTGCCCGTCGTATCGCTGGTGTCTTCGATCGTCGAACAAAAGCATGTGGGGCAGACCAGCGTGCAGTTTGCGCACGACAAGCAGCGAGAGGTGATCGTATCCCAATAAGGATGGTCGATACGGTCATAGAGAAGTTGCGGAAGATCACTCGTTGTGACCTGGCGCTGTATCTGCCGCTCGGTGCGTTGCGTGACTTGCGTTACGCGCGCCAGATCAAATGCGCCAGCCGGCTGCCACTCCACGCCCTCCAGCACATTGGAGCCCGCCTCGGACCCGATCTCGACCACGAACGAATCCGACAGTTCCGACAGAGCAAGGTCATAGCCCGATTGGGCCCTCGGGCCGGTTTTCATTGAGGTGCAAAAACAGGTCTCAGCCGCTGTACCGCAATTCGCAACCAAAATGAAAGTCCGTTCGCGACGGTGTGCATAGCGTGGATCACTGATGTTTCCATTGGCAAACACGTCATCCTGAATCGAGATTGCGTGGAGATCGCATGGCCTTACGCCGATGAAGGCGAATGGGGGGGATTGATCCGGGACAGGCTCAAACGTCCATCCTTCCCCATTCTTGTGTGCTGTCAAGAGATCGCAGCGTGGCGGGAAAAGATATCGCTTCCAGGAATGAGGCCCAACCGTGCAGGCAAAATAATCGTTGGAATGTGTTCGAGTAAGTCGCGAACTCCCCGCAGACTGTTCCAGCTTCCACCCGATCGGCAATTCGGAGATGTTTCGGATCGTATCGAGCGTCACCATTCCATCGCGAATCGTCGGGCCGATCACCTGAAATCCGCCTTCGCGCATATTATCGAGAACCCACTGCAATGCAGGTTTAGGAAGGATAACGGTGGCAGAAACCCGTGGTGTCGACGCACCGACCATCTCACCTCCTCATGAAACCCGGAAGTGGTGTGGTGACGGAACTCTCTCGGGAAGCCGGCAAGTCAGAAAGGTGCGGCACCGGGCAAAGACTCTTAACTCATCCCCGGCCGAAGCCTCTACCGGGGACTCGCCAATGGGACAGGTACGCGCCGTGTACAAGCAGACAAATATCTGCTCAAAACCCGCACTGATGATACACCCAGTTCTGCGCGAGTCAAGTGATGAACGAAGCGCTGATGCATCTTTTGGAGACCCAATCTCCTGTCACTGGAGTTGGGCGGGAGAGGTGGTCTGCCTTTCCAGTCGAATGCCGCTACGACAACTCGCCCTTTCGCCGATAATCATTTCTCACTATTCCGAAGCGCGAACTGGATGGTGCTAACGGAGAACGGACGAGCCAAGGACCTGGTCACCTCTACTTGCCGGTTGAACATCAGCCAAGAACACCCCGATTGGCATGCAGCGCGGTCTCAAGTGGCGGGATCATATCTCCCAACCAAATGCAGCAGGAAATGCTTGCTATCACCACAGGAACTGCAAAGCGAAGTGTGCATTTGCGCACAGAATTCGGCCGTTTTGAGTCATACGCTTATTGTGAGATTGGCTCTGGACGCCTGCTCAGTGAGGAGGCCCAATGTCTGAACTGCCGATTCCGATGCTTGTCGTTACGGCGATCGCCGTCCTCTACCTGCTCAACTCGATCAAGATTCTCCGCGACTACGAGCGCGCGGTGATCTTCCGGTTGGGCCGCGCCCTGCCAGCGCCCAAAGGGCCGGGAATCATCCTGGTCTTCAGGCCGATAGACAGGATGGTGCGCATCTCGCTGCGTCAGCAGGTGTTCGTGGTTCCGCCCCAGGACGTGATTACTCGCGACAATGTCACTCTCAAGGTGGACGCTGTGGTTACCCACTACGTGGTCAACCCCAATAACGCCGTCATCAAGGTTTCCGACTACGTGAACCAGACCTCGCAGTTCGCCCAGACCACGCTGCGCTCGGTACTCGGCGAGGTCGAGCTGGACGAGTTGCTGAGCCATCGGGACAAGCTCAACCTGCGCATACAGTCCATCATTGACCAGCGGACTGAACCGTTTGGCGTGAAGGTCGTATCGGTGGAAGTGAAGCAGGTGGACCTGCCCGAACAGATGCAACGCGCCATGGCAAAGCAGGCCGAAGCGGAACGCGAAAAGCGCGCGAAGATTATTCACGCCGAGGGCGAGTTCAGCGCCGCCCAAAAACTGGTGGATGCCGCCGCACTACTGGCCACTGAGCCCATCACCATCCAGCTGCGCTACCTGCAAACGCTCACTGAGATTGGCGTGGAAAAGAACACCACCATCGTCTTTCCGCTGCCGGTGGAGATGCTCTCGTTGTTCAAAAAGCTGCTGCCGGCTGTAAGGGCGGAAGCTGACAAGCCGTAGGCCGAGGCGAACGGTAAGTGCGTCAATAGCAAAACAGTGCCCAGCATGAGATGGCTGGGCTCTTCTCTTTATGGCTACAAGGGCCCAGAGAAGCGCATTGGCCTGTTGTCGCCAGTCGGCCGCTCGATTGTTAATCACATTGCGTTGACACACACTCGGCAGCGACGTGCGCTCGATGAATCTTCCTTTAGACAGATATGGCGCATTCTCCTCTTCGCAAAACACACATACAATTTCTCCACGGTCCGATCCTCACGGATCGCCACCGGGACTGCATGGATGCGTCGGGTGCGCGATTCTGTCTGCTTCAGACGTCCCGCAGGAACTGATCGTTCAGTTCAGCAATTTCCGGAGAGCTGGGTCGAGTTGCATACCGCACTCATGATGGCGAGGGCCACAGCATCAGGGTTTGCATTGTCGTCGTTGGTGAGCACCACCACGGCAAAGCCACTGTCGAGGAACACATCGGTCTCTGCGGTGAACCCATTGATCGCGCCGTTGTGCCAGATCGTCGGACGATTGTTGAAGGTGCGGAGGCCCAAACCGAATCCATAGGTTCCGCCTTGTCCTGGCATATCGAATCCGTTGGAGGTTGTCATGGCCTTGAATGAGTCCGCTGAGACCACCTTCCCGTTGATGAGAGCGTTGTCCCAGGCGACGAGGTCGTAGACGTTTGAACTCAAGGCGCCAGCGGCGAAAGGAGCCGAGCGGTCAACAACGAGGGCCGGTGTGAAGCCTGGTCCACCGACCGTGTAGCCGGTGGCGGACTGATTTGCCGGAGGCACTGCGTAATAGGTGTTCGCCAATCCCAGTGGCTGGAAGATGTCCTGTTGGAGATTAGCCTCGAAAGACTGGCCGGTCACCTTCTCGATGATCGCTCCAAGGGCGAAGAAATTGCTATTGGAATACGAGTACTGTGTCCCGGGCTGAAACAAGAGGGGTGTCTGACTTACCGCAGCCAGCACTGTTGCCGACGATACCCCGTTTCTTGCCCAGTCCGGGTACTGAGTGAAGCCCGTATAGTTTGCCAGCCCGGCCGTATGGGTCAGCAGCATGCGAAGGGTAATGGCAGATGGGAATCTGTACTCAGGCAGGTAGTCGTTGATCGAGTCATCCACGTGCAGCTTGCCCTGCTCCTGCAGTTTCATAATCAAAGCAGCGGTGAACTGCTTTGTGAGAGATCCGATTTCAAAAATCGAGCTCGTCTGCGTGGCCTTGCTCGTCGATAGATTGGAGACGCCGTAAGCCTGGACATAAAGCATCGCTCCATTCTTTGCGAGAGCGACGGTCATCCCCGGCATGCCCTGTTGCTGCATTGCGGCCTTCGCCACTTGATCCACCGTGCTGCTCAACGAAGACGGTTGGGGCGTTTGCGGCACCGAGGAGGCGCTTGACCCGCCGCAGCCCGATAAGCCGAGAACAACTACAATGCAGATGAATAAAAGCGAAAAGCGCACACAGCCGATGCTAGTCATGATCACACCCCAAGCGCCAGGTCTAGCCCTGCCGAGGAAGCAGCAAGCAGAATTCTGCGGCAATCCGTTCAGAATAACGACGCAAAGCTACCTGGTGCTGTGAGCCGAATCACGATTTGCAGTGGGAAGCAGCGAATTTGGATGAGTTGCGAAGTGTTCCCGGGCGGTTTGTGGCCGATCCGGAAATAGCCCCGTGTTGCGATTCTGGAGTAACTTCCGTATTGACGGTAATTCGTCCGCAATGACGGTCACTGACTGACTTCGCTGTTCTTCATCAGGTCAACTTGACCAAACTGGCTACTTTACGAACCTAAAGCTGTGCAGGACCTGAGAGAGGGTCTCATCGACGTCCTTCTGCCGTGCGGAGGTGAGCGTTTTCATTGGCGGATCACTGACGTTCAGGTTCGTCTCTGTTTCGCTGAGTCTTAGCTCATAACACGCGTGGCGGCGAAACACACGGTACAGGTCAACTGAGCTTGAGTGGCTCATCCCAACCTCGTCCGTTACTCCGTGTACAAACACTACTCCTCCAATGATCTCCGCTGGATGTCGGGCAGAGATCAGAAATTCTGGCCACTCAGAGAAGTGGCCCGCTGAAGTCTCAGTTGGATGCGGAGTCACACATACATCGGGCGTCATCGTTTCGTGCTCAGAGTGAATCTCCCGCACCTGAAACGCGGCCGCTCCAAAATTAGTGCCTTCGAATCGCTTTCCCGGATACACAACGCAGATGATCGCGTCGTCCTCGCATATAGGGATATAGGACTGGACACGACAAGGCTCCGCATCACCATTGATTCTCATGCCATTCCTGTATCCGCGAGTCTTTACGCCGTTACCTACAACTACGCAGGGGATGCCAACTTCCTCAGCGCTCCCATGGCCAGCACTACGCTAAGCGTGAAGTACGCGAGTGTCGGAGTGTGCGGCGGTGATCTCGGTCATACGATCCTCCAACCAATCAATCCGAACGGAACAAGTGTGTTCAATTCAAAGAGCACATCACCTGCGAAGTTCCGCGTGTGCGATGCGAACGGAGTATCTGTGGGAACTCCAGGCGTTGTTAAAACGTTCGTTCTTTATCAAATCGCAAACGGCACGACGACTACGGTCAACGAGTCCGTGGATTCGACCACACCTGATACCACGTTCCGGTGGGATCCTTCCGCCCAGCAGTGGATATTCAATATCAGCAACAAGAATCTCGGCCCGGCGAATCAAACCTACTTCTTCCTAATCACGTTGAATGACGGAACAACCATCCCATTCAGCTACGGATTGAAGTAACCGAGGCGTGTTCCGAGATTCGCTTGAGGTGATCACTCCGTCAGAAGGACTAACAAAGAGGGAGCGCTTAACAAGCGCTCCCTCCTTTATCTACAGTACCGCCAAGATCGTGTAATACAGAAACGGCGAGATAAGGTCCTGAGAAACGGGAAGTCCTCAGTGATTTCCAGTGGGGACTTTCCACTTGGGCGAATTGTTTAAATGCTAAGTCAGCGAGGAGCACGAGGTGTTGCAAAAGGCTGAACTCAGCTGTGAGGCTGATTCAGAGAACTACCTCGGAGGCTCCTCAGAGACTATGTATTACATCGGACTTGATGTTCACAAGAGGACGATCAGCTATTGCGTGAAGGACGCGGCCGGCAGGTGCATCATGGAAGGCAAGATCGGATCGACGCGGCGCGAATTGGATGCCTGGATCAAGACCCTTCCCCAACCCCGGACGATCGCCATGGAAGCGACGATCTTCACCGGCTGGATCTACGATCATCTGGTTCCGCATGCCGAGAAGGTGAAGGTAGCACACCCTCTGATGCTGCGAGCCATTGCCGCGGCCAAGCGGAAGAACGACAAGATCGATGCCAGCAAGATCGCCGACTGTCTTCGCTGCGACTTCCTTCCCGAGTGCCACATGGCATCGACCGAGATCCGCGACCGGCGGCGAACGCTGCGCTATCGCGGGCTGCTGGTCAAGCAGATGGTGCAGATGAAGAACCGCGTATCAGGGCTGCTGCTGGAGAAGGGCGTGACGCATACCAAGCGACGGCTGCACAAGGTGGGCTACTTCGCCGAGCTGATGGCCGGCAACGAAGAGATCGATCAGAGTATCCGGCCGCTGTTGAAGCTGAGCCGCGAACACATCGTTCGGGCGCAGAAGCTGGACTATGCGCTGGTCAGTTCGCTGGAGCGTGATCCGCTGCTGGCGGAGAGACTGAAGCGTTTAAGAACGGTTCCCGGAGTCGGCCCGATCACGGCGCTGACCTGGGCTCTGGAGATCGGCGATGTCTCTCGCTTCCGATCGATCAAACAGGCCATCAGTTATTGCGGACTGTGCGGAGCCGAGAAGAGTTCGGCCGACAAGATGATGCGCACGCCCATTTCCAAGCAGCGCAACAAGCACATTCAGCATGTGCTGGTAGAGGCTGCCAAGCTGGCCCCGAGACAGTGCCACGAGTTGGCTCTGATCTACGAAAAAGAGATGCAGCGAGGTAATCGCAACCGCGCCACCCTCGCAGTGGCGAGGAAGATCGTTGCCTATCTGCTCGCAGTCGAACGCAGACAACAGGATTTCGTGCCCACCGAGGAGTTCGGAGGCACGGCGGCAGCCTAAAAACCTGCCCATGAATGAAAAACATCAGGATTATTCCGTGCGCAGACTGCCAGGTCCTGCAGTAGGCCACTGTGCGAAGGAGATCAAACTCCGGAGGCTCACCACGAATTGTTTCGGGACTGGCAGAGAACACAAACTCAATCTTCGGCGACGGCTCTTCGGAGCCCGAGGCTGCAAATAGATGTCTGGTTCTGCTCGAGAGCAGGAACCATCGGCCGAGAGGCCACTGATGCGAAACGGGCATCCTGATTCGATCAATGCGCGCTCTCCCGAGCGCGCCACGGACACCTGTGCTTTTCTCTTGACTTTGACTTACATAGAAGTCGCCAACTCGGACACCTGTCCGCCTGCAGACCCCATCCCGGAGTGATGAAACGGCAGTTGTCCCGGTAGCCGGTTTTACGTCCAGGTGGACTGGCTTTGTAAACACTGGCCGACTTTACGAAGTAGTAACTTCCGAGTTGGCGACTGTCGTTAGCACATAATATGTCCGGTGTTTTTAGCAAGTGAAGTGTCCGCTTTTCGGGCGGTGAGGATGGAGCCATGCGCGAGAGCATGGAGATCTATCCGCAGACCGCAGCGGAGCGGGCGATGAAGTTGCAGGAAGTGTTGTTGCGAGCCACATCGGGCAAGATCAAGTGGTGGCAGGCAGCGGAGCTGGTCGGCATCAGCGAGCGTCAGATGCGTCGCTGGCGGAAGCGGCTTGAGGACGAAGGCCCTCAGGGGTTACTGGACCAGCGACGGCGGAAGCCAAGCAGCCGGCGGGTGCCGAAGAAGCAAGCCGAAGAGGTTCTGAGCTTGTATCGGGACAAGTACTTCGATCTGAACGTGCGGCATTTTCATGAGAAGCTCGGCGAGGAACATCAGATCGGGTTGAGCTACACGTGGGTCAAGCAGGCCTCAGGCGGCCGGTCTGGTGAAGCGCAAGGCCAGACGCGGCGTGCATCGCAAGCGGCGTGAGCGGCGTCCTCTGCCGGGGATGATGCTGCACATCGACGGCAGCGATCACCAGTGGTTTCAGGATGAGCGTCGGCACGATCTGATCGTAATCCTGGACGATGCCACCAGCGAGATCTACTATGCGCAGCTGGCCGAGGAAGAGACGACCGCCACCGTGATGGCCGGGCTGCGGGCAGTGATCGAACGGAAGGGGTTGTTCTGCTCGCTCTATTCGGACCGCGGAGCCCATTTCTGGTATACGCCGAAGAGCGGCGGCAAGGTCGATTATGAGCGTCCTACACAGGTGGGCCGTGCCATGAAGGAACTGGGAGTGCACATGATCCCGTCCTACTCTCCCCAGGCCCGAGGACGCTCGGAGCGTAACTTCTCTACCTGGCAGGGACGGCTTCCCCAGGAGCTGCGGCTGCGCGGGATCCGCACCCTGGAAGGGGCCAACCAGTTTCTAAACGAGCACTACATCGCCGAGTTCAACCGCCGCTTCACAGTCCCGGCTGCCGAGCGCGGAACGGCTTTCATATCCTGCCGGCACAGAAACCTGGAGATGGTGTTCACGCAACGATACGAGCGCACCGTTGATCGCGATAACACGGTGAGCTTTTACAACGTACTCATGCAGCTCGAGCGTGCCGAGTGGCGTCCCACCCTGGCTGGATCGAAGGTGATCATCCATCAGCATCTCGACCAAACCCTGACCTTGATGATCGCAGGACATCGCGTCGGTCATTACAGCGCGGAAGGAAAGCTGTTGACGCCGCTGACCAAAAAACAAATCAAGGCCGTGGAAAAGACGTTGAGAGGAAAAGTCCAAAAACAGACTCTCCCTCCCAACTTGCAAATCCCGCACACGACGCGGGATTCGCACTTTCCCACCGCCTCTACGGCTACTAACTTATGAATCCGGACATTTCACTTGCTACGAAAAGCGGACATTTCTACTTGCTAACGACACTTCCTGATTGGCGGTGGCTCGGGAACCAACGCCATTTCTGGTTTCAGGTTTGGCAATGGTGCCAGGTCCATTTGCAGGAATTACGCTTTTCTCTTTTGGAGTGCAAAGTAAATCCAGCATCCCAACACGGAGCCGACCACGCCGGAAAGGAAATGGAGAACCTCATGCGAATACATATGTTGCCACCTCAATTCGTTCCACACATGCCACAGGTGATGAGTCAGAAGAAACTCAACTAGCGGAGGCGGAGCTGGTCCTGCGCCATGCTTCATCAAGCAAGCTGAGGACGCCCAATAGCGCAAGTACGAAGATCAATGCATCCGGGTAGATGCGTACTCTCATGTTGAGCCTTGTTTCTCTCAAGGGCAGTGATCAGTTTAGGGATTCCGAGCGGATAGTCGCCTACACTCGAAAGTATGCCAATCTTCGCCTTTTTCGGATAATTTCCGGGTTGTTTGAATGTAAGTCTCGAGGAGGAGCACGAGGTGTTACAAAGGCTGAACTCAGCGGGCTGCTGATTCAGAGAACAACCTCGGAGGCTCCTCAGAGACGATATGTATTACATCGGACTTGATGTTCACAAGAAGACGATCAGCTATTGCGTGAAGGATGCAGCCGGTCGTGTGTGCCAGGAAGGCAAGATCGGTTCAACCCGGTACGAGCTGGACGCGTGGATCAGGACGCTGCCCCAACCCCGGATGATGGCCATGGAAGCGACGATCTTCACCGGGTGGATCTACGACCACCTCGTTCCGCATGCCGAGAAGGTGAAGGTAGCACATCCGTTGATGCTGCGTGCCATCGCAGCGGCCAAGCGTAAGAACGACACGATTGATGCCCGCAAGATCGCCGACTGCCTGCGCTGCGACCTGCTTCCGGAGTGCCACATGGCCTCGACCGAGATCCGCGACCGGCGACGCACGCTGCGCTATCGGAACCTAGTGCTCCGGCAGGCGGTGCAGATGAAGAACCGAGTCTCAGGTCTTTTGATGGAGACCGGGGTGAGCTACAACAAGCTGCGGCTGCACCGGATGGGTTACTTCGCGGAGCTGATGTCGACCAACGGAGAGGTCAGCGAGAGCATCCGTCCGCTGCTCAGTCTCTGCCGCGAACATATCGACCGATCGATCAGGATGAACAAGGCTCTGCTTACTTCGCTCGAACGGGATCCGCTGCTGGCCGATCGGCTTCGACGCTTGAGGACTGTTCCCGGCGTTGGTCCGATCACCGCTCTGACCTGGGCTCTGGAGGTGGGAGACACTTCCCGCTTCCACAACATCAAGCAGGCCATCAGCTACTGCGGGCTGTGCAGTGCGGAGAGGAGTTCGGCCGACAAGGTAATGCGTACGCCGATCTCCAAGCAGCGCAACAAGCACATCCAGCAAGTGCTGGTGGAGGCAGCAAGGCTGGCACCGCGTTACAGCGACGAGCTGGCACTGCTTTACGAACGAGAGCGGCAGCGAGGCAACGGCAATCGGGCTACCCTGGCAGTGGCCAGGAAAATGGTTGTGTGGATGCTGGCCGTGGAAAGACGCAACGCAGACTTCATGCCTGCCGGCGAGTTCAAGCGAACCGCGGCAGCGTAAAACACTTTCCTAATAAGGAAAAAACAAAAACAGGATCGATCGATGCGCAGGCTGCCAGGTCCCGCAGGTCACCGCCTGGGCGACGGAGGCGACTCCCGAGGCTCTCTTCGAATTGTTTCGGGACTGGCAGAGAACACAAACTCAATCTTCTGCGATAGCTCTTCGGAGCTTGAGGCAGCAAATGGATGTCCGGTTCTGCTTGAGAGCAGGAACCATCAGCCGAGAGGCGAACGTGCGCAGCCATCGATCCCGATCAGACCACAACGCGCTCTCCAGCGCGCGTAAAGAAAACTCGTGCTTTTCTGTTGACAAAGACTTACATGGATGGCGGTGACACGACCGGAATCGCCCAAAACTAGCATTCTGAAGAAGTGAAGAAGTGAGTTCCCCGAATGCCCTCATTGCATGTCAGGCTTCCACCACGGATTCGGGAGCGCCCAAAATACAACTTCTCCGGGACGGGAGACAGCCGATTCGCGGCCGCACGTATTCGGCGGTACATACCCTTGTTCGAGCACCAGTGACACATGGATGAACATCAACCTACCTTCACTACAATCGAGGCACGGAATCCGGTAAGGCTCTTTGCCGACCTTTGGACCTGCCATGAGCGTGGAACTTATGCGCTCCGGGTGGAATCTCGACTGTTCCGAGACCCTGATCGTTAAGCGCAATCTCCGATTTATCCAATGCACCATCCCATTCAAACGTGACCATTTTGTTTTTCATCGGCTTCCCGTTCTTGGCGTTAGAAAGCGAACTGTGATCGCTTGCGTCACTTGATTCAGCGGATGTTCGGATGGGGCTTGGGCAAGAGCCCGGGTGGAATTACGACAAAGAACAGTAGGAGATTATGGCCTTCATCGCGAATCAGTTTATCGCTTAACACCGACTGGTAAGCGCCGTAGGCGCATGGTTGGTGGATGGTGGTCTATCCGGAAGTTACTAG
>CAWALE010000006.1:0-39345 GCA_963782775.1 uncultured Acidobacteriaceae bacterium
CGGCTGGTTTGGTGCCCGCCCACTGAGTGGTGCGGGGTATTCAGGGTTTACTGCTGACGTGTAAACTTGCCTGCGGAGGTCTTAGTTGGCCACGGCTGTCGTTCACTACACGGCTGCAGCGGTAACTGACCGCGGCCGAAAGCGTGTTTGCCAACGAAGATGCGTTCGGCTACTCGGTTGAGGCCGGAGTCTACGTCGTCTGCGACGGCATGGGTGGAGCGGCGGCGGGCGAGATTGCAAGCACCCTCGCCGTGGATGAGATTCTGCGCCGGCTGACCCAGCGCACTGATGCCGGCCAAAAAATTCGCTGCCAGCCGGCTGCGGGAGAAAAGGCAATTTCCGCCGCCAACGGAGCGAGGTGTTCACGCGCTCAACGCAATCACCGCCTGAGCGGCATGGGAACCACTCTGGTGGCTCTTGCCACGGAGCACCGGCGCGCCTGGGTGCTGAATATCGGCGACAGCCGCTGTTACCGCCTGCGCAACGGCCAGTTGAATCAGCTTACGCAGGATCATTCGCTGGTGGAAGAGCAGGTACGCATGGGGCGCATGTCGCACCACGGGAGGCCCTTCGTTCTCCGCTGAGAAACGTGATTACCCGCGCACTCGGTACGCAGTGCAGGGTCACGCCGGATGTATTCGAACTCGAAGCCGAGCCGGGTGACCTCTTCCTGCTCTGCTCTGACGGCCTCACACGCGAGCTTTCTGACCCGGTCATTCAGACCCTGCTAGCCCGAGATCTTCCCCTTGAGACGCTCTCTGCGCGTCTTGTCGAAGCGGCGAAGAAGGCAGGCGGTCACGATAACATCACCTGCCTCCTGGTGCGTGCGCAGTCGTAGCATCGGTTCCCGCAGCGAAACTACACCACTCTGATCGGCACAGCAATCGTCGTCCTGCAGACCTAGTGGCATCGTTGCGGGTTGCTTTGACAAAGTCGGCTTGAGATTGCATCAAGCATCACCGTCGGATGGACTGGCTTCGCCATGATCTCAAAGCTATGACCTTCGCTTCTGGCTTTCTGCATGAGCCCTTCAGCTGAAGGCTGCCCCGAAAACAGCAAGACGTGGCATTCGGCGAAACGGTTTTTAAGCCCAACGGCAAATTCTACTCCGTTCATTTTCGGAAGCATCACATCGAGGATGGCAAGATCCGGCGTCCATTCCGAGATGGTCGTCATTGCGGCTTCTGCCGAATAGTCGACGCGAATGTCGTAGCCGTTCGAGGACAAGATTTTCCCAAGCGTATCCGCGACCACTTTTTCGTCTTCAACGATGAGAATTCTTCCTTCTCCCACGTTTTCAGGCATAGCTGGCCTCTCTCGTGGGGAGACGCTTACCCGCCCACTGCTTCTGACAAGGGATGCCGCCTTGGCAGAGGCTTGGTTGGCTGTACGAGGCACTGCGAAATGCAGGCGTACCAATTCGACAGGTGAAATCAACGGAACTAGGTTGCGCGAAGTGATCTGGTCCGTGACCCAATTCATACAGTCATTGCGAGCCGCTTCGGTACTTACTTTTTGCTTGCCGGTAATGGAAGCGAATTACTGTTTCGCTGAATTGCCTATCTCGAAGGTGTGAGTATAACTTATTCATTCTGCACAATTTGCGGTATTGCTGGGCTATAGTGAAAAACATTAAGTTCATGCATGAATAGCGGTGATGCAGAGTACTAAACCCTAGCCGCTTTTGTGAGGAACTATGCAGACTCGAGAAAAACAAAGCCGCATTGAAACTGGGAAAACAGGTTGGATCTCAATCAAGATCAATGATTGTCAAACTCCGATCAAACGCGCGTCGAATTGCAACGAAAGATCTGCAATTGGAGACGCCAGTGCTCGCGCCGCCAATGATGATTCCGCCTCTTCGAGCATGCGCAGAAGGCGCGCACACCTTTTCCGGAGCGCTTTCCGCGACTGACTTTTTTGGCGACCGCCATTATTTTGCTTGTTTCTGCCCTCGCGGTAGAGCTCGATTACTTGCACGGTGCCGGTTATTACTGGCCATGAAATGAGAGATTCTCTTTGGTCGCAGATAGTGCAGGCAGATGCGCAGCCCGATATCGGTAGACGCTCTTCCTCCGCGTTGAGTTCGATTGAAGCCGACACGGGTACGGAACATATCTCGAAAAGTAGTGAGGCAAGCTTTCTGCTGGATTGGCTCGCTGGCGGGGAGGCGTGCCGAAGAAATATTGAGGGATTCTCCTTCAAACTCGACGCCCTGAACGTTGTCATCGCGCATTGAGCGAATAACGCAGTCAGGCGGAAAGAGCGTCCGGTGGGACTTAGAAGTGAAGCCCCTTCAGCAACTTCTGGTCGGGGCGGAGGGATTCGAACCCCCGGACCCTCTGCTCCCGAAAGCAAGTGCGCTACCAGACTGCGCTACGCCCCGACGTGATTCTCTGATTGGATCGCGTGGCCGAAGGGCTGGGGCCTATCGATTCGCTAAGACTCTGGCATCAAGGATGCACGGCCCGTTCGAACAGCCAGATTAGAAGCACGATGGGAATGGCGAAAACGAGTCCAATCAGGCCTGCGAGCGCGGAAGGAACACCCAATCCTTCCATGTGTGGCGCCGCGGCTCGCCGAGATGGCGTTGCAATAGGTTGTAGTTGCGAGCATTCGTTTTCCACGCGATGTCGAAAGCGTCTCCCACAATCGGAATTGTGCCGACGAGAACGCTGATGCAGATGTTAGCGGTCATGCGAGCGAGCGTGACATAGGGAACGCCGCGCACCCAGGCGGCGATGGGAATGATCAACGAGAGCAGGCCTGCGGCGACGTCTCCCCAAGCCCGGAAAAAGGCCGACGATACCGTCAATCCCAAACCGTATCCGCGTGAAGGGGATGCGGAACGCCTCATCAAGCAGGAATTTCAGCCTGCGCAATGTCTCATCGCTGAAGATGCCTGTGCCGCGGCCCCAGCGGCCAGATGGAACAACAACCCCTCGAATCTCATGAGAATGCGGGGGGGTGAACTGTGGCGTATTTGCTTTAGAATCGGGCATCGACGGCTTCGCGCGGCCCGCTTCGGGCCAATTGGTTCGATGCTACAATCGTATAGGTATATGGCGGCTATAGTTCGGCGGGACGCCGTATGGCCCAGGATCTCTGGTTTCGATCCCCACTAGCCGCCCCAATCCCAAAAAATACGTGGTCCAGCGTGCAACGTGACCGGGTATCTTTCAAAGGCTCAAGACTTTAGTTTAAAAACGGGGTTGCCGGGCAATCTGCTTGCCAACAGCAACCCCGAGGTTCTTCTTCCAACGTTCCTGTGAGTCTAATCGAATCGCTGGCCAGGCACGCAGCTAGAGATCGCCTCCGAAGAATGCTCAATCGCCGCGATCGAGCCGACGAGACCATCCTGCTCATCATTCAGTCCAGCCGCGAAATAGAGGGTTGTCGCTGAGCCGAAAATCCACCGCTGCCAAACAACATTCCCCAAAGGCCATTGATCGTGATCGGCGCATTATTTGCGTCTAGCAGATTTCCCTTGAAGTCTCCGGTCACGGGATCGAAAACGAGAATCTGGCCGCTACCGAACTGCCCTACAAGAATGTCGTGGCTGTAGATACCAAAATCGCTCGGCGCCTGGGCCATTCCCCAGGGAGCGTTAAACCATTTGCCCCACTCAAGTCGATGCAGCAAACGGCCTAGGCGAGAAAACGTCAACCCAGCCGAGACCCGCTCCGGCTACTTCATCCTTTTTTTCGCTATCTTGCTTTGCGAAGGCGACGTATAGGTTGCCGCCATGTTTTGGATATTGAAGGGTGCGAATCCCCTTGGAACGCGCTGATCCCGGAAGGCATCTACTCATGGAGACCCGATTGAAGTTCGTGTCGTAGCGTTGATGCGCCCCTTTTTAAAATCCGCCGCGTAGAGATAATTTGCTGAACCCACATGTCGATCATCGACGGTTGCCACAGCCATACCTTTGAAGACAGATGCGCCGTGGGTGTTGACCTTTATGACAGCCGCAGTGGCCTGAACCCCAGGATTCCAGCCAGAGAGGGTGCCATCTTCGGTGACGAACAGGAACAGGGCCGGCTTGCCAGTTGCAAGCTGAAAATCCTGGCTGCCGTTGAAGATTGTTCCAGTTGGTGTGCCTTGGCCGTTGTCGGCGGCGGGAATCGTGACCACCAGCGGATTGATCGCGCCAGCTCCCGTGTAGAGGGTAGAAACGCCGGTTCCATTGTCAGAAACCCACCACGGTGAGCCGGAACTGCGGCAGATACCCCAGCCATCGACCAGGTTCGGATCTGTTGCCAATGCCATCCCAGGGATGTTGGAGATGAGGTTAGTTTGCTTGTAATGTTGAGCCTGTTGCGCCGGCAGCATCGAGCAAATTGCGAGAAGACCGACGGATGCGAAGCGCGAGAGTGAGGGAAGGATTGAACTCGAATTGTGTTCATGGGGACTCCTTTAGATACGCGGACCCATGTGACACTCGAGTGGGCTGGGGGAGGGATCGAGCGCTCCATCACCTTAGAGCGGGCGCTTAAGAAAACTTGTCACTCAATTGTCACCGGGTAGTCATTGCATTGCTGGCAGAGAATCTGCTGCTGGGACGCTATCTGACGAGCGATTCGACATTTCGCGTCATTCTCCATCTGTTGAGTGTTCTCTTGCATGCATGGAGTCGATCTAGTGAGGAGCAAACATCATGCACCAGCCCATTTTCATGCGCCCAAAGCGAGCCTTCAGGGGAGACTGACAATCAAATGACAATCGCCTGACCGAGGTCTGACACTCGTCGTCGCCCGCCTGCTTAGCGTCGAAGCATGTCGGATGACGCGGGAGCCAGATGAGGCGGCAGATCTCCAACTTCGTTTACGGTCTGCTGGATTATGCGGCTTACCCGTTCGGTATGCTGACTTTGGCGCCGATCGTGTTGCGCTACCTGGGCGCTGCGCAATATGGCGTCTGGGCGGTTGCAACCGCGACTGTGAGTTTTGGCTCGATCGTGGCTTCCGGATTCGGAGACGCCAACATCCAGCAGGTTGCAACTCGAAGAGGTACTGGTGGTGGAGATTCCTTACTCCGGGCGGTACGGGCACGTTTGGAATCCATCTCATTCTCGGGACTGCGATGGCTCTCCTGCTATTGGTATTCGCGCCGATTCTGGCGGATCGGCTCTCAATCTCTGATGCTGCGCTGAATCAGGCATGTCTGTCCTGCATTCGCATCGCGGCTCTGCTTACCGTAATTCGCGCTGTTGAAACCGTATGCATCAGCACTCAAAGGGCCTTTGAGCGATATGGCGCCGCAGTAAGGATTAGCATCGCAGGACGCATGCTGAGTCTTGCCGCTGCGGCTGTGCTTGCCGCGTTCACGCGGGACGTCGTCTACATCATGCCGGCAACGACAGCCTTTGCGGCGATGGCTTTGATGGCGCAGTTCATCAGGCTACGACAGTTGCTGGATTGTCAGAGTCTGACACCGTCGTTTGATCCGGCCTCTACCAGGGAACTGATTCGATTCGGCATCTTCACGTGGTTGCTTTCGGCTACGGGAGTGATCTTCAGCCAGGCGGACAGGCTGATTGCCGGAGCCTCGATGGGCGCGACCGCCGTTGTCTCTTATGCACTCTGCGCGCAAATGTCGCAGCCGGTTTACGGCATAACCGCTGCGGGGTTGCATTTTCTGTTTCCGCATCTTGCCAGCCAGCGCGCCAAGGCCACTCCCGCCGCACTGCGAAAGACTCTATTGGTTGCCTTCCTCATAAACGCTCTCATCGTGTTGGCCGGGCCTGGACTTCTGGTTGTCTTCTCAGACAGACTGCTCCGTCTTTTGGCTACCGAGGCAATTGCGCGTGCATGTGCTCCACTTTTGCCTTCTGTGCTTCTAGCCTCCGCGCTTCTGGCACTCAGTGTTTCCGGATCCTATGCCATGCTGGCGCTTGGCCGCGTGCGCTCGGTCACCTTGATCAATTTGGCCGGGACGGTCGCCTTGGCCTTCGTGATTGTTTTCCTCCTGAGCAGTTTCGGAGTGATGGCAATTGTCTGGGCTCGCATCTCCTTTGCACTTATTTCCTTGCTTGCTCCACGTCTCTCTTTCTTTGCTTCGCGAATTGCGCACAGGTGCATTCAGGCTTGAAGGTCTGGCTCCACAGGTCCAGCCGTGGAGGAAGCATGACTGCACAAACCAAATACCTGGAGCCAATTGCTTCGGAGGAGGTAATCGATCTGATTCAAACCGCTGATTCATTTCAGGCAAGAAATCTCGCAATCGCAAATGTAGCGCCGGCGCAGAGATTGCACGCCAATGTGCTCGGGGTGCAGGTCGAAGCACTCGACATGGCAGCGGCGCTCAGCCGAATTGAAACCGCGTTGATCACGCGCCAGAAGGGCTACGTCTGCATGGCCGGCGTGCACGGCATCATGGAGGCTCAGCGCAATCCGGCGGTTAAGGATGCATTCGCAGACGCCTATTTGACGCTCCCCGACGGAACTCCGACTGCATGGGTTGGACGGATGCAAGGGTTGCGATGGATGAACCGATTGACGGGGCCTGACCTGATGCTCGAAGTGTTCAGCCGGAAGCAATTCGCGCAGTATAGTCATTTTCTTTATGGCGGCAAGCCCGGCGTCGCACAGGAACTTTCAGCCAGCCTTTCGCGGCGGTTCCCGTGGGTTCAGATTGCAGGCACCTACACTCCGCCGTTTCACGACTTGACCGCTGCGCAAGAGAGGGAATTGGCGCTGATGATCAGTAGGGCGAAGCCCGATATCATCTGGGTCGGCATCAGTACTCCGCGCCAGGAGATGTTCATGCGGAGATATCTTCCTTATCTGGATACGTCCCTGATGTTCGGCGTCGGTGCGGCATTCGATTTTCATACGGGGCGCATCAGGGATTGTGCCGAATGGATCAAGCGAGCCGGCCTCCAGTGGCTTCATCGACTGGTACAGGATCCGCGTCACCTTTTATGGCGCTATGCGCGCAATAACCCGGCATTCATCTTGCACATTGCTTTGCAACTGGCGGGCCTTCAAACCTATGAACTTTCGGCCAATCAGATTCGTTCCGAAAGGATTTCCAATGCCTCCGAGAGCCGAACCCGGATTTGTGACGGAAAATATGACGGTTAACGGAAGCTCGCTTAGTAGGTAGGTTTCACATCTAGATCGTAGGGCTGTCCGTAGGTCTTGGTGTGAGTCGTCGAATTCAAAAGGTCAGCAGGAACCTCAATCGCACCAAGTCGCCGGAACCCGATGTGAGATCGACACGGCGAACCATACGATTCAAATCAGGCTGCGTTACTCCTTCAATCCAAACATGCATCTCGTAATCGCCTGCGGGGACATTCGCAATATGAAATGTCCCACTCGCATCGGCCTTGGAATAAAGAGCGGTCGAAAGCGTCAGGATGACTCCGCTCATTTCCGGATGGATGGGCCAAAAAATGTAAGAGACGCCCTCGCAAGAAAAAGTGACAGAGGACTTTGTTGAGCCTGCTTCGTAGAGGCCCAGATCAAATCGCTTTCCATCGAACAGCGAAAACACGTTGTGAAAGAAAGGGTCGGCGTTCGGAAACTGAACGACGCTGCCAACCGGAATAATCAGCACATGCGGTTTGAACATGCGGTTCTTCTGCAGGAGCGTGTAGTGCTGTTCGGGCAGAAATGGGGCCGGCGGTGTGTCCTGCAATGGCTTCAGCCAGAAGACAGCAGATGGCGCAGCGTGCTTCGCGGTGGTTTTGGGGAACGCAAGCCGCGTGCTCACGTCGACCGCCGACAGGGTCTGCGAACGGCTAATTGTCGCGGCCAACAAGAGCAACAAAAATAACCGCGGCATGTGTCGTCCTCTTTCCATCAGAACCGGTACCCCGTCGCGATTCCAATGATGTCCCCTGTTGCGGTGTAGTCGTTCACGGGAGAACTTTGAAGATGCCGATACTCCAGCGAAAACATCAGGTAGGCACTGGGCTTATAGATCACATTGCCTGTGTAGGTTCGATTGCGCGCGAGGTTCAGGTAGTAGGCGCCCGGAGGGCCGGCGTACGGTCTTAGCTGAGCGGCGGGAACCTGGTCTGTTCCGAAGGCAACATTGAATTCAAGATGTTCGCTTGCTCGCTCCTTCCACTGAACCCATCCGCCAAGATCATCGAGAGTCCGGAAGGAATAGCTGGGGCTTAGGCGAAACACATAGTCCTTGTAACCGCCTCCACCAAGTCCGCCCAAAGCCTGTCCCCAGTATCCGCTGCCGCTGAGTTCGGCGCGCCCCGGGAGCGGAATGAGGAAGTCGTACGTGGCAGCCCATGAATTAAAGCGGGTCCCTCCCGATGTCCGGTGAGGAGCATACAGCCCTCCAAAACCGATCTGGAAGCCGGATTCGTCTTTACTTCCAAGAAGGGCGATTCTGCCCTCTGCTCCGGGCCAGCGACTCATCTCGGCTGTCGTGGGGACCGCGATTGTCGGGGATATCGCGACCGCCCCGTTGTAAATCTGCGGCGGGTTCATGACGTCAATGAGTGCACCCTGAATCCTGAAGCGTTGAGAAGATGCGAAAGGTATATCCTGCGTCAGCCCGACCTGGGGATTCCATGTCCACAAATTGCCCGACCATGCCAGCGCTGACACGGCAACCGCGGTAAGCGAACTGGGAGAATTGGGCGCAACGATGGCCTGGTCGAGGGAAAAGAATGCCTCAGTGTGCTCCCAGTTTAGAGAGGCATGGGCCGTTCGCAGCCGAAGCAGTCCTCCCGTATAAGAAGAGGCTGTGCTGTTGGAGAGTGATGCACCATCAAAGTCTATCCGGAGGTCGGCATGCGATCGAGCGTTGAATACATGCGGTCCGCGAGCGTCGATACCCAGCACGGTCTGCTGCAGCGATGCGCCTGTGGAGCCCGGACCTTCGAGGACAAGTGTTGGTGTAACCGGATCGTCTACCTGGGCTGTATTGACGAATCCCGTCAGCAATATGAGGCCACTCAGCTTCACGGGATACTTCGACTCGCTCTCAACCTTGGCCTGCTCGTGCGTTGCAATCTGGGCTTCTTCAAGAGCCTGCTGCTCGCGAATCTGCTCGACAGCGGCGGAAAGCTTAGCCGCTGAGGTTGATTCTGTCTCCGGAGTGTGGGCCTCTGCCATCTGTTGTTGCAGAGCCGCTAATTGTGCCCGCATCTGCTCCATTTCGTGTTGTGACTCATCGAGCCGTTTTTGAGTTTGGCTCATTGCCTCAGTCAGTTGCTGCACCTTCAACGCGAGCGATGTATCCGGATTCTGCTGGCCTATGGCCGCTGAACTTGTCACGCAAACCACGCCGAGCAAGCCGATGAATACATGCGGCCGTAACGCGAAATTCTCTTGATTTGCCGATGCGCGCTGTTGGATCATCCCGCTGCCCACCTTTTCTGATTGGCGCTCTCGGGCGCTGCATGCTGTACGATTCCCCTGGAGATGGTCATGCGAAAGATCGTCTTGCTGGGACTGGTAGCTACCAGGATGACCTCGCCCCCGTGTTCAGCAGCGATGCAATTCGCAAGCGTAAGACCGAGCCCTGATCCCTTCTGTTTTCCTTCGCTGACGAATGGCTGAAACATGCTGCTGCGTACGCTTTCAGCGACACCGGGCCCGTTGTCTTCCACTTCGATGGAAATCACGCTGTCTCGAATACTCAGTCGCGCCTCCACTCGCGCTTCGTCTGTGCCGGTCCGCGCAGATTGGCACGCATTTAGCAGGAGATTATATATTGCCTCCTCGACTTGCTTGCCATCGACCAATGCTGCTGAGTCTGCGGGGTCGCCAGATTGAGCCGTCAGAACCACTCCCGCTGCGTCTGGGTGTGGGTGAAGCAAGGCCATTGCACGTTCCAGCAAGGTCGCGACCAATTCATGTGATTGGCGGATGGCCGCGCCGGCGCTGCCGAAGATTATATTCTATTCAATCAGTTCCAGCAGCTGCCCGTGGAATGGCTATCCGGATGTCGCCGATAATTTCGCTTTGCTGGGGCTTTCAGAGAGGCGATGATGCCAGGAACCGTATTCGCATAGACGCTGGCAAGATAATGCCGCAAGTCATGCGAAAAAGAACTTGCCATTCTGCCGATAGTGGCAAGGCGCTCAAGACTGAAGCAACGCCCGATTTGTGCGCATAATATATTCGCGCATTCGGGCAAAAGCTAGGTTCTATTCCTGAACCTCGCGCGTGCCGTCGCTGGGTAGCAGGTGCGAACCGTCTCCCTCTCCTGAGGGGCGCACACCAATGGCGCTGGTCTTCAAGTGGCCGATTTATTATCCTGGAAAGCCAGATCATCGACACAGTGCCGATGATAGGGATGAAACCGGCGAAGAGAACGAGGTGGTCGATTTGCCGGATGGACTGCTCCGCCTGATCGAAAGACTTCAGTACAACAAGTTGAAGTGGAACCGGGGCACTTGCCGTGAGATCACGCGCTGCAGCAATATAGCGCTCGTTTCCAAGTTTCAACGTGATCGGTGTATTGAGTTCGGTCCATCCACGATCGAGGTACTCGTCATTTGTCGGACGGTCGATTCGTCAAGAGTACTGGCAAGAGAGCGACCCTGGTTCAGGGCCACTGCATCGACAGCAGTCACCTGGCTAATCTGTTTGAGAAGATCCGGTCCGATTACGAATCCGCTGATCGCGTAGCCGAGCGGTATCCTGTCTTTCTCTCTGCCAAAATAGAGCGGATGCACCGAACACGCATAGAGGCGATTGGAACTGACCAGGTACGCGGCGTCGGCGTTTTGAAAAGCTGAGTAAAGTCCGCAGCTAACCGCTCGGTTTCGCGCATGTCCTTTGCATAGGCTGCAACGACACCCCCTGATTATCTGCCAAGCCAAAAAGATCGCTTTCGCTCACTTGCCAAAGGTGGACTCCAGCATCTTGGAGGCGGCCTTATCGCTGGTGGTCATCAACGCTTTCAGGGTAGGCAAATCAGCGAGGAGTGCATTCTCGCGCTCCAGCGCATTAAGGCGCTGCGTTCCAGAGTCTGAAAGGTTGTAACTGAATGGAACAGATCGCTGGAAAAGTCGTTGGTGACCTGGCTCTGAAGCTGATGACGAACGATAAGCAGGCTGCCAAATGTGGCTCCGGCGATAATCAGTGCCATGGCGGCGACAAGCAGCACGCGAGTCCGAATCCCTCTGTTCTCGCCCATGCACGCTGCTCCCGCTTCGTTCGGAGTTCCATTGATACCGCTTAAGGGACAAACGTCTATCCAGCTCCTATATGGTGAGCAGGTGCGTCGGATTCGCCGGATCAGGCTCCAGTTTTTGCCTCAGCTTTAGTATCTGATTATCCACTGTGCGCGTGGTCGGGGACGAATTGTAACCCCACACCTCATACAGAAGTAATTCGGGCTCAGCACACGCTCTGGATTCTCTGTAAGAACCGCAACGGTATGAACCCGTGTGAAGTCAGAGCCACGGCGACCGCCGCTCTTTTGTCGTCATCCTCTCAAAATCAATCTCGCACTCACCGAATCGGTAAGCCGTGATTGTGTCGGACGTTTCCGTCGACGGATGGCAGCCTGAACGCGGGCCATGAGTTCTCGAGGGCTGAAGGGCTTGGTGACATAGTTGTCGGCGCCGAGTTCCAGAAGCAGCACCTTGTCCACAACTTCAGTGATCGCACTTAGCACGATCACCGGGGTGTCCGGAGGCCCGCGGCTCATCGTCTGGCAAGCTCTCGTCCGGAGATCTGCGGAAGGATCAGGTCGAGCACGACTGCGACTGGACGGCGAGAGCGGAAAAGCTCCAGTCCAGTTTTGCCATCTCCCGCGACATCAATCGAGTAGCTCTCTTCAGTGAAGATTCGCTTCAACACCTTTTGCATGCGCGGGTCGTCCTCGACCACGAGGATCGTTCCCAATTCAGGCTTCGTTGCCTGTATCTCTCCAACCTCGTCCAGAGGTAGCTCCTGACTGTTAACCATACGGTTCATTTTGCACTCCGATTTAAACGTAAACAATTCCGAACGGAGAAATGACAATGGTTTGACTTTCCTGTTAGGAACGCAAGGCTGCTGTCACCTCATCTGCAAGGAAAATCCGGCCCCCGATGTCGAAGGTTCGTCTTTCATTGCCGGCGAAACTCCCGAATTCTTTGACGCGGCAAGCAACACCTGATACAGCCGCACGTATTGTTGTGAAACCAGCCCCCGAGCGAGATGGGCCAAATGGGCCGCCGCCGGTTTGGGTTGATGGAGACTCGAAACGACGGCTTGTGCAAACCATTCTTCGAGATATCACCAAGCTCCACGAATCTGCAGCCGCTTCCGCCCGCTTCACGAAAAGCAGGAATGTCGGAGCAGACAATACGGCATCCCGCGAACTGAGCCTCCAGCACGGGCAACCCAAACCCCTCCAAAGTCGAAGGAGCCAGCAGTAATTCGCAATTCCGATAGCACCACTGCAACTCTCCATCCCAGATACCGCTTACAAACACAACATGCTCCTTGAGAGTGCGTCACGAACAAATTGATATAGAAGTGCAGACTCCGGACCCGGCATTCCCACAATAACCAGCCTCGCATTTTGCGAAATCTCGTTGCGGGCGATCAGGTGCCTGAAGGTGCGTAATGCAACCATTACGTTGTTGTTGCGCCGGTGTTGTGCCACGCAGAGCAGAAACGGGGCGTCATGCCAGGTGGAGACGAATGGAGGCTTCACCGGTTTCGGGCCGCTCTCGACACTGTTATTGATCGTAACGGCCTTGAGCATTGCTTCGGGCATCTGCATCCCAAGGCGAAGTCGGGTACTGTCTGAAACGCAGGCAATTGCATTCGCGCCTTGCAGACATTGCCGCAAAATCATTCGGTTGACGAGCACCTTCGGAAATCCGAAATTCGATGGAATGTCGTAGGGGTAAAGATCGTGGAGCGACACAACCGTGGGACACGGAAACGCTGACGCATCGGTCGGCGATGGATAGGCAAAATGTACAATGTCGGCCCGCAATTGTTCGGCGATTCCAGGAAGAGTGCGGTAGTACCAGCATATTTCTATGCAGCGTACCTGCACGCAGCGGAACAGCATGGACATGAAGCCTGAGTCCGAGCGAGCAATAGAATCGCTGACGTACTTGTGTTCCCAGGGAGCGACCAGAAGATGGAGCGCAGAAACCTCTCCGCGTGTGAGAAGGCCGTTTACCAGGTTTGCCGCATGGCGAGATACTCCCGACATACTGCGATTCGAAGGGACGGCGGCAACGACGCTCCTCATTTTGTAGCAACCTCCGATCGAGAAAATCCCGCGAGAAGATTCCGTTTCATACCCCAGTTCGGTGTTCTGGTTGATCACCGTTGATCCGATTAGCGCGATGGTCCAAAAGGCAGAGATAGGTCAAACACCTCTGTATCCGTCAGCCCGCGAGGAGAACGAATAAAAGCATGGCGAGAAAGAGCGTTTCAGGGCCTTCGGAGATCTTGCGTATCTCGCGGTAGACGTTCCAGTAAAGCGCAAACAGAATTGTCACGCCCACAACTCCGTAGGCATAAAACTGCTGCAAAGCTCGTTGTGCGCATGTTCGCTTCGAATGGGCCAAACGGGGGAATGACTTCCCAAACGGAATGAAAGCCATGACCAACCCACGGCGCTGCAGGCCTCGTTAAGGATGTATGCCCCGATTCCGATTCGGCCAGTTAGAGTTTCAGATTGATTTCCGGCGTGGGTATAAACGTCGTAGTACGCAGTAAGAAGTCCCCAGAAGACAGTGACTACAAGAACTCCGGGGGCACTGATGTGGGGCGTGGCTTTCCTGCTGAGTGACCGATCGCGAAACAGGAGTAAAGCTTGCCCGGCAACAAAAGCAATGAGGGTGGCTTGCTGAGGCTGCGCGGTGAGTGACCGCCAGGAGCAAAGCGGGAATCAGGAATCCCTTATCGCTTCGCCGCATAAGATATTGCGCAAAGAAAACTGCAACGCGCAGGCATATCCGATCTGGTTTGGGCCAAGATAGTCTTCGTCGCCAAGAGGAATGTGATTGAGAGGGCAGAATCCATGCGATGAAGGCAATCGTGCATGCGCCCCACACATACCCGCTCATCACGCTGGTAACCGTTCGTCAACAGAGCCAATTCGCAAGAGCATGATTACGGTAATAAAGTCGCATGCCATCGCAAACCAGAACGCGGTTGCCGCCGATAACGATGCATTGCTCGTCCATAAAAGACTGGAACCGGAAAAAAGCAGGAATGCCAACGACCAACGAAAACTCGCAAGGGGAAAGAACCACGAATACCTGCGCAAACCGGAGCAAACGGAGAAAGGCCACTGATACCAACATCACGTAATTCATCGCCAGACTTGCAACCACTCCAATCTGGGGTCAACGCTGAGCAAACTGACCGAAATGACAACTGCAACCAGACGAACTGCCAGATAGAAGCCAACGATCGAAGAGAACGTCGTGAGCGCCCGGGCTTTGATGCCCTCTGATCCAATGCCGAAGTCGTCATGGCCTGTACCCCGGCGCCGGTCTGAAGCGTCTGACTTGACGATTTATATCCGCTGCGATTCGGCCAATTAGCTCTTTTCGCGGGTCGTGCACGCTCAAGTGATTCCAGCGCTCGAGAATGAGAAGTCGCGCGGATGCGGCAATCACGATGAGTGCGGTGATGATTACCATGAACATCGCGCGCGGTGGGAAGGACTCCTTCTCCGGAATTCCCGGGAAATCGATTACTCGAACGACCGGAACATCCTTGGCCTCCTGGATGCGCGCGAGTTCGTATTGTTGCGTAAGCATTTAATACAGGGTCTCCTGGATGCGGACGCGGCGATAAATGTCCGCATAGGGAACCGCAAGCCTTGAGTTTGTCGAAGCGAGGGATAGTCTGCGACGGTTCGATCAAGCGTTGCCGTCGAATTTGGATCTCCAGATTTATCCTTTACCGGCGGCGTCGATGTACCGCTTATCATCTCGAGTAGACGCTGAAGTTCACCAACCCGGGCACGCGCCGAACGTACACGCACGTTTTCGTCACCGAAGACCTGCCTTACTGAATCCAGTTCGGATCGTTCGAAGATCAGCTGTCCCTCGAGCTTGGCCGCGGCTTCTACTGTCGCTCGAGTTTGTTCCTTCATGTCGATCGCAGTGTGAGTGCTTGCAAATTCGCTCATCTCCTGTTGAGCTCTTTCGAGATCGGAATGCGCTCCCTCCAGCCGGTGCTCGATAAACATGCGCTCCTGACGAGCAGACGATGTGTTTGTCCGAGTGACCAGCAGATTCGGTTCATCCAGGTACGCTCGTGCCAGATCGCGCGCGCGGCGCGGGTCCGAATCCTTACGGTGATTGAGATAACTCCGCTCTTCTTGTCCTCGACTACGGCCGTACTTCGCGCCAGCCGTTTCGCCGCGTGACGCGGTAGCGTTTCCTGTAAATCTTCTGCAGTTGCGATGGATCGGTAAGATCCCCGCTTACGGTTGCGCTTCGCAGCAGGTCAACGAACAGCGGACCACTGCTCGTGCACCTAACAGGCTGCTGGCCAGGCCGCCCAGACCACCAAATTCACTGCGCCCGGCGATTGCCGCCAGCAGGGCGGTGGTGCCACCGGCAGTTTCAGGAGGCATGATGCGGGCCGTCGACTGATATTCGTTGGGAATGACGAGTGCGATCACCAGAGCTAACAGCAGCGCCACAGCAGCAGTACGGCGAGAACGCCGCGATGCGTCCACAGCACAGAGGCGTTCGTCACCCAATTGGGGCGATTTCTTTGCCTTCGTATTCTGCTGCGATGAGCTGTTCCGTTTGCATCGAATCCTCAAACGATCTGCCGAATAAGACCTAAAGACCTGCTACTGCCGCGGTGATTGCGATGGATGAAGCAATCTGTGCGGTGCTGAACAGATTTCTCCAAAACAACGACGCGCCGATGATTTTCTGCGGCAGAACCACAACATCTCCGGGTTCAAGAGCGTGGAAAGCACGTAGGTTCGTACCATCCGCCTGAACGCCTGCCAACGACTGAGCCATTCGCACGAATCACGAAGATCTCTTTTCGATTTGCCGCGCTTGTAGATCCACCTGCATGCTGCAGGTCCCAACCGACGGATTTCCCGGGAGTGAACGTGATGGCTGAAGCGTTGTAAACCTGTCCGCTCACCAGCACGAGTCCTGGTCTCTTGGGAATGCGGAGCACATCGCCTCTACGCACTTCAACGTCCGCCGAGGTGCCGGCCCATGAGTCGATGTCTGACGAGATGTGAATGACAAGCCGCCCCGTCGCCGGTTGGCTCTTAAGGCGCGAAAGAATCTGTTCCTGCTGCTGTTGGATCAGCTGCGCCTGCCCCTGTCCGGATTGGTCTGTCGTTGAAATGTTCGCAGACAGGCGAGCTGCGGCGGCGCTGGATTCGATTTGCCGGACCAACTCCACACGGCTCTTCTCTTCGAGTTCACGAACCTGCTCGCGGATCAGGACCGCGCCAGCCGGGTAGGCCGTCTCGCGAAAGCCTCCTGTCCTTCTCAATACATCGCTGAGGCGTTCGCCTTCCAGAAAGCCGTAGCTCCCTGGGTGGGCGACCTCGCCGTCAATCGTGATCGATGCGCCGATGTCATCCCATCCCGTGATCTGATGAATGGTGAGCACATCGCCCGCTTTCAGTTCTCGATCTGCCGTGCTGTCGCTGTGATCAACCGCGTCTCCAATTCGCACATCCGATCGCTGGCTCTCTACCTTCGTGCCGTTCACAACCTGGTAGCTGATCAGGTCTGCCGTTTCAACCAGGGCGTCCCGTTTGAATCCGCCGGCCATGCGCACAAGTTGCGCGGCGGTCATGCCGACTGAAAGCGGATAAGAGCCCGGCCGCAGCACTTCTCCCTGGATGTCGACCTTTGGCGCGTCCACGTCGTATCTGCCAAGCACGCGGACCGTATCAAATGGGCGCAAAGGAAGATTGCCGTTCCCAATCAGTACGTCGGGCACATTGAAGTCGATGGTTTCGACGTGCAGATCAGGTGGAACAAGCCGAACAATCTCGCCTTGTGCGGCCGGTTCGGGTAGCAGGTCCTGGTAGCTCTGCAGGAGTTCGCTAAGGCGCATACCGTCGCGATACGGATGTCGTCCGGGCCGCACTACATGACCCTCAAGGTAAACAACGCGCTCACTATTCGGAGCGATTGGAGCAATGCGTATGCGATCGCCGTCCTTCACTACAAAGTCGGAGAGAGCCTTTTGATCCTTCGCGACCGAACCGATGCTGATTGTTTCGCGAAGCTGGTTCGCATCAATTCGCTCAACGGAAATGTGCTCGAGCGAAGCTGCAACCGTAAGTCCGCCGGCGTCTTCAAGCAGAGCAGCGAGATTGGTTTCATCTTTCAGTTCATAGATCGCCGGCCGCTTGACCGCACCCCAGATCGCGACCTGCGGACCTGCGGTAGGCACCACGAGCGTGTCGCCGGCTTGCAGACGGTCCTCGGTCTCCCGCACTCCGCGCAGAAGAAAGTCATAGAGGTCGACAGTGCCGACGAGCTGCTTTCCACGATAGTGTTTGACGATGCGCAATGAGCCAATTGCCGTCGGCCCGCCTGCGGCGTACAGGGCACTCAGCGACGATCCAAGCGAACTGATCTCGTATGCGCCGGGCCTTTGCACATCGCCAACAACATAAACGCGAATGGTTCGCAGTCTGCTCAGCATCACGGAGACCTGGACGTTCCTGTACTGTTTTTCAGGTTGTCCTGGATCAGCCCTTGCGCCTTTTCGAGTGTGAGGCCCGCGATCTGGATGTCGCCTGCTTCCGGGAGACTGAGGTGCCCGTCAGGCGACACTACGCGTGAGAGCGTCTGCGATACTCCCCCCCAGAGGTTAATCGTTAGATTGTCGCCCGGACCCAGAACATAATCGGGCCCAACTGGCACATCAAGAGGAATGGACCCGGCAACCGCCCGATCGCGACGAACAAATGCCTCCGATCCAAAACGTTTCAGTTTGTCCGAAGAGTCCGGAATCTGGGTGTAGAGATCGCGAAGCGACGCAAGGTTATAAGGGGCTGGACGGCGAAGAACCGGCGGTTCGTTCGTAATGGTGTTTGCGTCGCGGTTAACGCCCGCCTCGCGATCAGCTTGGCTTGGACCGTTTTCGATCCGCGACGAAGCTGACCGACTCTGCTGCACGGAATATCTGTCCGGCTGCAAATCCGCAAGCTGCCCTCCTGCGAGTTGCGCATTTGCAGCTTGTCCGGTCTCGATCCTCTCACTCGCAGGCCCCAACTGGCCCGCTGCAGCCTGGCCTTCGATAAGGCTGTGGCTGCGCGATATTCCACGCTGCAAATCCTCGTCGTTTACATACCCTCGGGCTCTCAGAAAAATCGTAATGCTCTGACGCAGTTCCTTGTCCGAGATGATCTGGGCATAAACCATCTGATCCGTTATGGAATCTGCCTGGACGGGGTTGTCCGCATGCTGCGTCTGCGCAATCAGATCTTTTATCTCCACCATCAATTCAGGCCTGCTCTGGAGAATCGAAATGATCTGAGAGGCTGACAACGAAACCTGCAGGGGAGCGCCGCCAAAATCAGACGTCTCGGCATTGGCGCTCCGATCCATGGTGCTCGTATCAGGTGCGGCAGTCGTTGATGGGTTGGGAAACGTTTGCGCGACGCTCACATGTGAAAGAAGGCATAGGCACGCGGCAGTCGCGCACATCAGAGCTCGAAGACAAGTATTGCTTCGCCTTTCGCTCATTGCGAAACACCTCCAAGCCGGCGCTGCCAGCGCAGCGATTCGATAGCCAGCCCAACGCCCTCTGCGACGTGAAAGCGCAGCCGGTGAATCACAAATTGTGCCTCGTATTTGTAGCGACGAAGTCGTGTCGAGACCCCTTCTCCGCCGGCTGCCCGAGTAATCCGCGGTGGCCGGTGAAGGGGGAAGATCAGTCGTCTGCGTGCGACGTACTCCTCCGGCGAGTTTCCATTCAGTTCCTTACGCAACAAGAGATAGAGCTTGCTGAACGGTGTGTCCGACATGAGAACGCGGCGCCCATAGAGCTGGATCCAAAGGCAGACCGCAGGAGATAGCCGGTCCATCGACCACGCCGATAGCTCTTGCGGCGCGAACGGCCCAAAGAACAGCGAGGCCAGAAGAGTTGTGGCGCCGATCGCAATGTCAGACCCGGGCTCTTGTGCTGCGATCAACTGCACTTCCTCCCAGAATGCTGCGTCATTTCGCCGTGCACAAACGTGTCTCCAATACTCCAGAAGCCAGGAGCCTCGGGTGTGTTCGCTGCAGATGTGCTTGAACAGATGCTGGCCCTGCAAGACGAAGATATCCGCAGGTAAGAGCGCAGGAAGCTGTTGGTCACGGATAGACCGCTGTTGCGTCCGAGTCAGGCGATCCGATTTCAAAGCTGCACCCGAACCGGCAATAAGCTGTACATCAACTGCTCGCTCGGGACGCACTTGATACAAGTTCTTGAGCGACGCAGTACCCGACGGGCCGGCCTTGAACTCCCACGTTGATCCGCTCACGGCGGTAAGACGGTAGCCGAATTGACCCAGGCATTCCTTGGTCGATTCCGCGTCTGACTCTCGCACGAGCAAATCAAGATCAGTCTGATTGCGTAATCCGATTTCTGGGGCTGACTCAGGGGGAAGCGTAGCGCCTTTCAGCACGCAGCAATTGATGTTGCGCTGTTGCAGCGCGCGAGTCAGCAAGAGTATCTCGTCGAAAAGAGAATCGGCGCGCTTGCGGTTGTCTGCCAGGTTCGTCTGAAGCTGATTCAAAAAAGAAGCGGGTATGCAAGTCTCAAGGTTCAACGCAACTAGCCGATCGAGAAAATAGAGAGCGAGGCCGCTTATATCGAGCCAGTCTTTTGCACGCTCCCAGTCACGAGAAGCAAATTCGCCCAGACGAGCGCGAATTGAGGGCGCCGGTTCGTGGAAGCTCGCGAACACGGCTTCTTTCAATCGCAGAGACCGAGTTTGCTGCTTGCTTTCAATTTCGATCGGGCCAATGTTCATGGAACCTCAGTGGCTGTACATTTCCGGTTCGCCCAGGCTGCCGGCAGTTGGAAGATGGCGCAAATAGATAACGATGGACCAGATCTCTTCGTCGCTGAGTGTCCCCTTTGACCCCGGCATGCCCGAAGGCCAGATGCCGTTATCGATCACCCATTTCAATTGACCGTCGGTATAACTTTGAATCTCCGCCGAAGAAAGCGATGGAACTGGTGGCGACATCCTGTCCGCAAACGGCACTCCTGTGTTCTGTCCATCCAATCCATGGCACGCGACGCAGTAGTGTGAGAATGCCTCTTTCCCATCCGCCAGCGATTCCGCGGTTGTCGATAACGGGTTATTCACGTTCTTGTCTCCAACAAATAGGCCGTGCTTCGCTCTCCACAACATTCGAGTCTCAAAGTGACCGGGCTGCGTCGCTTTCATTCCGTGCAGCAAAATCAAGAACGGCACAACCGCGAGACCGAGCACAAAGGCCAGCGTTGTCAAAAAGATCCACCGGCGCATTTCTAAGCCACCACGTGAATCGTCAGAGTCATCTTGCCGTGGCCAGAACCGCAGAACACAGAGCAATGGCCGACAAAGGTTCCCGTCGTAGTCGGAGTGAGAGTGACATCCGCGCTCTTTCCTTTTCCCACGCGCAGGTCAAGGTGCAACTCGCGAATACGAATCCCATGGTCTACATCGCTGCTTGTCAGCACAAAGTCAACCGCTTCACCTTTCTTGAGCGTGATCTCGGCCGGCTCAAATGCGAATTTCTTTGCCGTCACTTCAACGCGACGGGGACTTGCCGGATTCGCAGCGGATGCGCACATAAAAATTACGAGCAACGAGGTTCCAATTACTCGCAATGCGAAATTGAGTCGCCTATGAACTTTGCTCTTTGTTGCCGAATAGCCTTGTCCAAGACTGCAGAGCTGCTTATGAATGTTGATCAACACGAAGACCCCGAATCATGAATTGTCTTATTGACTAACAACTGCCATTAACCTAGCGAGTCCGCAGTTTTGGCGTGTCATACATGTGTCAGTGGATTGTCATGAGATTGTCGCTCCACCTTCCAAATTGCCGGATTCACTTGGATTCCGCGTTGCACGGCGGTTCATTCAGATGGCCGACAACCAGAAAATCCAATCCGGTGACATTCCGCTGACAAAGAGAAGACTCTCCACTGACACATAGGAAATCATCCGCCGCTACGTTGAATGCATGTGGTCACGCATGCATCTGTGTATTGGTACTCGTCTCCGTTCTCTAGCGGTAGCGGCTCTATGGACGGTATGCATCTTTGGGGGTGCGAAGCTATCCGCTCAGGACACTCCGCTGATTTCCGGAGGAGTTGGCTTCATCACCATTACGAACGGCGGAAACACTACTTACCTGCCGACCATCAATCCGCTGCTTGCAGCTCCGCTGGGCGATCACCTGCTGGTCGAGAGTCGCGCAACCATCCTCGATTCCATTTCACCGAAGGGCAACGGGCAAAGCGGATATTCGAGTTCGTGGTTCCTTGGCCTCTCGTATCTGCAGTTGGATTACCTCGCAACCCGGCATCTGACGGTTGTCGGCGGTGAGTTTCTAAATCCCTTTGGCACGTACAACGAGAGACTCACACCGATCTGGATCAGCAATTTTGAAAGCGCTCCCATAATTCTTCCGCTCGGCACGATGCAAACAGGTTCCAGTGTTGGGGGCATGTTGCGAGGATCGGCGATCTCAACTGGAAAGGTCTCGCTTGACTATGTCGGCTACTTCTCCGCGGCAAGTACGAACGAACAGTTCAACTCTCAACGTTCCACTGGGGGAAGAGCGGACCTTTATTTCCCCGAGACGCATCTCGAGATAGGCAGTTCCTATGGTCGCCTGCTGCAGGGCCAGCACCAGAACTTCGAAGGCGTGCATCTGTGGTGGGAGCCGGCAGATGCCTTGATCAAGTTCCGTTCAGAGTACGCACACGGCGCAGCACTCGCAGGGTTATTGGATGGAGAACGAATTTCATCTCACCCGTTCACCTGATGCGAATGTGGTCAAACGCATACTTGTGCCAGTGGTCCGGTGGCAACAGGCATTTCGCAATAGCCCTGACTCCAGCGACGGTCTGCCCCCTGAAGACACGAATCGAGTGGATTTCGGACTCAATTTTCTCTTTCCTCATAACCTCCGAATCAACAGCAGCTATTCGCGGCAGTTTGCGTCCTCGGGCGACCTGAACGCGTGGGGGACCGGGATCATCTACCGATTTATGTTTCCGACTTGGAAAGGCAAATGAAGATGCAAAAGAACAGAATCTGTACTCCGCATCGCACTGATAGCTGGGCTCGGAATTCTCCCCACTCTGCCGGCCATCTCCGCCCAGCAGTCGCAGTCGCCGGACTCTAAACCTGCCGCGCAGCAATCCGAAAAGGCGCAGGCCTCGACCGCGGACGCGAGCGAGGGAGAGAAGAAGTTCAAGCAGAACTGTTCCCGTTGCCATGAGGCCCCGCAGAGTTTTTCTCCGCGAATATCGGGAACGATTGTGCGCCACATGCGAGTGCGTGCCTCACTCAGTGAAAAAGATGCACGCGAAATCCTCCGCTTCCTCAACCCTCAGTGAACTGCCCGAGAGCATAACCGCATCGTCGACCGATGCACCTTCCTGTCGAGAGGACTGAAATGAAATCCATTCTGTTGCGCCGCAGCGCATTCGCGATCACAGCCGCCGGTCTCCTCGTGAGCACGGTCCTGGGACAGGCTCCGGGGACAGGTGCAATACGCGGAACAGTGTATGACCCATCGGGTTTGGCCATTCAGAACGCGCATGTCAACGGTGTTGAGTGAAACCACCGAAGCCACAAGAACAGCGTCGACAAATGCCGGGGGTACGTTTACGTTCCCCCTTCTTGCTCCCGGTCCGTATACGGTCACTGTCCAATCCGCCGGGTTCGCCGAAAAATCCGCAAAAGACGTCGGCGTTGTGGTCAGCGAGACCGGCGTGGTCGATTTTCACCTATCGATTGCAAGCTGTCGGAACTAGCATCCAGGTTGAGCCAAGCCCCGAACTCGCGCAGACTGAGAGCTCGACGCTAGGCCGTGCAGTCGATCTGCAGACCATCGAGGCTCTCCCCCTTTCCAATCGGAACTACACGCAAATTCTCTCGCTCTCTCCGGGAATCGTAGTCGAACTGCCAAACGCGAGTGCGCTGGGTCGAGGAACCCAGAACGTGACGGCAAACGGAAACAAGACCACCGGTAACAACATCCAGTTCAATGGGGTCGACGCCAACAATCTCGCAGGAGAATTCAGCCGCAAACGCCGGAGCGGAGATTGGAGTCGCGACACCTGCTCCCGACACGATTCAGGAATTCAAGGTTCAGACCGGCAACTACGATGCCACTTACGGAAGAGGCACGGGCGCGAATGTTGACGTCATCAGCAGGAGCGGCACAACAAACTACCACGGAGCAATGTGGGAGTTTCTTCGCAACGACATCTTCAATGCAAACAACTTCTTTTCGAAGCTGACGAATCAGCCTCGGCCGGTCCTGAAGCAGAACCAGTTTGGAGGCGCGATCGGTGGACCTATCCTGCGCGACAGGCTCTTCTTTTTCGGCGCTTATCAAGGTCTGCGTTCCAGCAATGGGGAAGGCGACCAGGTCACCGTCAATTTACCGCAACTCACTTCCGACAGATCGCGCGCAAACCCTCGGTGCTCAGTTCTGCGCATATCCCACATCAGCGGGCGGCGCGCAAATCGCATGCGATGGATCGAACATCAATCCTGTAGCTTTGGCGTTGCTCAACTTCAAGTTTCCGAATGGCCAATATGCCGTGCCCAGCCCGCAGATATTGCTTCCGTCCAGCGGTCCCGGCCAAATGCCAATCGGAGAATCCACGTTTGCGACTCCTGCTTCCTACAACGAAGACCAATTCACGCTGAACGTCGATGACAAGATTTCAGAGAAGAACCAGTTCGCCGCCAGATTCTTCTATTCGCACGCCCCAACGATCGAGCCATTTTCTCCGAACGCGGCGACGGTTCCTGGTTGGGGAACGACCGAGCTTGATCAGAACACGATGCTTGTGCTCTCCGATACGCATGTCTTCAATCCGCAGCTCGTAAACATTGCTCGCTTCGGCTACATGCGATTCGACGGAGACTCCGCGGTTGCGAGTCCGATTCTCGGCCTCGGACCTCGGCACGCAATCCCCCACCGGCTCTTCCGGCGGGAAGATTCCTGCACCCGGAATCACCATCGACGGCCTGTTTACTGTCGGCGATGCGGGCACTCCCTTTCAGTGGCAAGTGACGAACAGCTTCATCTGGCAGGACACGGTTTCGCTCACCAAACGTAATCACGCTTTTCGCTTCGGTGCAGAAGCAAAGAGACACCAAGTGGACGTGACAGCACCCTTTTCAATCGATGGACTCCTCGATATCCGCACGTTCAGCGATTTTCTCCTTGGCCAGAGTGCCGCTCAAAACGGCAGTCCCATCGGCAGCAGCAACGTCAGTCTCAGCAATGGGAGCTCGGGACTCTTTCGCAAAGATGAGCGTTACATTGACTTCGCAGCCTTCGTTCAAGATGACATCAAGCTCTCGAGCCGCCTGACACTGAACGCGGGATCCGCTATGAAATCTTTGGTGCCCCCTCTGACATCAATGGCCGGCTCGTCACATTTGATCCCACCATTGCGACGAAATCGGCGCCACCCGATGGCACCTTGAGTGGTTTTGTCGTTCCTTCCAATTTCAAGGGAGAGGTTCCAGATGGGGTCTTAAAATCGTCTCATCCCGGGCTTGTTCCCGACGCGGCATCTCGACTTTCAACCTCGCATCGGGTTCGCCTGGCGTCTCGCCGATCGTCCAACCGTCCTGCTTCGCGGTGGATACGGTCTCTACTTCGACAGGCTCTCTGGAAATCTTGCTGTGCAGTTGTTGGCTGTCGAGCCCTTCGCGGTCTTTCAATTCTTCACAGGCTCATCAAACGGTGGCGCAACCCTGCAGCAACCGTTCGCTCCCCAGTTGCCGCCGAACGAATCCTACCCCATGTTTGTGCCGCGCATTCCCGGCGGCGGCCCGAGCCTTACCGCAATCTCCAGAAACATGGTCAACCCCTACACGGCCGAATACAACCTGAATCTGCAAACCGAGCTCGCTCGAAACTATCTTCTCGAAATCGGATATGTCGGCACGCACTCTTTTCATGTGGCTGGCTGTACCCAATTCAACCAGGCGCTCCTTGCCAGTCCGGCAAATCCGGTGAACGGAGAGACGACAAACTCCGCGGCGAATGTTATCCAGCGTCGTGCCCTATGCGGGAATCAGCCCGGGTTCACTCCTCTGCGAATCATCCTTCGACGCTAACTACAATTCCCTGCAAACCAGCCTCACCAAGCGAATGAGCCACGGTCTTCGAGTTCCTGGGCAGCTATACGTGGTCAAGGAATTTCGACCAGACCAGCGGATCGTCTGGAAGCGGATTGTATGAGACGCATCTCATCACCAACGATCAGACCAACTTCAGGCAGGCATGGGGCCCAACGGATTTCGACCGCACCAATCGAGCCGTGTTGAGCCTGGTGTACAAAACCTCATTCGCGCATCACATGTCTCCCACGATGTCCCGACTCATTGGAGACTGGCAGGTTTCAGCTGTCGCGGTGGCGCAGAGCGGCACTCCCATCACCATCGTCGATGATAGTGCCGGCACCGTTTATGGGAATTACCCCTTCGAGAATCGCGCCCAACTTGCAGGTGGAATCAAGCCCACAACCTCCGGCTCGATGTACTCGCGCGTACTGAGCACCTATCTCAACCCTGCCGCGTTTACGTCGGCTCCCGAAGCTCCGAATGGAACCGGTCCCGGCGACACCGATTTCGGGAATAGCAGTGAGGGCCTCGTCCGCGGGCCGTCTCAACGCAACATCGATATGGCTCTCGAGCGGTCGATTCCGATTACGGAGCGTTACAACTTTCGTATCCGGGGTGAGTTCTTCAATCTCACCAATACTACGAATTTCAACAACCCCAACAACAATTTGAGCAACGGTCCGGCCTTTGGCGTGATCACCTCAACGGCGACCAACCCGCGCATCATTCAACTCGCTTTGAAGTTCCAGTTCTGAGACCAAGTCAGCCCGAGAGAAATCGTAACGATGCTCAGCATCGAAGAAATACGAGCCGCGTGTGCCAGATCAGAACCGGTTCAGTTTGCCGATCCTTACCTCTCGCAGATCAAGATGCCGCTGCGCGAAACCTTTTATCCTCTCGGCTTCCCGCTCCAGATTGAGACCAACTGCGAAGAAGTGCTGATTTCCGCGGCGGCCAGCTGGCAGGGATTCGTCAAACTTTTCGATACCCGTTCCGATTCGCGTTCGTGTCCACGTTACAAGCGGCCGCTCATCAGATTGCCCCCCGACTCCGGTTTCCCGTATTCAGCAACATCTCGTCTCGAACGTTGCCGATTCAGAGAATTTTTCCACGGCCGATATCTCGCAGGGATTCGTCACAATTTGGCTCACCGAGGCGGCCGTCGCCAATCGCGGTTATCTTCGTTACTTCTTTCTGGAATCTACGGCAATGGCTGTTCTCGCCTCTTCGCACGCTACGGCGATTCACGCGGCGTGTGTTGAACATGAAGGATGCGGCATGTTGCTCTGCGGGGACTCCGGAGCAGGGAAGTCGTCGCTCTCCTACGCCTGCGCTCGTGCCGGCGTGGACATATATCACCGACGATGCGAGTTTTCTCATCAACAATCGCAGTGACCGCCTGGTCGTGGGCAACTGCAACCAGGCCCGCTTCCGGCCCTCTGCCGTTGAGACTGTTTTCCGAACTTACCGGGAAGGAAATCGTCAGGAGATCGCAAGTAGGCAAACCGTCCATTGAGTTGAACATTCAGCCCGTCAACGGCATCTCCGTCTCTTTTACTTCGCACATCAACCACGTCGTCTTTCTCAACAGGCGTAATGTGAAGCGCCAGGAGCTTGTCGAGTTTCCCACTGATGTGGCGAAGTACTCGATGCAGCAGGTGCTGTTCAGCTTGCCGCCGACTCGAAAGGTGCAGAACGCAATGATTGATCATCTTCTCGACGCGGGCGCCCTCGAGCTTCGCTACACCGACGCCAGTTGGGCGATTGAACGACTCACGCAGCTCGCCGAGAGAGGTTGCTAGTGGAATCCTCCATCGAATGCGCGGGCCTGCCCTCTGCAAAAACATCGGGGTTGATGGCGCGACTACGTCCAAACTGGTCATTCGCCACACTTGGCCGTCCGTTCTGGACGTTCTTTGTGGCGGCGTTCTTTTTCGATTTAGGTGTCAGCCTGTATTTCTTTCTGTTCAATCTGTTCCTGCTGAATCTGCGCTTCAACGAACGCGCGATGGGGATCATCGCTGGCGCGCTCATGATGGGCAACGTCGTCGGAACAGTTCCGGTGGGCATTCTGGCACGGCGCGTGGGATTGCAAAGGCTCCTGCTATTTTGCTTCATTGCGGCGCCCACTATTTTCATCTGCCGCACCGCGTTCCTCTGGATGCCGGCACAGATCGGCCTTGCTTTTCTTGCGGGAGCTGCATTGAGCATTTGGCCGGTGTGTTTTTCGCCGACGGTGGCGGCCCTCACCACCGAAAGCAATCGCGTCTTCGCATTCAGCATCGTCTTCGCCACAGGAATCGGAACGGGAGCCTTCTCCGGACTGGTCGGCGGGTCGATCCCTCAAATTGTGTCGCATGTTCATGGCGTAAACAGCACATCCGGTGGCATGCGGCTGGTTCTCATCGGGGCCTGCTTATTTTGGATGCTTGGCATCTGGCCCGTCGCGACGCTTAAACTCGCTGTCCCCGCAAGGGCTGAGAGCCACAACCGTCCGCTGTTCCATCCCTTTCTGATTCGATTCCTGCCCCCTTTCGCCATCTGGAGCATCGTCAGCGGATCCTTCATTCCATTCGCGCCAGTCTTTTTTCAGAAGCAGCTCAACATGTCCCTGCAGCATGTCGGGCTTCTATTTTCCACTTCGCAACTTGCGCAGGTCTGCGCGGTCCTCATCACACCATTGCTCTATCGAAAGGCCGGGTCAATCGTTGGCATCTTCTGTGCGCAGATCGTCGCCGGCGCCGCAATGTTTGCCCTCGGCTTCAGCCACAGTGCACCATTTGCTGTTGCGTGGTACCTCTTTTACACGGCCGTGCAATTTTCTGCTACCCCCGGCTTCTACGGCCTGCTGATGAGTCGCGTGTCCGAAGCAGACCGCAGCAGTGCGTCGGCGGTGCAGAACATTGTTGGGGCACTCTCAGGTGCGGGCTCGGCGGCCCTGACCGGCACCCTTGTCGTTCGCTATGGATACGGTCTTATCTTCAACGTCAACGCGGTTCTTGCGGGATTTGCGGCATTCCTCCTCTTTGCCTGTCATGGATCTCTCAGGAGTTCCCAAACATCGAACGCCGCCCTCACTGAGACACTCCCCCACTGAATCCTGATGCGCCGCATGGCAGATTTCCAACTGTGGTAATGTAGACTCTGCAAGTTGCCGATGGCTAAAAGGCTCAAAGTACTGATCCCACTGGCCATCTCAATGTGCACACCCAAAGCCCTGGGTAATCGGACTTTCGAGCCTGCGTGAGCCTTCAATCTCTCCAAAATGAAATCCATGCCAATGCAGCCGCAATGTTGAAGGCGGGATTGCGTCCTTTCGAGCCGCGCAAGGGATTGAGAAACGGACACCTGCAGACCATCTTTGGCAATTATCTGCCGCGACCACCGTTCCTCTGTCCTTCTGTTGCCGAGTTGGTTCAAGTCGATTCCGCAGATGGCAGCCGTGTGAAATGCTTCTGCAACTGGCAGCCAGAATCAGTTCGCGCAAATCGACTAACAGTGATCCTGGTGCACGGACTCGAAGGCTCGTCAGAATCGCGATACATCAAGGGAATCACGGCGAGAGCATGGGCGGCTGGATTCAACGTCGTGCGCATGAACATGCGCAATTGCGGCGGGACAGACGAACTGACACCGACGCTGTATCACTCCGGCCTGTCGTCGGATGTTGGCGCGGTGATACATCACTACGCGAAACAGTTTGGGCTCGAGCGTGTAGCGCTGATTGGATATTCAATGGGCGGGAACCTCGTGCTGAAGCTGGCTGGCGAGTGGGGAAGTGCGGCACCGCTGTGTGCCGTTGCGACGGTTTGCCCCGCCATAGATCTGGCCGCAGGTTCCGACGCATTGCACGAGCCGGTAAATCGGGGGTACGAGTGGCATTTCCTGCGCGGGCTGATGCGGCGATACCATCGCAAGGCCGCGCTGTTCCCGCATATCTACACAACGGATGGCATAGGACCCATTCGCTCCCTGCGGCAGTTTGACGACAAGATTGTGGCCCGCTACTGCGGGTTTCGCGATGCCCACGATTACTACTACCGGGCAGCGAGCGCGCGCGTCGTGGATAAAATTGAAGTCCCCACTCTGATCATTCGTGCGTTGGATGATCCTTTCGTTCGCATGCTGCCGGAGACCCGCGCCGCACTGCTCGCAAATCCCAACATCCTGCTGATCGAGACACAGCATGGCGGTCACTGTGCCTACCTCTCGCGCGACCGAGGCAACGACATTCACTGGGCCGAGGTCAGCGTCATCCGCTACCTGACGCAGTTTGCGGGTAAAACGGCGGCTGCAATCGAGTCGCATGGAAGCTGATTGGGAGTTCGAGATTGGCGGCGACGCTCCGGTCATCGAGCCGCATTGGACCGGCTTCGTCGATCTGCGTGCCGCTCCTAATCGAGCCGGCGACATTCCCGAAGCCGGCCAGCTACCAGGTCTCGCGGACGCGCTGGTGCGATTGAACGCCACGAACTCGCCCGTATGGACTTGCAAGACCGACGTCTTTGTGCCCAGCCGGATAGATCCAGACGAACTCGACGCCGCAAGCGCAGAGGCGTCTTATGCAATCGCATGCTATGTCGACCTGCTGACGCGCACGACCTGCAATGGGAACTTGCCGCGAGGCGGAGATGACCTGCAGAGAATTGTGCGTCCGGCTGCGAGAAATCCCGCTCCGGCGTTGCAGAGTTGATCTGGTGGTTCGGCGAGCAAACATTGCGCACGACTACGAATGACCTGGGCGTGACCGCCTATCTCACGGCATGTGGAGAAACGGAGAGCGATGCCAAGTCCAGGCTCGCCGAGTGTCTCTCACTGTTTTCTCAATCGATCGTGCCGGTGCCAGGATGAGCAATCTGACCCGGACGGACCCTGTTTCCGCGTGTCGTCATTCAAAGCTACAATGAAGAAAAGCGGGCGAGTAGCTCAATCGGATAGAGCACCGGCCTTCTAAGCCGGGGGTTGTGGGTTCGATTCCCGCCTCGCCCACCACTAAATTTGGGGTTGCCGATCTGGCAGCCCTTTTCATTTCGATCACCCATCCTGCTTTGGGAAGTTTGGGGCGGACCTCGAGAATTCCCGACATCGCGAGACGGTGCTTACGCCATCGCAACTACCGCCTGGATCTTGAGGGACGATTACGAACTCAGGGCCGCCCGTCAGATGCTCTCGACCTTCTTGTTTTTGAGGGACTGGCCGATGTGAATCGGAGGATATTCACATTCTGCGAAAACCCACTCACGGTCTTTGCCATCCACAAGATTTGACTCAAAGAGAATTGCCGTCTTGCAGTGTCCGCAGCGAAAACCAAGGTGACCCCTGTCCCAATTTGTCTTCTTGAACCAGCCAAGGTCGGTTTGCGCCACTTTCAGCGTGCTCTTGCAACTTCCGCAGACGACCTTCTGTGACCATTCGGGTCCAACTGAAACGATTTCCATGAGTAGCTCCTCTTACAATTTCTTGCTCTGCTGCTCTGTCGGACTCCTGCGCCTCTGAAGGCACGTAGGGATTCGTCAAACCACGCGAAAGGGAAGTAGTCGAATCCTGTTCTGCCCGGGTGCTAGGCATTCTAATCGACCGCAGGACTCTTCCGACAAGTGGATTCTCGGCCACCCAACGAAAACAATAGGAATGCTCCTTTGGACTCAGACAGTCGAACGAGTCTCCCAAGCATCGGCGCATGCATTTCCCGGCCGAATTAGCCCTGATACTGTTCGTCGCTCACGTGCTCCATCCAATCGACGGTTTTGCCATCGAGCTTTTCTTGAATGGCGAAATGCGTCATTGCGGTAGTTGGTGCTGCGCCGTGCCAATGTTTCTCGCCAGGCGCAAACCAGATACACATCGCCTGGGCGGATTTCCTCGATAGGTCCACCCCAGTGCTGCGCCCTGCCACAGCCGGAAGTGACAATCAGCGTTTGGCCGAGAGGATGTGTATGCCACGCGGTGCGTGCGCCAGGTTCGAATGTAACCTGCGCACCAACCACGCGCGCCGGATCGGGTGCCGTAAACAACGGGTCCACACGCACGGTGCCGGTGAACCAGTCCGCTGGGCCCTTTCCTGAAGGTTGCGAGCCCGCTCTTTTGATTTCCATGGAAATGTCCTCGGTATAGATTGTTTTTGAATCCCGCCGTCCTATGCGTAAACGGAGTTCTCGTTGAATTAGCTCTTGACGTCGCGCGGCGTGATTCTAACAGTTGCGGAACGCGCTTGTTCGCTGATCATCGGAGCGAGGTACGGACTGCGCTTGTATTTCGCGCGGTAGGCGTCGTCGATGCGGTTGTTGACCGGTCCCTCAACTTTCTCGAACGCCACCTCTTTTGTCATGCCGGCAGCGATGATGCGTCCTGCCGTCTGACGAACCGCGGCCTTGTACCAACGAGATCTCTCTCCGTTGTAGCCGCGCACATAAAGATCGTCGTCGACCCTGACGGACCAGATCCACGTCGGCGTGCCGTAGGTCACTCCATCTTCGCGGAAGGGCGAGATGTGCAAGTCATCGGACTCGGCGATTTTGCGAAGTTCGTCTTTTGGCCATGCAGACAAGTTGTTAACCTCCGTGTGTTGGTCTCATCCGGTGTCCGAAGCGTACGCCGTTTGTGACGCTGTGGCGCTTCAATTCAGCGCATGACGATTCCGCCATCTACCGAGATGGACTGACCAGTTACATAGCTTGAGGCGTTACTGCAAAGCCAGAGCACGGCATCAGCGATTTCTTCGGCGCGGCCGTTGCGGGCCATGGGCTACACTCTTCACCATGGCGTCGAGGTCTTCCGGACCGCTCTTTCCAAGCTTGCTCATTTGCATTGTCTTCCCTCTATCGCTGACTTCGTTATGGACAGAGCAACACCGAATGCGCTCCGTGATTTGCTGCTCAGTAGTGCTCCCAGGTGACGGACCAGTGTTCATCTGGCTGGGCGGACTTAATGATCAGGCGCCCGTCCGCGGAAATCTTGTAAACGCGCGGAAGATCTTTCCCGACGAGGAGATCGCGTGTATTTGATCCCTGCACGTGATGGGTCAACGTGTGTGTTGCCTCATTTATGTCGTAGCTGCCGAACGAAGCCTCGTACCCATCCTGAACGTATTCGTTCGATAGAGCATTGGCGGTCTTGGGATACATGAGTTGCACCGACATGTGGCCGTCGCGCGTGTAGATCAACATTCCCAGCGGCTGCGCGATGTCGGCGGACTTGCCATCCGGTCCCGGAGAATCGATGTGTGCAAGATGCCACGCGCCGATGAGGCGTTCGCGATCGGTGGTTTGCGAGTTTGCAGATTGTGCTTGCGCCGGTGCGGTGAGCGCCGCGATCAGAACGACGATGCCGCATGTCAGATTCTTCATGTTCGATGTCTCCTACAGATTGCCGCTCAACGGCCCACCAGCTGCTCATGGAACTTGGGGTAGCGAGCTCCTTCGAGCTTGATCTTCGAGGAAGCATCTTCAAGAGAGCGCACGTCGTCTGGAGTTAACTCGATGTTCGTTGCGCCGAGATTCTCTTCGAGCCTCGCCAGTTTCGTCGTGCCGGGGATGGGGACGATCCAGGGCTTTTTCGCGAGAAGCCACGCGAGCGCAATCTGTGCGGGCATTGCTTTTCTTTGTGCGGCGAATGTGGAGATGACATCGACCAATGCCTGGTTGGCTCTGCGATTCTCCGCACTGAACCTTGGAACGCTGCTGCGAAAGTCTGTGCTGTCGAATTTTGTGTCCGCGTCAATCTTGCCGGTGAGGAAGCCTTTCCCGAGGGGGCTGAATGGGACGAAGCCGATGCCCAACTCTTCAAGGGTGGGCATGACGGTCTCTTCCGGTTCCCGCCAGAAGAGCGAGTACTCACTCTGCAGCGCGGCAACAGGCTGAATGACGTGGGCTCGACGGATGGTTTGCGCGCTCGCTTCAGAGAGGCCGAAGTGCTTGACTTTGCCTTCCGCGATCAGATCCTTGACTGCTCCTGCAACATCTTCGATCGGTACGTTCAGGTCGACGCGATGTTGATAGTAGAGATCAATGGCGTCGATTTTAAGACGCTTGAGCGAGGCCTCGGCAACCTGCTTGATGTGTTCCGGACGGCTGTTCAGAGCGTTCCACTTGCCGCCGTCGGCTGGGTTGGCTTCCCATCCGAACTTGGTTGCGATCACTACCTCTCCGCGAAAGGGTGCGAGAGCTTCGCCGACCAGTTCTTCGTTCACCAGCGGACCGTACACTTCGGCGGTGTCGAAGAATGTGATTCCTCGATCGACCGCCGCGTGTAGTAGCGCAATCATCTCCTGCTTGTCTTTCGGAGGGCCATACGACCAGCTCATGCCCATGCAGCCGAAGCCTAGAGCCGAAACTTCAAGATTGCTTCTTCCTAATTTGCGCTTTTGCATTGGTTTCCCTCAGTATTCAATGTTTTGTGGTAGTCGTTGACCATCAATCGCTGGCGCCGCTGCTCAGTATTGTCCCTGGTCTAGCGCATCACGTAGCCGCCGTCGACTGAGATCGACTGCCCGGTGACATAGCTGGCTGCTGAGCTACAGAGCCATAGAACAGCGTCGGCAATTTCTTCGGGCCGCCCCATCCGTCCCATTGGCACCAGCGACTTCAACATCGCGTTCAGCTCTTCTCCCTGACCTTCAGCAATCATCTTGTCGAACATGGGTGTCTGGATCATGCCCGGGCATACATCGTTCACGCGAATGCCACGAGTTGCATATTCGAGAGCAGCGCTCTTGGTGAACCCAATCACTCCATGCTTCGCAGCATGGTACGTCCCGCGTTGGTTGCCGCCAACAAGCCCCCCAAGCGAAGAGCAATTGACGATCGCGCCACTTCCTTGCTTGCGCATTTGTTGCAGTTCGAACTTCATGCAGCTCCAGACACCGCGGAGATTGACCGCCATCACCCGGTCGTAATCATCGCGGGGGGAATCTGCAGTTTCCGCGAGAACACCCTGAATGCCGGCATTGTTATATGCAGCATCGAGCCTTCCTAACGTCTCGACAGTTCGCTTCACCATCGCTTCTACCTGCGCGTCATCAGAAACGTCACAGCGGACTGCCAGTGTCTTGTGACCTTTATCGGCGAGACCCTTAGCTGCAGCTTCGACTTCCTTCTCATTCCAGTCCGCTAACACCACTGACGCCCCAGCCTCAGCAAACGCCTTCGCTGTCGCAAAACCCAGTCCAGATGCGGCGCCTGTCACGAGTGCGACTTTATTCTCGAAAGATATGTTCACAGCGAATTCCTCACTTTTCGAAAGGGTTGTTCATCGCTGAGCCTCACTCTGACTTCAACGAAGCCATGTCGATGGAGAAGCGATACTTCACATCCGACTTGAGCAACCGTTCGTAAGCTTCATTGACCTTCTGGATGGGGATCACTTCAACGTCTGAAGTTATGTTGTGCTTGCCGCAGAAGTCCAGCATCTCCTGGGTTTCGGCAATGCCGCCGATAAGAGAGCCGGAAAAGCTGCGGCGCGCGAAGATAAGTCCGAATACGGCAACTGGCAGCGGCTTGTCCGGCGCGCCGACCATGGTGATGTTGCCATCGCGGCGAAGCAACTGGATGTAAGCGTTGATGTCGTGTTCAGCGGCGACGGCGTCGAGAATGAAGTCGAAGCTGCCAGCATGCTTTGACATCTCATCCGCGTTTTTTGAGATGACCACCTCATCTGCGCCGAGACGTAGCGCGTCGTCTTTCTTGCTGGGCGAAGTGGTGAAGACCACCGTGTGGGCTCCAAAAGCGTGCGCGAACTTGACACCCATGTGGCCCAATCCGCCGAGACCTACCACGCCAACTTTCTTTCCTTTGGTCACGCCCCAGTGCCGCATCGGCGAGTAGGTCGTAATCCCGGCGCAGAGCAGAGGCGCGGCTCCAGCCAGATTGAGATTCGATGGAACACGAACCACGAAATGTTCAGTCACAACAATGCTGTCGGAGTAGCCCCCGTACGTGACGCCTCCGGTGTGCTTGTCAGGAAAGTTGTAGGTGAGTGTCATATTCGGGCAGAACTGCTCAAAGCCGGCCTTGCACTCGGGGCATGTTCTGTCAGAGTCCACCAGGCAACCGACAGCGGCAAGATCTCCGGGCTTGAACTTGGTAACGGCGGAGCCCACCTTCGTCACGCGGCCGACGATCTCATGGCCGGGCACGCACGGATAGACGGTGGGCATCACTTCTTTCCACTCATCACGCGCCTGGTGAAGATCAGAATGGCAGATTCCACAGAACAGTATTTCGATCTGGACGTCGTGCTCGGTTGGTTCGCGTCGCGCGATCGTGGTGGAAGTAAACGGCGATGTTGCGCTGGCAACGGAGTAGGCCTTTGCCTTGTACATGGAATGACCTCAACTTCTTCGATTTGGCGAGCATCTGCTCCGATTCAGACTACGAAAGCGGGTCGTCCGAGCGGTATCCTGATTCTGCCGATCTATTGCCTAATCCTGCCGATGCACGGATTTTTGTGCACAGCTTGGTGAATTCGACATTAACTTGGTTCTGGAGGATTAGAAGTTGTGAAAGGCTTGAAACACAAGGCCGCGGCTGCAAAGCAGAGTGTGATTGAGGCCCGCAAGGAACTCGCCCGAAGAATTGCCGATCGTACCGTTGCCGAAGGAGATGCTCTCACCGACGTTCCAGGTCTGCGCCTCTATCGCCGGTCCGCAACCACTGCATGCACCTCGGCTGCCTATGAACCCAGTCTGGTTGTCTTTTTGCAGGGCCAAAAGCGCATCAACGTTGGAAAGTCAACTTATATATGTGACGGCTCGAACTTCCTTCTGACCTCAGTCGATCTTCCAGTTGTCAGCCAGGTGATTTCGGCAACTGAGAAAGAGCCACTCCTTGGCTTGATTCTCACACTTGAAATGCCGGCGGTCCGCGAGATTCTCTCGAAGCAGGAGTTTCATCTGCGTGAAGAATCGGCCGATGCCCGTGCCATGGCGGTCGGCGTCACTTCGCTTGAACTCCTGGACGCATGTTCCCGGCTCGTCGGCCTCATCGATTCGCCGCAAGACATTCCAATTCTCGGCAACCTGATCCAGCGCGAAATCATCTATCGCCTGTTGTGCAGCCCGCAGGGAAAGCATCTTGGTGCTATTGCAACCCTCGGTGAGCAGAGCCACCGTACCGCCAAGGCGGTTGAATGGCTCAGGATGAATTACGCCAAGCCGCTGCGTGTTGAGGAACTGGCGGCGATGGCGCGCATGGGCGTTTCAACGTTGCACCATCAATTCCGGTCACTCACCGCAATGAGTCCTCTTCAATACCAGAAGCAACTTCGTTTGCACGTTGCCCGTGAGCGCATGCTCAGCGAAGGCCTGGATGCGGCGAGTGCGGCGTTCGAAGTGGGTTATGAGAGCGCAAGCCAGTTCAATCGTGAGTACAGCCGATTTTTTGGCGATCCCCCGATGCGCGACATCAAGGCACGTCGGCTTGCAATTGCAGTAACAAATCGTGAGTGACGACGCCGAGCAGGAAGTTGCTTATGCCGTTGCGCTATAGTCCCGTGTAGATCTGCAACGGGGCCCAGAAAAACGGCTTACGAAACTCACTCTTCGCATGAAGCAGTTCAAGCTTGGCCTGGCGCAGTGCCGCGGCGGGCGGCTTTCCATCTTGCAGACCTTGATACAGCGAACCCATCAGACGCGGAGTGGATTCGTCGCTTACCTCCCACAACGCGCCGATGACATTGTGTGCGCCCGCTCGCATAAATGCCCATGCCAGGCCCACAAGACCTTCTCCAACATAGGATCGCGTTCCGCTCCCGTAGCAGGCGGAAATCGTAACTAGACGAGCATGGATCGGATGCCTCATGATGTCCCGCGCGTGGAGCTTGAACGAGTCTTCTTCTGCAGTGGAGCGCGAAAGAATAATCGCCGAGTCCAGCGGGTCAGTGCGGCTGGCAACGCCGTGAGCAACAAAATGGATGTAGGTAAATTGTTGTGGCGCGCTGGCAAGATAGGCGGCCGGGGTGGCACGCTCGCGCGCAAAGATCGTTTCGTCCTGGGCAGGGAAGTGCTGCTCGATCTGCTTCATCTCGGTTGCGGCCTTCGGCAGCTCGGGGTAATCGGGGTTGGGTGAAATGGCATCCCCGACCAGGAGCAGGCTTTTCCCTTCTCGCGCGATGGGCTTTGCAGAAGCGAGCATCTGGAGCGATGGCGCGGAGATGAGAGTCGCGTCTTCGATGAAGTAATGCGGAGCAGGTTCCGAAGAAATCAGTGTTTCGAAGTTGAGCTGACTCAGCGCTCCATCATCCAGAATCATTACCGTCGATCCGGGCCGAATAAGTTCACGAGCCGGCGCGACCAGCGTTTGATAAAGGGCAACGCCATCAGCATTGGATCTTTCTATCGGATCGCTCAAGCCGAGCAACGCTTTGCGATACCTCTCAATCATCGGCTCGATCCTGCTACGCGCCGGAAGCGTGAACATGCTGGTCTTTGCTGGCGTGATCGCCCAGAGATACGACTCGCGCTCGCCGAGCCAGTAAAAGAGCAGGGTCGCATTGGTCTTGCGTGCAATCTCGCCCGGGTGCAAGGGAAGAATTCGCAGATGAGCGAACGTTGGGTGTGACCCCAAGTCCCTGCTCCAGCGTTCGAGCGCGACTGCGGTCGGCAAGGGCACAGCGCTTGGTCGGTCTTGTGATGGGCCACGAGAAAGTGGATGTAATCGTCGTAGACGCCGGTGGCATTCGCGAGGAAGGGAAGTTTCGATTCTTCTTTTTTAAGTTCAGCCCGCGCCGCTTCGAAGGTTCGCGAGCGAGGTTCGATACATCCGATCGGCATCAGAGGTTCTATCCTCCGATTCATAGAGACGCGCCAACTCATGCTCCGCCCCCAGCCGCATCGAGGTCTGGCTTGCCGGGTCTTTCTCGACAATGCGGAAGAGTGCTTCCGCATCGTTTTCGTGGTGGCTCGCCGCTGCGATTCTGGCCTGCGCCAAGCGTCACGTAGAGCGCATCGAGACGATTGCTGTTGGCGCTTAACAATAGACCGAGTTGCTGCAGGTAGCCGTTGGCGTCCTCCAGTTTGCCTGCGTCAATCGAAGCATGCGCCAGATCTTCCAGTGTGTTCATGATGTCTTCCTTGCTTTTGATTTGCTTGGCCAGAGAGAGAGCATCGACTGTAGGACTGGGTTGCCCGAATAAAATCCCCAGTGTTCCAATACACGTCTCCAGTAGCCGTGAGCCAGGTAACCTCGCTAGACACATCCCCCAATACCCTCGCATGATGCTGCGCCTCGAGGAACAAATTCAATGCTCTCGCTTTGTCTCCGAGCTCAAAATAGGCCCATCCAAGATTGCCTAGAGATCTTTGCGCCAAATCTTCTGCCTGCAAGTCAACAGCTGCTCGATTGGCAGATCTGCACCAGTCGCCTGCTTCGTCGTAATGTTCCTGTTGAAGAGAGGCTGTACCCAGATTCAGTAGAGCAGTCGTTTCCAGCCATTTGTCGTTGTGGGATCTGGCGTATTGAAGGCTCTCGAAGAAGAAGGTTTTTGCCTCGGCGAAGTCTCCGCGTTGCATCGCTAGAACACCCCGTGCCCTGGGGACCTCACCACAGACTTTGAAAACGCGTCGCAGACAGAGTTCCGCCGCCTCCGTAAGCCGCTGATCGGCGGCAGACGGCCGTTGTAGACGAGTTAAAGAAATTGCCTCGAGTGTCAGTCTTAGAACGGCATGCTCGGGATCGTCGGGAATCGGAGGATTCGATTCGAGAAGTTGTTCGGCATTGTCGTAAAGACCCCGCCAAACCATTGACTCCGCCTCAAGAAGTTGAAATTTTGCAGCCCATGTTGGATTCGCGGTTTGGCTGCGTAGGTACGCAAGCTCGGCGGCATTCTGACTTTTTTCAAGGTAGCCGCGAAAAAAGAGTTGGCTGGCATTCTCGTATTGAGATTCAAAACTGCTGGACAGAGCATCCTGCACCGGAATGAGGAGCACCAATCCAAGCGCGAGCAGAAGCAACAAGCCAAAAAGCTTTAAATGAGGCCTCTTATTGAGCAACCGAGCTGACATGCTTGCCTTCAGGACCCTGGAGAAGAGGGAATAGAATCCAAGGTCTGAAGACAAGGATATCGGTGTCGCCTACGGTGCGGTTAC
>CAWALE010000007.1:0-159370 GCA_963782775.1 uncultured Acidobacteriaceae bacterium
CGGTGCACTGCTGGCCGCAATTGCAGTGGCGGTGCTGGCGGCGCTGGGCGGTCTTGGATGGAGTTATGCGTTGAGCAACCGCCTCACACGGCAGGAAGCGGCGCTATCCGAGGCCAATCAGCAGAATGCCAAGCTGGATGCGCAGTTGCGCGAAACCAATGCGCGGTTGCGCGTGGCAACCGACGAACTGGGCAGAAGCGTCGGGATGACGCAGAAGCAGTTGGACGCGCGTGCGCAGCAGATCATCGCTCACGAGGCCGCGGAGAACAAAAGGCTCGAGACCGCGCAACAGCAGACAGCGCAACAGGTCAACGCGGTGCAGAGCGACGTCTCAAACGTGAAGACCGATGTCGGCGGGGTCAAGACCGATCTCACCAAGACGCAGACCGATTTGGCAACGGCGGTAAGCCAGCTAACGTCGATGAAGGGCGATCTGAGTAGTCACGCCAGCTTGATTGCGCGCAACGGCTCCGAACTGGAAGTGCTGAAACACAAGGGCGACCGCAACTACTACGAGTTCACTCTGAACAAGGGCCAGAAGAAGCCGGTAGGCACGGTGAGCCTGGAGTTGAAAAAGGCTGACATGAAGAAAAACCGCTTCACGGTTCTTGTCTTCGCCGATGACCGGAGCTATGAAAAGAAAGACCGGAACGTAAATGAGCCGTTGCAGTTCTATGCGGGAAAGGATCCCGCCCTTTACGAAATCGTAGTGAACACGATCGGATCAAAGAACACGGTCTCGGGTTATCTGTCCACGCCGAAGGGTGCGCCCGCTCCGCCTACCGCTCAGTAATCGTGCCTTTGGGCGTGAGAATCAGGGATCGCAGGTACTGGAAATTGAAGGAATAGTCCAGGTTCTTGCGCGAGTCCCAATCGGTCTTTGTCATGCGGAACGAACAGACAAATGTGCCTTCTTTTGTCTCGCCCGGTTGGATGGTGAGATCGGTCGGCAGGGGAGTGGCGTGCCACTGCATGAGCTGCGGGTAGGCCTTGAAGATGCGCTCAAAATCGGTCGGAGTGGCAGCGTAGCTTGAGTGGATCCCGTCGGCCAAAGTGGCATTGGCGACAATCTGGTGCAGAAAGATCGGCTGCTTGCTCTGGTTGTGCAGGCGCACGTGCGTAAAGAGCAGCACCTGGTCGATCTCTTCCTTGGGAATTGCAGCGCCATTGGCATCCCAGCCGGAGCTTTCGGTGTGCATTGGATGCGACCAGACATCGAGAATTTCGCCGGTGGCGGCAGGCGGCTTCTCGCCGAGGAAGAGGTAGACAGCCACGGCTATCGAAACCAGCACGGTGGCGACCACGGTGGCGACGATGACGTGGCTCGTACCCTTGGTATAGGACTCGCCGGCGGCCAGATCCTTGGATTGCTGTTGTAGCAAGCTCATGACGCCCCCATCTTATGCCTTACTGATCAGACAAATCCAGCAATCTTGCGCTGTGGATTTGACGTATGCCTGCGGAAATCCGGTCGTTAGCTGCGTTTTTCGTTCAAGCACGCGGGCGTAGAGCGGCCAGGAATTCGGCTGGCGGCAGGGTGTTGAGCACGTCGGCCGGGGTGAGCCAGGCGCGCCGCAGCTGGCGGATGCCATACTTCCACTCGCCGACGACCCGCGTGACGTGGGCATCGGTGTTGATGACAATTTTGCAGCCGCATTCTTTGGCATGGCGCAGGTCGCGGTCGCTGAGGTCGAGGCGTTCGGGAGCGGCGTTGTGTTCGACAGCGACGCCAAGCTCGCCGCAGCGGCGGAGGATGGCACCCATGTCGAGTGGATAGGGCTCTCTTCGCAGAAGCTGTCGACCCGTGGGATGGCCGAGGATGCGGGTATTGGGGTTCTCGACGGCGCGGAGGATGCGGGCCGTCATCTCGTCGCGCGACTGCTCGAGGCGGGTGTGGACGCTGGCAATGACGACATCCATCTGCGCGAGCACTTCGTCGTCGAGGTCGAGGGCTCCGTCGGCGAGTATGTCGACCTCGATGCCGGTAAAGATGCGGATACGGCCCTCCATCTGCTTATCGACCTCGCGGATTTGAGCGATGTGTTCGAGGGCGCGCTTCTCATCGAGGCCGTTGATCATGGCCAGGTTCTTGGAGTGGTCAGTGATGGCAATGTACTGAAGGCCGCGAGCGATCGCTGCTTCGGCCATCTCGGCAATGGAGTTGCGGCCATCGGAGGCCGTGGTGTGCATGTGGACGTCGCCCTTGATGTCGGCGGCTTCGATAAGGCGGGGCAGCGCACGCTTCGCAGCGGCTTCGATCTCTCCCAGGTTTTCGCGCATCTCCGGCGGCATCCAGTCCATCTGGAGAGCGGCGTAAATCTCTTCCTCGGTTGCGGCTGCGACGATAGATTCGTCGTCGAGCCGGGCGAGCGACCATTCGCTCAGGGTGTAGCCCATTTTCAGAGCGCGCTGGCGGAGGGTGACGTTGTGGGCCTTGGAACCGGTGAAATACTGCAACGCCGCGCCGTAGGACTCTGAGGGCAGCAGGCGAACGTCCACCTGGAGACCGGTGGCGATGTGAAAGCTGACCTTGTTTTCGCCTTTGGCGATGATGTCGTGAATGCCGGGATAGCCTGCGACATACTCGACGGCCGCATCGGTTTTTTGCTGTGCGCAGGCAGGGCCGGTGACGAGCAGGTCAAGGTCCCCGGCAGTCTCGCGGCCGCGGCGAAGGGAACCGGCGGGTGTGACGCGGTCGATGCCGTCGAAAGCCAGCAGATAAGCGGTAAGGCGATCTGCGGCGTCTTCGGCTTCGTCGATGCGAAAGCGGCCGGAGGATCGGCGATAGTCTTCGATGCCTTTGCGGATCTTCTCGATTTGCTTTTCGCCCATGCGTGGCAGGCCCTTCAGGCGGCCGGCATCGATGGCCTCGGCGAGTTGATCAATGCTGCCGATCCGTCCCGCATCCCACAGCAGGGCGACGGTCTTGGGGCCCATGCCCGGGAGTTTGAGCAACTCAAGAAGTCCGGCGCCGTACTTGGCGAGCAGTTCGTCGCGAAGAGGCATTGAACCCGTGGAGACGATGGCCTGGATGTTCGCAGCCATGCTCTTGCCGATGCCCTGGATGGCGAGCAGCTGGGCCGTATCGGATGAGGCGACAACAAGGTCAACAGTCGTTTGTCCGATTGCGTCGGCGGCGTTCCGATAGCTGCGGACACGAAAGCTGTCGGCGCCGCTGATCTCCATGAGATCGGCGGTCTCGCTGAGCAGGCGGGCCATGGTGACGTTGTCCATTGGGGGGCGGTCTCCGGGAAGAGGAGTTTGGCTGGAGGCCGGCAGACCACCGGTCCGCGTGTCTGCCGGGTTGAGCAACCTCGTCAAGTGTCCATCGACCCCCTCGCACGTGTCCAGCATTTCGCGGGTTAGCATTCCACCGGTTGTCGTTAGAGGAAGGTCCTGGCGCTGATCAGCATTAACGCACGGCACACATCACGCCGCGGCACTTCAACGGCTGAAGAGTGGTGCCATATCCCTGAAACTTGATCAAGTTAGAGTGGAGGGAGAAACAGGTGTCGGGGCCAAAATTGTTTGGCCCCGCATGAGGTAACAGAATAATTGCACTGGCTCGAAAAGCCGCGGTTGTGGGCCTTTTCGAAGGCCCGTGAGCAGGAGCTGGGTTCGGCGCGATGCTCTCCCCACCATCTCAAGATGGTTGGGGGAAACGCTACAGTTGCTTCCGACCTGACTACTAGGCTGCGTTGTGGGTGGCCGCGTCTCTCTGCCGGACAACTCCGTCCGCCTGAGGGCCTTTCTGCCCCTGGACAATGTCAAACTCGACATCGTCGCCCTCTTTCAGAGTTTTGTAACCATCCAACTGGATTGCCGAGTAGTGAACGAAAACATCTGGCCCGTCTTCACGTCCGATGAATCCGTAGCCCTTGGCGTTATTGAACCACTTCACCTTGCCTTTGTACTGAGCCACAGGGTTTTGCCTTTCTTGCCACTTTAATGGGGGTTCGTGAGCGCACGTTTTGGGGAATGGCCCACCTTACGGACTATGACGCTCATAGGCGACCAAAGGTTTATTGAAAGTAGCGAGAAGATTCACAAAATGGGACAGGCCGAAGCAAATTCTTCCCCGGCCTGCGCGGAAGATGTTGAATCGGTTGACAAAAGAAAATCTAAATATTTATTTCTTGCGCTTCTTTGCGATCCGCCGCGCGTAGAGGAGGACGCTGCAAAGAGTCTTGCCGTCTTTAATGCCGCCACTTTCGATCATGTCGACAATTTCAGAGAGTTTCACTAGCCGGAATTCGATGTTTTCATCGTCTTCGGGGTGGGCATCGCCGGCCACAAGACCCTCAGCCAGAAAGACCTTCATGGATTCGCCGAGAAACCCAGGACTTCCGTAGTACTCGACCAGCGGCTTCCACTTTTTGGCGTGATAGCCGGTCTCCTCGGCGAGTTCGCGCTGAGCGCCGGCGAGCGGGTCTTCGCCCGGATCGAGCTTTCCGGCGGGCAGTTCCCACAGGTATTGCTGCGCTGCGTGGCGGTACTGGCGCTCCATCACGATCCAGGGATCTTTTTTGCTTTTTGATTTGTCGATGGCGAGGATGACGACGCTGCCGTTGTGGCGGATGATGTCACGCTCGGAAGGCTTGCCGCCGGGCTCGAGGAGCTTGTCGTGCAGAACGCGGAAGAGCGGGCCCTGGAAAACGACTTCGGAGCTGATGAGGACTTCAGTTTCATTGGCGGCTGGAGCTTCGACGTTGGATGTCTCGACGATGGGCGCATGTTCGGACGTCCCGGGGTTGGCGGATTCGGATGTCTTCAGCTTGGCGGGTTTGGGCTGCTTGATCTTCTTTGCCATGCGCGGGCGCATCTCCTGATTGCGGTCAAGAGAAGTATATGCGGCAGAAGCAGGAACCCGCTCATCGCGCAATGAAACTGCGATGAACAGGGCACAGACTTCCATCGGGAAACAGACTTCTCGTCAACGCATGGGGACGCGGAACACGGTTACCGAGTAGGGGCGCAGGTCGAGAGGGATGGATCCGGAGTTAACGGAGATGCTCGTGCTTTCAGGCGCGACATTCTGCGGATGAGCAAAGCTGTTTTCCGCGGTCAGGTCGGCGCTTGAGAGAGTTGTGACTTTGACGGAGCCGGAAGCCTGGGATTCGCCGAGCTGAATTGTGCCTGTTCTCGCGGTGGACGCATAGTTGACGATCTTGAGAATCAGTTCGTGCGAGCGGTCATCGACCACGGCACTGGTGTACAGTCCGTCTTCGGCTTGCGGCGTTGCGGGCACGACCCTGGTTCCCGAGTTATTTGCGAAGAGCTTCTGAACGTAGTAATCGGGAGTGCCGTACGACCGGAGATTGTCGAACCAGATCGCGTCGGGAGTCCATTGCCACGCGTTGACGTTCGCCAGCAGCGGAGCATACGACGCCATCTGCACCACATCGCCATTGCGTTCGAGGCCCGTCATGAATGCGGCTTCGGAGATGGCGGTCTTCCAGTTGTTGCGGTTGGCAGGACTGGTGGAAGCGACGCTTTGCGCCGCGTATTCACCCGCAAAAACCTTGGGACCCGAACGGTCGTAGTGATCGTACCGTGACGTGTTGGAAAGGAACCACTCTGGGCTCATGTAGTAGTGCTCGTCGACGATGTCGGCGTTCAGCTTGCGCCAGTTGGTCCACATGCTGTTGAAGGGTTCGCCTGTAGGGAATGGACCAGCGCTGACCACCAGCTTGATCTCGGGATGTTTCGCTTTGAGCGCGGCGGCGAAGACCTTGTAGCGTTCAAGGTAGCGGTCTCCCCACTGCTCGTTGCCGACGCCGATCATGGTGAGGTGAAACGGCGCGGGGTGTCCCATCTGGGCGCGCAGTTTTCCCCACGGCGTGGTGACGGGGCCATTCGCGAAATCGATCAGATCGAATGCGTCCTGAATGTACTCGTGAAGCTCGTCGAGTGCCGCCGTTTCGCTGGAGTTGAACTGGCAGGCCATTCCGCAATTGAGAATCGGCAACGGGCGAGCGCCGATGTCTTCGGCAAGCTGGAAGTACTCATAGAACCCCAAACCGAAAGACTGAAAATAGTCCGGCGCGGGCCGTGTGTCGAATTCGTCGTTCCAGCGGTTGACGAGCGTCTGGCGTTCCGCGAGATCTCCAACCGTTTTCTTCCATTGATAGCGCGTGGCCAGACGGCGGCCTTCCACGATGCAGCCTCCCGGGAAGCGGATGAATCCCGGGTGCATGTCGTAGAGGAATTGGACGAGATCTTTGCGCAGGCCGTTGGGGCGATGGTTGAAAGTATCGACCGGATAGAGGGAGACCATATCTACATCAACGGCCCCAGCCTCATCGAGGATGAGATTCAGCTGGGCCTTCTCGACTGTGCCTGTCGCCCGAATGATCGTCTCGTACTTCTTCCAGTGCTCGTCAAAACCCTCCAGCTTTCCGGTGGCTACCGCTTTGCGATTTTCGTCGATCACAGCCGCGCGGAGGCTCTTTGGCCCGTGCGAGCGCACATAGGCGGAGAGCCGGTATTCGGCTCCTTCCTGAATTCCCATCCCACGGAAGCCTGCGTTCCAGAGGGCATAGCCCGGCTCGACGGCGCGGATTCGCAGGTAGTGCGGGTTGTGCGGATTCAGTGGATCATCGGTGCGGATGTCGAGTTCGCCCCTTGGCGGGTCGAGGCCTTTGCTGTCGAAGCCCATCACCTCGTGCCAGCCCGCCAGCGGCTCGTTGAACTCGAAGGAGCGGTTCTTGACGAGTTCCGGATACAGTCCGCCATCGGCTCCGAAGTTGATGTCTTCAAAGAAAATTCCGAACATCTCAGGGGAGATGGCCGCACCTGGATGGGCGGTGTCGACCTTGATCGTGACAGGAGGCTTGGAAGACTGGCCGGGGAGAACCGCCGGTAAGAGTGCGAGAGCGAGAACAAGTGCCGCTGATTTGGATCGCATGGGAGTCCGCCCCATTCTATGTCGGTGAAAAGGGGCCGTCATTTGAAAACGCTGGTCGAACGGTTGAGGGCCGACTGAGAGTCGAATTCAACCGTTTCGAAAAATTCCGGAAAGTTTGTCGATCTTCGAGGGGAATGTTCGTTGTATTCATGAAGCCGGCAGAATTCTTCCGATTCTCCGGTATCTAACAGAGGAGGTTTCACACAATGCGATTTTTGAGTCTTTACAAATGCCCCGAACGCGACACGCCACCAACCCCCGAAGAGATGGCCCGGATGGGAAAACTGATCGAAGAAGGTATGAAGAGCGGCAGGCTGCTGGGAACCGAGGGGTGCCTGCCGAGCGCCCTTGGTGCGCGGGTTCGCCTCGATCATGACCAATACACGGTCTCCGATGGCCCGTTTACTGAATCGAAGGAGGTTGTAGGCGGATTTGCCATCCTCGACGCTCCCTCAAAAGAAGCCGCAGTTGAATACGTGAAGGAGTTTCTAAAGGTGGTGGGGCAGGGCGAGTGTGAGTTGCGCCAAGTTTACGACGCCAATTGCCCTCTCCAGGATGAGAACGCATTGCGCGAGGTGCAGTCCGTTTCGTGAGGCGGCAAATGGCGATGGCTTTATTTGACCGTTTGAAACTCGTCTCATTGCCCTCGGCGAACCGGACATGGTGTGATCTCTACATCATGTCCGGCGCCGACATCCATCCCCAAATCGAAGCAGTGTGGAAGAGTGAGGCGGCGCGGGTCACAGCCGGGACTTATGCGCATGGTGCGCAACCTCGATCTAGCCGAGGATTTTGCGCAGGAAGCGCTTCTCGCTGCGCTCGAGAAGTGGCCTGACTCGGGGATTCCGCCCAATCCCGGTGCGTGGCTCATGGCGACGGCCAAACGGCGGGCGATCGATCACTTTCGATTCGCGGAACGGAGCGAACGGAAGCATCAGGAACTGGGCCGTGGGCTGCTGGATCTGGAGCGAACTCCGCCCGACCTTCGTTACAGCCATGGACGACCCGATCGGCGATGATGTGCTTCGACTCATCTTCGTCGCCTGCCATCCAGTTTTGTCGGCAGAAGCGAGAGCGGCGCTGACTCTGCGGGTAGTGGGCGGCCTTACGACGGACGAGATCGCACGCGCATTTCTGGTTCCGGAGCCGACCATTGCCCAGCGAATTGTTCGCGCGAAGAAGACGCTGACACAGAAGAGCATCCCATTCGTCGTTCCGCGCGGGCTCGACCTGGCGGCGCGTCTTTCTTCGGTGCTCGAGGTCGTCTATCTCATTTTCAACGAAGGCTATGCTGCGACCTCGGGTGAAGAGTGGATGCGCGCATCCCTGTGCGACGAAGCCCTGACGACTGGGAGGCATTCTTGCGGAACTTGACTCCCGGGAGGCGGAAATTCACGGGCTGGTGGCGCTCATGGAGATACAGGCGTCCCGTTCGAAGGCACGGGTGAGTTCGACGGGGGAGCCGATTTTGCTGCTGGAACAGGACCGCGGCTTGTGGGACCGGACGCGGATCGACAGGGGACTGGCTGCCCTGGAACGTGCCAGGAGCCTGGCTGGTGTGCGAGGTCCTTACCTCCTGCAGGCGGAGATCGCGGCCTGCCATGCACGGGCTTTGACTGCTGCGGAGACGGACTGGGTCCGGATTGTTGAGCTATACACCGAGCTAACGCAGGTAGCACCATCGCCAGTCATCGAACTCAATCGCGCGGTGGCAGTAAGTAGGGCCGAGGGGCCCGAGCAGGCGCTGGGGCTGCTGGAACCACTACGGACGGAGCCGGTGCTCAGGAATTACCACCTGCTGCCAAGTGTGCGGGGTGACCTGCTCGCGAGACTTTCGCGGCATGGCGAGGCGGCTGCAGAGTTTGAACGGGCCGCGACTCTCACGCGCAACGAGCGGGAAAGAACGATGTTAATGGAACGAGCACGTGTGAGTGCCGAGGCAGCCGCGCACAAACATCTGTGACCGAACGGCAACAGGCTGGGACCGGTTCGAATGCAGTTCTGCATCGAACGTGTCCGGCGTGGCATCCTTATCAGAGCGAATTCTGTTCGAACCCCAGGAGTGGGGTCCCCCACCGGGGTTCAGCCAAGCTAAATGTATCGGAAGGTACGCGTTGCCGAGTTCAGACTGTTATCCCATCGACGTGGTTCCCGGATTAAGCCGGCTGTTTCTGGACTTCTGCGCCGGAGACCCGAAGACAAGGCCCTTCTATTCTTCTCTACCGCGCGATACAGGATGGCAGACGCGATGTCCTTTACCAGACCATTGGAATGACGTCGTTGAACTGCTGGCTGGGCAGAACGCTTCGGCTGAAGCGGCTCCGGCGTTGAAGGCACTGAGGGGTGGCGCGGGAACTGTACTGACCGGGCAGCAGGTTGGGTTGCTGGGCGGACCGCTGTATACGCCGTTCAAGGCTGCAACCGCACTGGCGCGGGCGCGACAGGCAACGGAATCGGGAAAGCCACATGTGGCTATCTTCTGGCTGGCGACGGAAGATCACGATTTTGCCGAGATCAATCACGTCACCTTCCCTTCAAGAAAAGAACTTCGCAAACTTGTCTACGCAAAGACGCCGGCGAATCCCGTGCCGGTGGGCGGCGTCGTGCTCGATGAATCGATCGAGCCGCTGATGGAGCAGGCGTGGGAACTGCTGGGCGCGTCGGACGCGATGGATGCGCTGGTGGCCGCGTACAAGCCGGGACGCACATTTGGCCAGGCGTTTGCGGAATTCTATTCGAAAGCTTTTGCCGCGCAGGGACTGCTGGTGCTGGATGCCGCCGGGCGCGAGGTGCATCGGCTGGGCTCTCCCGTACTGCGGGCGGCGATTGAGCGCGCGGATGAGTTGCATGCGGCGCTGCTCGAGCGGAACAAGGTGCTGGAGGCGGCGGGATATCACGCACAGGTTGCGGTGGCGCCGCAGTCGAGCCTGCTGTTTCTGATTGATGAGCGCAGCGGGGCACGGATTGCGCTGAAGCGGCTGGCGCCGACAGCCGCGGAGCCGAATGGGCTGTGGCAGGCAGGGCGCGAAAAGTTTACAACGGCAGACCTGGTTGGCATTCTCGCGGCGGAGCCGGAGCGGATTTCGCCGGCAGCGCTACTGCGGCCTGTGTTTCAGGATTATCTGCTGGGGACTTCGCTGATTGTTGGTGGGCCGGCCGAGGTTGCGTACTTCGCACAATCAGCGGTGCTGTATGAGCGCATTCTGGGGAGGACGACCGCGGCGGAGCCGAGGCTTTCGGCCACCTTGATTGAGCCGGCAATCGGCGAGCTGCTGCGCAGACATGAGCTGGGGCTGGAGCGGGTGTTCGCCGAGACGGCAGATTCGCTGGCACAACTGCTGGCAGCACGAGCGATGCCGGTCGAAGGCAAGCGCAAGCTGTCTGCGGCAGGAACGGCGCTGGATGCGGAATTGGGGCCACTGCTCGAGTACATGAAGGCGATGGATGCAGGACTGGGGCGGTCGGCGCAGACGGCGGCGAGCAAGATGCGCTACCAGATGAACCGCCTGCGGCGGCTGGCGGCGAACTTCGAATTGCAGCGCGAGGGATCGCTGCGACGCCATGCGGAGACGATCGAGCGTGGGTTCAATCCCGGAGGCATTCTGCAGGAACGCGTGCATGGGGCCGCCTACTACTTTGCGCGCTATGGATTCGAGCTGGCGGAGACGCTTACGGAACTGGCCGGCGATCCTTGTCCGGGACATAAGGCCGTGTGGCTGTAGACAGGGAACAGATTTCAGAGATCAAAGACGAGTTTGCGCGGTTCTACTCCGGAAAGCTCTTCGGGCTTTGTTCATTGAGCGCTGGAGGAGGGAGCGGTCATCCAGAATCCCATCTCTGACTTGGGTTCCGGCGGGGGTTCTGGCTCGGGGCGCGGAGGGCCGGTGAGTCCCCAGCCGGCGCGGCCATGGTAGGTGTCAGCGAAGAGCTGGTAGGTGCGGCCGCAGGCTGTGCACTCAAAGTTGTGTTCGACCTCTTCGCCTGGCCACTCCGGGTTGAAGAGATCCTGCAGAGGGCAGCTGCTCTCCCTCACGATAAGTGCGCCTTCATTCACTGAATTCAATAGCTGGCGAGCAAGTTCGAGATACTCCCGCGGCTTTTCGAAGCAGAGGCTATCTTTGAGCTGTTCGCACTGTGGGCAGAACGCCATTGAATGAGTGTGCCACCTCGCTCGATGAGTGGGAGCCATGCCGAAGGTGCTACGGTAACAGTGCCCGAAAGGCACGGTACCGTGATTTGAAGGCGGTCCGGCGCCAAGGCCTCGGCCAGCCGCATTCGGATGGATGCCGTGCGAATCACGGAACTACGATCCTTTCCAGAGTGATCGTCGGGAAGCGCAATCGACAACGTCCGAAAACGACGGAACAATGACAAATTTGTATAATCCTCGCGAAACTCCGGGAGAGCGAAATGCGGCGCCTGCTGGCAATGAGTATGACTGTTGTACTGGGCTGCGCGATGGCGCAGGCGCAGAAAGAGCCCTGCGCAACACCGGGCGAAAACAGCGCGTTTCTGGGAATCCAGACGATCCGGCTATGGCCTGGCGAGGCTCCGCAGGCCAAGGGAACGGCCTGCGAAGATACGCCGACACTGACGATCTTCGATCCGCAACCGGGCCATGAAAACGGTTCGGCGGTGGTGGTGCTGCCGGGCGGAGCGTATACCCATCTGGCGGCGAATCTGGAAGGCCGGCAAATCGCGGATTGGTTTACTTCGCGGGGATTCCGGGCGTTTGTGCTGAGCTACCGGCTGGGCTCGAATGGATATCTGTTGCCTGTTCCGTTACTGGACGCGCGACGGGCGGTGCAGATGGTGCGAGCGCGGGCAAGCGACTATCACGTCAATCCCGACCGCATCGTCATGATCGGGTTCTCGGCGGGCGGCCACCTTGCTGCCCTGGCCGCGACGCAACCGGTGGAAGGCAATGCGGAAGCCGTCGATCCGATCGAGCGGGTGTCGAGCCGGCCGGATTTTCTAGTGCTCGGCTATCCGTGGATCGGAGCGATCTCGAGCGACACGTCGCACCTGAGCTACTGCAAGCTCTTGAACGTGATGGACAAGTGTGAGGCGCTGCGCGCGGCCTACTCTCCCGATTTGTTTGTGACCGCGAAGACACCGCCGACATTCTGGTACCACACGGCGGATGATCGACCGTGCCGGTAGAGCAAGGGCTGCGCTTTTATGAGGCGTTGATCAAGGCGGGCGTCCCGGCCGAGGGGCACATCTTTGCAAAGGGGCCGCACGGGTCCGGGCTGGGCAAGGGAGATGCTTCGATGGACCAGTGGCCGGGACTACTGGAGACTTGGCTGCGGACGCAGGGGCTACTGACGCGGGACAAGCCGGCCGCGGTCATCCAAATAGTCTGCGGTCTCCAGCCGGCCCGTTGAAGTTTGTCGTCTAGCCAATCTCCTGTCCGAATTGGAGGAGATAGCCGGAGTTGTCGCGAATCGCGAACTCGCGCATGCCATATTCAAAGTCTTCCAGCGGATATTCGACCTTGCATTGGTCTTTCAGTCGGAGCCATAGCGCGTCGACGTCATCGGTTTTGAAGTAGAGCGAGCCGGTCATCCCTGGAACTGTGAAGGGCAAATGCTCATTGGGGAGCGCGAACATAACTTCGACTCCATCAAGACTCATGCAGGCCCAGGCATCCGTCGCGGAAACACACTGAAAACCGAGAACGTCCCGATAGAATTCAATCGCAGGTTCGATTGCGGCTACGGTCAGCATGGGAGCGACTCCCAAGAGTTTCATTGCGCCTCCTTCGGAAATCGGTTGCGTCTTACCGTCGGATTTCAACGTCGCATTAAGATCCACGTATCTTTTACCGCACTACTCTTCCCCAGTGGTTGCGGTCTGGCTGTTCAATTCATTTTTGGAGGAACTTTCCGCTCATGATAGCAGTGCGTCGTTTTGCTCTCAGCGGGGTTGCCGCGGCAGCTTCGCTATGTCTTTTGGGTCTTCCAACATTACAGTTGCGCGTTCTGGCACAGGAACATCCGTCGACGCCTCAACAGCAGGCGCAACCGCAAAATCGCCAGGGCGCCGACGAGCAGAAAGAGGCTCCGAAGGATACGCCAATTCCACCCGAGAAAAGTTCGGTGACGCATCACGAACTTTCAATGGGCGGCAAGTCGCTGAAGTATACGGCGACGGCGGGCACCCTGCTGATTCGCGATGAGGAAGACAAGCCATACGGCAGCATGTTCTATGTTGCCTACACGCTGGATGGGGCCGAGCCATCATCGCGGCCGGTGAGCTTCCTCTATAACGGCGGACCGGGAGCTGCAACTCTCTGGTTGCATATGGGATCGTTTTCGCCGGTGCGCATTGAGACCGACAGCCCCAAAGCCACGGCGGGACCACCATTCAAGCTGGTGCCAAACCAGTACTCGCTGCTCGACAAGACCGACCTGGTGTTCATTGACGCGCCTCTGACGGGTTATTCGCGTGCAGTGGGCAAGGGGCAGCCGAAGGATTTCACAGGTGTCGATCCGGATCTGAAGGCGTTCGATCGGTTTATCGCGCGCTACATCTCAGTGAACCAGCGATGGAATTCGCCCAAGTTTTTGATCGGCGAGTCGTATGGAACGACGCGGTCGGCTGGCTTGTCAGATTTGCTGGGGAGCGATGGGATTCAGCTCAATGGCATTGTGCTGATTTCTTCGATTTTGAATTATGCGGTCCGGGCACCGGGGTACGACACCATCTACATTTCAAACCTGCCGAGTTACGCCGCGGCGGCGTGGTACTTCAACAAGGTGCAGAACAAACCGCCCGACGTGGCTACCTGGGTACAGCAGGCGCGCGAGTTTGCAGCGGGGCCATATGCGGAGGCGCTGTTCCAGGGACACAATCTGCCCGCGGAAAAACTGGACTCAGTTGCCAAGGAGATGAGCCGGCTCACGGGCCTCAGCGTGGACTACATCAAGGAGGCAAACCTGCGCGTTTCGCCGACGCGGTTCCGCAAAGAAGTGATGCGCAGCGATCGGCAAGACGCTTGGGGCGATATGACATGCGGTTTGAAGGCGAGGATATCGATGCTGCAGGGGAGAATCCCAGCTATGACGCATCCGACACGGGCATCACCGGCGCGTTTGTGGCGACGATTCACGATTACCTGGAACGCGAGCTGAAGTATGAGAGCACCGATACGTATCGGCCGAGCTCGGGCAACATCGGGCAATGGGACTGGAAGCACAAGCCTGCAGGCGCGGGGCCTGGGCCTGGCGGAGAGCAACTGCAACCATATGTGGCGGGCGATCTGGGCGCGGCGATCCGCAAGAATCCGCACCTCAGGGTGTTTTCAGCGAATGGATATTTCGACCTGGCCACTCCGTTTTTTGCGACGGAGTATGACCTGAACCATATGGAACTGGAGCCCGAACTGCGAGGGAATGTGCAGTTGGGGTATTACCCGTCAGGTCACATGATCTATCTGAATACTGACGCGCTGCACCAGCTAAAGAATGATCTGGCAGGATTTATCGACAAGGCGTCAAAGTAGCTGATTTGTACTGCGCCGCAGCTCTGAATGCGCGGGTCAAGCTAAATTCGGATTGCAACGAAGGCGAAAGCGCCGGGGTTTAAGAATCCCGGCGCTTTTGCCTGTTTAGTTCTGGGGTTGAGGATTTGGGCTGTCGGCGGGAGGAGGAGGCGGCCCGCCCGGTCCTCCGTGGCGCATATTTGCCTGCATGGCGTCGAATTTCTGTTTCTGTTCGTCGGTCAGCAGGGCCTTAATGCTGTTGTTGGTTCCCTGGGAGATCGTGCGTGCCTGAGCGCGGCGGTCGTCCTGGGAAAGAGATTCGTTCTGCATGAGCGCCTGCATCTTCTGCTGGCGGTCGACCAGCAGGGGCTTGATCTGGCTCTGCTGGTCGGTGGTGAGGTTGAGCGCGCTGGTGAGATGCGCGAGTTGCTGATCGGGGTCCATGCGCATGCCGCGGCCGCCATGGGGTGGTCCTGCTTGAGCTCTGATCGGGGGGTGGGGGAGGGGTGTCCTGAGCGGAGGCAACTGCGGTGACGCCTAAGGCGAGCAGGCCGCTGAGTGCCAGGGGAATAAGTTTGGTTTGCATTTGAATGAATCCTCCGATTCTCGGTGAGGAACGAGCGCCCTTTTTTACGGAGCCGGGACTCGTTCCTCGGATGTCTTCCGGGGCAAAACGGTTTGCCAGGAAGCCGTTCAGGTAGGTAGACGGGAAACGGAGGGGTGGGATGAGGACGGTGCTGAAATTGGGTGGAAATCGCCGTTAAAAAACGGCCCCAAAAAATTAGAGGCGGGCGAGCCGGCTTCAGGAGTGGAAGATTCCCGGAACCGACTGCCCGCTGGACCCTGAACCGGGTCTAGGTGGTATGTTTAGTGTAGGCCTGTTATACCGGAAAGCAAGTTCTTTTTTGGCATAAATTCCCGGTTCGTGACAGCTATCACAGGACCCTCTCATATAGCGCCGAGTGGCGTTGACCTTGAGGGTTTGCCCCTGATACAAAAAGGTGTTCACCCGCGAAGGAAATACCCGTCTGCCTGAATTAACCGAGCACAAACATGAATGAAATTCTTCAACAAATCGGTGCGCTTCTGCTCGGCGCCATCCCCACGATTCTGCTCTTTGTCGTGCTTGTAGCGGCTTATCAGTTTCTGGTGCAGGGGCCTTTGAACAAGACGCTTGAAGCCCGCCGCGCGAGGACAGAGGGCGCCATCGAGGATGCACATAAAGCCATCGCCCAGGCAGAAGATCAAAGCAACAGAGTATGCCGATAAGCTGCGCCACGCGCGGGCCGAGATTTTCAAGATGCGGGAACAGCGCACCAAACAGCGGAATGTAGAGCGCGAGACTTCGCTGGATGCCGCACGAAAAGCAGCTGGGGCAAAGGTTAACCAGGCGAAAGCTGAGATTGACGCGGAGGCCGATCGCGCCAAGGTCACGATCCAGGGTTCGGCAGGAGAACTGGCCAATCAGGTAGTTCGAGCCGTACTCCCAGTGGCTGCCGGGAGTTCCCGTTGAAAGAGAATCTGACGCAATCACGATTTTTCGCCCGGTTACTTGGGCCTATGTTGTTGGGAGCGCTAATCCTGGGGGTCGCGATTGCGCCTTTCCGTGGAATGGCCCAGCAAAGTCCGGAACCAGCGGCACAACCGGCTGCGGAATCGACGAGCCATGAAGCGCATAACCCCGCAAAATCAGAGGGCGCCGAATCCGAGGAGAATGAGCACAATCAGTACCGGCACGCGGCGGTGGTGCAGTCGCTGGCCCGGATTATGCATGTTGAGGTAGAGACGGCCGCGCGGACGTTCGAAATCTTCAATGTCAGCGTAGTGATCCTCGGCATCATGATTCCATTGGTCCGGATCATGCCCAAATTGCTGCGCAAGCGCGCTGAAAAGATTCGGTCCGATATTGAAGCGGCACGCAAGACAACAGAGGATGCCAACACACGATTAAGCGCTGTAGAAGCGAAGCTGGCAAGCCTCGACCAGGAGATTGCCAGATTCCGCACCGAGGTGGAGCAGCAGATCGCACACGACGAGCAGCAGGCTAAAGCCGCTCTCGAGGAAGAAGGCGCGCGGATCGTGGCCTCAGCGGAGCAGGAAATCGGCGTTGCGGCAGCACAGGCCAAGCGCTCACTTCGGCACTTCGCGGCGGACCTGGCGATTGATCAGGCTGTGAAGAAAATGGTCCTGACACCAGAGACGGATCGCGCGCTGATTGCAGAGTTTGTGAGTGAAACAGGTCGCGACGGCGGAGGGAAGAACTGATGGCCGCCGTATTTGCAGCTCGGTATGCACGCGCGTTCGCCGATGTTGTGGCTTCGGCCCATCTGGATGCGGCCGCGCTCGATCGTCAATTCAGTGATTTTCTCGGCACCTGGGATGGCAGCACAGAATTGCGCGAACTGTTCATGAATCCTGCGGTTCCGGCCACGCAAAAAGTTTCGATCCTCGACAAGCTGAACGCAAAGATGGGATTGCAGAAGGAGTTGCGCAACCTGCTGGCGGTCCTGATCAACAACGATCGCATCGGTGAAGTTCGCGAAGTAGCCACAGCGTGGCGCGCCGAGATGCAGGAACGGATGGGCATTCGCCAGGCCGAGATTGTGACGGCTCGGGAATTGGGTCAGCAGGAACGCGCGGAACTGGTGGCTGGGGTAGGCAGGTTGGCGGGATCAAAAATCGAGCCGACGTTCAAGCTGGATGAATCGATTCTCGGCGGAACTGTGGTGCGGATCGGATCGACTGTGTACGACGGATCGGTTCGCGGGCGGCTCGAGAGACTCAAAGAAGCATTGATTGCGGGATGAAGCCCGCAGATACGAGTTCAAAGTTCGAAGTTCACAGTAGAAACTGAGGACTGAAGACTACGAACTACGAACTAGGAACTGCGAACTGTAAGGAACAGAAATGGCTCAGATCAAGGCAGACGAGATTACGCAACTACTTCGCGAGCAGATCGCGAACTACGACTCCAAGGTCCAGGTAGACGAAGTTGGCACAATCACTTCGCTTGGCGACGGTATCGCGCGCCTGCACGGGCTCGACAAGGTGATGGCGGGCGAACTGCTTGCGTTCCCGCACGGCATTGGCGGGCTGGCGCTGAGTCTGGAAGAAGATTCAGTGGGCGCGGTGGTTCTGGGTGATTACACCGAGCTCCGCGAAGGCGATGAGGTCAAGCGCACCGGCAAGATTTTGAGCGTGCCCGTGGGTGAAGGCCTGATTGGCCGCGTGGTCAACGCACTGGGAGCGCCCATTGACGATAAAGGGCCAATTGCGTCCACGCAGTCGCTGCCTGTCGAACGGTTGGCGCCCGGCATCATCGACCGCCAGGGAGTGCGCGAGCCGATGGCTACGGGACTCAAGGCCATCGACGCCATGATTCCGATCGGCCGCGGCCAGCGCGAACTGATCATCGGCGACCGCCAGACCGGCAAGACCGCCGTCCTGCTCGATACCATCATTAACAACGCCAAGAACAACCTGATCTGCATTTACTGCGCGATCGGCCAAAAGCGCTCGTCGATTGCGCAAGTCGTGCAGACACTCACCGAAGCGGGAGCCATGGGCCACACGATCATCGTGGCCGCATCGGCGTCGGAGCCCGCGCCGATGCTGTACCTTGCACCATACGCTGCCACCGCCATGGGCGAATACTTCCGTGACAACGGCAAGCATGCACTCGTGATGTACGACGATCTTTCGAAGCACGCGATGGCGTACCGCGAGATCTCATTGCTCCTTCGCCGCCCGCCGGGCCGCGAAGCGTATCCGGGCGACGTGTTCTATCTCCACTCGCGGCTTTTGGAGCGCTCTTCCAAGATGAGCGACAAGAAGGGCGGCGGATCGCTTACCGCGCTGCCGGTGATCGAGACGCAGGCGGGCGACGTTTCTGCCTACATTCCGACCAACGTGATTTCGATTACCGATGGTCAGATCTTCTTGGAAACTGACCTGTTCAACTCCGGCGTACGTCCGGCGGTGAACGTGGGACTGTCGGTTTCGCGCGTAGGATTCTCGGCTGCCATCAAGGCGGTGAAGCAGGTTGGTTCAACGCTGAAGCTCGATCTGGCACAGTATCGCGAGCTGGCGGCATTTGCGCAGTTCGGATCGGATCTCGATCCGCTGACGCAGAAGCAGCTGAATCGTGGCCAGCGTCTGACCGAGTTGTTGAAGCAACCCCAGTTCCAGCCGCTGACGTGGCAAAAGATGGTGGTGATTCTGTTCTCAGGTACGCAGGGATATCTGGACGATCTGAATGTTACCGACATTCGCGCGTTTGAGGATGGGTTGTACAAGTACTTCGACAGCGCACAGACTGCGCTGATGGAAGACCTTACCAAGAAGAAGTCGCTCGATGACGATCTGCGCAACCGGCTGCACGCGGCGCTCAAAGAGTACAAGGCGAATTTCGTAGCAGAGTTGCAAACGGCAAAGGCGTAAAAGCAGCTTCTAGCTACTAGCTTCCAGCTACTAGCTAGAGAACGGGCAAAGCTAGAAGCTAGTCGGCTAGGAGCTGAGCAGCTGATTTATGGCAAACGTACTCGATCTACGGCGGCGCATACGCAGCGTGAAGAACACGCGGCAGATCACCAAGGCCATGAAGATGGTCTCGGCGGCGAAGCTGCGTCGCGCGCAGGAGCGGGCGCTGGCGGCGCGGCCTTACGCCAAAATGATCACCAGCGTGCTGGAGTCGCTGACACGGCGCATCGACACTTTTGACGAGGGAACAGGCAATCTGTGTCACCCGCTGTTTGCCGTACGGCCCGAGAAGCGCGTGTTGCTGATTGTCATCAGCGGCGACAAAGGATTCGCCGGTGCCTTCAATGCCAACATCTTCAAGGTCGCCTACCAATTCATCACTGGCAACACGGACAAGGAAATCGATGTGGAGGCGGTCGGGCGCAAGGGTCGCGACCTCGCGCGCCGCCGTTTCTCGCCTGCGGAGTACCTTGAGCAGACAGACGCCAACGGCTACACTCGGCAGGTTCGTCAAGCACGGAAAGGCGCTGTCGAGATCACGGGCGACCATCCCGGAATGCTGCTCAAGCTTGAGGCCTCGCGCGTCTTCGAAATGGCCGAGAGCATCATCTCCCGCTATGTTCACGAGGAGATTGACGCTGCTTACATCGTCTACAACGAATTCAAATCTGTGATCTCGCAGCGCCTGGTAGTCGAGAGGCTATTGCCGATCCTGAAGATAGGCATTCCGCAGATTACGAGCGCCGTTGAGATGACTGAGGCGGAACGCGAACGCGCCGTAGAGGCCGCTGCCAGTGCTGGAATCGCACTCGAACCCGCCGACACGACGGAAGCGGACGAAGAGTCGAAGAAGTTTGGCACTCAGAACGTCGACTACATCTACGAGGAGCCTAAAAAAGAGCTCTTTGATGGCCTGCTGCCGCAATACATTTCGGCGATGCTGTATCACGCGATGTCGGAGTCGGTGGCGGCGGAGCATGCGGCGCGTATGACGGCAATGGATGCGGCGACCAACAATGCTTCGGACATGATTGACGCCTACACGCTGGAGATGAACCGCGTACGGCAGGCGGCGATCACCAAGGAAATTATCGAGATTGTCAGCGGCGCGGCCGCTGTTTAGCAGCTCACGTGATTAGCACTGGAAGGCAAAGTTTATGGCAGAGAACATTGGCAAGGTAATTCAGATTTCCGGTCCCGCGGTGGACGTGCAGTTTGAAGAAGCGACGATGCCGCCGATTTATCAGGCGCTGCGCGTGACCAGCGACGGCTTCAATGTGCCTACACCGATCAGCGTGATCCTCGAAGTCCAGCAACACCTGGGCGAGGGACGCGTGCGTACGGTAGCCATGGAAGCGACCGACGGCATGGTGCGCGGCATGAAGGCCATCGATCTGGGCGGGCCGATTCGCGTTCCGGTGGGCAAGGAGACGCTGGGCCGCGTGATCAACGTGATCGGCGAGCCGGTGGACGAGCTGGGCCCGATCGGCGAGAAGATGCGCATGCCGATTCACCGTCCTGCGCCGCTGTTCGACGAGCAGTCAACGCACGAAGAGATGTTCGAGACCGGCATCAAGGTCATCGACCTGATCCAGCCCTTCTTGAAGGGCGGCAAGATCGGCCTCTTCGGCGGCGCGGGCGTGGGCAAGACCGTCGTCATCATGGAACTCATCAACAACGTCGCCAAGAATCACGGCGGCTTCTCAGTGTTTGCCGGCGTGGGCGAGCGCACCCGTGAGGGCAACGATCTCTGGACCGAAATGACGGAGTCGGGCGTCATTAAGCCGGGCGACTTTGCCAATTCAAAGTGCGCGCTGGTGTACGGCCAGATGACCGAGCCGCCCGGAGCGCGTCTCCGCGTGGCGCTGACTGGGTTGACGGTCGCCGAGTATTTCCGCGACGTCGAAGGTTCGGACACGCTGCTCTTCATCGACAACATCTTCCGTTTCACGCAGGCGGGTTCTGAAGTGTCGACGCTGCTGGGCCGCATGCCTTCCGCCGTGGGATACCAGCCAAACCTGGCTACGGAAATGGGCGAGCTGCAGGAGCGCATCACCTCGACCAGCAAGGGTTCGGTGACGTCGGTGCAGGCAGTGTACGTGCCCGCCGATGACTTGACCGATCCGGCGCCGGCCACGACCTTCGCTCACCTGGACGCGACCACGGTGTTGAGCCGGCCTCTGTCTGAGCTCGGCATCTACCCTGCGGTAGATCCGCTGGCTTCCACTTCGCGCATTCTCTCCGCCGCATTGTGGGCGAGGATCACTACAACGTGGCGCAGGGCGTGAAGAGGATTTTGCAGCGCTACAAGGATCTGCAGGACATCATCGCGATTCTCGGTATCGACGAGCTTTCTGAAGAAGACAAGCTCACCGTGGCACGCGCCCGCAAGGTGCAGAAGTTCCTTTCGCAGCCGTTCCACGTGGCCGAGCAGTTTACGGGCATCCCGGGCGAGTACGTCAAGATCGCGGACACGGTGCGCAGCTTCAAGGAAATTATCGAAGGCAAGTACGACGATATTCCGGAGCAGGCCTTCTACATGAAGGGCGCGATCGAAGAAGTGCTGGAGACGGCCGAGAAATTGAAGGCAACGGCGTAGAGACAGCTTCGAGCTTCTAGCGACTAGCTAGAAGCTAAGAGCTAGGAGCTAAAAGCTGCAAATATGGCTGACCAATCCAATTCGCTGCGCGTTCGGCTGGTGTCGCCGGAGCGCATTCTGTTTGACACCAAGGCGAACGCGGTAGAGCTGCCCGCGAAGAACGGCTATATGGAGGTGCTGTACGGGCATGCTCCACTGCTGGCTGAACTCGGTGCAGGCGACGTGCGGGTGCATGGCGGAGCCGAGGGTGGCGACCAGATCTTACAACGTGTCCTGGGGATTTGTGGAAGTGCTTCCTGATCGCGTAACGATCCTGGCCAACGATGCATTGAAGCCGGAAGAGATCGATGTGGCGCGAGCGCAGCAGCAACTCGATCGCGGCCAGAAGGAATGGAACGAGGCGGGCGACAGCGAAGAGAAGTACGCTGCGGCGTTGCACCGTATCGCCGAAGCCGAAGCAAAGCTCGCTACAGCGCAGGAGAAGCATTAGAGATTCCGCATTCGCAGAATGGACAAACAGAAGGCCCTGCTCAAGTGAGCAGGGCCTTCTTGCGTTGTCATTGACGTCAAGGCAGATTCGGTTCAACTGGCGTTGCTTCGCCGACGATGCGAGTCGTTACGTGGGTCTTTTCGAAATCCCGGTTTTGGGCGTCGAGGATGATCTCGCGGTGGAAGAAGTAGAGTACGTGGATTTTGAATTCCGTGGAGAATGTCACCGGAAACCAGACGCCGTCGGGCTGCGGGGCGTAGGTGATAGTGAAGCCGAGGCCGGGCACGTTGGTTCCGAGCAGCGTGCGGACGGCGAAGGGAACTTTTCGCGCCATGGCGGTGGTGACGAGTACCGGCTGGAATGCAGTGGTGTCGATGTAGGCATCGCCGCTCCAGCCGAAGTCGTCCTTGTTCTTGGGGCGGAAAGTGATGTGATAGACGTCGCGGCTGTTGAGGCGCTCGCGGCCAACCATGCGAAATACGTAGTCGGCCTGATTCTTAGAGGTGAGGGGGAAGAGGCGGGCGTTATACCCATCCTTTGACTTGTCGTGGATCAGGTTCCAGCGCAGATTTTCGACGAGGTCGCGATCAAGGGCCTCCTCGTTTTCAGGATTCGCATCAGAGTGCTTTTTCTTGTCTGCGGCCGCTTTGTCCGCGGATTTGTCTTCACTCTTCTCTGGATCTTTGGGCTTGTTTTCGTCGCGGGGAAGTAGCGCAGTGTAGGTGACGTAGTTTTTATCTCTGAGGTACCGGCCATCGACTTTGAGCAACTGCTGATCCGTTCCGTCGGATGATGGCGTGAACCGGTAGTCGGTGATCTCCTCGCACATCACAGTCTTGCCGCGGCGGGAGGTCATCTTTGCGTGCTGCACGTAGACGTAGTGAGCGCGCTCGGCTTCGGCCGTGTCCTGGTTGGCTGCGACGCGAGCCATCACCACTTCCGCGGCCGGCGGGTGATCAAGATTCGTGGTCTGTGCCGCACAGGCATAAGCGAGAGCAAAAGCGGCAGACGTGATTGCTGATCGAAGGAAAATCATCGTGCGTGTCCTCGAAGATTGTCTGGGCACTTTGCGAGGGATCGCCGCCCAACTGTAGCAGGGGACACGGCGAACGGAGAAAGGTTGTGCCCTGCGCATCGATTTGTGACGAGATTGTGCGTTTGCTTGATTGGCAACATTCCATGCATCGAACGGGCGACATGCATGAGAATGATCTTTCCGGATTTTTGAGAGGGGGATGCGATCCCAATGCGTTCTTGGCTGAGGACAGGTTTCATCATCATGGTTGCGCTCGTTCCGGCGTCGTGGCTCGCTGGGCAGGCGCTTCCGGCTACGCATATTGACGATTTTAAGGGCAAACCACGCGTAGTGATCATCAGCGATATCGGCAACGAGCCGGACGATCAGATGTCGTTCGTTCGTTTCCTGCTGTATTCGAATGAATTTGATGTTGAAGCGATGATCGCTACGACTTCGACCTGGCAGAAGACAAAGACGCACGCCGAGACAATGCACGAGTTGATCGAAGCCTACGGGCAGGTCAGGGCAAATCTACTACTGCATGCAAAGGGTTGGCCCGACGCGAAGGATCTGGATGCGCGTGTGTTCACGGGGCAGAGCGCCTATGGGATGGCGGCGGTTGGTGACGGCAAGTCGTCTGAGGATCCAAGGCGATCGTAAAGGCGATAGAACGCGACGATCCGCGGCCGCTGTGGATCTGCATCTGGGGCGGGGCTAACACCCTGGCGCAGGCGCTTTTGGATGTGGCGCATCACACACGGCAGGCGGAGAGGGCGAAGCTGATTTCGAAGTTGCGTGTTTACTCCATCTCGCGACCAGGACGATGCCGGGCCGGCGATTCGGAAGCGAATATCCCGAACTGTTCTATATCGTGTCGCCATCGACACCGACAAGTGGTGAGTACGCTACTGCAACTTGGACCGGGATCAGCGGCGATCGCTATTACCGGAACGGCGAGGGCGCGGATTTTACAACGGTAACGAACGAGTGGCTCGAAGCGAACATTCGCAGCAAAGGACCGCTGGGAAAAAAGTATCCAAGTTCATGTTCATCATGGAAGGGGACACGCCTTCGTTTCTCGGGCTAATCGACAACGGGCTGAACGCCTATCGGCGACCCGACTGGGGCGGATGGGGCGGTCGATATGTATATCGTCAGCCGTATGGAGAGACGCATGCCATCTGGACACAGGGCGGGGATGAGTTCAAGCGTGTGGATTCACGGGATACGGTGATCGGCGTCGACGGAAAGGAACACACGTCCGACCAGGCGACGATCTGGCGCTGGCGCGATGCGTTCCAGAACGATTTCGCGGCGAGGATGACCTGGACAGTCACCGACTTTGCGCACGCGAATCACAATCCTGTTGCGGTGGTGAACGGGCAGGGAGGTAGTGCTCCGCTGGAAATGGACGTGCAGGGTGGGCGAGACGGTGTCGCTCGACGCGGGCGAGCAGCAGCGATCCAGACGGAGGAAGCAGTCGGCTTGCACTTTCGCTGGTTCCACTACCGGGAAGCGGGGCTTGAGGATGGGAATCTTGCCGCGCTGACACTGAGCGGAGCAGACCCGCCACGGTGACGGTTCGAGCGGATGCGGCCTGCCGGCCGCTGTGGCTGCCGATGATTCCGTGCAAAGGGGATGGAACGTTGCACACGTGATTCTGGCGGTAACGGACAATGGTTCGCCGCAGCTAACGTCGTACCGGCGCATGATTCTGCACGTGCGGGCTGAGGACGCCAGCGAACCAGTAGACCGGCTGGGCGTAATCGAAAGCAGCTATTTGTTCCGTCGATACGGGACGGTGCTAAGGGTGAGGCCGTAGAAGAGAGATCGTCGGAGGTTCCGGTGGTCCGTGCCTGAACGTGATCTGCAATCGGATCCTGGGGCGGGTCGACCTGTGTAAAGGTGCCGGTCACTTTGTTTTCTTCTTTATTCAGGGTGCCAGCGAAAGAGGCTTTGAGATTGATCGGCTGCCCGTTGGGACTGATTACATCTTCAACTTCAATTTTGACGTCTGAGCCTTTGACCGTAGTCGTCTTGGCTTTTATGCCGAAGATACTCTGAGTGACATTGTCCAGTGTCGAGGTGAGGGTCCCGTCAGAAGTGGCAGTGACATGCCAGACGAGGTTGAAGGTGATGCCATTTGCATCGACATAGGTGCCTTGCCAGTCGCCGGCGAGCTTGGCTTGGGCTGAACAGATAGGAGCGAGGTCAGAGCTGCCAGGGCAAGAATTAGGAGCCCGATGAGAAGTTTGCCTTTCATGAATCTCCTAACCTCGGGGGGAAATTTCCGGTTGTGCAAAGATCGGCGCTGATTCGGAGCGGACAGCCTGATGAGAATGGTACGCCGGACAGGAGCCTGACAAGCTTAAAAAATCGGAGAACTCCGAAGCCACAGTTTCGCGTTCCGATTGTCGGGCTTTCCTGGTTCAGCCGAAGCGCCTACAATTGGCCTGTTATGGGCAAAACGAAGGAAGAAACATTTCAGGTTGCATGTCCCGATTGCGGGGCAATGATTGTGGTGGATGCATCTACGGGGCTGGTCATCAGCCACACCTCGGCGCCGCGCAAGCGGATGTTTGAGGATCTTGAAACCGCAGCCAAGGCTATGCGCGAGCAGGATGAGCGCAAGGAGTCGATCTTCCGTCAATCGGTGGACGCCGAGAAAAACAAGGAAGACCTGTTCGACAAGAAGTTTGCCGAAGCGCTGCGCAAGGCGAAGGATGCTCCGGCGGGCAAGCCATTGCGCGATTTTGACCTGGATTGAGTGGGTCGCAAGTGGGGCCAGATTTCCGTCTGAGGGAGTCGAAGTAGGTTTCTTCTGGCTGCCGGAATTCCTGGGACTGCATCTGATTACAGAAAGGGAGAGCTCATGGACGTTGCGATTTTTCCAGATCGGAAGCACCGGTCTCCGAGGGTCACCGGGATGCAGGAGACGGAGTTTGATTGGATAAAGGTTGCTGCTTGCGGATCTCTGATAACCGGTGGATTGCTGCTGCTGAGCGGACAAAAGCGCGCTGGGCTGGTGATGGCTGCGTCGGGTACGGCGCTGGCCCTGCTGGACCATGAGGAACGCTGCGCAACTGGTGGGAAGCCATGCCGGGCTACGTAGACCGCGCTCAGTCGATGCTTGGGCAGGTGCAGGATGCGGTGGAAGGCATTGCCGAGAAGGGCGAGTCTCTGCGTCGCGTTTTGCGCCGCTCGTAACGAACGCTAGATTCCCAGTTGCTTTCTCCCCGCTTCGCTGATGCGATGCGGCGTCCACTTGGGCTCCCATACCAGATTCACTTCAACTTTGCTGACGTCGGGAATGGTGGCGAGACGGTTGTGTACCTGCTCGAAGATCAGGCCTGAGGCAGGGCATTGCTGCGTGGTGAGGGTCATCGTAACCTTGACCCATTGGCGCGGCCATGCGGGCGCGGAGTCGGGGTCGGGGCCGGTCTCAACGGAGTAGATGAGGCCGAGATCGACGAGGTTCAGCTTGACTTCGGGATCGAAGCAGTCGCGGAGGGCGGCGAGGATGTCGGGTTCAGAGAGCATGGTTAGCTTCTAGCCTTACTAGCTTATTCGTGCTGAACCAGCTTATGAGCTCTCCCACCCATGCGCCGCATGGATGGGGCACCCGATTGTGTTATGGAGCGAGAATTCTTTAGTTCTTGCGCTCGACGAGATAGCGGGCAACCGACTTGAGGCCGTCGGCGCGGGTGCCATACGGGTCAAGCGCTGCGAAGGCTTCTTCGATGAGAGTAGCGGCGTCTCGCTGGCTTTGCTCAATCCCATAGACAGCGGGCCACGTGGCTTTTTCAGTGGCCTGATCTTTGCCGGCGGTTTTGCCGAGATGTGCTGAGTCCACGGTCATGTCGAGTACGTCGTCGACGATCTGGAAAGCCAGTCCGGCTTTGCGGCCGAAGGTGTCGAGGCGCGCAACATCGTCCGCGCTGGCGCCCGCATAGACACCGCCCGTGACGACGCTCACGCGGATGAGAGCACCGGTCTTGGCGCGATGAATAGATTCGACGAGTTCGCGGCGTGGGCTTGTGGCCCTCGCTTTCGATGTCGAGCACCTGGCCGCCGATCATGCCGTCAACGGTGCCGACGGCGTTGGCGATGAGGCCGATGATCTGGCACGGTCGCTGCTGGAGGTGTGTCGAGTCCGGCCAGAACTTCGAATGCGCGCGTTTGCAGCGCATCGCCGGCGAGGATGGCGATCGCTTCGCCGAACGCTACGTGGCAGGTGGGCTTGCCACGACGCAGGTCGTCGTTGTCGAGCGCTGGCAGATCGTCGTGGATGAGCGAGTAGGTGTGCAGCATTTCGATCGCTGCGCCGAGGCGCTCGATGCCGTCGGGCAGCGAGCCGGCGATGGTGACGGCGGCCTGCATGGCAAGAACGGGACGCAGGCGCTTGCCGCCGGCAAAGACGGAGTGGCGCATGGCGCCATGGATCGACGAAGGAACAGTGTCCACCGTTGGAATAAGTGCTTCCAGCGCGCGGTCGGTGAGCTCCGCGCCTTCCTGGATCATCGATCTGACGTCAACTGGCATTCCTCTTTATGATAACCGAGGTTCCGCTTTAGCTTTTTGCACTGCGTTTAGCTTTCGCTCGATTAAATACAGGACTCCAATGCAGCCGAGCGAGATGAGACTCAGCAGGCGTCCCATCACAACATCGCCGGTTATGGTCCAGTCCACGTTCAGTTGCACCGAACCTTGCGGAACCGGCACCACCATCAGGCCGTCGTCTCGGTGGGGAAGCGAAGCATAAAGTGGGCTCGCACCCAGGGCGACAACTTCACCATTAACGCCAATCTTCCACGCGGCATAGTTGCGCAGGCGCAGGATTAGATAGCCGGCGTGCGGAGTGTCAGCGGTCAGGCGCAGATGTTCGGGCGCATGGCGGCCTTTCTGTCGCCAGGAGTAAGTTGCGTCGCAATGGCCGTTAGCCGGATCCCATGCGGGAATGTTTCCGTCATCTGAGCTGGCGAGCACCACATTGGGATTGGTGACGAGGCATGCGTCGGGCAAGCCGATGGCCATCAGCGAGTCGTCCGCACCGGGCGGCGCGTACTCGTCGGTTCCCAGAAAGCCTTGGCCGCTGCGATAAGCGCTCAACATACCGTCGACCTTATCCTCTTCGTCGCAGGACTGGTGGAAGACGAGCGTCGTAACAGCAGTGATGGAAAGAAAAACCGCGGAAGACACAGCAATGGCCGCGACCCGCAGCCAACGTTTTGTGGGCCAGATAGCCGTTGCAAAGAAGATGCCGAGCGGCGCTTCGAGCACGACGAGCCATCGCCAGGGAAATTGGAGGAAACGCAGCTTGGGCAGGATGTTCCATAACGGCAGGGAGAGGGGAAGCTGCAAAAACAGGACGACAATCGGAATAACGGCCAGCGGGATCCACCACGAGCGCTGACGGAGCAGCCCGCGCCGCCAAGCGATGAAGATGCAGATGAATGCAAGGCCGATCATAACGACGGCGATGGCGGAGACGCGCCAGAGTTCGACGTCGTGCAGTTCGAGATTCGGGTCGGCGTGGCGGGCGAAGAGGAAGCTGTTTTCGACGGCGAGGCCGGGGTCGTCGGTGGCCTGTCCGATCTGCACCCAGCGCTGCTCAACGGCGGCGGGAACAAGATAGAGGGCGGAAAGTCCCAGCCCAAGTGTGACTGCGACGGTGGAGCGCAGAATCGGGGCCCATGAGCGCTTGAGCATCGCGACCGTGAGTGCGACTGCAGCAAGCAGATAGCTGGCCATCACTCCGAGTGGCGCGTTGGAGAGCCACGCCCCGGCGATGACCAGTGCGAGCAGTACGGCTGAACCGTCGAAGGCACGACGCCACGTGTAACCCTGTGAATTGCGCTCACGGAAGACGAGCAGCAGGAGCAAAGGGATCCAAAAACCTCCGGCGAGTTCGCCGAACGCAGAGCGCTCGTATGCGGTGAACATGGAATAGCCGGAGAAGAGTGCCGCGCATCCGGCAAGGGTCGCGGGTCCATCGGGAAGCGCCTGGCGGGCAAGCATGCGTGTGGCGAGGCCGGTGGCGGCAAGAAAACTGCACAGAATGGCAAGTTCAACGCCCTTCCACGGGAAAGATCAGGCCGAATGCTGCGCCCAGCATCCATGTGAGCGGTGGATAGAAGACGAAGCGCGGTTCGCCGGCGCCATAGTTGGGACTCGGCGCCCAGTGTGGATAGAAGAGTCCGTGGCGCCAGCTTGCAACGGTGTCGAGCCACGAGGCGAGATGGAAGTCGAAGTCGTGGCCGCAGGAAGTCTTGCGGATGAGGTCGGGGGATGTGGCGATGAGGGCCGCGAGGCAGATGATGGCGGGACCGAGAAAGCGCCGCCAGTCCTTCGGGGCCCGATCCCCATGTCTCAAACTCGAGACCTTGGGCACCCTGATCTCGGAACTCGAAGAAGTGTTTGACCCCTGATCGCTGATCTCTGAGCCCTCGTCGTTCATGGCAGGAGGCGGAGCGTGTGCTGCGTGCTGGCAGAGACGGCTTCTGGGGTGAAGGGGAGCGCGAAGGTGCGGCCGTTGTAGTAGTCGTCCCACTGGTCGCGGAAGTACGGGCTATAGGGGTTGCCGCTTTCCCCGAGGACGATGTTTTCGGTTGAGCCGTCGATATTGCTCCAGTCCATGGTGAAGCGCTGCGAAGGACCGAAGGCGAGGCCTACCTGCTTTACGGTTATGGTGTCGCCACTGAGCGGCTGAGGGCCGGTGCCGGCGATTCGGCTGATGACGGGCAGGAAGCTGGAGAGCGGGTGCTCGATATCGACGACGTGCCAGGATCCGTAGGTCCACTTGGTGACGTCTGCGGGCGCGTTGCCTGCTTTCATTGCGCGGCGGACGGCGTCGGTGAGAAACGCGTCCCAGTCTTTGTAGCTGGGCGGGAGCCAGTCGGGGCTGGCGTGCATCACGATCTCTTCTTCAGCGAAGTTGGACTCGGACCATCGATAATCTCCGGCCAGGTCTTTGCCGAGCTTGGGCTCGAGCAGCATCGTGCGCAGCGTGTAGCGGGTCTGGGTGACGAGCGAGGCTGCGGCGGAGTCAACGGTCAGACGGCCATCCCAACTGCGCATCAGGTCCGCGGCTTTGCGGAGTTTGTCATCGGCGTTCGCGGTGTGGTCGATGGCATAGGAGAGGCGATGGCCGAGTTCCTGATCCATCTCGCTATAGATGTCGGTCTGCACGGCGAGCATGTCAGCGGGCTTGAGCTGGTCGCGGCCTTGAAGAAGTTTGTAGATGCGCTCCGCGCGATAGGGGTCAGCCCAATCATTGGTGAGCGGGTATTTTGATTTGTCGGAAGTCACACGCGAGTTGGCTGTGGCGAGAAAACCTGATGGCGGGTCGAAAGCGTTTGGCATGTCGTCGAACGGGATGTAGCCTTGCCACTCGTGTGCGGTGTCGGCGACAGGTGTGTTCGATAGTCCTGCAGGCCGAAGCGGAAAACGACCCGACAGCGTGATAGCCGATGTGCCCCTGGTCGTCGGAGTAGACGACGTTTTGCGTGGGCCAACACCACTGCGAGAGTGCAGATGTGAACTCAGTCCAATTCGAAGCGGTGTTTAGCGCGTAAAGAGGAATCGAGTTCAGCGTGGTGTCATAGAGATTCCATTTGAGCGCAATGGCGCGCGAGTCTCTGGTGAAAATGGGATCAAGCAGCGGGCCATGGTCTGTCAGGCGTACATCGTAGTTAACGTCTTTGCGGCCCCGAACACGAATGGTCTCGTGATCGATAGTGAGTGGCCGCCACTGCGTGTCGCCGCCTTCGTAGTTGTTGCCCTGCACCTTCTCGATGTAGAGGTCCTGCACATCCCCGTAGAGCGCGGTGAATCCCCAGGCGACGTGTTCATTGTGTCCGGCGATGACGAAGGGCATTCCGGGAAGCGTGACACCGGCGGCGTGGAAGCCGGGTGCGCGCAGGTCGGCCATATACCAGATGTTCGGCACGTTGAGGCCGAGGTGCATATCGTTCGAGAGCAGCGGCTTTCCGCTGGCGGTGTGTTTGCCGGCGATGACCCAGTTGTTGGAGCCGGGAATGCAGTCGTCGCACGCTCGCATACCGAGAGCCTCGCGAACTGCGCGCAGATCGGTGCTGGGCAAAGCGCCAGTCTGGGTGCGCTCGTCGTCATCGTCGTCGGGGTTGCCGGCCGGCTGAGGATGAGGCTGGCTAAGGTCGAGCAACTCGCCGGTGGGCGGATGGTCGCGCCACGAGCCAACGGGATAAAGATCAGATTCGAGCTTGGGATTGTTGAGCTTCGCGGCGATGCGTTCGCGCGACAATTTCGTGTACCAGTGGGTGTCGAGCATGTCCACCATCATCATGCCGATGCTGATGGAGTCGGCGCCGGTCCAGGGCTGCGGTTTGTAGTGGAGCAGACGAAACTCCGGCGGCAGAGAACCCTGGTGCTGCGTGATGTAGAGATTCACGCCGCGCGCATAGGCTTCATAGTGCGCACGTTCTTCCGGCGGCAAATTCGCATAGATACGATGCGCCGTGTTGCGAAACTGGAACATGCGCTGGGCCTTGTCGTGGCGAAGGAGCGAAGGGCCCATGACTTCGGCAAGTTCGCCATTAGCGCTGCGGCGATATGCGTCCATCTGCCACAGGCGATCCTGCGCGGTCACGTAGCCCTGCGCGACAAACATGTCTTCTTGCGTGGCTGCGTCGATGTGGGGAACTCCATGCTGGTCGCGGCGCACGGTAACAGGCGCGGAGAGCGCAGACTCGGTACCCTGCGACGCGAGATGAATGTCGCCGTCGAGGACCGGAAGTGCAGACTTGGCAGCGGAACGGAGCCAGAGGACAAAGCCGCCGCACAGTACCACGACGATTGTCAGCAGCCATACAACAGTGAAGAAGACGAACCGGGGCCAGCGACGCCGGCGGGAGCGGGGAGAGGGTTCGGCTTCCATCACTGGCGTTGAAATCTCTGAATTCGGGTCGGCCATCTCTTTTGAACAGGATAACTCTGCATCGAGTCCGGTGCTCGCTCAGAGAGATGATCTTGCCAGTGCGATAGCCCGATAGCGTTCGACTTCTTTCAGCTCGCCAGTTGCTCGGTTGCGGCGGGCGCGGAAAGCTCCGTCGGTTTTGGCTTGCGATAGATGACGACCAGCCAGAGCAGGATGAGCAGCACAATAGGAATGATGAGCAGGCTGCCTTCGGGGCCGTCGGTTCCTCCGCTCCATAGCGGATTGCCGCCGGTTGTTGTGCTGAGCAGGTGGCCGCGAGCGACCAGGCCGCTGTCGGCCGTGCCGTAGAAGTAGGTTTCAGCCCAGTCCCACGAGGCGTGGCAGCCGATGGCCCACCAGGCCGATCCCGTAAGCCAGATGCTTACGCAAAAGACGAAACCAATAAATGCTGCGGCAAAGATGCCAATCCAGTTTTCGCCGTTGTTGCCGGTGTGTCCGAAGCCAAAGAGAGTGGATGTGAACCACGCCGCCTGCCAAAAGCCCGAACTTGGCGCTTTATTCAGTTGCAGCAACAAGCAGGGAACGAGTCCCAGCAGCGCGATCACATAGACGCCCCATGCGCCATTACCTTTGGTCCGGAAGAGTAATGATCCGCACATCAGGGCGATCAAGCCGGCAGCCCACCAGAAATTGATTCCGCGCGTCAGCGTGTACTGGAGGTAGCAGCGCATCGTGCCTTCCTCAAAGCAGCCGACGAGGAGGAACGTCACGCCCCAGATGAAGGCGTATTTGAAGATCAGGGAGCCTTGCAGCGCGACCGGGCCGAAATGCAGCCAGCCTCCCCACGCCATTGCACCCACAAGGGCAGAAAGAGCGGCGAAGCCAACAACCAGGCCGCTGAAGAAGTGCCTCACGCGATTTGGTCCGCGGAGGTTGTAGTCAAGGATGCTTCGTCGCTCAATGGCCGCAATAATGCCCACGCACAAAAGCAGCAGGATGACCTGGAATAGTTCACCAAAGAATGCCTGCCTTGGCCCAAATGTTGCTCCCTTGGTCACCAGGTGCAGCTTGAGCACCACGTACGACAGTGTCCGGCCGAGAAGAAGAAGGAGGCTCACAACGATCAGAACCGACCAGCCGGCGCGCAGACCCTGCGGGCCGATGAAGACCCATTTCAATCCGCGGTAGGGCTTTTCAGGCACTTCCGCAGGCGAGGCAAGGGGCATAGGCTCAGGCGGTTGTTGAAAAGGCTCGAGCGGCTGCTGGGTTGGCTGAGTTTCCGGGTCCATGGATGCTCCTTGAAATGATTGCCGCGATGGTCGCGATCTTGTTTGCAGGGAATTCTACCGGAGTGACGTTATGAAAGGGCAGACGCATTGGTCCAAGTCAATTCCTTGCTTCAGGTTCGGTATTCCGGCTCCTTGACACAATCAGCCTGCCGCATGATTCTTAATCTTCCGGCTTTACCGGATTCTGGCTCAAGGAGCTGTGGCGGTTGCGGGTTAAAGTCTTCTATCACGACAAGTGCTTCGACGGAGCATGCTCCGCTTCGCTGTTCACGCGCTTTCATCGCGAGTGCATCGATAGACGAGCGCCGCGTACGATTATCACGGCCTGGTGCATCGTGCCGGGCGCTCTGTTCGACGAGAGCGAGTTTACCGGCGATGAGAACGCGATTGTCGACTTCAAATATTCGGCGTCGCCGAAAATCACCTGGTGGTTCGATCATCATCTTTCGGCATTCCTGACTCCCGAGGATCACGAGAATTTTCTCGCTTGCCAGAGGGACCCGGATTGCGGATCGCGGAAGTTTTTCGATCCCGAACTACACCTCGTGCACCAGCTTCCTGGCGCACATCGGATCGACGAATTTCGGTTTCAAAACGGAGCCTGTTGCCGGACCTGATTCACTGGGCCAACATCGTGGACGGTGCGTTGTATGAGAGTCCCGAAGGCCGCGGTGGAGATGGCGGCTCCGGCGATGAAGCTGACGCTGATCATCGAGTCCACGCAGGACCCTGCGTTTATTCCGCGGCTGATTCCGCTTCTGACGGAGATGCCGCTCGGCGAAGTGCTGGCGCAGCCGTTCGTGGCGTCGCTGCTGCCTCCGCTGCTGGAGCGGCACCAGGAAGGGATCGAGCTGATTCGCAACCGTAGCGAAGAGATGCGATGGAACGATCTTCTTCGACATCACGGATCGCCAGGTAGAGGGATACAACAAGTTCATCCCGTACTATCTGCATCCCAAGGCGACGTACTCGATCGGGCTTTCGAAGTCCAGCTTCCGCACGAAGGTGTCGGTGGGTTCGAATCCGTGGACCAAGGCTGACCCGGCAAAGATGGTGAACCTGGCGCAGGTGTGCGAGCGCTACGGCGGCGGTGGACATGCGCGGGTAGGGGCCATCAGCTTCCCGCCGGACCAGGCCGATAAGGCGCGGCAGGCGGCGGCGGAAATTGTGGCGGAACTGCGGGCCAAGGATCCGATGAAGTAGGAAGGTGAAGTAGGCAGATATTGTCCGCCGGTGGACCCAACCGCGAAGAGGCCGTGCACGAGAACAAATCCACTGTAAATCTCTCGTCACAGATCACAGGTGCCCACTCCGGGAAGTCCGACCGTTGCACGAAGCTGTTCACCTCAATTAGTTGTCAATACGCTCCCTTCGAGGATTCGGGCCATCTGCCTCCTCTTCTTGAGGATATTTTTTCGCAGTTTTGCAGTCTATTTCTGCAATTCTCCTACACTTGTCTCAGTAGCAGAAAGTGGCAGGTAAGCTGTTCGGGCGCGGGTCGCTGGGCGATCTCGTTCGGCCGTTCCCATTTTGAGGCATCACCCCACAATCTGGGACATGCGCCCCAAAAATGGTGCAGAATCGCCGATGTCCGCCTGCAACTCCTTATTTTTGACGACTTTGCGTCTTAACCTATTTGTTTTCAGTAAGTTACGGGACCCCATTGAAAGCTAACACACATGGAATGACGAACTTAGGCAAAAAAGCACAAAAAAGGAAAGCCGCGGTTGTGTCCACGAAGTATCGATAAGCCAGGTTCAAAGGCAGGTTCCGAGGTTGCGCGTTTTCCCGCAGGCAAGGGGCCGCGCGATCTCGCAGCACCGCCGCTACGCACTCTTACAAGCCAAGCTCGTTCGCGCGCTTCTTCATCGCGTCCAGACAGAACGCGATGTGCGCGTCAAGGTCGACGCCTAGTTCGGCGGCGCCCTGGATTACGTCTTCGCGGTTGACGCCGCGGGCGAATGCTTTGTCTTTCATTTTCTTGCGCACGCTAACGACTTCAACGTCGGCGATAGCCTTGGTCGGCTTTACGAGGGCGCAGGCGGTGAGGAAGCCGGCTAGTTCATCGCAGGCGAAGAGCGCTTTGTCTAAATGCGTGACTCGTGGCACGCCGGAGTATTGCGCGTGGCCGAGAATCGCAGTACGGAGTTCAAGAGGCCAGCCCTGCCGCTCAAGTTCGCGCACGCCGACGAAAGGATGTTCTTCCGCTGTGGGATGGCGCTCGTAGTCGTAATCGTGGAGCAGGCCTGTGGTTGTGTAGAGCTGGACGAAGCGAGCGCGCTCGTCGCCGGAGAGGCCGAGTCGGTCGGCTTCGGCTTCGCCGCAGGCAGTTACGCAGATTTCGACAGCGATCGCATGCTTGCGAAGACTCTCGCTCTCGGTCCACGCAGTGAGCAACTGCCAGGCCTCTTCCCGTCCGAATTTCTTCTCGCTGGTTTCGATCGAAGTCATCTCAGAATTCTACGTGTTGCACACCTTGGTTCGCGTTTCTTCGGGTTGCTTCGGGGTTCCTACCGGTATCTTCGGGTTGACCCTAAGTTTCTACTTGACAATTATGGTTCACCGGCAGAAAGTAGCACTTATCGCGGTGCAAAACACCCGGGAGTACCCGCTCTGGCACTCCGCGCAATACTCAATGGCTACCACTCTAATTAGCGTGGAGACACGCGAAGTCGTGCGGTGCGATTTCTGCAGTTTGGTGCAGTACAGAACCACCAATTCTATGTGCAGAAAATGTCGCAGGCCCCTTGATATCGAGGAGCCGGCACCCCTAACCCCACAACTGGTCACCATGCCACCAGCAGTCGCCTCTGCTGAGGCTGGGTTGCAGGTTGCGGCACAGGTACGCGAGATCCGCCGTGCGCGCCACCTGAGCCAGCGCCAGCTCGCCGGTCGCATGCAGGTGCCACGGACCTACATCTCGAAGATCGAGAACGGCAAGGCGATTCCGACGCTGGGTTCGCTGGAGCGGTTGGCCCACGCGCTGGAAGTGGACATGCGCCAGTTGGTACGCGATTCGCGCAGCCGTCGCGAGGAAGAGGTCGCGTCGATTCTGTCCGATCCATTCCTGGCCGAGATTGCGTCGATGTTGCCGCACTTGGACTCGCTGCATCGGACATTGCTGTACGGGTCTCTGCGGGACATGGCTGCGGGTCGGCGCCGGACGGCATAGGACCGGCTCGGAACCATCTCCGACTTTCGTCTCTCCTTGAGCGGGCGAACTGCGCACTGCGCTGGTTCGCCCGGTCTCCGCGTCGTCACGATGACTATCGGTTCATCTGTGCGGCGGCATTGAATCACGGCATACCGGTTTATGCTAGGCTCGAATATGTCGCCAGATTTCCCCGGCCGCCGGGGATTTTTCATTGGTGGACGTTGATGCGGTGTCCTTTAGGCGCGTTGGGCCGTGAACTGGCTCCTGCCAAATCGTGCGAATGCGGAACGGGCATCGACCGGGAAGCGTAATAGATTTTGTCGAGGCAATTTCCTTGCATCCAACTGGCATGCTGCGGATCGATGAGCTGACCTCAGAGGAGCGCGCGGTCTATAACACGCTCAAGCCTGAGCGGCTGCCTGAGCACGTCGCCATCATCATGGATGGCAACGGGCGCTGGGCGGGTCAACCGCATCGCTGAAGCGTTTTCTGGGGCACCAGCAGGGCGCCAAGAGCGTGCAGCTGCGTTACAGAGACGGCTTCGCGCATAGGACTGCCCTGGCTGACGCTTTATGCCTTCTCGCTTGAGAACAATTTGCGTCGTCCCAAGGCGGAAGTGAATTTCCTGATGAGCCTGCTGAAGAGCCTATCTCGAGAACAATGTGCAGCGCATGAGCGACAACAACGTCCGCATTCGCTACATCGGCCGCATGCACGAGTTGCCCCGTGAAGTGCAGGACAAGATGCGATGGGCGGAAGAGGACACCGCGCGGAATACCGGTACCACTCTCACGCTCGCGCTGAACTATGGCGGCACGCTCCGAGATTGGTGGACGCATGCCGGGCGCTGGCGACTGAGATGCAAAAGAAGCATATCTCTCCGGATCGCATCACCGAAGAGGATATCCACCGGCATCTCTATACGGCGCACATGCCGGATCCGGATCTGTTGATCCGAACCTCAGGCGAGATGCGGATTTCGAACTTACCTGTTGTGGCAGATCGCCTATGCCGAGATCTTTGTGACCGAGCGCTTGTGGCCGGATTTTCGCGGCATCCATTTGCTGGAGGCCATCGCGGCCTTCCAGCGTCGCGAGCGTCGCTATGGCGGCCTTAGCGATAGCGTCGGAGAGGTCGAAGAAGATTCCGATCAGATCAAGATCATTGCTAGCTGAAGTTCGATTCACGCGCAAGAATCCCCTGTAAACACGTATTCTTTTCCCGATGATCCACACGCTTGCGGTGTCGGGATATCGCTCTTTGCGGGATCTTGTGCTGCCGCTTGGGCAACTCAACCTGGTGACGGGAGCCAACGGCACCGGTAAGTCGAGCCTGTATCGGGCGCTTCGACTGCTGGGCGATGCAGCGCTGAATACGGTAGTTGCATCGTTGGCGCGAGAGGGTGGATTGCCCTCGACGCTGTGGGCCGGGCCCGAGAAGATCGCGCGAAGCGTTCGCCAGGGAGAACATGAAGTTGAAGGCACGCCGCGGCAAAAGTCAGTAAGCCTGAAACTTGGGTTCGCGGGCGAACCTTACAGCTACTGCATCGATCTTGGTTATCCTCCACCGGCGCAGACGGCATTCCGGCTCGATCCGGCAATCAAGCGCGAATGCATCTGGCATGGCGGAATCTATCGAAGAGCGTCTGTTCTGGTCGATCGCAATAATCGACTGGTGCAGGTTGCGCCGGGCAAGACCGGCAAGCATGAAGAGCCGGTAATTCTGACCAAGGAACTGAGTTCCACGGACAGCATGTTGGCGACGATCGCCGATCCGCAGCGGGCTCCTGAGATGCTGGCGGTTCGCGAGTCGATTCGGGGCTGGCGATTCTATGAGGGCTTCAGGACGGATGCAGCTTCACCGGTTCGCATTCCGCAGGTTGGCACCTTCACGCCTGTCTTGAACAACGATGGAACGGACTTGCCGGCGGCGCTGGCGACGATCCGCATGTTTGGGGATGGGGAAGCGCTGGACCGCACCGTAGAGGATGCTTTTCCAGGCAGCCACGTTGAAGTAGATGAGCAGGCGGGGCGGTTCGAGGTGCAGCTCAGGCAGCATGGGCTGTTGCGGTCGCTCTCGGCAGCAGAGTTATCAGACGGCACGTTGCGTTATTTGCTTTGGACGGCGGCCCTGCTGACGCCTCGGCCGCCGGAACTTATGGTCCTGAATGAACCGGAAACCAGCCTGCATCCCGACCTGCTGTCTGCGCTGGCAAGGCTGATTGTCCACGCGTCCGAGAGCACGCAGCTGGTGGTGGTCTCTCATTCGCAGTCCCTGATCAAGGCCTTGGAAGAGAACCGGAAGTGCAGCCGGTTGCATCTGGAGAAGTCGTTTGGCGAGACAGTGCTGGCGGGTGCGACTCTTTTCAACGCTCCGAAGTGGGAGTGGCCGGTGCGCTGAGGGCGTGTAGAGTCTCGTAGGCCCGCCCCGGCGGTGTATTCTCAACGCTGGAATGAAACGAGTTCTCACAGCACTCATTCTGGCGCCCCTGGTGCTGGCGCTCGTGTTTCTCGGTCCCATGTGGCTGATTACGCTGGTGGTTGCCGGCGTCGCGATGCTGGCCGCCTGGGAGTTTCTGGCGCTGACGGAGCATCGTGGAGCAAAGCCGCCAAAGATCGCTGTTCTGGTGGCCATCGCGCTGCTTTTTGTGGGCAACTTTGAGTGGCCTGACGGGACGGTAACGCTGTTTGGCGCGCTATGCATTGCTCTTCTTATCTACTGCACATTTGCCTCGCCGGTTGACCGCGCGCTGGCCGACGCAACGTCGTCGGTGTTTGCGCTGTTCTATCTTGGGCTCACCCTGATTCCGCTGCCAATGCTGCGCGAGGCCACCAACGGCCCGTCGCTGCTGGCATTTCTGTTTCTGACGGTGTGGGCAGGCGACACAGTGGCGATGTATGCAGGGCGCATGTTCGGAAAGAGCAAAATGGCGCCGAACCTGAGCCCCAACAAAACGTGGGCCGGAGCAGTCGGCTCGATTGCCGGAGCGGTTGCAGTGGCCGCGATTCTGCTTGGATTGAGTTCGTACCTGGCGCAATGGAACTCAGTAAGGCTCTCGTTTGCCGATGAGGCTTGGTGGTATTGGCTCGTTCTTGCCGCAGTCGTCAACGTGGCCGCGCAAGTGGGCGATCTGGCGGAGTCTGCACTGAAGCGCTCGGCTGGCGTGAAAGACTCCGGGACGCTGCTTCCGGGGCATGGAGGCATTCTTGATCGCATTGACGCGCTCCTGCTCGCTGCTCCAGTGCTGTGGTACGCTCAGGTTATCCGCCTGCGATTCTAAACGGACGAAGTATGCTCCCTTGTTATTGTTAAAATTGGACTTAGCAGAACGTTGAAACGACTCGCCATTCTCGGTTCCACCGGCTCGATCGGCCAAAGCACCCTCTCCATTGTTGAGCAGTTTCCGGACCGCTACGATGTAGCGACGCTGGCGGCTGGGCGCAATGTTGATGAGGCATTCGCTCAAGCCGTTCGGTGGCGGCCAAAGGTGGTTTCGCTAGCAACCGAGGAACTTGCGGTCCAACTGAGCGGCGCGGCTAAAGCAGGGCGGGAGTCAGCGGGATCGAGGTCGTTCACGGAGCGGAAGGAACGGTGGCCTGTTCCACGCATCCTGAAGCCGATTTCGTGGTTTCGGCCATTGTGGGGGTCGCAGGACTCGAGGCCACGCATGCGGCGATCCTTGCGGGAAAGCCTGTGGGCCTGGCCAACAAGGAGTGCATGGTCGCGGCGGGCGAGATTCTGACCGCCGCGGCGCGCGAACGCAATGTGCCGATTCTCCCGATCGATAGTGAGCACAACGCTGTGCACCAGTGCATGCGGGTCGGCGCACATACTGAAGTGAAGACCATCTGGCTGACCGCGTCGGGCGGACCATTCCGAAAGACTCCTCTTGGCCGATTTTGCCGGCATTACGCCTGAGCAGGCACTGAAGCACCCAACGTGGGTGATGGGCCGCCGGATCACGATCGATTCGGCCACGATGCTGAACAAGGGGCTGGAGATTATTGAGGCCTGCCGATTGTTCGATGTGCCTCCGGACAAGGTTCGAGTTACGGTGCATCCGCAGTCCGACGGTGCACTCGCTGGTGGAGTATGTGGATGGGTCGATTCTGGCGCAGATATCGGTCACAGATATGAGGTTGCCGATCCTGTATGCGCTGGCATATCCGGAGAGGCCGACGTCGAATCTGACGTTTGATCTGGCTGCGCTGCGGCATTTGGAGTTTGAGGAACCGGACTTTGAGCGGTTTCCGTGCCTCCGTTTGGCATACGAAGCGGCGGAGAAGGGCGGCGCACACTGCATCGCGCTGAATGCGGCCGATGAGGTGGCGGTGGAGGCCTTCCTGGAGCGGAAGATCCCCTTTAACGGCATACCGGGTACAATTGAAAAAGTGCTTGCGTCCACGCCCGAGTCGCACCCCGCAACCATCGCAGAGGTGCTTGCATCGGACCGGGAAGCGCGTCGAATCGCTCACACGTTTGTGGGCTGAGTTTGATCGTTTTTCCGCTGTTGTGCCGCGCCAATTGTGAGGTCTGGATTCTCTCGTTTATGCATGATTTTTTCGTTTCCGCGGTAGCTTTTATCGTCCTTGTTGGCGTGATGGTGGTGGTTCACGAATTTGGCCACTTTCTCGCCGCCAAGCTCTGCGGAGTCCGCGTAGAGGCTTTTTCTGTCGGCTTTGGTCCCCGGTTGTTCGGGATCAAGTACGGAGAAACGGATTATAAGGTGTGCCTGCTGCCGCTGGGCGGCTTTGTGAAGATGACCGGCGAGACATCGGATCAGCTGCAAACAGGCAGCGCGCCAGCTGATCTTCCTACTTACGATCCCGGCTCGTTCATGAATCATCCCCGTTGGCAGCGGATGGTTATTGGCGTAGCCGGCCCCCTTTTCAATTTCATTCTGGCATTCGTGCTGATGGTGGTCTATTTCACCTTCATCAACGAAGTTCCCGACATTCGGACGACGAAGATTGAGTGGGTGACTCCGGGGTCGGCTGCAGACCACGCTGGTCTTCAGCCCGGAGATGTAATTTCGGCATTCGACGGAGCCGCACATCCCGACTACCAGAAATTTCACGACCTGGTGGGGGAAAACTCGAACAAGACCGTCCCCGTCAGCATCGATCGTAACGGCGCCACGATTCAGACTTCGATCCACTTGCCCGGCACCGTTGACGCATTGCGCGATGATCTGAGCAAGGCCGGCATCTTTGTGCAGTACACGCAGAGCCCGATTCAGATTGAGCAGGTAAGTGCGGACTCTCCGGCGCAGCGTGCTGGATTGCAGTCGGGCGACAAGATTGTCTCGGTCGATGGCCATGACTTCCACACGGTGTTGCCGCTGGTGGATTACATGCAATCGGGCAAGGGAAAGCCGGTGACTCTGACGGTGGATCGCAAGGGCGCGACGCTTCCGCCAATCGTGATTCACCCTTACGCACAGGAGGGTGGCTGGCGCCTGGGATTCCTCCCATCGGGTCCAGCAGACGTGCCGGTGCGCGCCGAGCCGATGAAGTTTTCGAGCGCCGTCGCCGAGTCGCCGCGACTTCTGCGCGGAGAGTTCGCTGCTGATTGTCAACGTCCTGAAGAAGGTGCTGACGCACCAGGTTTCCGTGAAGCAGCTTTCCGGTCCGGTAGGGATCGCCGTGGCTGCAGGACAGGCCGTGAAGGAGCGCTATTGGCTGGCGAAATTTGACCTGGCCGCGGGGATTAGTCTGAATCTCGGAATCCTGAATCTGTTGCCGTTCCCGATTCTGGATGGAGGCCTGATTCTGCTGCTGCTGATTGAGAGCATCATGCGGCGCGACATCAGCATGATTGTGAAGGAGCGCATCTACCAGGCTGCGTTTGTGGTGCTGATCGCTTTCTTTGCATTTGTCATGTTCAACGACTTCAGCAAACTGCAGATCTTCTCGCACCTCAAGCCTTAGAAGCAGTGATCAGTGGTCAGAACAGCAATGAAAGAACGCGTGCGATGCCAGTGATAACCCATCAGGTGCGCGTGCGCTATGCGGAGACCGACCAGATGGGCATTGTCTACTATGCCAACTATCTGGTCTGGTTTGAGCTGGGGCGCGTGGAATTGCTGCGCTCGCTTGGTCTCGCCTACAGCCAATTGGAGAAGGAGCACGAGTGCATTCTACCGGTGGTGGAGGCTTCGTGCCGGTATCGTTCTCCCGCGAAATACGATGACGAAATTTTGATTGAGACCCGCCCCGCGATGCTGCGGGGTTCGGTAATCAAGTTCGCCTATCGCATCCTGCGCAAGGGCACTGACGGCGGGGAGCCAACCTTGTTGGCCGAAGGCGAGACTGTGCACGTGGTGTGCGACGATCAGTTGAAGCGTAAAGCCCTGCCCGAGCATTATGCTGCGGCGCTGAAGAAGCTGATGCCCGAACATCCGGCGCATTAGAGCTGGACGCCGCCGCCAGGACCTCTCTTTAGCTCAGAATCAGGAAAATGCTTTTGTCCGCGTCTGTTGCAATCTGGCGCAGGTCGTTTCCAGGTTCTCTGCGCTTTCGTCTCCACCTTCGGCCGGCGATTTTACGTAGTCGACGGTTGCTGTGAATCGCGTTAGCTGCTTCTCGCAGCGTCGGCATTTGTATCCATCTCGTTCGAAAACCTGCATGCGCTTTTCGTGAGCGCCTCTGTTCGACAAGGGGAACAATGCCAGCTCTTCGGCCAGTCGCTCAGCGCGGAATTTGCGGCAGGCTTCGATTTCGTCGGGGATGAGGACGCGATAGAGGGTTCCCTGGCGATTGGGTTCTCCCATCTTCTGGATCGCGCCGATCCGTTCGAGTGCTTGTAGCGTGTCCTGCACTTTGCCGATGGAGATGTTGTTTTCAGCAGCATTCGTGTACGAGGACTTGACTACTGCGCGGCGCAAACTGCTGCGGCTTACGCGAATCTGTGGATTGCCGTCTTTCGCAATCGAATGGCGGAAGAGAAACCAGTAGAATGCGGCGTCATAGGCGGTGAGGATCGGCTGCAGGTCGTCCACAATCTCGCCGATAATGTCGGGAAGTTCAAGCGCAGAGAAGCCGGCATCACCTTTCGGCGTGGTTGCGGTCTCCGCGTCCAACTCGGCCAAAAGCTGGCGTATCTTTTCGATGCGCGGGTTCATTGCACAGAATTCTAGTCCCTCTGGCGAGACCTGCGCTTTCCAACTCAGCGCAGAAGAGTGCCTACATGCCGGGGTGTGTCAGCTGATTGGCGCGGGGAACTAACTGCATATAGACAGACTGTGGCAGGATCGTCTGCCAGTGATTGGTTGCGCGGGCGAAGAGAACGAGGCCAAAGAAGATGTACGCGATGACTCCGCACACGACCAGAGGCCTGAGAGAGCGACGACGCCAGCGTTCTGCGGGCGAGATGGTGCGGCGCGGTGGTAGCGCGAATTGCAGCGCATCCTGCGTGGAGCAAACGGCGACACACTCCATGCAAGCCGTACACTCGACAGAGCGAATCTGAACTAGCTTGTCGACCGCGAGCCCAGCCGGGCATGCCTTGGCACATTTTCCGCAGTCAATGCAGGCGTCCTGGTCGCGGCGGATTTTCACCGGGCTGAAGAGCGATGCCAACCCCATGAGAGCGCCGTAGGGGCAGAGATAGCGGCACCAGAAGTTCTGCACGAGCATGGAAAGAAGCATGAGCAAACCGATGACGACGGCCGCTGTGATCCCAATGTCGCGGAAGAAATTCAGCATCTTCACGTCGGCGACGAGACCGTAGGGTGTCGCCATGAAGTCTTCGAGCGCTGCGGCCGACATGGCGCCGATGACTGCTACGAAAAGTCCGAGCAGCACATATTTCAGGCTGCGCAGGGCGATGTCGAACAAGCGCGGAAGACGCAGGTTGCGACCGAAGATGCGGCGGCCGATCTTCCAGAGGAATTCTGAGAACGTGCCGACGGGGCAGAGCCAGGAGCAGAAAGCCTTCTTCAGGAACAGGCTCATCAGCATGAAGCCGATGAAGAGGAACATGGCGGCGGGGTGGATTTGCGGCACGCGGCCGGTGAGGAGCAAGTATTTCGTGTTCATCAACCCGGCGATGGGCAACCAGCCTTCCACTCCGGCGGGTCGCGCGACACTCATGCCGACGCCGCCGCGCTCAAAGTAGCGAGCCCACAGATAGAACTGGAGACCGAGCCAGGCATTCACGACCAGGAACACGCCCTGCACGATGTGGCGCGTGCGCTGGGAGCGGTCGGGCGGGAAGCGGCGGATAAAGGCCTTTTTGGGTTTCGGAACCTGCAGTGGATGGGCAGCCATGTACGTTTCTCTCGTAAGCCCAAATTAAGGGCTCGCCGGAGGAAACGCAGCGACTTATGTCACACGACCGGAGAGCAAAGCGGGCTTGAATTACTGCGCAATTACGATCGGTGCGCGCCAGAAGGCGGCTTTTCCTGTTGACGGGTCGAGCACGGTGACCTGGCAATCGTATCGGCCCGGTTTGAGACTGGCGGCGCTCACGTTGAAATTGAGCGGCGTTACGCCGAGACGTGTCGCAGCATTCGGAGTGACGGCGATCGGCTGCGTTTTGAATGCTTCGGCACCGTTGGCATAGAGAGTTACGAACGCCATCACAGGTTGCGCGGGTGCGGGTGGGGCTGTCGGTGTGCCGGTAGAGGATGTGGCGGCGGGTTTGTAGGCTTGCAGGTAAACGAAGATGTCGCGATTCCGATTGAAGACCCGGGTCACGCTCGGCACGAGCTTTTTGCCATCCTGAACGAGAGGGTTGACCGCATCGTCTTTGGCGCGGTCTTTGGCCTTGGCTGCATCGTAGATTGCATCTTTCAGCTCGACGCGCTGGCTGCTTAGAACGACGGAACTGATGGGAACGCGTTTGTCTTCCTTGTTTAGATTGGGAATGACAAACGTGGTCTGGTAAGTTCCGATGCGACCAGTTTCGTCGTCACGCGCGAGGAATTTGATCATGTATTTGCCGGGCAGGAGCGTGAATCCGGTGTCGTATTCGATGGGCCGATGCGCGAGCTCGGCCGCTGTGGCGTCGGAGAGTTTGATGTTGACGAAGTCGCGGACATTCGACACGGTGGTGCCGCCAATCATGTCTTTAATCTCGCCGACGAAGTCAATCAGCGTGTGCTCTGCGCCTCCGCGTTTGGCCAAGGCGAGCTCACGGCCCGGGATTTTGACGACGATGGGCACGAAATATTCGGCGCGATTCAATTGGAAGTGATCGATCTCCATGGCGATGGAGAGCTCGGTCACGGGATCCTCGAGCATCAGGGCGTCTTCAAGCTGGCGTTCTTTATCGACGGCGGTGAATTTGCTGAATTCTTTGTCGGCGTAGTAGCCCTGGCCGGTAATCGAGCTTGGCTTCGAGATCCTGGTTGAGCGCGATCTTAACGCGGCGGAAGCGGCCGTTGCGCGCAGGATTCGTGGTGTAGTAGCCGAGGATGTAGTAGTCCGAGATTGCGTCCTGCGCCTGGAGGATGCCGCGATCAAGGTCGTTGGTGTCGAGCAATGCTTTGCCGCCGGTGTCGGCTGCCAGGGAGTAGAGCGTGTCCTGCGAACGTTGAAAGCGGTCGGTGACGGCGTTGGATGCGGCGCCGGTGTAGATGCTGGAGTTTCCCTGCGAGCTCTGCGTCGCGTCGCCAAGCGGAGCCTGCGCGACAAGACCGCGCGCATCGATAGGCCAGAACGTGACGCCAGCCTTGATAGCGGCATCGACGGTGGCATGCATCTGCGCCTGGTTGTCGACGCCATTGAGCCGCATGCCTCCGGCGAAATAGATCAACGATTTCTTCTCGTTGAGCTGGCCGAGCATATGAGCGGCTGTTTGGAGTGCGGAGAGCTGCCGATCGGTGTTGAAGATGTTGAATTCGCTGTCATCCTGTCCGAAAGCGGCGCCGGTGTCGGCGGCGCTTGCGTCATCTACTTCTTCGGCTGAGTCCTGGCCTTCACCGACGATCATGGTTTCGAGAATGCTGAGGAGACGATCGCGATCCTGAGTGAAGTCCTGAAGAATGTCGACGGAACCAGTGTTGTAACGCATGATCGCGACGAGGTCGACGGAGGTCATCTGCGTGCGGATGAACTGCTCGGCCGCCTGGAGCGCGCGCATCTGGTCTGCCGGCAGCATGGCGGACATATCGAAATAGAGCGCCAGCAAACGGCGATTCTTGTAGCGCTGGTTTTCTATCGTCTCTGGTGCGATCTTTTCGAGCGCGAGGCGCTTGTAGATCTTCAGGTCTTCTTCGCTGCGTTTCGAGGGCGGCAGAGGCTTCGCAGTTTCGGCGAGATCCTGATGCTCGCAAAACTTGATGGTCTGCGGGACGTTGTCTTCGGTCACGCTGAAATCTTTTGCCGTAAGGCCGCGAATGGGATTGCCCTGCTTGTCCTTGACGACGACGGCCTCGACTACAAGCTGTACCTTTACCGACATGGTGTAGTTATCCTGCGCGTTGGCAAGGCGATTCTGGCCGACTTGCTGGGCGGAGGAGGTGGCGGCGAAGAAGCATGCGAGAAGCAAGGCGGCGAGTTTGCGCATGGTCAGAACCTCACCCGCATGGTGGCCTGCAAGCTGCGCATTGCGTCGGCGGACTCGGGCAGGCCAAATTGCGCGCTCTCCAGTGTTGTGACCCAGCTACTGAAGACAGGATGATTCAGCAAGTTTGTCGCGTCGATACGTACGTCGAGGAAGAAGCGCTTGCTGGGACGAAACGTACGTTGCATTCCGCCGTTGAGGCTGAACTGGTTTGGACCGGTGATGGAGTTTCTGCCTGCTGTTCCCCAGGTGCCTGGCGCGGGTGTCGTGTAGGCGGCTGCATTGACGTGTGCGCCATTCTGTCCGCCTTGTACTGGCGCGCCGGTGAGGCTGGGGCGCAGTGGACCTAGCCAGCCCGTGCCTGGTACGGCGGCGGGAAAGAGCGGCGTCTCTGGCAGGCCAGTTCCCACAGTCAACTGCATCAGCAGCGTCCATTCTTTTAGTGCTCGACCTCGCCAGCCACCGAGTAATGTTCCGCCTTCGAGTCCCTGGCCGGTGGTGTATTGGGCTTGCAGATTGAGCAGGTGGCGCTGGTCGAAGGAGGAGAGAGAGCGTTCCGCTGTCAGATCGAGCCAGTCCTGGGCGATCTGCGCATTGCCGGAGGAGGTTGTCGAGGAGGCTGCCGAGAAATCAGTTTGCGAAGCGCTGGATTGATGTCCCTGACCGCCGAGCATGGCGTCGTCGTCGATCGATTTTGAGTAGGTGTAGAGGAGCGATGCAGCAAAGCCGCCACGGAGCCTCCGCCGCAACTGAAGCTGGCCGGACTGGCGTGTCGAATTTCCGCCGGAGGTTTCGTACACGAATCCGACAGAGCAACCTGGACATGGATCGGCCGCACCGAGCGGATAGCTGTTGGGCAGGAATTGCTGCACGCCGTGCGTTCCCTTTACGCCAAGATAGGTCGCCGTCATCTGCAGCGCCCAGGGCAGATCGCGCTGGATGGAGGCCTGCCAGCTCTGGGCGTAGCCGACGCGAAAGTTGGGGTCGATGCCGAAGACTTGAGGCGTGGTGATGCCGCACTGCGTGAAGCCGTTGGCGAGGGTGAGTGGGCAGTCTGCGCTGTTCTGCTGTTTGCCACTTTTCGAGAGCGGCGCCTGCTGCGCGAGCTGGAGTACGGGAGCGAGGTACACCGATGTGTCGTGATAGATGCCGTAGCCGGCGCGGATCACGATTGTTGATGCTGGAATGGGGCGCCAGGAAAATCCGACACGCGGCTCGAATCCAAGGTAGTCAGGGCGCACGAGGGAATTCGGGTAGGTCTGGCCGGTTACGGGTCCGATCGGATCGGAAGAGAGTACGGGCGCAACCTGCGTGAATCCTGAAGTGCACGTCGAGATTCACGAGGCGGTCCTGCAATTCTGTAATGGGCGTGCCGAACTCCCAGCGTGCGCCGAAGTTGATGGTGAGGATCGGCAATACGCGCCAATCGTCGGTGGCGTACGCGTCGTAGACGGTTTGCCGGAAATATTTGTCAGCATTTCCAAAGGCGATTGAGGTGGTGTCGGGGATGCCAATGAGGAAGTCGGCGAAATCAGATCCGGTTGCGAGGCCGGTAAATGTGAAGCTGCCGCGCGGGTCCTGCTGGAACTGATCGTTGAACTGCTGCTTGCGGAGGTCGCCGCCAGCCGTGATGTTGTGGTGGCCGTGATAGAAACCGACCGAGGTCGAAAAGCCGTCGGTGCGGTTCCGATTGAACGCGCTTTGCGCGTCGGAGAGCGCTGCGATTCCACTGGAGAAGTTCAGCGCCGGAGGACCCCAGTTCGCGGGAGTTTGATCATTGCCCTCGATGCCGGCTTCTCCGGATATGTTGGTCTTGTTCTGAAATTCGGGGACCACCTGCGTGCGCAGACTGCTGAAGTGATAGCCGGCGTAGAGGAAGAGGTGCTGATTCAAGCGGTGCGACCAGTTAATGTTTGCGTTGAACCCTAGGGTGCTTGTGGTGTCGACGAAGCTGAATAAATTGACGACGTCGGCGCGGATGCTCTGGAAGTTGAAGTTGCCATAAAGCTGATCGCGCTTGCCTAATGTTTTATCCAGGCGCGATTGCAGGCTGTCCTGATGGCTGGCGTTCAATACGGGAATCTGAAAATTGTAGGACGGGTTTCCATTGATGTTAGGCAGTGGATAAAGCTGCAGCAGGTATGCCGACTGCGGACTCACGGGAAAAGTTGTTCCGTCGACGATTCCTGCTCTCTCCTCCAACGTGGGGACGAGTGCCGAATTGGTTTGTGCAGTGTTGTTGCGCGTCCACTGGTAGCCAACAAAGAAGTTTGGACCGCGTGGAAGCAGGTGCGGTATTTTGAGAGGGCCGCCCAGCGTGAAGCCAAGCGTGATGCGACTGTAAGAAGGCTTTGGAGTTTCAAATCCCGTAAGGGAGTACGGCCGCGCGTTCAGGAATGCGTTGTCGAAGATGAGGCCGAAGCCGCCGTTGTAAAGGCTCTTGGTATTGAAGCGGCGATTGCCGAAGGCCTGATTCAACGAGAACTGGGAAGTGGCTGCATTGTTGACGCTGCCGTTGACAAGGAATCCATCGGAGCTTTCCTGATTCGCATCGTCGGGCGGTTTCGGCATTTCCGGCGGGGCCGCTCCGGCTTCAAGCTTCTTTTCAGTCGCGGCTTGCAGAGCGGGCTTCGGTGCTATTGGCTGCGGCGGAGGCGCTGTTGCGAGCGCGCGCAATTGATCCGCGGGCAGCAGCTTGAACTCATATTTTGCAGCGGACATTTTCGGCTCGACGGTGATGTCTGAATCGATTGGCTGGAAGCACAACATTGCGACTTGGATCTTCCATTGTCCGTCGGGAAGATCGTCGAAGTGGAAGACGCCGCCTTCATCGGATGTGACGCTGAAGGTCTTTGAGCCTTGTGTTGCGGTAATGGTTGCGCCGGGGACGGGCAGGCCGCCGAAGGTAATCTGGCCGTAATACTGAGAGGCGCGGGCAGAGGCAGCCGTGCAGAGGCACAGCAGCATGGCGATCAAACACCTCGCGAACCAGCGCCACACGGTCATGTGCTCACTCTGGCTGGAAATCAATTCGGCGAAGCCTTTTGCATATTGAGTTCGACCGACCCCTGATGATTTAGACACCGCAGGTCTGTCGATGTTCCCGATCAGTTCTCTGACGGTGCGTCGATATGGTCGATTACGATCACATCCACCGTACCCTTCTGCGATTCCAGTTTCAATCCGAGCTGCTCTTCCAGAGCGGTAAAGAGTGAGGGGCCACCGGCGTCCGGCGGGGCATCACCATTGGCGGGGCCACCTCCTGGGCCACCCATGAAATTGCGCATACTCTCATCCGGAGTCCAGTTCAGTGTGAAGTCGTAGGTCCCAGTCAAACCGGTCTTGTCGACCACAGTACGCGAGAGAATTCTCGACAACGCGTGGGATAGGAAAGTGATACTTCCTCCGTGCGCCTCGATGCCGCCGGGATTTATCCGCATTCCCTCCCCAATTACTGGCCGATTTCCCGCCTTTGGTGGACCATCGGGTTTTGCAATTGCTCCCGGACCGCCGGGCGGAGGCATCGCGCCTTCAGGCGGCGCCGCCGAGGTGTGTCCATCCGAAAATAGTAGGGGCTCGCCGGGTTTTGATTCGGTGAGCTTCGGACCACCCTTTGCGACGACCAATGTGTACATCGGAAGTTCGCGGGTTTCGTGGTGGAACTTCAGATTGAGTCGATCTTCCAGCAAAGGTAGCAACATTGCGCGCCGCTGCTCCGCCTTGAGCTTATCTATCTTCGGAGCATCTTCCGGCGCGACTTTGGCTTCGACGTCGTACCGGTTTGATTGCACCCATTTCGGAGCGCCGACAATTCGATCGGGCTCGACTCCAAACGCGAACTGCAGGAGCGTCTGCACTTCAATCCCTCTAAATGAGGCTCCATCAGGCCTCATCATGATCATGTGCATGTTTTCGCTCGAAGTGTTCGGTTTGAATGTCGCCACTTCGAACTTCGGCAGGTCAGCGCTGGAAACGGATGATTGCGGGGACGCGGTGTGGCGGAGGGAGCTTGTCCGCGCAGGACTCCGAAGCCGAGGGGCGCGACAAGAATCATCACCGCGGTTGCGGAGAGGGCGAGCTTTCTTGCGGCAGTCAGTGCGACACCTGAATGGCTTGTCATGATTCGGAGGATGCGCTCTTTCAGGTCTGCGCCGGAAACGCCGGAGACGCACGGGGTCGGTGGTTCCATGCAGAAGGCGCATACCTTGAGGATGCTTTCCGCGTAGGCCTCAGGGCGCGCGTTTTGTTCGATCACTTTCTCATCGCAGGCCCGTTCGCGTTCTTCATTCATCTTTGCGCTCATCCATCGCACAAGGGGATGGAACCAGAACAGCGCTTCGACAAAAGCATGAATGGCCACGGTCAGATTGTCGCGGCGCCGCACGTGCTCCACTTCGTGGGCCATAATCGCCTGGATCTGGATATCGTCGAGCCGGTCTGAGAGGCCGATGGGCCAAAGCAGAACTGGACGCATGACTCCGAAGATTCCCGGTTCTACGTCGCTTGACGAAAAGACCAAAGGAATCGGTTTTTTGATCTTTGCGTTTCTTTCTGCGTAGCGAAGGGCATCGAATTCGCGGCCAGTGGCAACAGGCGTGGCATTCCGCGCCATTGCGGCGGCGCGGCGCCATCGCACGATCCATATCGCGAGCGCAGCCAGGAATCCGCAAATCCACACCGCGGCGAGCAGTATGGAAGTGAGGTGGGGTGAGTGGCTCGTTGAGGTGAGCGTTGCGGCACCGGGGTCGGGAATGTTTCCCTGGCGGAATGGCTGGCTAATCTCTTCGACGATGATTTGGAGCGAAGGGCCGACCTGGGGCGTGGGGTTGTGCGTGGCCCAGCGCGCACCGAGGCTGGTTAAAAGCGCGAATGGAAACAGGAACTTGATCGAGGCAATCATCCAGATTGCGTAACGCACGCGGGCTGGGTTGGGCCGCAACGAAAGCGTCAGCAGCCACGCGACCAACAACACGGCCGTCGATTGCCAAAGATGGTTGATCAGGGCAGCGGTTAAGGATGGGGTCCATTCGGGAGTATAGAGTCCAGGCGTCATGCATTCCCGCTCCTTGCTGAGATTGCGCAACAGGCGCTCTGCATCTTTCACGTCGTCGAGCGACAGCTTGCCCGATTCAATGAGGTGCGTCATGACGGGTTGAGCGCTTCCGCCGAAGAGGTTCAGCAGGTCGTCCATGAGACGTCGCTGTGCCGCATCCCGCGATATTGCCGGCGAAAAGATATGGAAATTTCCGACCTTCTTCAGACGATGCACAACGCCTTTGGCTTCCATCCGATAGACCGTCGTCTGGATGGTCGTGTACGCAGGCCGCTTCTTCAGCGGAAACGATTCCTGAATGTCGCGGATGGAACACTCACTTTTGGTCCAGAGTGTCTCCATGATTTTGAATTCGAGCTTCGACAATTTCGGTTGTGGCACAGGATTGATCTCCTACAGATGTAGTAATAGGTACCACAGGTGTTTGTTTCGGGTCAACCGAATTGTGACGAAACTCAATTTTCAGGACGAGCGCGTGAGGCCGCTAGTTCGCTGTGGGCTTCTGCACGTTATCGATGGCGATGACATCGACAGCTGTCTTCTCCGCCGAAAGCTTTAGCCCAAGCTCTTGCTGCAGTGCGTCATAGAGGCTGGGAGCGGCAGCGGTGGCGGTGTCGGTTGAGCCGTTGTTGCTGCCTTGCGGGGGTATGGGTGGCGGGTGCCCGCCAAACTGCGAATCATCGGGCGTAAAGGTGCACTGATAGTCGTAGCGGCCCTTGATTTCAGTTTTGTCGACGACTGGCCGGTCGAGCACAAGAATCTGCAGGAAGCCCGTGAAATCATTAATGGTTGCATTGACCATGTTCAGCGTGATGCCGCCGGTGCCGGGGCGAATGCCGATGCCGGGCAGGTTTCCTTGAATTTGCGTCGGTTTCAGCTTGCTGCCATCCTTGCCGACAGTGAGCACATACGCCGACATGTCGCGCTTGTCGTGGTGGAACTTGAGAGCGAAGCGGTCTGCGAGGAGTTTGCGGATCATGATCCGAATCTGTTCAGGGTTCGGAACGCCTTCCTGCTCCGGTACGGCCTCGATGTCGTAGCGATCTTTCTCGAGCCAATCTGGCGCGTTCACGATCTGCTTGGCTTGCACTTCGTAAGCGAAGGAGATCAAGTCGCCGAGCGATGAAGCGCGCGTCATAAATTTGCGGCCGCGGATGACGAGCCCCTGCATGCTGGTTGCGCCTGTGTTGTTGGGCTTGATGGTGGCCACTTCAAAACTGGGGTCGGCATCGGCGGCCATGGGTTTTGGAGGCGGCTGCGGTTTGGGGATTTCCCATGCAGTCTCCGGTGTGGTACGGGTCAGCACGGGGAAGCGAATTGCCGCCCTGGCTGGAACTTCCGTCGATAGTCTTTCCGTCGGCGCTCAGTTTTCCATCATAGGAAAGGCCGGCAAGCTTGAGGACGAACTTCATATCCTGGCCCACAAGAGTGACGGAATCGAGATTGATCGGGTTGCCGCCCTGATCGAGGCTGTAAAAGACTCCTTTGTATGCGCCTTTATCGTCCTTGGTGATTTTGACGACGGTGCGAAGGTCCTGGCCTGCGTGCAGCGTGCCTTGCCATGTATCAGCAATATCGTGCGGCGACGCGGACGCGGCCTGAGCGGCGGAGGAGACGCCTGGGCTGCGTGAACCGCGCTCAGATGTCCGGCGCAGGTGACCAGGGCAAGAACGACAGACGCGAAAGAACAGGAGGCGAACAGAATTAGTCGGCGAAGACGGGACGAAGCAGGAGCCATCATCGGTGCTAACTTCCTTTTTCGAGCCGGATCGCAAATCACGGTGCGGGATCCGGCGAATTTTTGCGGACGTGCTGAGGATACACGCGACTGGAGCGCTTCATCGCGAATAAATGCGATGTATTCGATTTCGCACAGCGAGGAAGCTGATTGCGATTTGGCAGTGTTTGCGCTGGGCGTGTGCGTCTCAGTGTAAAACGACAGCGATGATGAATCCGTCGTAACCCTTGCCCGCAACGGTCTGCAGGGCAGTCGCGCGCAGACGCGGCTCCGCCGACACCATCTCGGTAAAACGGCGAACGCCCCGAATATATGGATCTGGATTTTCGGGGTCAATCACCTTGCCGTCGCGGACGACGTTGTCGGCAACGATGAGCGCGCCGGGTCGGGAAAGTTTCAGCGACCATTGCAGATAGTCGGGATACGAAGCTTTGTCGGCGTCGATGAAGATGAAGTCGAATGGAGCCACTTGTTTCTGCACCAGTACCGCAAGGGATTCGGCAGCCGGGCCAATGCGGAGGTCGACGCGACTTGCAAATCCGGCTGCTTCGAGATTTTGTTTTGCGATGTGAGCGTGGTGGGACTCGAGCTCAAGAGTGACAACCTCTCCATCATCGGGGAGGGCGCGAGCAATCCAGAGAGTGCTATAGCCGCCGAGTGTACCGATTTCAAGAATGCGTTTGGAGCCTGTGGCGCGGACAAGAATGTCGAGGAATTTCCCCTGGAGCGGTGTGACATCAATGGGCGGAAGGCCGGCGTCACGGTTAGCGACGAGGGCCGCGCCGAAGTCATCGGCGTTGGGGATCAGCGCATCGGTGAAGTATTGGTCGACCTGATTCCAAATCTCTTTTGCTTTTTTGGGCAAGGCTCAGCCTCCAGGGATTGAGTGGCTCAAGCTTGGATTTATGAACGAGCGGAGTCTTACTTATCGCGTGCTACAACGAAATCGGGAACCCAGAGGAGTGCACGCTTGAAATCAGAGTCGGGCAGGGAAGCAAGGGCCTGGCGCGACTGCTCTGCGTAGCGGTCCGCGGCAGCCATCGCGTATTCAACGGAGCCGTTGCGGTCTAGGATTTCGCGAATCTGCTCGCGGCTTACATATTCGAAGCTGCGATCGTCGAGGACGCGCTGAATCGTCTGACGCTCGCGCGCAGTGCCGTGATCGAAGGCGTGAATGACGGCGAGGGTGGTTTTGCCTTCGCGCAGATCGCTGGCAACGGGCTTGCCGAGCACTTCTTCAGTCGCCGTCAGGTCGAGCACATCGTCGACAATCTGGAACGAAAGACCGACTGCACGTCCGTAAGCCGCGAGCTTTTCTTCCTGTGCTTCGGTTGCGCCGGCGAGCACTGCGCCGAGGCGCATTGAGATTGAAAACAGGCAGGCGGTCTTGCGGAAGATGAGGTCGTAGTACTCGGCTTCGGAGACAGCTTTGCCGAGCTTTTGGATTTGCAGCAACTCGCCTTCAACCATCTGCTGCGTCAGCGCAATAAGCAGATCGAGGACGCGGAGGTTTTTCTCTTCGAGCGCAACCTTGAAGGCCTGCATGTAGAGCCAGTCGCCGGCGAGCACGCATTTTTCGTTGCCCCAGGTTGTGTTGGGAGAGGGGCGTCCGCGGCGGGTCGATGCGCCGTCGATGATGTCGTCGTGAACGAGAGTTGCGGTATGCACCATCTCGACAACGGCGCCGAGGCGAATCGCGCGCTGGACCGGTGTAGTCAAGCAGATGCGCGGCCAGAAGCAGCAGCGAAGGGCGAATGCGTTTGCCGCCGCCTTCGCGGAGGTATTCGGCGATTTCGGTGATGGTGCTGACGCTGGAGGCGGCGTCGCGCCCCAACTCCTGCTCGATTGCTACGAGGTCTTCTCGCAGCAGTTCGAAAACCTCTTTCGCCGTCGCTATTGCCAGGGTGCTCAATGGTCTCCGAGTCTCGTTCGTCAGTTCGTGCGGTAGTTCGTGAAGTGCAGTTCGACGCCGAGGTCTTTGCCTCGCAGCGTGGCAATGATGGCCTGAAGATCATCGCGGTCTTTGCCCGATATTCTCACAGTATCGCCTTGAATGCTTGCCTGCACCTTCTTTTTTGAATCCTTGACGATACGCACAATTTCTTTGGCTTTCTCAGTGGGGATGCCCTGCTGGAGGGTGATCTTCTGGCGAACGCTCTGGCCCATCGCCGGCTCGACTTTGCCGTAGGTGAGATTCTTGAGCGAGACTCCGCGCTTCACGAGCTTCTGCCCAAGAATTTCCTTGATGGCTTCGAGTTTGTATTCGTTCGAGGACGCCATCTGAATGGTGTCGTTGCCTTCAAGACGTGATTTCGGAGTGGGAGTCCTTCAGATCGAAGCGCTGGCGGATTTCTTTCATCGCCTGGTCGATGGCGTTGCGCACTTCCTGGATGTCGACTTTGCTGACGATGTCGAATGAATTTTCCTGAGCCATAAATTCCGTTCCTTCAGAAGCCTGGGTTGCTGTTTGTGCCGCTCTCAATTGGAGTTGCAACTCTATCAGTTTCCCACGTCAGGCTGGCAGGTTGAACAAGCGCGTGAAGTTTTTGGTGGTTGCGGCAGCCATTTCGGCCGGTGAGATGTTGTGAAGCTCTGCCAGAGTCTGTGCGGTCTGGGTCATGCATGCAGGCTCATTACGTTTGCCACGAAGCGCCACCGGAGCCAGCCACGGAGCGTCGGTTTCCACCAATACTCCGTCGATTGGCACTGCGTGCAGCTACGTCGCGGAGGGGTTGCGCCTTTGGGTATGTCAGGTTGCCGGCAAAGGAGATTAGAAAACCTTGATCGAGCGAGCGCCGCGCCTGCTCCCAACCCCCGCCGAAACAATGCATTACGCCGCCAAGGCCGGTCGAAGCCCAGTGTTCGATCCAGCACTTCGAAGAGGTCGTCCCACGCATCCGTTGTCACCATCTTTCGGGCGGCAATGGATCAGGATGGGGCGCTTGCGCGCGGCGGCGATCTCGAGCTGGCGGATAAGCCCCTCGCGTTGAACGGGATGAGGGGCGCCTTCGTGATAGTAGTCGAGGCCGATTTCACCGCAGGCAATGACCTCGGGTTGGGCGAGAAGGCTGTCGAGCTTGGCTGGGCTGCTTCATCGGCTTCGGCGGCGTTGTGTGGGTAGATTCCTGCGCTCGCGTAGAGACGGGGCATGCCGGGCTTGCCGTTGAATTCGCGGCAGATGTCGAGAGCGTGATGCATTTCGGCCAGGTCCCTCACCGATGCCAATAGCGAGCACCGCGCCTACGCCGGCTTCGCGGCGCGCTGCAGCATCGCTTCGCGGTCTTCGGCGTAGCGGGGGCTGTCGAGGTGCGCGTGGGAATCGATCAGCAAGCGGAGACCTCCGGCGAGTGCTGAGGCGATTTGCTCAACGGCGCCCCGGCTCTTTGTCTGTTGTTCCGTTTCTACTTTAGCCGCGCGCCAAGCGGTACGTCTTCCAGGAAGCCTGCGAGCACGGGTGCGCCGTCGGTTGGCAACGAGGCGGCGAGGAGCATGCCATTGGATTCCAATCCACGCATCTTGCGAGGCGCCAGGTTGGCGACGATGACGATCTTGCGGCCGATCAGCTTTTCCGGCTCGTAGTATTGCGCGATTCCGGCAAGGATCTGGCGCTTTTCGTAGCCAAGATCCACTTCCAGCCGCAGCAGTTTATCTGCCTTGGGGATTCTCTCCGCCACTAACACCTGCGCGACCCGCAGCTCCACTTTCGCAAAGTCGTCAATCGTGATGAGCGCCGGAAGCGTCGGCGCTGTCGGAGGGTCCTGTGTGGTTTCCTTTGAATCCAGAGGCTTGTTCTCCGAAACCTGCGCGGGAGTCGAAGCGAGGCGGCTGCTGGTGAGTTCGGCCGGTACTGTATGAACATGCGCAGTGGCAACCGGTTTGTCCGAACCGCCAGGAGCGGAGGTGGCGGGCATCATTGCCGTGCCTGCTGGACCGTCTTCTGTGCTCGCCGGCGATTGGACAGAGGTGGCGGCCGGAGCGGCTTTCACCGCGCTGGCAGGCGATTGCGGACCCGGATGAGGACTGACGCCCGAGAGCGGATGTCGGAGCTTCCGGGGCTGTCTTGGGAGCATTCTCCTGATCGCCGGCGGCCTCTACTGCGTTTTTGCTGTTCTCGTCTTCGAGATTTTGCATACGGGTGACTGCGTCCTTTTCAGCGCGGGGAAAGAGCGGCGCGGGCTCGCCGAAGTGGGTACCGGCCTTCAATCCACCCCACGCCAGATTGGTGAGAAATGACTGTTTCGCAGCGTCTGCGATTTCGCCTTGTCCAAGCTGCTGCCACACCTTGGATGCCGCGTCGGGCAGGATGGGATAGACGAGCGCAGTGATTACGCGGATAGCCTCGGCTGCCGTGGCGAGCACTCGGGCTTGCAGCGCGGTGTGATCAGCTTCTGCGCGGTCGGCAGGGCGCTTCCAGGGGGCGTTGGCGGTGAGGTAGCCATCGGTTTCGGCGACCAGGTTCCAGAGGGATTTGAGCGCCTCAGAGAAATTGAGCTCGTCGAACGCTGGCGCAAACTGGGCGATCGCTTTGCTCGTATTTTCTTGAAGCGCGGTCTCGGCTTGCGTCTGTCGCGCCAGCTTCCGGCACGACTCCGCCGAAGTACTTGTGCACCATGTTGACGACGCGACTGACGAGGTTGCCGTAGCCGTTGGCGAGGTCTCCGTTGTAGCGCTGGACTAATGCATCGAACGAAAAGTTGCCGTCTTGGCCGAAGGGAATTTCGCGGAGCAGGAAGTAGCGCAGAGCGTCGGCGCCCAGCACTTCGCGCACGGTGTCGGCGCGGACGATGTTGCCTCGCGATTTCGACATCTTGCCCTGATCGAAGAGCAGCCAGCCATTGGCTTTTACTGAACGAGGGACGGGAATGCCGGCGGCCATCAAAAACGCGGGCCAGTAGACACAGTGGAAGCGGCTGATCTCCTTGCCGATGAGATGAATGTCGGCCGGCCAGAATCTTTTGAACGCTGGTCGTCGGATCATCTGAGCCATACCCGAGGGCGGTGATGTAGTTTGCCAGCGCATCGAACCAGACATAGATCACGTGCTCTTCATCGCCGGGAACCGGGATACCCCAGTTGAAGCGGTTCGGCTGATGGAGACGATCCGCGAGTCCGCTGCGCACGAAACGAGATGACCTCGCGGCGCGTGGACTCCGGCTGCATGAAGCCGGGATTCTCTTCGTAGAACTCGAGCAATTTGCGCTCAAAGGCAGAGAGCTTGAAGAAGTAGTTCTCTTCGCTGACGGTTTCGGTAATGCGACCGCAGTCGGGGCATGGCGCGCCGGGAGGTACATCGACCCACGCTTCGTCAGAGACGCAATACTGGCCCGTGTAAGAGCCCTTGTAGACGAATCCGCGGTCGCGCAGGGTGGCGAAGAGTTTTTGTACGCCGCGCTTGTGTCTCTCCTCGGTGGTGCGGATGAAATCGTCGTACGTGAGGCCGAGGCGATCCCACAGGCGCGCGGAATTCGGCGGAAATCTTATCGGCAAAGTCCTGCGGAGTGCAGCCAGCCAGCTTGGCGGAGCGCTCGATCTTTTGCCCATGCTCGTCGGTTCCGGTGAGGAACCAGGTATCGATGCCCATGGCACGTTTGCGGCGCGCGATTGCATCGCACACGATGGTCGAGTACGCGTGGCCCAGGTGTGGGCGCGCATTTACGTAGTAGATGGGCGTGGTGAGGTAGAAGCGGGATGAACTGGGATCGGGTTGGCCATGAATTCCGTGGGCTTCTTCTGGCTGAAGCTTCAATTACACGCCAGAAGCAGCATCCTCTTCATCTTACGGCATGGCGACTGCCCATCATTTCACTTTGCGGCTTGCACCTGTAGGGGATCGCCGGTGCGATGGTCTGTGATCTGAAATCGAAGGAAATCGTGAATGGCAGCGAGCGCTAAAGGGTTATCGGAAGCAATCGCCACACGAGCTCCGGCATCGATTGATTCATAGCGGAAGTGGATCTGATCCTTCAGGATCTTCATGGATGTGACGCCGGGAGGCACCTCGTCGTGCACAAACATTGGGGTGGAATAATCGCCGGCTGCAAACGCCGCGGCAATGTGCTCGAGATGCATCCGAATAGCCTGGATATCTGCTGAGTCATTGGGGTCGTTGGCCGTGACGTTGATTGATCCGCCTGTCTCAGACAAATGGAAATGGTGGGTGGTTTTGTCGTGCGGGAAGCCCATCGCCTGATCGCCATGGTTCTCGACAATGTGTTTGATGGTCGTGGGGATCGGCATGGGTTGCGTGCATCGGGCATGGCTGGTCTGGAGACGCAGGTGCCTGGGCCCACAACCGAGGAGCCGCCGCAGCCAAAAAAATCGAAATGAGTACATGTATCGGTTTCTTCATCTTTGTTTCTTCCTCCTCAGTGGTTCTCGAATCGCGGTTGCCGAGGCCGGTGCGCCATTCAGCGAATGCAGGAGAAATGCTTTCTCTCCGGACTTGACTCCGGGCGACCCGCGAGCGCCAATCGCTCACCATCGATTCCATGTACTTCTGTGTCTGCTGCAATTCAGCGATGCGCTGTTGAAGCGCGTCGAGTTTCTCCTGAAGCATTCCGAGCACGCGCTTGCATGGAGCTCCGCCATGGTCCCGGATGCGAAGGATCTCGGCAAGCTCGGGCAGTGTGAATCCGAGTTGCAGGGCATGACGCACGGTCTTAACGCGCTCGAGGCTTTCCGGTGGATACAGGCGATATCCTGACGAGTTTCGCGGCGCCCTGGGAAGAACGCCGAGCCTTTCGTAGTGACGCAACGCATCGGTGCTGATGCCGACGGCCCGCGCCAACTCTCCCGAACGGAACGCCTTCGGCTTCTCGGTCATGGGAGAAGTATGAACCCTGGAGCCGGTTCCAGGGTCAAGTGATTCCTTGCGTCCATCTCGAGATCAGCGTGCAATTCAGCCGTGTTGCGGGAGCAGGAAGGGTGTCTTTTGTCGCGTTACTGACGTTCTTGAATCGAGCATTGGAAAGGACAACGTCTGTTAGAATCAGCGTTGATAATCAAGGATTTCCGAGGCATTCATCCGTGTATCAGGAACTGAAGAACCGGCTTGAGTCGCATCTGCGCGATGTGCTGAAAGCCAAGTACGACCTCACGGTCGAAAACATTCCGCTGGAGACTCCGCCGGATCTGAAGTTCGGTGAACTGGCTACTCCGATCGCTTTTGAGCTCGCCCGCAAACTGAGGAAGGCGCCGAAGGTCATCGCGCAGGAGATTGTCGCCGAGCTAGGCACGCCGCGCGGCTTTGCCTCGTTTCGAAATCGCTGGCGCCGGGTACATCAATGCGTATCTCGATCGGGTGGTGGCGGTCCGCATGATGACGAGCGGTGAGGACTCCGAGCCGGTCAAGTCGGATATACACGCGCTTGTCGAGCACACGAGCATCAATCCCAACAAGGCTGCGCACATCGGGCACCTGCGCAATGCAATTCTCGGCGATACGTTTGTGAAACTGCTGCGCGCGGCGGGGCGCCAGGTCGCGGTGCAAAACTATATCGACAACACGGGCGTGCAGGTTGCCGACGTGGTCGTGGGTTTCCTGCACCTCGAGAAGAAATCACTGGCTGAAATTCGCGCGCTTGTTGAAGATCTGCGAACTGCACTTTCAGCGCGTCGACTTCTATTGCTGGGACCTCTATGCACGCACTTCGCAGTGGTACACCAGCGGCACCGCTGAAGAGAACGAGGCGCGGAAGAAGCTTCGCTACGCGACGCTGCATGAGATTGAGCAGGGCGGCAATGAGACGGCTGCGGTGGCAGACCTGATTTCGACGGCCGTGCTGCGGCGGCATCTGGAAACGATGCTGCGCCTCGGCATCGAGTACGACTTTCTTGCCGCGCGAGAGCGAGATTCTGCACCTGAATTTCTGGGCGCTGGCTTTCGAGCAGTTGAAGCAGAAGGGCGTGCTCTACTTCGAAAACGAGGGCAAGAACAAGGGCTGCTGGGTGATGTCTCGGAGCGGCGCGGCTACGAACGGACAGGGTGAAGCCGGCGCGAAGGAAGTGGACGAAGACGCGAAGGTGATTGTCCGCTCGAATGGGACCGTTACATACGTGGGCAAGGATATTGCCTATCACCTCTGGAAGTTCGGACTTCTGGGGCGCGATTTTGGGTACAGAAAGTTCTTCGCCTATCCGGACCATGAGTGCTGGATCTCAACGGAAAAGGGCGAGGAGCCGCATCCGCATTTCGGCGGCGCGCAGGCTATCTACAACGTGATTGATTCGCGGCAGTCCGATCCGCAGGCGAATGTCATCCAGGCGCTGCGCGGGATGGGCTACACCGAGCAAGCCGACCACTACACGCACTTCGGCTACGAGATGGTGGCGCTCACTCCGCGATGCGCTGCGGAACTTGGCTATGAAGTGGCGGAAGAAGATAGCGCGCGACCCTATATCGAGGTCAGCGGACGCAAGGGATTCGGCGTGAAGGCCGATGATCTGATTGACAAGCTGATCGCGGCGACGCGCTTTGAAGTGGATACGCGCCAGACATCGCGCGACGAGCAGGAACGCGCAGGTGATCGCCGAGCAGATTGCGATTGGCGCTCTGCGCTACTTCATGTTGAAGTACACGCGCAATTCGGTGATCGCTTTCGACTTCAAGGATGCACTCAGCTTCGAGGGCGAGACCGGACCTTACATTCAATACGCCGTGGTGCGCGCGCGCAACATTTTCCGGAAAGGATCGATCACGCCTGAGGCTGTGTTGCGGGAATTTGCGCGGCTCCGACCCTGGCGCATTCTTGATGGGCGAAGCGGGCGAGGATATCTGGTCACTCTGGTTGCGAGCGGGTCGCCGCTCGTCGGTGCTGGACCAGTGCATTGCCACTTCAGAGCCTGCTTACCTGGCAAAGCATGCCTTCCAACTGGCGCAGGAATTCAACAATTTCTACCATAAACACCACGTATTGACGGAGTTAGACCCCGAACGCAGAATGTTTCTTCTGGCTACGGCCGCCATCACCATGCGGGAACTCATCACTGTGCTTGAATGGCTCGGCATCGAAAGCCCCGAAGCGATGTAACGCATCGGTAATGCTTGTGTAGCCTGCGTCACAAGCAGGTCGTCGGGCAGCGGGAGTATATTGCTCGACGGTCAGAGATAAAAGGACAGGCTAATGGATCACACCGTTCTCGAAACACACATGCTCCTTCCTATCGAAGAGATTGCCAGGAAACTCTCGCTTCTGCCGGCCGAATACGAGCCGATTGGCGCCTATGGCGCGAAACTCAACCTGAATCTGCTGGACAATCCGGCGTTTCCGGTTCGCGGCAAGCTGATCGTCGTTACCGCGACTACGCCGACGACTTCGGGCGAGGGCAAGACCGTGGTTTCGATTGGCCTGGCGCAAGGGTTGGAGCGCATAGGGTGCAAGTCGATCCTCACTTCGCGTGAGCCGTCGCTGGGGCCGGTGTTCGGGATGAAGGGCGGCGCGGCGGGCGGCGGCCTGTCGCAGGTGGAACCGAGCCAGAAGATCAACCTGCATTTCCATGGCGACTTTCATGCCATCACGGCGGCGCACAACCTGCTGGGGGCGATGATCGATTCGCATCTCTTTTTCGGCAACGCGCTTGAGCTCGATGCTGCGCAGATTACGTGGCCGCGCACGATGGATATGAATGATCGCGCGCTGCGCCATGTGACGGTAAGCGTGGGCGTGAAGGGCGAGGGTGCGAATCGCGAAACCGGTTTTGTCATTACCGCCGCATCGGAAATCATGGCCATCATGGCGCTGGCATCGAGCCGCGCCGATCTGCGCCATCGCATCGATTCCATTGTTGTCGGGCCATCGCGTTCGGGGCAGCCAGTTACGGCTGGTGATCTGGGAGCTACCGGCGCAATGCTGGCGTTGCTCGACGATGCGATCAAGCCTAATCTTGTGCAGACCACGGAGGGCACGCCAGCGCTCGTGCACACAGGGCCTTTTGGCAACATCGCGCATGGTACGTCGAGCATTCTTGCGCACAAGATGGGCGTGCGGCTGGCTGATTATGTAGTGAACGAGTGCGGATTCGCGGCCGATCTCGGTGCGGAGAAGTATTTCGACATCGTGATGCGTTTGTCCGGTATTCAGCCGGCGGCCGCAGTTCTTGTTGTCACTGCGCAGAGTCTGCGCGCGCAGGGTGAAGGCAAGCTGGAGTCCGGCTTTGCCAATCTCGAACATCACATCAAGACGCTGCGTGCATACGGGGTGCCGCTGGTTGTCGCGATCAATCGCTTCCCGACGGATACGCCGGAAGATCTTGAGATGATCGCTACGGAATGTTCGCTGCAAAGTGTGCCGTGCGCGCTGGTTGAGGCTTTTGCGAAAGGCGGCGAAGGTGCAGTGGACCTGGCTCACAAAGTGGTGTCGGCGATCGAGACGAATCCGACGCCGGAGATACAGCCGGTGTACGGGCTGGAAGATGCGCTCGACGTAAAGATCTTGAAGGTCGCGATCCAGGTTTATGGAGCGGATGGAGTGACGTTCAGCGACGTGGCGCGCGCGAAACTTGAACGCTATGCGGAATGGGGATTTGGACGGCTGCCGGTTTGCATCGCCAAGACGCAATACTCGCTCACTGACGATCCCAAGCGCATGGGAGCGCCGACGGGATGGGCATTGCACGTGAAGGATGTGTCTCTTTCTGCCGGGGCAGGGTTTGTGGTCGCGGTTTCAGGAAACATGATGCTGATGCCGGGATTGCCGAGCCATCCGCGGGCGATGTCGATCGACGTGGATGACGATGGGACGATCGTGGGCGTGTAGGGACAATCTAATAGCCGTTAGCTTCACTTCGTGCCGAAATCAAGACGTCGCGAAAGCGACCGCGGCTAAATTGCGTCTTCGCCGGCGCAAAGCAGTTCAGCTAACAGCTAAGAGCTCATTGCTGCCTCATTCGTAGCTGCGAACCCATTCCAGGATGGAGCGGACGGCTACGCCGCTGGGGCCTTTGGCGATGAAGGGTTTGTTGTCTTCGATCCAGGCAAGGCCGGCGATGTCGAGGTGGATCCACGGGGTGTCTTCGGCGAAGGCGTGGAGGAACTCGGCTGCGGTGATGGCTCCGCCCCAGCGGCCGCCGGTGTTCTTGATGTCGCCAATGTCGCTGCGGATCATGTCGTAGTACTCGTCGGCGAGCGGCAGGCGCCAGAACTTCTCGCCGGAATCTGCGAGAGCGCGGACTGGAACTTCTCGAAGGTGGCGTCGTCGTTGGAGAAGGCGCCGGCGTTGATCATGCCGAGTGCGACTACGCAGGCACCGGTGAGCGTGGCCGCGTCGATGAGGTGGGTCGCGCCAAGGCTTCGGGCGTAGGTGATGCCGTCGGCGAGGACGAGGCGGCCTTCGGCGTCGGTGTTGATGATCTCGATGGTTTTGCCAGACATGGCGGTTTGTACGTCGCCGGGTTTCTGCGCTTTGCCGTCGGGCATGTTTTCGGCCGCGCAGACGATGCCGATGACGCGGACCCTCGGCTTGAGGAGCGCGATGGCGCGCATGGCGCCGATCATGGCGGCGCCGCCGGCCATGTCGTACTTCATCTTCTCCATGTTGTCGGCGGGCTTGATGGAGATGCCGCCGGTGTCGAAGGTGATGCCTTTGCCGACGAGGCCGAGCACGGGTCCATCGGTGCACGCCTTCCGGTTCATACTTCATGACGATCAGCGCAGGCGGCTCGGCGGAGCCCTGCGAGACGCTCCAGAAGGCGCCCATTTTTAGTTCGTGGAGCTTGTCGGTCGAGTAGACCTCGGACTTGAGGCCGGCTTCTGAGGCCATCTCGGCGGCGCGTTGGCCGAGGACGGTTGGGGTGAGCTTGTTGCCGGGCTCGTTGACGAGCGTGCGGGCGAAGTTCTGGCTTTCGCCGATGATGACGCCTTCGTTGAAGGCGGTGCGGATGGCGGGTTGGTCGGCTGCTGGACGGGGCGGCGAGGGTGAAGGAATGGACGCTGACGTCTTTGCGCTCGCTGCGATAGGTGTCGGGATCGAAGTCGCCGACGAAGGCGCCTTCAACGGCGGCGCGTGTGCAGGCATTGCGGGGAGCGTCAGGCCCAGGTCTTGCGGCGCTTCAGGCAGCGCAAATGTCGAGTTCGCGAATGGCGCGCGGCTTGGTGTAGCGCACGGCGGTTCCGGCGGCGTTGCGAACGGAGTGGACGGTGGCTTTGGCCTTCTTGCCGAGGCCGACGATGAGGAGCCGTTTGGCTTTCAGTCCGGCGGGGGCGTGGAGGAGGACCGCCTCGTTGGCGCCGGCCTTGAATTCGCCGCTGGAGAGCACCGCAGCTGCGGCGGCGCGGACGGCTTCGTCGTTCGTCAGCAGGACCGGCTGCGGGCTTAACGTCGGGGCCCTTGGCGGTCTGGGTGTCGATGGCGGTGACGGCGAGGAGTTCGGTTTCGATCTGGGCGAGGGGGGAGAAGGAAAGTTCAGTCTTCATACTGGATCATTATTTCATTGCGAAGAGGGGAGAGGTTTTCCCGGGTGGGCGGGTCGCCTCCATGGCTTTCGCGTGGCGAAGACTTGCCAAGGGTCCGATTGACCGACTAAGCGCTCAGAACCATGTAGCTCGACGATATGTCTCAAATCGTTCACCGAATTTCTCATGAAGAAGACGGTGCTCTTTATAAGAGTTCTTTATCTGGAGTGGCAACAAGATCACAAGCAGCAGTAACACGTACCACTGATGGACTGCGAGAGCTATTCCACAGATCGTCAAGTCGACAAAAAGGTACATCGGATGTTGCAGGCGCGAGTACAGGCCGTGCGTTACGAGATCCTTCGCCTTTGGAGTCACGGAAAACGAATTTCCCAATTGCGTGCGGGCAAGTTGAGCCAGTGACGCCGAGACAAGAGCAAGCATCACTCCAGCATAGGTCTGAACATTCATTGGCTTTTCCTCAATCACTGCGTGGGTCAGAGTCTACTCCATTTATCTGGCCCTACGAGGACGAGTGCCTGGATCATCGCCGATGCGGAAGTTTGGAAGCAGGGCCAGTCCCGGGTGATCTGGCGAACGCGAAACTTCACGATGGGCGACAATCCGGGCAGAACCCGGTCTGCTTCTTTGAGGCAGGCTGGGGACGTATTACCATGTTGACGCTGATCTGAGGCGAGTCGAAGATGCATCGAAAGCCTGAGGCCGTCTTGCGTTCTACTTTGCCAATGCGATCTGGAGGAGGTGACCATGGTTCGAACAGTCCCTCCTTGGCCTGGTCTTGTTGTGGCTGGCGCCCCTGAGCGCGCAGACCCATGAACTGGATCTCAAGCCAGCTGACGGGTGGGTCGACACAAGCATCGACTTCAAGGCGGCAGACACGCTAAAGGTCAGCGCGACCGGACAACTCCAGTATTCCAATGCGCGCCAGGCCAACGGTCCAGAGGGTCTGCCGCGCGGTTTTGCCGATCTGGTGCGTGTCTTCCAGTTCAACGATGCCGGGCGCGGTGCACTTATTGGGCGCATCGGGTCCAGCGATGCAGCCCGGCCTTTCCTGATCGGAGCACAGGTTTCGCGCCAGTCGCCTGTCGATGGGCGCCTCTTTGTCGCAATTAACCAGTCATCGTTCGACAACGCGACCGGCTCTTACCACGTCACGATTGAGCGGACCGCAGCCACCGCTGCGGCGAAAGCCGAAGTAAAGGTGCCACCGTTCCCGCAGAAGCTGATCGATTCAGTTCCCCGGCGGGTCAGTGATCCGAATGGTGCGCCCGGCGACAGGGTGAATTTCATCCTGATCGGATCACAGGATGAGGTGCAGTCGGCGCTTAAGGCCGCTGGATGGGTTGTCGTGGACCGCACAAATCAGGACGCGGTGCTGAGTGGATTGTTGTCTTCGCTCTCCAAGCAGGCCTACGTGACGGTGCCGATGAGCGAATTGCGCCTCTACGGGCGCGCGCAGGATTTCGGCTATGCACAAGCCGATCCGCTGCGCGTAGTGGCTTCGCGACATCACTTTCGCCTGTGGAAGGCGCCGTTCGATCTTGAAGGGCAGACAGTGTGGGCAGGAGCCGGCACGCACGACATCGGATTTGACCGCGACCAGCGCACCAAAAACGGCATCACGCACAGAATCGACTCGAATACCGACGGCGAACGCGACTACATCCGCGACAGCCTCATGCAGACCGGGACAGTGGTAAAGACCGATTACATAACGCCCGCTGATCCTGTGCTGAAAGCGAAGACGGCGACGGGAAGCGAGTTCACTTCCGATGGGCGGACGCTGCTGGTTTACTTTGTCGCGGACAAGAAATGATGAGGCATTTTGTATCCCGGCATTTCAGAACATCGAGCGGGTGAAAAATCTGTACAGGCCAAGCGAAGCAACCGCAGGGGCTAAAGCCCGTCACTTATTTTGTTGCGCTTGCGGCCTGGCTGAAGCCATGTCCTTGTTACAAAACAATGGCCATCGAGTTTTCAGCAAGCTGAAAGTCGGGCCCGGAAGCTTCGTGCCTCAGCGGGAGGGCTCCGGCGGATCAGCGGCCCATGCGGTGTTTGCTGGCGTTGACGGCTGCGCGGGCTTCGCGGTCGGCTTCGCGACGGCGCTCGGTTTCGCGCTTGTCCCAGTCCTGTTTGCCCTTGGCGACGGCCAGTTCGCACTTGACGCGGCCATTTCTGAAGTAAAGGCGGGTGGGGATGAGCGTATGACCTTTGATCTGCGTCTTAGCCATCAGCCGCCTAACTTCGTCCTTGTGCATCAGCAGCTTTCGTGTGCGGGTTTCGTCGTGGTTGGCGATATTGCCATGCGAATAGTGACCGATATGCAGGTTGAGCAGGAAGGCTTCCCCGTCCTTGATGAGGCCGTAGGAGTCCTTGAGGTTCGCCTTTCCTTCGCGGATGGATTTAACTTCGGTTCCCCGGAGGGCGACGCCCGGCCTCGAATTTCTCAAGCAGAAAGTAGTTGTGGCTGGCGGCACGGTTATGGGCGGCATCGCGCTCGCCGGAGGCCACGGGGTCTCGCGGCCGAGCCTGTTTTGGGGGGCCGGAGCGATCAGGGGGTACGATAGTGTGGCTGGTTTGGCGCGCCATGGGGGAAAGTCCCTTAAACTTTCATCGTAGCATTGCAACGCTAACCCCCATATTGCACTGGGGCTTTGCTAGAATGGGGCATCGTTTTGGCAGGAAGCAAGAATATCGGAATATATGTTAATGCTAGCGTCGAAGGGACCATGGTCAACCCATGCGGGTCTGACGATGATGGCCAGTCCTTGCAGACGCCTGGGAGTCCGATGAAAAGCCGCTTAGAGTCCTCGGCACGCAGCGTCCCCTTCGTTTCGAAATTTCGTCACTGGATTCTCATTGCCGGAGTCTTCGCTCTGCTTGGGGCGGGTTCGGCGCGTGTGTTTGCGCAATCGGCAAATACCTACTACAAGCAGGGGCAGGCAGCCGAAGCGCGCGACGATTTCGATGCGGCCTATCAGAACTTCCAGAAGGCCTTCCAGTTGTCACCCAAGAACGAGGCGTATCGCACGGCGTACTATCGCGTGCGGTTCACCGATGCCTCAATGCACGTGACCAAGGGGCGCAACCTGCTGGCATCCGGCGATGAACAGGGCGCTCTGGCTGAATTTCTGCGCGCCAACGAGATTGATCCAAGCAGCGAAGCCGCTCTGCAGGAGATCGGCAAGATTCGCGCCAGCCACGGGCAGCAGCCAGCAGTGCCGAGCACGGCTCCGATGAGTGCGCAGACGCGCGGGGACGTTGAAGCTATCGGTTCGCCGGCGCAACTGAAGCCGATGTCGAACGAGCCTCTCTCTCTGCATATGTCGGAAGATTCGAAACTCGTGTACCAGGCGATCGGCAAGACCGCAGGCGTGAATGTTCTGTTTGATCCGGATTACATTTCAAAACGCATCCAGGTTGAGCTGAACAATGTTTCGCTTATGGATGCTCTGCGCATTGTGGGCACGCTCTCGGGGACGTTCTGGCGGCCTATTACTCAGAACACGATTTTTGTAGCAGCGAATACGCGCTCAAAGCGTGCTGAGCTCGATGAGCAGGCGGTGCAGACGTTCTACTTTCGAACGCATGGCAACAAAACGACATGCAGGACGTACAGACCGCACTGCGCAATGTGATGCCGAATGCGAAGGTTTACGGCGTGGCGAGCCAGAATGCGATCGTGATGAGGGCGACGCCCGATGAGTTGCTGCTGGCGCAAAAGCTCGTCAATGATCTCGACAAGGCCCGGCCCGAAGTTGTCGTCGATATTGCCATACTTGAGGTCAGCAAGAACTGGGAGAGAAATCTCGGTATCGCGTGGCCTGGCAGCGTCGGCGTTGCGCTGGTGGCGCCCAAGTGTCACTACCGACACCTGTCCCGACAGGAAGCACGAATTGTACTCCGAGCATTCGACCAACAACAATCTAACCCTCAACAATCTGTGCGCACCTGACTTCGAATGACTTTGCAGTCACAGTGGGAACCGTTACGGCCAACCTGCTGCTGACTGACAACAACACCAAGATTCTTCAGAATCCCCGCATTCGCGCCGCCGACCAGCAGAAGGCGACTATGAAGATCGGCTCGCGCATTCCAATTGCGACCGGTTCGTATCAGACGGGGGCGGCGACAGCGCTTGTGAGCTCGCTCGTAAATACGCAGTTCCAGTATCAGGACGTGGGCGTCAACATCGAGGTGACGCCCACGGTCCACTTTGACCGCGACGTGACGCTCAAGATCAAGATCGATGTCTCCGCGCAGAGCGGATCCGTGACGATCAGCGGCGTCACCGAGCCGATTCTGAGCCAGCGCGTTGCAGAGCAGACGATCCGCCTGCGCGAGGGTGAAGCCAACATTCTGGGCGGGATCAACGAAACGCAGATTCAGGACAACTGGAGTGGCATTCCGGGGCTCAGCCAGATTCCGATCCTGCGGTATCTTTTCGGATCGCACGATAAGATCAAGCAAGATGATGAGATTGTCTTCCTCGTGATACCACACGTGGTTCGTTCGCAAGAGCTTACCGCGGCGAATTTGCGCACGATTGATACGGGGCCCGGCACGAGTTCAGTTGAATTGCGTCACGTGTCCGATGGCGGAGGTCCCCCCGTGGTAAGCACACCACCGGGGAATCGTTCGACGATAGGGACGGTGCAAGGGGCAACCAGCGCTGAGGGCGCCGCGACCCAAGCACTGGAACAGATGCGCGCATCAGCCAATGCGGGTGGGGCAGCAGCCGAGGTCAATCGTGCAGTGACCGAAGCGACTCCGCCGCCGGGTTCGCAGCCGCCTGGAGGGAAGGTCAACCTGATGTTGAATTCTCCGGGAACTGTGATCAGCGGGACGACGTTCCAGGTTCCTGTGGTTCTGACGGGTGGAGCGGATGTTTCCTCTGTGCCCTTGCAGATTCAATACGATCCCTCGAAGATTTCCCTGGTAAATGTGGGGGATGGCGACTTGCTGAATCGGGATGGGCAAATTGTTTCGATGGCTCATCGCGACGACGGACCCGGGAATCTTACCTTGAATGTTTCGCGGCCACCGGGAGCACCCGGCGTGAGCGGGGCGGGTGTGGTCTGCGTCCTTACATTTCAGGCGACGGCAAAGGGCCAGAGCGACATCAGCATTACGCGCGCCGGCGCAATGAGCAGCGCGGGCAAGCCGTTGCAGGCACAAACCTCGCAAGCCACGGTCGTTGTGCAGTAGGAGCACTGAGCAGATGAAGGTTGAGCGGCCAAGCCGGTTACGGCCAAGCCGGAGAAATTCGGAACGCGGCCTGACTCTGGTTGAACTGATCGTGACCGTAGCGATCCTGTCGATCCTTGCGTCGGCGGCCATCCCCATTGCCCGCTTCAAAGTCAAACGGGATAATGAGCGCGAACTGCGGCGCGACCTTTGGGCGATGCGCGACGCTATCGATCACTACAAGGACGCTGCAGATAAAGGTGCGATCCAGACGAAGGTCGAGAGCCAGAACTATCCGCCGGATCTTGAGACGCTGGTGAACGGGGTGGATATTCAGGGCAAGAAGGTGAAGTTTCTTCGCCGAATTCCTGTTGATCCGATGACGGGCAAGGCCGAGTGGGGAATGCACTCGATGCAGGACGATCCGAAGTCCGATTCGTATGGCGGGCAAAGTGTCTTCGATGTGTATTCGAAGTCGACGGGAACGGCGCTGGATGGTACGAAGTATTCTGATTGGTAAGCTGGTCGCCGATAAGACGCGAACGAAGCACGATGAGTGTAGGAGAATAGAAGTACAGATGCGCAGCAGACGAAAACAGGAAGCGGGCTTCACGCTGATGGAGTTGATGATCGTGATGATGATCATCGGCATCTTGACGACGCTTGCGATCCCGAGCTTTAAAGCTGCGATTAAATCTGCGCAGGAAGCGGTGCTCAAGGAAGACTTGCGCGTGATGCGTACTGCAATTGACTCCTACACCATGGATAAGCAGAAGGCGCCTCAATCGCTCGATGACCTGGTGCAGGATGGATACCTCAAGGTCATCCCCGAAGATCCGATGACGAAATCGCGCGAGACCTGGGTCACCGGCGTGAGTGATTCGTTGCACTCACTGGATCAAACCGATCCAGGCATCGACGATGTGCACTCAGGGTCGCAAGAGACAGGATCTGACGGGCAGCCGTACTCTGCGTGGTAATCGCGAGAGGATAAGAATGGCTCGGAGAACGATTGGAACTTTGCTTCTGGTGTGGTTGATGGTGCAGGGCGCTGCACTGCACGCGGCTGAACCCACCAAGACGATCATCATTAAAGTATTCGACGGAAAATCGGGGAAGCCATTGATGCCTACCGGTTATCAGGTGCGCGTGGATCACCAAACCACGCTGCATCCTGACTGGGTGAAGGCTAATGAAGACGGCACCGCTGAGCTGAGCATTCCAGCCGACACGCATGAAATAGCGCTCCACCTGGCGTACCACAACTCCATGGACATCTATGTCAACTGCGACAAGGCCAAGAATTCGTTTGGCGATGTCTGGTATCTGGTGCCGGAGATCATGTCAAAGGGACTGGTGATGGTGAATGGATGTGGCAAGTCCAAAGCGAACGAGAAGTTCAAAACTACGGCGATACCGGGTGAACTGATCCTGTTTGTTCGGGAAATGAACATGGTGGAACAGATCAAGGACTGACCCGGATAGTTCGCGCCGGCACGTGGAGACCCCTTTGGCTTCCGACTCCGCTTCTGCAACTTCAGACCGGTTGCAGGTTGAGGCTTGCGGCCTCTACTGCGCCTTGCTGCGTGACGCGGCGAGCGTGAATGCCGGCGACGAGGGGAAGGAACCAACGCTCGGCGGCAGGCTTCTGTATGCGGGCGAACTGGATCTGCATGGCCGCGCCATGGTGATCGCTGGAAATGTTTCAGGCTGTGCGACCTTGGCGGCGACCGCGGATTTGACGGCGCAGAAGGTCGTAATTCGCGATGGCGTCGTCGATTTTGTTGTTACGACGCTGGACGAGGCTCTGCGCATTCTGAAAAACGAAGTTCGTAAAAGCGCGACGGTGGCGGTTTGTGTAGGCGCGGCGCCCTCTGCTGTTGAACGCGAAATGATGGAACGCGGCGTAGTGCCTGACCTTGTGTTTGAAGGATCGCACGGAGAACGGCGTGATGTGCCGGAGTTCGGGGCAGGGAGCCGTAGGGTTGAACTCACGGCGCCGGATGCGGGCCTGGCATTTGTTACGTGGCAGGCGGCGCAGGCTGCCGCGCGCTGGATGCCGAGACTGGATGCGATTGCGCAGGATTGCCTTTCCTCAGATCGGCGAGCGCAGCGCTGGATTCGCTTGTCTCCGCGTTACTGCGGGCGAATTGCTCAGGCTCGGCGGGTACTCTATTGCGAGCCGGATTCGGCGAGGCAGATCATCGGCAGGTTTGCCGCGCAGGTGCAGGACGGAGAAATCCAAACGGAAGTCTCGGCGGGCTTGGCGATCGGCGGCGAGACAGAAGTGTTTCGACTTGTGCCGGTTGCAACTTCCTAGGCTACTTCGGAGCCTGCAGATTCGATGCGATTCCACAGTTCCTTCACACCGGCGCCGGTTTTCGCCGATACGGGCAGCACTTCATCCAATCCGAATGCGTTCCGGATCGAAAGCAGGTTTCGTGTGCGTGCGTTACCGCTGAGCCGGTCTGTCTTTGTCGCTACTACGAGGAAGTCGCGGCCAACGTGGCGCAGCCAATCGATGAGCTTGCCGTCGTTGGGCTGTGGAGGGACGTTGGAGTCGACAAGGCAGACGCAGAGTTTCAGGGTTTCGCGCTCGGCGAGATAGGGGTCGATGAACTTCGGCCATTCAGCTGAAATCGATTTCGAGATTTTGGCGTAGCCGTAGCCGGGAAGGTCGGCGAAGATGAGCTTGCTTTGCTGGCGCGGATCTAGCAATGCAAAGAAGTTGATGGCGCGGGTCCGGCCTGGAGTCTGCGAGACTTTGGCGGCCTTCTCGCCCACGAGGGCATTCAGCAGGCTCGATTTGCCGACATTCGATCGGCCGAGGAATGCGATTTCCGCCACGGTGGGGGCAGGGAACTGCACCGCATCGAGTGCCGAAAGCAGGAATTGCGTGCTGTAGTGCATTGAAGGCATTCGAATCTCAATCTCTCGACTGGCAATTATGCGAGTCGCATCTTCTTGAGGATACAAGAGCAAGCTACGCGGGGGACCGTATGCTCCACGCTCGTGGCGGCCGGCTCATGCGTCGGAGCGTAAAGTCGTGTGACGAATGACCGCAGAATTCCTGGGATTTCCGCGCAGAAACTGCCCTATACTTTTCTCACCTTCACAGGTTTTTTGGAGTCACCGTGCATACACTCGTTGCCATCTGGCTATTTGTTGCATCTGCCAATGGGCAGTTTGTCCATAACGTCAACTTCGCAGAACCGCCCGTTACGCATCCAGCGTTGGTGAAGATTCCCAAAGGTCCCAACGGACTAACGCTGTACAACGAGAAGGGTGAGCGGGTTGCGCAGTGTGAGAAGAAGGGCGACTCCTTTTCAAATTGCAAGGTCGAGGCCGGCTTCAATTTCGATGATGTGATGAATGCCTGGGTGCATGCCTTTGAGGACATGCAGAGTAAGAGCAAGTAGCGTCGGGAGATTTCGGTTCCGGCAGCAGAAAAAGGGGAAAGGCATCGTGCCTTCCCCCTTCTTCTGCTGACTTCGGGCTTACTGCCGTGAGACCTGGCCGGTCACGACATCTGAGGCTGGCGGGACTGCTGTCAGCACTTCGGCTGATTCGGGAACGGGAGCGGGCAGCGGGCTTTCAAGCGCCAGTGCGAGCACCTCGTCCATGGTGTCAACGAAGTGAAGCTTCATTGAGTTCTTGATGTTGTCAGGCAATTCGGCAACATCTTTCTCGTTGGCCTTCGGCAGGATTGCTTCGAAGATTCCTGCGCGCAGGGCAGCGAGAAGTTTCTCTTTCAACCCGCCGATGGGAAGGACCTTGCCACGCAGCGTGATTTCGCCGGTCATCGCGATGTCGCGGCGGACGGGGATCTTTGCGAGCGCGCTGGCGAGGGCCGTGGCCATGGTGATGCCGGCCGAGGGGCCATCTTTTGGGATGGCGCCTTCGGGCACGTGCAGGTGCAGGTCAACGTTGCGATAGAACTCACGGCTGAGCCCGAGGGCTTGCGCGCGGCCACGAATGTAAGCGAGCGCGGCTTGAGCTGATTCCTGCATTACGTCGCCGAGCTGGCCGGTGATGGTGAGCTTGCCCTTGCCATCGAGGACTGTGACTTCGGTGGTGAGAATGCTGCCGCCGACCTCGGTCCATGCAAGGCCGGTGACGAGGCCGACTTCGCTCTTTTCGTGCACCTCAGAATCACGGTAGCGCGCAACGCCGAGAAACTCGCTGATGCTTGCGCCGGTGACTTCTTCCTTGTGCTTCGCGCCCTTCTTCACGACGCGCCGCGCAACTTTGCGGCAGACATTACCGATTTCGCGTTCGAGGTTGCGAACGCCGGCTTCGCGTGTGTAGTTGCGGATGATCTCGAGAATCGCATCATCGGTGAAGGCAACATTCTTATCGCTAAGGCCGGTTTGCTCGCGCTGTTTCTTGACGAGGTATTGCTTGGCGATTTCGAGTTTTTCCTGCTCGGTGTAGCCCTGCAGCCGCAGGACTTCCATGCGGTCCTGCAGCGGAGCCGGCACGGTATGCAACACGTTTGCGGTGGCTACAAACAGTACCTGAGAGAGATCGTAGTCAACATCGAGGTAGTGATCCTGGAAGGTTGTGTTCTGTTCCGGATCGAGAACCTCAAGCAGCGCCGATGCCGGATCACCGCGAAAATCGGAGGCCATCTTGTCCACTTCGTCGAGCAGGAAGACCGGGTTCTTGGTGCCTGCGCGCTTCATGTGCTGAATGATCTGGCCGGGAAGGGCGCCGATGTAGGTGCGACGATGACCGCGAATTTCGGCCTCATCGCGAACGCCGCCGAGCGAGAGGCGCACGAATTTGCGGCCCGTGGCCTTGGCGATCGACATGCCAAGCGAGGTCTTGCCTACGCCGGGAGGTCCGACAAAGCAGAGAATCGAGCCTTTGGGATTCTTGACGAGTTGCCGGACGGCGAGGAATTCGAGGATGCGCTCCTTGATTTTCTCGAGGCCGTAGTGATCTTCGTTGAGGACCTTTTCGGCGAAATCGATGGACCGCGTTTCCTTTGACTTTTTCTTCCACGGCACGGCGAGCAGCCAGTCAATGTAGTTGCGGCTCACGGTGGACTCGGCCGACATGGGCGGCATAGCTTCGAGCTTTTTGAGCTCCTGGACGGCCTTCTCCAGAACTTCCTTGGGCATTCCGGCGGCTTCAATCTTTTTGCGCAGTTCGTCGAACTCGCTCTTCTCGCCGCGGCCTAGTTCTTTTTGGATGGCCTTGATCTTCTCGTTGAGGTAGTACTCTTTCTGGGCGCGCTCCATTTGCCGCTTTACGCGGGATTGAATGTTGCGATCGAGGTCGAGCTTTTCGATTTCGATATCGAGCACGTCGGCGATTCGGGCAAGACGCGCCGCCGGATCGAAGATGCCGAGCAGTTCCTGCTTCTCTTCGATTCCAAGTTGCAGGTTGGCAGCGATGGTGTCGGAGAGCTTCGCAGGCTCATCCATCCGCACCGCGGCGATGATGGTTTCGTAGTTGAGCGACTGTTGCAGTTTTACGTACTGCTCGAAGAGCGATGTGACGCGCTGCATCAGTTGTTCAACAGCGGGCGTCATTTCGAAATCGGTTTTGCCGGTGCGCACGGTGGCTACGAAGAAGCCGTCGCGATCGTTGACCTCGGTCGACTTCGCACGCTCGACGCCTTCGACCAGCACCTTGATGTTGCCGTCGGGCATTTTGACGCTTTGCACGATGTTGCAGATCGAGCCGACCTGAAAAATCTCCTTGGCCTTTGGCTCGTCGATGGAGGCGTCGTGCTGCGTGGCGAGAAAGATCTTGCGATCGCCATTGAGTGCTTCTTCGAGCGCGCGAACGCTGGAGAGGCGGCCGACCACGAAGGGCGTCATCATGTAGGGGAAGATCACCATGTCCCGAATGGGCATCATGGGAAGTTTGCGCGGCTCGCTCTTTTCTTTCGAAGCAGTCATAAAAGCACCATGGGATTTAGACGCGCTACCAACACTCAAGGTTCCAGTATCTGGCGAGTCTTGTTGGGATTGTACAGCGGAATCGGCAGGGGGAGGGAAATCGAATGCCTAAAGACTCAAAGGCCACATCCATTGTGGTGACGTGACCTTTGAGTATACGAAAACGAGTTGTACCGAGTGCTCAGCCAGCCTTCTCAAGCAGGCACAGCGACAGGTCGCGACGTTCGACCATGTCCTTGGTGATTTCAAGATCGCGCACCTTCTTGTTGCTGGGCAGGTGATACATCAGGTCTAGCATCAGCTCTTCGAGAATCATGCGCAGACCGCGTGCGCCCACTTTGCGGGCTAATGCTTCGCGCGCGATGCCAGCGATGGCATCCTGGCTGAAGTGCAGGCGAACATTCTCATATTCGAGCAGGCGCTGATATTGCTTGACGATCGCGTTGCGCGGCTTGGTGAGGATTTCAACGAGAGCGGCCTCGTCGAGCTCATCGAGGATGCCCATCACGGGCAGACGTCCGACAAACTCCGGAATCAATCCGTACTTGATGAGGTCCTGCGGTTCGGTCTTGCGGAGCAACTCGGTGTCGCGATGCGAACGCGTGGTTGCTGCATCCGCTTCGGCATCCACTGTCTTGAAGCCGAGGGCCTTCTTGCCGATGCGACGGCCGACGACGCGCTCGAGACCTACAAAGGCGCCGCCGCAGATGAAAAGGATGTTGGTGGTGTCGACGGCGGTGAATTCCTGGTGTGGATGCTTGCGGCCACCCTGGGGCGGAACGTTTGCGACTGTGCCTTCGAGGATCTTCAAGAGTGCCTGCTGCACGCCTTCACCGGAGACATCGCGGGTGATTGAGGGATTCTCGTCCTTGCGGCCGATCTTGTCGATTTCGTCGATGTAGATGATGCCTTGCTGGGCGCGGGTGACGTCACCGTCGGCGGCCTGCAGGAGCTTGAGGATGATGTTCTCCACATCCTCACCAACGTAGCCGGCTTCAGTGAGCGTGGTTGCATCCACAATCGCGAAGGGAACGTCGAGCATCTTGGCCAGGGTGTGGGCAAGCAGTGTCTTGCCGGAACCTGTTGGTCCGATGAGCAGGATGTTGGACTTCGCCAGCTCGACTTCGTTGTTGCGCATGCGGTTCATCTGCACGCGCTTGTAGTGGTTGTAAACGGCAACTGCGAGCTTCTTCTTGGTCTGGTCCTGGCCGATTACGTAGTCGTCGAGGAAGCTTTTGACCTCCTGCGGCTTGGGCAGGTGGCCGGCGGCCGTTGCGGGATGTGTAGCGTCTCCGCGGTCGTCCTCAAGGATGGAGTTGCAGACAGCGACGCACTCATCGCATATGTATGCCCGTGGATAGTCGCTGGGCGACGAGATCAACTTCGCTACGGCGTCCTGCGATTTGTGGCAGAACGAGCACCGCAGCGCTTCTTCAGGTCCCGTGCGCGTTTTCATTTTTCAACTCCCTTTGGACTGGCCTTCTCGAGATGGCTGAGTTTGCCGGCCGCTATGTGCGCGGCCGATCAATAATTTCGTCGATGATGCCGTATTCCTTGGCTTGCGCCGAATTCATGATGAAGTCGCGTTCCACGTCTCGTTCAATGCGGTCGAGCGGCTGGCCGGTGTGCTTCGCCATCAGGGTGTTGGTAATCTCCCGGATGCGCAGGATCTCGCGCGCATGAATATCGATGTCTGTTGCCTGGCCGCTCAGCCCGCCCATCGATGGTTGATGGATAAGGATGCGCGAATTCGGCAGCGCAAACCGCTTGCCTTTTGTCCCGGCAAGCAACAGGAATGCACCCATGCTGGCTGCCTGACCTATGCAGTATGTCACAACATTGTTGCTTATGAACTGCATCGTATCGTAAATTGCCAACCCGGCGGTAATCGACCCGCCCGGCGAATTGATGTAAAGCTGCACATCCTTCTCTGGATCTTCGCCGGAGAGGAAGAGCATTTGGGCAACTGATGAGATTGGCTACCTGATCGTCGATCGGTGTGCCGAGGAAAATGATGTTATCGCGGAGCAGACGGGAGTAGATGTCGTAGGCGCGCTCGCCCCGACTCGTCTGCTCAACCACCATGGGAACCAATGCCATTCGAGTTTTGTCCCTCGCGGGGGTATGTAACTCCCCGTCCATTTGATGGCCGTGGGGTCCGGGATGATGCAAGTCCCTTTCCGCACGGCGGTTTAGCCCAACCTCAACAACTACGCAGGAAGTCTTTCATACAGCAGACTTGCGGTTTTTTCCCTCTTCATTTGCTCACGGATTCTAGCTAGCCCACCGTCGTCAGTCAAACGCTGGCGGAGGGTTTCGTAGGGTTCGCGTGACTGAAGTGCAGCCAAATGTAATTCGTTGTCGAGCTCTTCATCGCTGACCGTAACACCTTCTTTATCAGCAATTCGGTCCAGAAGGACGTGGGCTTTGACCTCGGCTACCGCGGAATCGCGCTGAGCGACCCGCAGACGGCCGAAATCGAGGTTGCGCATCTGCTCAGGGTTCATGCCCTGGGCAGCAAGGGCGCGCAATCCCCGCTCGAGGCGGGTGTCAATCTGATCTTGTACAAGGCTTTCCGGGACGGGGAACTGATATTTCTCGACCAGGGCCGCGAAAAGCCGATCCTTGGTCTCGGCCTCAACGCCGCGACGCTTGCGGTTGGCCATATGCTCGCGGACGCGCGACTTCAGATCGTCCAAACTTTCGTAATTACCCAACTCCTTGGCGAAGTCGTCGGTGAGCTCTGGGAGCGTCCGCTTTTTGATGGCCTTGACGGTTACATCGTAGGCGACTGTCTTACCTCGCAGGCTGGCTTCAGGATAGTCGGCGGGGTAGATGACTTCGGCTTGGAGTTCCTGGCCCGGCTTCGCGCCACGGAGCACCTGGGTGAAGGCTTCGACGGTGTCTTTGCCGCCAACCTCAACCAGGGAGTCCTGGCCGGTGATTGGGGCAGCTGCGGCGTCATCGGCAACCCTGCCGTTATAAGAGATCTCCGCCCAGTCGCCGTCGACGATTGCGCGATCTTCTTCCACGGGCTCAACGAGGGCGCGCGAGTCGCGCAACTGCGTCAATTCGTGGTCGAATTCTTCGTCCGTGACTTCGACGGATGGCTTGGCGACAACAACCTGGTCGTAACCTTCGATGGAGACGTCGGGCAGGTATTCAAAAACCGCTTTGACATGAAGCGGCTGCCCTTCTTCAACGGTAAGCTCGGTGACCTGCGGCTGGCCCACGGGGCGGATGCCAAGCTCGCGGACGCCGCTGCTGAAGCGCTCGGGAAGCAGTCCGTCAATGACCTCTTTGCGGATCTCGCTTGCAAAACGGCGGCGAACGACGGCCTCTGGCACTTTGCCTGGGCGGAAGCCGGGAAGCTTAGCGTACTTCTGATAGTTGCGGGTGACGTTCCGGAAGACCTTCGAAACTTCGTCGGCGGGAACGTCAAGCACCAGCTCGCGCGTGCACTCCGGATTGAGCACCGGCCCGTGTTGATGCTCGTGGTTGTGATCGTGATCGTGGCCTTCGTGGTTGTGAGACTCCTCGGGTGCATCCGAGGTGGGATTGGTTTCGAGAGTGTCAGTGGTGCTCAACGTTTTACCTTCCGGGCGCGACAGGCGCCAATTCTCGCTGCTACAGCGCGCTGTCGCCGGTTGGGGGTAACAGCTTCGTGTGGCGGGGGATTGCCTCATTTCATGGTAAGAGGGTTTGCGGGGGCGGTCAAACCGGCTGGGCCGAGAAGGTTGCCTTTCGCACCGTGGAAGTCACTTTACTGCTCAGACACCTCTTATTTTTGGACTTTGGGCGAAAAAATGGCGGTGAGCGGTGCGGCACCAGGAACAGCGCATTCGGGTGGGACTAGGCTGAATTCGCCGTGTAGACGAGACCGGTATGCGGGAGCGCGGGATGGGCTTCGTGCGTCGGTAGCTTCGAAACGGCAGGTAGAATCAGGACCGCAGGGGGAATCCTATCTTGATGTGGACTCTAACGTCTCGCCGCTGTTCTCTGTTCATCTCAATGTTGATGATGTCATTGGCTTGTGCGCCTGCGGTTTCGCGGGCCGAAGGATCGCAACCGCTGAAGGTGGCGATTGTGGGTCTGGAGCATGGCCATGTGGAGGGCTTTTTAAGCCAGCTTCCGAAGCATGCCGATGTCCAGCTGGTTGGCATTGCAGACGCTGACACGACGCTCTGGCAGAAGTACGGGAAGAAGTATGGGTTGGCGGACACGCTCTTCTACAAGAGCGAGGCCAACATGATCGAGCGGACTCGGCCCCAGGCGGTGCTGGTGTATACGTCGATCGGCCAACACCGGCCCGCGATCGAGATTGCCGCGCAGTACGGGGTTTCGGTGATGGTGGAGAAGCCGCTGACCATTTCGCTGGATGACGCGCTGGCGATCAGGCGAGTTGCGCATGATCATAAGATCCAGGTGCTGGTGAACTACGAGACGACCTGGTACTCGAGCAACAGGGCGGCTTATGACGAAGTGCGCGAGGGGCGCATCGGCGAGGTCCGGCGCGTGGTTGTTCATGACGGACACCAAGGGCCGAAGGAGATCAACGTACCGCCGGAGTTTCTCAATTGGCTCACCGATCCGGAGCAGAACGGCGCTGGGGCGCTCTACGACTTTGGCTGCTATGGCGCGGACCTGACGACGTGGCTGATGCACGGCGCAACGCCACTGACGGTGACGGCGGTGGTCAATCACGACAAGCCGCAGCTTTATCCGAAGGTAGATGACGACTCGACCATCATCCTTCAGTATCCGCATGCGCAGGCGGTGATTATGGGATCGTGGAACTGGCCGTTCGGGCGCAAGGACATGGAGGTCTACGGTGCAACGGGGTATGCGATCACGGTTGCTGCCAGACCAGATTCGCATCCGGCACGAGCATGATTCTCAGGAGCGGGTGTCGACGGCTCCTACGCTGCCGGCACGCGAGCGTGATTCACTTGCGTATCTCTCCGCGGTGCTTCGCGGCGAGATTGAGCCCAAGGGCGATTTGACGGCGCTGGATACGAACGTGATCGTGATGCAGATTCTGGATGCGGCGCGTGAGTCGGCGAAGACCGGGCGTTCGGTGAAGCTTGCGCGCCTTGGAGAATAGCGTCAGCCGGCAGTAAGTGGATTCGAGGCAGGTTTACGATTCCGAAGCATTACTAAGAAGGGAATTCCCATTGAGAGCAGCGGTTGGGAACAGCGTGATTCTCTGGACACTCTTCTTCCTCATTTGCATGAGCCTGGGCTACCCAACGCTCAATCGCTACGACCCGCGGTCGATTCCCGGCCTCTCTGACTCTATTGGTTACTATGCGCTCGTGACTGGTTCCGGTGACCAAGCCGGCGACGAGTCCCACCGTGTGCTTGTTCCGTATCTCGCCAGGCCCATCTATTGGATCGCGAAAGGTCATCTCGGTACCTGGAATCCGGTTTTCTTCGCACTCCTCGTCGTGAACTCTTTCTTCATTGCAACAACGGCTTTGGTGCTGGCAGGCGTTGGCCGTCGAATTGCAGCGAATGAGGCCGTAGCATTTGTCAGCGGGCTCCTCTATCTGACGAGCTTCGCGGTGGCGAATCTGAATCTTTCGGGATACGTGGACTCCGCCGTGAACTGCATGATGATGGCGGTGGTTTGGGCAATGCTCACAGATCGCTGGTGGCTCTTGCCGGTTTTTGGAGCTGTGGGTGCGCTCGCCAAGGAGACGTTCGTTCCTTTAGCGGCGGTTCTTGCATTTGTTTGGTGGCTCGTAGCCTTTCGACGCGGCGCGCTCAAACTCTCGCATCTGGCATGGGCAGGAGCAATGGCGGCAATCGGTTTTGCCATCGTAACTTTCCTGATGTCCCTAGGCCCCTCGCCTTATTCGCCCTTGAGCTTCGCCGCTTCACGCTGGGTCGCGTCTGGCTCCGGTTATTTTTACCTCGCCGGCTTGTACAGGTGCCTTGTCGCCCGGGAGTTTCTCTTCACCTTCGCGTGGTTGCTTCCCCTGGGCTTATGGCGGCTTGGGCACCTGCCGAGAACATGGGTAATAGGATCAACCTGCGCGGCTCTGGCGGCGCTTGCAATGGGAGCTTACGATGATGCCCTGGGAAACGCGGCCCGGGCGATCTTCAGCGCCATAGGTCCATTGCTGAGCCTGTCGGTTTCAATTTTTATTCTGCAGACTCTTCCGCGCTTAACAGCAGCCAGGATCGGTTGAAGGACCATCCCGGCACGATGATTCCAGGACTGAAGCGCGCGGCCTTATCTGAATCGCGACCGAGTGAAAAAGGCCCGGACGAGTTGCGAGACCTTCACAGCGAGTTTTGGGTGGCCAGGGTGCGATGTTCCCCGCGGTATCGGCCGGGAGGGCGGCCAAACTCACGCTTGAAGGCGCGATTGAAGGCTGCTTCCGATTCGTATCCCACGTCGGAGGCAATCTCTGCTACGCCGCGGGAGGTTTTCTCGAGCGAGCGCGCGGCTAGTTGAAGACGCCAACGGGTGAGATATGCCATGGGCGGCTCGGAGACGTAGCGGGTGAAGCGCTCGACGAGTGCTGACCGGGAGATGCCAACCTCTTCGGCGAGATCGGCGATGGTCCACGGGTGGGCGATGCGGCTGTGCATCAATCCGAGGCTCTTGCCCACGATGGGATCACGCGCGCCGGCGAGCCAGCCCATTTGCTGCTCGGGAAGGGCAGCAACGTAGCGCCGCAGAGTATCGACGAACAGTGCCTCGGAGAGTTTGGCGAGCATGGCTTCGCTGCCGACGCGTTGAGACGCGGCTTCTTCGACGAGGTGCATGATGGAACTCTCAAGCCATTGGCCGGAGCGGTCGGTGCGGAGATTGACTTTGAAGACCGGGGGCAATCCGCTGAGGATCGGGCGGCTGAGGTAGGGATCGCAGGCCATGTACCCGCAGACGAAGCGCGCAACCTGACCGCCGCCGCCGGCGTGCAGGGGACTGAGGTCGCGCGCCTTGATCTTGGCTGTGATGCCGTAGTTGGGGTATGGCCGGGTGGCTTCCTTGCCGCTAAATATATGGTGAGCGTCGCCATTGGGAAAGATCACAACATCGCCGGCCTTCGAGCTCGAGCGTTTGACCATCCTCCAGCTCGACGACGGCTCCGCCTTCGAGGACGAGATGGTAGATAAGCGCATGCGCGGGGCCGAGAGAGAAGGTTGCGATCATGCGATTGGAGGCCGGCGCGGAAAAACCCCAGGGCGATGAGAACTCCGCGGTGAAGTAGACAGCACCGTTGAGCTTGACCGCGCTCAGGATTTCGGAGAATGCATCCATGCGACCTCTTGGCGACTCTTGGCGAACTCTGGACGCGCGGCAAAGTTCTCTGGCCGCTGCGCAATGGAATCCGACTGGGGAAGCCGATCGAGCAAATTATAGCGACGCGCGGGCATGGTTGTCCGGAGAGAAGTAGTGGACACTCAAGGTCGTACAAGGGCTCTTCGAGAATCCCCTTAGCGGAGAGCCAGCAAAAACACGGAGGTCAAGAAATGTTACTCACCAAGCAATTGGACGGCGAACCCGCCGTCGTAAATCCGAACAAAGCGTTGTGGGAGAAGGGCGACTTTACAGCGATTGCCGCGTTAATGCGCGCATCAGGCGAAGCGGTTGTGGAATCGCTGGGCGTGAAGCCGCCGCTGCGGGCATTGGATCTGGGCAGCGGGGATGGCACTACGGCAGTTCCGCTGGCCCGGACGGGAGTGGAAGTTGTGGGGATCGACATTGCCAGCAACCTGGTGAAAGCAGGGAACCGGCGCGCGACCGAGGCAGGTCTCAAGAACCTGACATTTCAAGAGGGAGACGCCAGCAATCTGGAAGGTGTCGCCGACCACTCGTTCGATCTGACGCTGTCTGTATTTGGGGCAATGTTTGCGCCTCGGCCCTTCGATGTGGCGAAGGAGATGGTGAGGGTAACGAAACCGGGCGGACGCATCGTGATGGGCAACTGGATTCCAAACGATCCAACTTTTGTGGCGCAGTTGCTAAAGATCAGCTCGGCGTTTACACCTCCTCCGCCCGAAGGTTTCGTGAGTCCGATGACCTGGGGAGTGGATACACACATCTTCGACCGCTTCGGCCAGGCGGGGGTTCCCCGCGAGAGAATCTCAATGACGCGGGACGCGTTCCGCTTCATTGCCGCCGATAAGAAGCCGGAACAGATCATCGATATTTTCCGGCGATTCTATGGGCCGACGATGAATGCTTATGAGGCTGCCGAGAAGAACGGGAAAATGGACGAACTGCACAGGCAGCTTGTAGAACTGGCGAACTCGCAGAATACGGTGAACCATGGCAGCACTTCGATTTCTGCAACTTTTTTGAAGGTGACTGTCAGCGTTTGACGTGCTATTACGATAATCAAGTTGTGGAGTGTCGCCTAAATGAAGAAAAGAAGTGAAGCTCTTGCAGAACGTCTGGAGGCCGGCGCGGCAGCCCTGGCCTCCTTTGCATCCACCCTCACGGAATCGGAATGGCAGACGCGGGTTCCCAAAGATGGCCGCAAGATCGGTGTCGTGGTCCATCATGTGGCGAGCGTTTACCCGATTGAAATCCAATTGGCACAGACGCTCGCGGCCGGCAATGCAGTAACGGGTGTGACGTGGGATGTAGTGCACAAAATGAACCACGAGCACGGCGACACGAACGACGGGGTAACCAAGGAAGCTGCGCTCAGCCTGCTCGCGAGCAATAGCAGTGCGGCTGCGGCAGCCATTCGCGCGCTCAGCGATGAGCAACTGGACAGTGCTGCGCCGCTATCGCTGAATAGTGATGCACCGCTTACCTGCCAGTTCATGCTGGAGGATCATGCGGTGCGGCATAGTTATCACCACCTGGCTAAGATAAAGGCGGCGCTGGGTCGTTAGAGCCGGGCGCTGCTTGATTTCGTCGCCGGGTCAGCGATTGCATCGGCGACGAAATTAAGCCTTGGGATCAATGCTGGAGTCGTTCATACAGGCGTCCGCGACGAAGGTCGGGCGCAATTTCCGCGCTCTTGATGGCTTGTGTCAATTGCTGGTGCCATGCGACGTCGCGCCACATGCCCACGAATTGCGGGCCGCAGAAGTTGCTGGTCGCGATCGCGAGCCATCGGCCGGATGATGCGGCTCGGCGGGCGCCGATCGCGCACAGATCCTTGACCCAATTCCACTTCAGAAGGGGCCAGTCCTTGTAGTCGACAATCGCCCAGCACTCGGTGGTGATGAGGGGCATTTTAATCTTCCGCGAAACTTCGGCGAATTCGTCGATTGCGTTCTCAAGGCCTTTCTGCCAGTACGTGGGCCGGGCGCGATACACGTCGTCGGCCTTGAGGCTGAGGTTGGTGTAGCCCTTGGGGTCGAAGCGTTCGTAGGCGTAGCCGGCAAGCTTGTAGAACTCGCCGCCGTATTGCTGGACCATCCATATATGGGGATCGAGCAGGTCGAAGTCGCTTAGGTCGTGATCGAGATAGCTCTGCATGTTTCCCGATGCGACAGAGAAGAAAAGCGGCATGGCGGGATATTTCGCGCGAACCAGCGCAATGGCCTTGTGCATATAGTCGAGCGAGGCCGGCTTGTCCCAGTCACCGTACGTCAGCGGTTTCATGAACGGGGCCCAGTCTTCGCCGGGCCACTCGTTGCATAGATCGGTGTAGAGGATGGAGTCGATGAGGCCGGCCTCAGCAATGAGGTCGAGGGTCTTGATCCAATTCGCGGCCATGATGTCAGGGCTGGTGATGGTCATGCGAGTGTCGGCATCGTCTTTGCGATACCAGGTGGAGAGGCCGACTTTGATTCCGCGATCGCGGCATTTGCGGATGAATTCAAACAGGGCGGGCACAAGCACGATGCGATTCACGTCGGGCGAGCCCCACATCTGAGTGTTCCACTCCGGCCATAGGGTCCAGGTCTTGTGAGGGTCGGCGGCGAGCAGATGCGGGAAAGGATCGATGCGAATGGCGTTGTAACCGCGTTCTTTCAATTCATCGAGGGCGCGATCCCAGTCTTCGTAGCCGGCGCCGGGCCAGCGGCGCTCGATCCAGGAGAACTCCCACATGGTGATGGCGCGAGGGTGTCTGGCCGGGACTGCGATTGCGTTTGCGTTTCGAATGACTGCCGTAGTTGCCGCCACCCCAATGGCCTCGCCTAGAAACTCCCTGCGATTCATCTGCTTCTCCGGATTTGAAGCAAGGATACTACTACTCCGGCCAGGCGGCAGGGCAGGCGATTTTCCAGTACGACTTCAAACCGGATGTGCAACCGTCTGGTTGCGGACCCTACTCGTTGAGATGGCGGCGGAGATCTTCGGGGTGGCTGGTATGGGCGTAGGCAGTGTCGCGAGAGATGCGGTTATTGCGCACGAGTTCGGCCAGAGACTGTTCTATGGTCTGCATGCCTTCAGAGCGGCCGGTTTCAATGTTGGCTCTGAGCTGATGGTCGTCTCCGCGGCGAATCAGATTGCGGATTCCACTGGTGGCCATGAGGATCTCAACGGCGGGATACCGGTCAACCCCATTGATGGCGGGCAAGAGCCGCTGATGAATGACGGCCAGGAGGGCGAGTGAGAGCTGACGCCGCATCTGGGATTGAAAGCCTGATGGGAAGATATCGAGGATGCGAGAGACGGTCTGGGCGGCGTCGTTGGTGTGGAGCGAAGTTAGGACGAGGTGTCCGGTCTCGGCGGCGGTCAACGCGGCGGCCATCGTTTCGCTATCGCGCATCTCGCCGATCAGGATGACATCGGGATCCTGCCTGAGGACGGCGCGGACTGCCTGGGCAAATCCAGGTGTGTCGGAACCTACTTCGATCTGCTCCACGAGCGAGAGTTGATTCGGCTGCTGAAATTCGATTGGGTCTTCGATGGTGATGATGTGGTCGTGTCGGGTGCGATTGATGGCGTTGATCAAAGCCGCCATGGTGGAGGTTTTGCCGCAGCCCGTGGCCCCCGTGAGCAGGATCAGCCCCTGGCGCCGTTCGGCGAGCGCGGAAAGCGACTGCGGAAGGTGAAGCGAATCGAGCGTGGGAATCTGGCTGGGAAGGACACGGATGGAGGCTGCGATGGTACCGCGCTGGAAGTGAAAGTTTGCGCGAAACCTTCCGGCGGATCCGCGTTCAAAACAGAAGTCGAGACACTTCTGGTGATTCAGCTCTTCGAGCCGGGTCGGCGTGAGCAAGGGCGTCAAGAGATGCCAGATGTCCTCGGACGTGAGCTCGCCGCCGGGCAGCGCTTTGAGCGCACCGTTAACGCGGAGGGTCGGAGCCGATCCGTTGACCAGGATGATGTCAGAGGCGTTCAGCGCAAGTGACTCTGACAAAAGATAGTCGATCAGCTCAGGGACTTCGGCTGGGGAGTCCGTGGAGGTGTGTGGCTGACCGGCGGCCGGTGATGGTGAATCTTTGTGCATACGGAATGATGAAGCTTTCAGCGGAACCAGAGTTGCTTGTAGGACGAGTTTGCCGGAGATTTCGCTCTTTGTGACGAATGGTCCTCGGCGGCTGGGGGTGAAAGCGAACCGTTGGAGACTTGAAAGGCCCGGACTTGTGGGCCGGGCCGCTCGAGTGGTGTGATGGTGCGGCGGTTACGGTACGTAAACCTTGATGCGGACGTGCCACTTGGTACTCTCGCCGGGCTTGAGGGTGACCATGCCGGTGTCCATGGAGCCCCATTCTTTGCCGAAGGGGTCAGCGAAGTTGAACTGGTCTTCGATGGCGACGAAGTTCTTTGCGGGAGGAGCGTAGGCCTGGATCGTCTTGATCTCAGGCGAGACGCCTTCGATCTTCACTCCGTATTTGGCGGCGGGATCGGTCAATGTCACGGTGACGACGCGGTCTTTCCAGTCGAGGTGGCTCCAATTGTCGTCGTAGAAGTTCTTTTCGAGGGCTTTGCCGTCTGCAGCGCGGAGATCATATTGGCCGGTGACGGGAACGAGCTTGCCGGTTGGAAAAACGTTGTCGTAGTTGTCGACGGTTGCCAACATGGAGGCAGGGATGTGCAGGCGGGCCTGGGTGCGGTCGCCGGACGGAATGTTGAAGTAGGGATGCCATCCGATGGCCATGGGCTCGGCTTCGCTGCCGACGTTCTTCGCCACGACGACGGCGTCAACGGCATCGGCGGTTAGCGTGATGGTGAAGTGCAGGTCGGTCTTGGAGAGCCAGTGGCCGCCAAAATCGCCAGCATGAATGACGCCTGAGACTTCTTTGCCACCGTGGATATCTTTTTCTGTTACGTCATCGGTTTTGGACTTCAGGATGAGGCCGTGCATGGCGTGCTGCTCGGCTCCGGGATTCTTGCCAATGTTGTTGGCGGGCAGGGTGATGGTGTGGCCCTGCCACTCGGTGGTGAGGGTCTTGCCGTCTGCGGAGAGCTTGCCGCGAATGCGATTGGGATAGGGAACGAGGAAGACCGAGCCGAGCCTGTAGGCAAGGTCGCCGTTGGCGTTGTCTTCCTCATCCAGCATTTTCTTGGCGGCTGCCAGGTCGGGTGAGGCGAGCACGTCGACGTTTCCGCGGCCCGGGAAGTTGGCTGTGATCTGGAGCAGTTCCATGCCGCGCCCTGGGAGAACGGTGACGCTGGTGAGCTCGGGCTGGGTCTTGCTGGTGGCGGTGCGCGTGAGGGTGACGATCCTCTGACCGCCGATTTCGGTTACGGCCTGGGCGTGACTGCTCATGATTAAACAGCTTGCCACAGCGGCCGGAAGAACAAAGGAAAGAACACAGGTGCGAGTAAAAAGTTTCATCTCGATCCATCCCTGAACGCGTTCAGATTTTCCGAAAATGCTATGCGCGGCCGGATGCTTCGCGGCCCGTGAAAGCGTATTCCGGAAGCGGCCTCATTCTACGACATCGCACGATGGGGCGATGCGGAAATGAAACAGCAGCGGGAGCACAGCTTCAGATGACGAGGTGCGAGAGGGCTGATGGCGATTGATTGTCGCAAGTTGTTAGAAATGAGAGCGCTTAACCGGAGAACTGAACATGGATAACTGCCAAGCGCGCCGCATACCAGAAAAGTAACCATCCTCCGAGGGCATTAGTGATATTGCATGGTGCTGGGGTAACGGTACAATTCGACAATTCAGTATTTCAATTGTCGTTCAGAGCAGGTGCGATGCATTTGCAACTGCTCCGGTCCCGTCTTTAAACGCTTCGCCTCTTCGGGAGTATCCCGAGAAAGGTTCCCGGTCGGAAAAGATGCTCCCCCTGAATAGGTTTGCACTTTCTTGCTTTGCCGTGGTGTTGCTGTCTGGAGTGTTGTCGAGCGCGCAGAGAATCGCGTCGAAACCGCTGATTGTTGAGCGAGTGAACGAGAACCAACTGGTAACGCTGAGGGGCAATACGCCACCTGCGGCGACGGAGCAGAATGATCGCGGGGCGGTTAGCCCAGGGTTGAGCATGTCTGGCCTGATCCTGGTATTGCACCGGAGCGCGGAGCAGCAGGAAGCTTTCGACGCCTTCGTTGCCAGCCAGTATGATCCGAACTCGCCGAATTTCCATCATTGGCTGGAACCGGAAGAGGTCGGGGAGAAATTTGGTCCCGCGCTCGCCGATATTGCGACTGTCTCGTCGTGGCTGGGAAGCCATGGACTTTCGGTTGAGGAGGTTTCGAAGGATCGCATGACGATCCGGTTCAGTGGCAGCGCCGCGCGGGTGCAGGCAGCGTTTCATACCGAGATACACAATCTGGTGGTGAAGGGCGAGCCGCACATTTCCAACATGAGCGACCCGCAGATCCCCATGGCGCTGGACCCGGTTGTCCTGGGACCGAAGGCGCTGCATAACTTTACTCCGCGGCCGATGCACCACGCAGGCGCGAAAGTCACACGCAATAACGAAACGGGCCAATGGACGAGGGATGCGGCTTCAGCGGGAATGATTTGGGATGTCAGCAGCGCACGGGTTCGTCCGGAGTTTGGCTTGACGGGAGGATCTGCCCCGAACACCTATCAGGTGGAAGATGTCTCGCCGTACGATTTTGCCGCGATTTACAACGTGCTTCCACTTTGGAATAGTTCAATTGACGGAACGGGCCAGACCATTGCGGTGGTTGGCACCAGCGACATCAATCTTGCCGATGTGGCGTCATTCAAGAGCACTTTCGGATTGCCGGCCGGGCACGTTCCGATTATCACGCTTGCGCACGGTACTGATCCGGGAAGGTGTACCTCGACGCAACCGCCGTCGGCCTCAAACAACTACTGCACCCTGGATGACCAGATCGAGAATGCCCTTGATGTGGAATGGTCGGGAGCCGTTGCACCGGGAGCGCAGGTAGTTTTAGTAGTCTCGGGTGCGACATCGGGCAATGACGACACCGTCTTTGATTCCGCGCAATATGCGATTCAGCACAATACTGCAAAGATCTTGAACGTCAGCTATGGCTTGTGCGAATTGTTCCTGGGGACAAGCAACAACGCATCGTACAACGGCCTTTGGCAGACAGCAGCCACTCAAGGAATTGCGGTTTTTGCGGCATCGGGCGACTCCGGTTCGCCGAGATGCGATCAGGGTGGTGATGCGAGTGGTACGCCCTATCCAGCGCAATATGGGCTGTCGGTGAGCGGTCTTGCTTCAAGCCCGTTCGATACAGCGGTGGGAGGCACAGACCTTAACTGGGGTTCGACCGCGTCACCCTATTGGAACGCCACGAACAATTCGGCAAACGGATCGAGTGCGAAGGGATACATGCCCGAGATCCCCTGGAATGATTCGTGCACGAATCTCGCGATTCTGCCGGCGCTTCAGAACTTCGCCACTCAACTGCAGCACAGCGGCTATTCAGCGGCGGCTTCGCCAACGGATGCGGAAAGTGCCTGCAATTTTGTTGTGAAATGGAATTCGACGATTCAATTGTTAGGTGGCCCAGACATCTCGTTCGTGGTGGACACGGCCGGAGCCGGAGGCGGCAAAAGTAACTGCACCACCAGCGACGGCTCAACCGTTGCGAGTTGCACGGGAGGATATGCGGCGCCTTCGTGGCAGACGGGCGTGCCGGGAATTCCTGCGGATGGAAAACGATACATTCCGGACGTGTCATTCTTTGCATCGAATGGGTTCCTCGGAAGCGCATACCTGGTCTGCGTTTCTGACTGGGGCACGTGCATCACGCGCTCGATGACGAATGAGCCATCAGCTCAGGAAATTGGCGGCACATCAGCTTCCTCGCCTGCCATGGCGGGCGTGATGGCATTGATCAATCAGAAGGCGGGGTCGACACAGGGAAATCCCAACTCGGTCCTCTATCAGCTTGCAGCGAAGCAGACGTACTCGAGTTGCAAGAGCGCAAACGGCACTACTTCGAACGGCTGCTACTTCAACGATATCGATTCCGGAACAATCGCGATGCCATGCGCTTCTGGATCGCCGAACTGCAACGTCGCCACAAGTGGCGATACGGTCGGAATTCTTTCAGGTTTTGCGGGCGCAACCGGCTACGACGGGGCCACGGGTCTTGGCTCACTGAATGTTGCCAACGTCGTTAACGGATGGAGCATGACGGTGGTGGGTACGGCGACCGCGACGGTAACGGTGACGCCAACGCCAGCCAGCATCAATGTGAACCAGGCTGTGGGCGTGGCGGTAACGGTGGGCGGTGCAAGTGGAACGCCAACCGGGACGGTGTCGCTGTCTGGCGGAGGATATTCGGCCAGCGGCACGCTTGCTGCCGGCGCCTATACGTTCAACATTCCGGCGAGCAGCTTGAGCGCTGGCACCGATACGCTGACTGTGAGTTACAGCGGCGACACGACCTATGCGACTGCGACCGGGACGACGAGTGTAACGGTGACGAAGCTGACGTCGGCGGTGACTGTGGTTCCCGCGCAATCGGCGATTATGTCCAATGTTTCGCTCACGGTGACTGGAACTGTCAGTGGTGCGGGTGGTACGCCAACCGGCACGGTTACGTTGTCTGGCGGAGGGTATACCTCGTCGGCTGCAACGCTTACGGGCGGAAACTATTCGATCACGATTCCTGCAAACAGTTTGAGCGCTGGCAGCGATACGCTGACGGCGAGTTACAGCGGGGACTCCATGTATACGACCGCGAGTAACTCGGCAGCCGTGACGGTGACGACGCCTCTGACGCCAACCGTGACGGTCACGCCGGCTTCAGCCAGCATCAATGCCGGTCAGGCTCTAAACGTGACGGGGACGGTGTCTGGTACGGGCGCAACGCCGACCGGGACTGTGACGCTTTCCGGCGGAGGTTACACGTCCTCGGCCCAACGCTGGTCGCGGGCGCCTATACGTTTGCGATTCCGGCAAACAGCCTGAGCGTCGGGACGGATAGCTTGAAGGTCACCTATAGCGGTGACGCAGTGTATGGGGCAGGCAACAATTCTAGCCAACGTGACGGTCGCGGCATCGATCTTTGCTCTGACGCCGCCAGCCGGCAGCAGTGATCGGTAAAGGTGGCAGCTCAAGCGCAACGATCACTCTGACTTCGAGCACCTTCTATACCGGGACGGTGACGCTTAGCTGCGCACTGACCACGAGCCCGGCGGGCGCTTCGCATTTGCCAACTTGCTCTCCCGCGGCAGGCGGAGGGACGATCACCGTGACAGCCGGAACACCGAGTGGAACGGGATCTGTAACCGTGACCACAACGGCGGCGACCGCCTCAATGAAGATGCCGCGCATCGGCGGGTGGGCTGAAGCGGGAGGCGGAGCCGTCCTGGCACTGCTTGTCTTCTTCGGTATCCCAGCTCGTCGTCGCGCATGGCGCGCGATGCTTGGCGCTTTCATTCTGCTGGCAACGCTCGGCAGTCTCGCAGCCTGCGGAGGCGGCGGCGGATCGAGCGGTGGCAACAATAATGGAACTTCAAACCCCGGAACTACCGCAGGAAGCTACACCTTTACTGTGACAGGAACCGGGAACCCGGCGGTTACACCTGCTGTAACCACGACCTTTAGCGTGACGGTGAACTAACACTTGAATTGATTTAACAGGTGGCCCTCCCTGCGGGGAGGGCTGACTTGTGTTTGGGGTTTGTTATTGGTTGGGGTGTTGAGGTTGAGATGGGGCACTTGCGTGCCGTACGACGCCGCTGCGGATAGAATCGGAGAGAATGTAGAGGCTTTCAGCATCAGGGTGAGGCTGAAAGTTGAGCGGGGCCTTCGATGAAATCGTTGTTGCTGGAAGAGTACGGGAAGCTTGCCATTGCCGATGTGCCGCGGCCTGAGCCGGGCGAATTCGAAGTATTAGTACGAGTGGCCGCATGCGGCATTTGCGGCAGCGATATCCACGGGTATGACGGGTTTTCGGGCCGCCGCATTCCGCCGCTCGATCATGGGACATGAAGCCGCAGGGGTGATTGTCGCTGTCGGATCGCGGGTGAGCGACCTACAAACAGGGCGATCGCGTCACCTTCGACTCGACGGTCTACTGCGGGCACTGCATCTATTGCCGGCGCGGCGAGATGAACCTCTGCGATCGACGTGAAGTGATTGGGGTATCGTGCGGGGAGTATCGCAGGGATGGCGCCTTCGCGGAATACATTGCGGTGCCAGAGCGCATCCTCTATCGCCTGCCGAGCAAGATGTCGTATCCCGAAGCGGCGATGCTCGAGGCTACTTCGGTGGCGCTTCATGCAGTGAAGGTGAGTGAGGTGAAGAAGGGTGATACAGCGCTGGTGGTGGGCGCGGGGATGATCGGTCTGCTCACAATGCAGGCGTTGCGTGCGGCGGGTGTGGGCCGCGTGATGATTGCGGACATCGATGAGACTCGGCTGACGCTTGGCGAACTGCTGGGCGCGGACGAAGCGCTGCGTGGGACAGGCGAAGAGATTGCTAAAGCCGTGCTGGCGCGAACGGGCGGCGTTGGAGCGGATGCGGTGTTTGACGCTGTGGGGCGTGCCAAGACGGTCGCGGAGTCGATTGACAGCGTTCGCAAAGGCGGCACAGTTACGCTGATTGGAAATATTGAGCCGGAAGTTGTACTGCCTCTGCAAAGAGTGGTGTCGCGGCAAATCAAGATCCAGGGAACGAATGCCTCGGCGGGAGAATATCCGCAAGCGATCGAACTGATTTCGAGCGGTCGCATTCATGTGCGGCCTATGATCACGGCGGTGGCGCCGCTCGAAGAAGGGCCAAGCTGGTTTGATCGGCTGCACGCTCAAGAGCCAAACCTGATGAAGATTGTGCTGACGTCCGGGATGAAGCACAGCTGAAACCGGCCAAGCGAGGCCGCGCAATGAGTGATTCGCTTTTTGATCTGACCGGCCAGGTTGCGATTGTGACGGGAACCAGCCGGGGGCTGGGGCAGTACTTTGCGCGCGCGCTGGCGAAAGCGGGCGCAGACCTGGTGATTGACGAGCAGGCGTCGCGAATCCCTTCACGAATTTGAGGCGGAGATACGAAGTCTGGGGCGGCGTAGTATCGCGCTCGAGCTTGACGTGCGCGACCAATCCAGCATTGAGCGCATGGTGAAGGATGCCGAAGCAGCGTTCGGGCAGATTCACATCCTGGTGAACAATGCCGGCTGCAACGTGCGAAAGCCGGCACTCGAAGTTACGTGGGACGACTGGAACCTGGTGCTCGACACGAATCTGCGCGGGAGCTTTTTTGTAGCCCAGGCCGTTGCGCGCGGCATGATCGCGCAAGACTATGGGCGCATGATCAACATCGGGTCGGTAACCAGCGTCTTTGGATTCGCAGGACTGGCTCCTTATTGTGCGAGCCGCGGCGGCATTCGCCAATTGACGATGAGCCTGGCAGATGACTGGGGGCAGCACGGAATCACAGTCAACTGTCTTGCTCCCGGCTGGTTCAAGACGGAGCAGAACAAGGTGCTGTACGAGGATCCGGAGTGGGTGGCTTATCTTACGGATCGCATTCCGGTGAAGCGTCCGGGGCTGCCGCACGATCTTGACGGTGCGGTGGTTTTTCTTGCATCGGAGGCGAGCCGCTACATTACGGGGCAGACTCTGCTGGTGGATGGCGGCATCTCGACCGGCGCGACGCGCGCGACAGTCACGCGAAAATAAGCGAGCTAGCCGGCGGATTCAGATGACGGGCGGCTTAGCATCTCAGCTTGGGTGGCGGCTTCGGCTTGCGGTCGTGGTGTAGTCCGGTAGATTTGCGCATGACCAACCTGGGATAGACGGTGATCGCCTCGGGTTGCGGGTGAGGGATCTCGTTGCGGATGAGAGAGAGCAAGTGCTGGCGGCAACCTGACCCATGCTGCGCAGGGGTTGATGGATGGTGGTCAACGGCGGATGGTGCATCGATGCAGCCATGATGTCGTCAAAGCCCAGAACGGATATATCTCTGGGCACGCGCAATCCGGCTTCGCGTAGCGCCGAGATGGCGCCGATGGCAGTCACATCATTGAAGGCAAAGATCGCGGTGAACGGCTGCTTGCTCTGTAGCAGATGACGCGTGACTTCCTGTCCGGGAGCGGGACCCGGCTCCGGGCTTTGCAGCTGGACAACAAGGCGATCGTCAATTTCGAGATCCAGATCGCGTGCGGCCTGCACAATTGCCTGCCAGCGCAACAAGGTGTCTGAACTGAAGGCCTGGCCCTTGATGAATGCGATGTGCTTATGGCCCAGCGACTTCAGATGCGACAGTGCGAGGTGCGCGGCCTGATCGTGATCGAGTTCGATGTTGATGACTCCGTCGCGGCGATCGTGGCCGGATATGGAAACAAGCGGCACCGGCAGATCTTCGCTTACAGGTGAGTCGACGGCGATGATGCCTTCAACAGAACGGGCCAGCAGCATGCGCGGATATCCCTCGAGCAGGTCTGCGCGATGGCGGTGGCTCACGACGAAGTAAAAGAAGCCGTCCTTGAGCAACTCGTCTTCAATTCCGCTGAGGACAGTGGTTGAGTAGCCTTCGCTGATTTCAGGGACGATGACGCCGATGGTGTAGGTGCGTTTCTGGCGCAGGCCGCGAGCCATGGTGTTGGCGACATAACCGTTGAGGGCTGCGGCATGGAGCACGCGCTGCTGGGTTTCTTCGGCGATGCGGTGTGCTGTCGCCTCTCCGTTGATGATGCGGGAGACGGTAGACTGCGAGAGCTCGAGCATCGCAGCGAGCTCTTTCAGGGTGATCGGCTTGATTGGTGCTTTGGCCAAGTCGTTCTGCTCCCGGTACCATGTTTCACACGATCATGCGGCGGTGTGGAACCCAGCGCGTTGCATGGCTGTCTTTGCTTCTGGGTTGCGCATGAATGTATCCCAAATCATACCTGTTCGAAGGTTCTCTGCCATCAGAACCGAGATTCCCTGGTCGATACCAAGGACGTCGGCGTCGTACCAGTTTGCCGCGGGATGGAACGCATCGACAAAACCGTAGCGGCCCCACGCCTGCTTGCCCCATTTTCGCGCATGGCGCGGAGGACGGAGATGCAATCGGTGGGAACGAAGGCGAGCGAGCCGGCTGATGCGCATGGAACCACGGTTCCATCAAGCGGGCCCTGCGCGGGTGGGCCGCCCCATGCGGTATAGCCGCCCTGGTAATCGGATGCGGATACGCCCCAGTAGTCCTCGTTGTACCACTTGGGATAGGAGAGGCAGAACGCCTTGTGAGCCTTTGTTGCGGTGACCGAGTTTTCAAAGTAGTTGGCGTAATCGTCACGTTTGTGACGGAAATCGAACCATGCGTGCGAGTACTGATGGGTGAAGATCGGGTCGTTACCGCTGATGAACGTAAAGCCGTCGTAATGAATGACGGGGCGGGTCCAGTGCTTCCAGTATTCGGCGGGGACGGGATGCGTCGGTGAGCCGATGGCGAGGAGATAGATCATCATGAGCTCGCAAAAGTGCTCCCAGCGAGCATCGAGGAAACCCTCGCCCGGATGCCATCCCATGGAGAATGTCTTTCCGCTGTTCAGCATCCAGGGCCAGTCGACGCGCTCGTAAATCTGCGTCGCGAGTGACTTGATTTTCGGATCGTCGAAGTATGTGCGGGCGCTGAGAACGCCACATAGGAGGAGGGAAGTATCGATAGAGGAGAGCTCGACGCCTTTTACTCGCTCGCCGGTTTCGATATCGCTGAAGTGATAGTAGAAGCCGTGTACTTCAGGGAATCTGTTCAGGTGCCAATCGAGCGTGTTTCTAACGCGCTCAACGATCTGCGCATGGGGCAGGTATCCGCGCTTGTCGGCGATGCAGAGGGCGGTGAGTCCAAAACCGGTTGCGGCGATGCTGGCCATGCGGCGCGGATCGCGAGCGCCCCCAAGATCGTTGCGCGCGCGGTCGAGTACCTGGCCGGTCTTCTCGCTGGCTTGCTCCCAGAAGAAGAGACAACCCTGGTGTTCGAGATCGTCGAGGAAGGCTTCGTCGCCGCTTTTTGGCTGCCACGATGCAGCGGCTAGCAGCTTCGAAGGCAGGAGCGCGCACCCGCCAGCCGCGGCCAATGATTGCAGGATCTGTCTGCGGGTTATATATGGCGAAGTTGCAGTGTGATTCAACACGGCTCTCCTGTTTGCTCAGAGTGATCGAGGTTTCGGATCGGATACGATGCTCGAAGCGCAATCGATTGCGCACGGCCAATTTCTATCATTCTGAGTTTTCGGCGTCAATACATTTCGACGCCGATTTCAGGCATCACGGAAAGCGGCCTTTCAACGATGAACAGCGCCTCCCTTCCGTAAGTCTGCAAGGAATTTATTTCCGCTTGCTATTGAGGGCATTCAGCTTGTTCTTCAACTGCTCGAGTTTTTGCCCAGCTTCGCCTAGTTTTCCCTGCGCGGTCAGGCGTTGATAGTCGTCAAGATCTTTCGCAGCGCCCTGGATGAGTGTGTTGAGATCGTCTGACTGCGCCGTGGGATTTGTTGCGGCCGCAGTCTTTTGAGGCTGAGCGCCGGCCGAGGATTCCGAGGAGAGGCTTGATGCTTCTCCGCCAAAGAGAGACCTCAGCGCGGCTTCGAAGGTGGAGCCATATGCGAGGCGATCCTGCAGGGCGAGTACGACGAGACGCAACTCGGGCATGGGACTGCGTTCAGCCTGGAGGTATATGGCCTCAGCATAGATTAGAGCTTTTCCGCATGGAATGACGAGGAGCGTGCCGCGGCGAACGTGGGAGCCCTGCTGATTCCACAGCGAAAGTTGGCCGGATAACTGAGCGTTCTGATCGATGCGCGCTTCCACCTGGAGAGGTCCGTCGACGAGCCGTGTTTTTGGGAAGTTGTAAACGACGGAGGCGCCATAGTGGGCGCCGTCGCTGCGGCCGGCGATCCAGCCGATCAGGTTATTGCGATTTGACGGCGTGAAGGGAAGGATCTCGACGAACTCGACAGTCGACTCGCCGGGCAGTTTCATCAGCACGAAATTCGGATCCATCGCTTGGGTCGCCTGTTCGCCGGATTGGGTCATTCCGACTTCAGAAGCGACGGTCCACAGGTCTTCGCGGTTGTAGAAGACGACCGGATCTGTCATGTGATAGAGGCCGTATGCGGAAGCCTGCAGTCGCAGGAGCAATTCAGGATAGCGGACGTGTCGTCGAAGATCGGCGGGCATGGTCGAGGCGTCTTTAAACAGTTGAGGAAAGAGGTTGCGATAGGCGGCGATGATGGGATCGCCCGGATCGAAGACGTAGAACGTTACCGCTCCGTTGTACGCGTCGATAACAACTTTTACGCTGTTGCGGATGTAGTTGATCTGCTCGTTCCCAATGCCGAAATGTGTGGAGTAGGGATAGCTGTCCGATGTCGTGAATGCATCGAGCATCCATGACAGCTTTCCGTCATCGCCAATGACGATGTAAGGATCGGAATCGAAAGTTAGAAATGGAGCGAGGGTTTTAACGCGGTCGAAGATGTTACGCCGCATGAGCAAGCGGCTTTGCGGGTTCACGTCGTCACTGAAAGGGAGCTTCGCAAGATCGTCGCGGTCAAACGCGATCAAGACGCGACGGAGAAACCCGCCCAGTTCGATGCCGCCGGTTCCTTGATAGGTGGTGAGGCTGTTGGTTTCGCCCTGCGGATAGTCGAACTCTCTTTGGCGAGTTTTAACGTACACGTCGGTGTTGGTAAGCTCGCCGAAATAGATCTCCGGACGGTTCACCTGGATCGAGGGCACCGTACTCTGGATCGGCATATTGCTGAGGAGCATGGTGGGCAGGCCTTCGGGAGTGAACCCGTTTACCGAATTCACCGTAATGCCGTAGCCGTGCGTGTAGATCAGCTTTTCGTTGATCCAGTTGCGGCTGCTCTGGGGGAGCTTTTCAATGTTTAACTCGCGAGCAGCGAGCATGAGCTGGCGTTCTTCGCCATTGATCTGGTAGCGATCGATGTCGATGTCGGGGAAGTCATAGTAGGTGCGAATTTCCTGGATCTGACGCAGCGTGTCCTGCAATGCACGCCAGTCCCATAGACGAATGTTCTGAAGCGTGGGCTGATTGTTCGCGGCATCGGCGGCTTCAACGGTGATCTCGGCGGGAAACTCGTGCTCCGCAATCTGATCGAGGCCGAAGGCCTGGCGGGTGAACCGGATGTTGTGACCGATGTAGGGCTGCTCGCGCACCAGTTCGTTGGGCTTGACGATGAAGCTGGTCATGTACCAGGCGAAGACCTGGATCACGAGGAAACAGAGCACCGCCGGCACTGGTGCAGCGATGAGGCGATTCACGCGCGGACGAAGTACGGCGTTTGTTGCGGCAATGGCGGCGCCCAAAATGAGTGCGGCGCAAATGACCAGTGCGCCGCCGAGAATGAGGTGGTCATCCGTATAGGTGACGCCGCCGAATATCGTGTATTCGGCGAGAATACGGTCGTAGCGACCAAGCCATGTTCGCAATGCGATCACGACGAGAAGAAAGGCGAAGGATGCCGAAAGCGCACGCCAGGGGAAGGAGGAGACGCCGTAGGTGTGGTCTCTTAAAAGTTGTGAGCTGCCGGTTAACACGAGAAAAAGTCCAGCGATTGCGCAGCCGACGATAGCGAGCATGAGCAGCCAGCCGAAGATGAACTGGAGAGCCGGCAAGGTGAAGAAGTAGAAGCTTAGACTTTTTCCGAAGATCGGATCGTGGACACCGCTGTTGTTCGATCCCGCAAACCAATATAGCGCGAAACGTGCCCACTCGCTCATAAAACTCGCAGCGGCCAACAAAGCAATGAATGCCGATGCGATGAGCCCGCCGATGCGCACGACGGGATCGACGGGAAGCTCGAAAGTGCGGTTGCCGAGCACGATGGTTCCGGCGTTGCGCAGTTCTTCGCGGCACCCCCGCCGGAGAATCATGAACCAGCCGTACAGGATCAGAAACGTGAGGACGAAGGGAAGAGCGAATGCGGTCCACTTGAATTGAAGGGTTCTCCAAAAGACCTCTGAATAGTTGAGAGATGAGAACCAGAGGGAGTCGACGTAGTAAGAGATGGCGGTTCGTGCGCTGAAGAGGATGACGAGAAGAATGAATGCAATCAGAAGGAAAATGCCGCGGTGCTTTGCGGGTGGGTCTTCTCGAATTGGATATACGACGCGCTCGTGGATCACAGATACCAGCTTCCGCCGGTCTTCCTAAACAGCAATATCCGGCAAGCGCAATTGTACTGCGATCGAATGCCGAACAATTGCGATCACCAGACGAGGCTTGGCGTATCTGCGGAGTTGAGCGTCTGGAATTTCTATTGGGTTATTGTCAATTGTTCAGCCGGCAGATTGGATGAAGCGGGACGAAGACGGCCGGCGCGCAATTCGCGCCGTTTCATCAGCAGGAAAAAGACGGGGACGAGTATCAGCACGTGAATAGTGGAGGTAATCATTCCGCCGAGGATTGGCGCGGCGATCGGCTTCATTACATCTGAACCGATGCCGGATTCCCAAAGGATGGGTGCGAGACTTAGAACAACCGCCGTTACGGTCATGAGCTTCGGGCGCAAGCGCTGCACGGCGCCTTCGATGGTGGCTTTCTCCAGGTCATCTTCGGTCATTGGGTGGCCAGATTTGAGGCGATTCTCCAGGGCTTCGTGCAGGTAGACCACCATGACAACGCCTGTTTCAACTGCGATGCCAAAGAGAGCGATGTAACCGACCCAGACCGCGACGCTGAAGTTGTAGCCAAGTGCCCACTGGAGCAGCAGACCACCAGACATGGCGTAGAAAGTGGGAAAGATCAGCACTGCTGCTTCAGCCACCGATTTGAAAACAAGATAGAGCAGCAGAAAGATCACGAAGAATACAATGGGGAGAATGATCAGGAGGCGTTGTTTGGCGCGGAGTTCGAATTCATATTCGCCCGCCCAATGCCATGTGTATCCCGCCGGCAACGCCACGCTTTTCTCGAGTAAATGCGAAGCACGATCCACGTAGCCGCCGTAGTCATTGGTCTTCAGGTTGAGATAGACATATCCGGTAAGCGCGCCATCTTCATCGCGAATCATTGCGGGTCCGCGCGAAAACGATACGCGCGCAACCTGGCTGATGGGGATCTGCTCGCCGGTTGGAGTGGGGATGAGAGCTTTGCCAATCTCCTGAGGGCTGCTGCGGAAGTCGCGCTGATAGCGGACGGCAATGGGGATGCGCTGCCGGCCTTCGACGTTCTCAGCAATGCTGGCGCCGCCGATTTCTGAGTTGATGACGCGCTGCACGTCGGCGACCGTCAATCCATAACGCGCCGCTTCTGTCCGGTTCACTTCGACGTTGAGGTAAAACCCTTGCGACACACGCTCGGCAAACACGGCGCTTGTTTCGGGCATGGCGGAAAGGACCTGCTGCATCTGCGCGCCGATGTCCTGGATGCGGGCGAGATCTGGTCCTTGGATTTTGATACCGATTGCGGTCTTGATGCCGGTCAGTTCCATGTCGAGACGATTCTGGACGGGCATCGTCCAGGTGTTGGTCAGGCCGGGAAATTGGAGCTTCTCGTCCATATCGCGGATGAGCTTTTCGTAGGTCATCCCGGGTCGCCACTGGGCGCGCGGCTTCAGCATAATCGTGGTGTCATACATGTCGAGCGGCGCATTATCGGTGGCGCTGTCGGAGCGGCCGACGGTTCCGAAGACTGTGTCAACTTCAGGAAAAGACTTGATGATTCGATCCTGCTGCTGCATGAGAGTGACGGCCTGCGTCACCGAGATTCCCGGCAAAGCGCTCGGCATGTAGAGGGATGAGCCTTCGTAGAGCGCGGGCATGAATTGGCTGCCGAGGCGGAAGTACAGCGGGATTGTCGCGGCAAGAAAGACGAGGTTGAGCGCAACGACCAGCTTCCAGTGACGAAGGCACCAGTTGAGGATAGGAAGGTAAATAGCTTGCGTGATGCGCGCGGCGGGGTTTCGCGATTCCGGCCGAAGTTTGCCGCGGAGGCAGATCGGCATCAGTGCCGGAACGAGCGTGATGGAGAGCAGGGAAGAAAACACGAGGGCCAGCGTTTTTGTCCACGCGAGCGGACGGAACATGCGGCCCTCCTGCGCTTCAAGAAGGAAGACGGGTAAGAACGAAACGACGATGATGACGAGTGAGTAAAACAGTGCCGGGCCAACCTGCTGGGCCGCACCCACGAGGATGCGATGCCGTTGTTCGCCAGTTGCAGGTTCGGCGCGTTCGGCGAGGTGACGATATCCGTTCTCGACCATGACTATGGCTGCATCGATGAGAACTCCGATGGCGAGGGCAAGGCCGCCCAGCGACATGATGTTCGAACTAACGTTGAGGAAGTACATGGGGATGAACGCGGAGACGACGGCTATGGGGAGCGTGAGAATCGGAACCAATGCGGAGCGAAAGTGAAAGAGGAATGCGATGCTTACGAAGCTGACAATAATGGCTTCGAGAATCAGATCGCGCTTCAAGGTGTGGATTGATTCGTTGATCAGCCATGAGCGGTCGTAGCCCGTCACGATTTCAACTCCGGGTGGGAGTGATGGGGCGAGTTCGCTAAATCGTTGCTTCACGCCACGGATCACGTCGAGCGCGTTCATGCCATCGCGCATTACGACAATTCCGCCGACGGTTTCGCCCTCGCCCTGCCAGTCGGCGGCGCCACGCCGCACGTCGGGACCGAATGATACGGTGCCGAGGTCGCGCACCAGGACTGGCGTTCCATTTTTGGTCGCCACGGGCACGTTTTCGAGATCCGATAAGGTTCGAATGTAGCCAAGTCCGCGGATCATGTATTCGGCGCCGCTCATTTCGAGTACGTCGCCGCCTACTTCATTTGTGCTCTGTCGCACCTTGTCGATCACCATTGACGCCGGAATGTTGTAGGAGAAAAGCTTTTTGGGGTCAAGGTTTACCTGGTACTGGCGTACGAATCCACCGATGCTCGCGACCTCGGCGACGCCGGGCACTGTCTGTAGTTGATAGCGCAGATACCAATCCTGGAGTGCGCGGAGATCGGCGAGGCTACGAGTATGGGTGCGATCCACGATGGCGTATTCATAGACCCAGCCCGCGCCGGTAGCGTCGGGACCGATGACGGGATGCACATCTGCCGGGAGCCTCCCTGCGATCTGCTGGAGATATTCCGTTACCCGGGAACGCGCCCAGTAGAGATCGGTGCCGTCCTGAAATACAACAAAGACGTAGGAGTCACCAAACATTGTCTGCGCGCGCACGCTTCGCACGCGGGGAGCGGAAAGCAGGGCAGTGACAATGGGGTACGACACCTGATCTTCAATGACGCTTGGCGGCTCTCCGGCCCACGGCGTGTGGATGATGACCTGCACGTCGCTGATGTCTGGCAGCGCATCGAGGGGCACATGCGTCATAGACCACACGCCCGCGACAGCGAGCAGGATGGACGCCATGATGACAAGGAAGGGATTGCGCGCGCACCATGCGATGGTCTTTGCAATCATCACATTCCTCCCGTGGCATTCACGCTGAGCGCCTTGGTGGCGATTGTTTTGCCTCCGCGCTGGACTGTGATGGTGACCTGCCATGTGCCGCCGAAATCGAGTTGCAGGGGGCCATCATAGTTTCCATTTCCCCGGTCGGTAAGCGTGGTAGAGGCATGTTGTGCCGCCATGCCCATGGCGGGCATCGCGGGCATGAAGAGCGTGACAGTCGCCTGTACACCGGCAACTGGCTTTCCGTCGGGGCCGTGCAGCTTTACTTGGACGAGATTGGCTCCTTTGCGTGGAGGAGCCGGCTCGGTCGCGAAATCAATATGCAACTGTTCGGTTGCTTGTTGAGGCGCATTCGCGGCTTGCTGCGGTGCGGGCATGTATCCACTCATGGCGCTTTGGAGTTGTGCCTCAGAATCCAGAAGGAAGTTCGCGGAGCTTACGATGCGGTCGCCGGCTTTCAGGCCTTTCAATACGACAATCGAATCGTCGAGTCTCAGACCGGTTTCGATCTCGCGGGGTTCAAGCGATCCCTGGCCCTTGTCGATGAATGCGATTTGGCGCGTGCCCGCTTGCAGGACACCAGAAGCCGGAATCACGAGCTGGCGGCCGAGCGGCGCAGCGATGTTGACACTGACATACATGCCTGGTTTCAGGGCAATGCCGGGATTGCTCATGACCAGGCGAACGCGCACGGTTCGCGTCGCGGCGTCTACTTCGGGAAGGATCTGGTCGATGCGGCCGCGGAATTTGCGTCCGGGGTAGGCGTCTACGGAGACCTCTCCGCGGTCTCCGGGTTTGAGCCGGCCAACGTCGACTTGAGGCACGTTCGCGTATACCCACACGGTGGAGAGGTCGGCGATTGTGTACAGCTTTGTCTCCGGCTGCACGTATGCATTTGGGAATGCATTACGCTCGATGATGTATCCGGATGCGGGAGATTCGACCGCAATATCGCGGCTGGCAGTGCCGGTTTTCTCGAGTTGTGCGATTTCCGCATCGGGAATGTCATAGCGGCGCAAACGTTCCGTAGCGGCCTGCAAAAGCCAGTTGCCTTCCTCCGCTGGAGTGCCGTGCATATGTTCCGAAACAGATGCCTGATTCTTTTTTGCCAGCAGGTATTCCTGCTCAGTGCTGGCAAGATCGGGGCTGTAGATGGTGAAGAGCTTCTGGCCCTTCCTCACATATTGATAAGTCGCATTCGCGAAGACGGTGCGAATCCAGCCGGGGAAGCGCGTCTGCACATAGGAGAGCCGCTGCTCGTCCATGGCGACGCTGCCGGGAGCCTGCAATTCATCGCTTACATCTTTCATTTCCGCGATGGCCGTCGTTACCCCGATTTCCTGCATTCGCTGAGGCGAGAGCTGAAGCGGGGAGAGTGCGGGTTCTTCGGAATTTGCGTTGTTGGAACGGGCGCTGGTCTGCGATGAAGCTTCGGGGCCTCGTGCCACGACGGGCCCCGCACCGGCTGGAGAAGCGGCGGGCGTCCAGCGATTCCAAAGCATGTACCCCAGGGTCGAGGCGAGCGCGATGCATAGCAATGTGCTCACGGCAAATGCGCTCTTCAAAGTTCTGTCGTTCATTTCGTCACTCCCTGCGCAGCTACCGGTGCGCCTACGGCCATCTCCAGGTCCGCCATCTTCATGTTGAAATCCGCACGTGCATCAACTGCTGCCAGGTCCACGTCGATGACGGTCATCTGGCTATCGAGCAAATCGAGAAACGATGTCTGATCGTTCTCGTATGCAACGACAGCGGCATGCAGCGTTTGTTCGGCCTGCGGTTTTAACGAGTCCTCGTAAACGCGAGCGAGGCGTTGTGCAGCGCGAGCCTCGGCCAGTGACTCTTCAATCTGGCCCACGGCCGCCGTCTTCATTGCCGTCACTTCCGCGCTTTTTTCGGTAACTGCAACCTTGGCTTCATTAACTTCGGCGCCGTGTTTGCGGCGATTCAGCCATGGCAGGCTCATTGAGCCTTCCACCATGTAGTTGTTGCGTGGGTCCTGACCTGAAGGCATGAGCATGTAACCGGCGGCAACGCTGAAGTCCGGCACCATCGCCTTCTTTGCCAGGTCCTGCTGCTTGCGGCTCTTGTCTACGTCGGCTGCAGCTTCAATGAGGTCGGGACGACTCTGCATCGCGGTTGTGATAAGGGTTTCCAATGAAGGGAGGGGTGTTGCGACTGCATATTCGCCGCGCACTTGAATTGGAGATTCGGGCTGACGGCCCATCAGCGTGTTCAAGTGCGCGCGTGCTACTTCGGCATCGCGATCGAAACGGATCATGTGCTCGGCGAGACGTGTGAGGGCAACCTGTGCCTTCAAAACTTCGACCTGCGGAATCTTGCCGACGCTGTACTTGATACGCGCGGCTTCAATGGCCTGCTGCGCGATTCCAACGTGCTGATCGTGAATGCGGATTTCATCCTGCGCATGCAGCATGTCGAAGAATGCTTTGCGCACCTGGACGCGCAGCCGAAGGCGCACAGCTTCGAGTTGAGCTTTTGCCAGCTCAACGTCAGATTGCGCGAGGTTGGTGCGCAAATCACGCTTGCCTCGACCGGGAAATGATTGGCCCAGCATGAACATGTTTTGCGCGGCGTTGTAATCCCAGGGCTTCGACAGAGGTACTTGCCATCCGCGATACATTGCCTGCGGATCGTCGAGCGCGCCTGCCAGTGGGACATGAGCTTCTGCGGCGGCGATCTTGCGCGCTGCAACGTGAATCTCTGGATTCTCGGCAAGCGCGATACGGTCAACTTCGTCCAAAGTCAGTGCGGGTCCTGGCGCGGCGTCGGTGTTTGCGCTGCCGAGAAGGGTTCTCAGGGTGTTCAGCGCGGTTGCGTCTTCCGCAGTCTGCGCATCGCAGGCTGGCAACCAAAGCGCAAGGCTGAGCGTTCCTATCAATATATGTAGTGTCTTCATTGCTCCCTCAAAGGCCGGATGGATCTCCGGTCACGTCATTCGCGCCCAAAACAAGGTCTGGGCACACGAAGGCTGGCTTCAGAAAGAGGAGGGAGGTTCTAAATTCTCAGGATGGAAATACGAGTGGCAGCTGGCGGTCCGGGCGGGTCCTCGAAGGTCTGCACAGCCGCGGAAACTTCGGCCGGGGCAAAAGGCAGTTTTGCGCCTACCAAGAGATGGGCCACGAGGCTTGTATCTTCTGATTGTGAAGCCTGCGCGGGTGGCATGTCCGAATCGGACGAGTGAACCTTGCAGCAGGATGGATTCGCCGCGCTCATGGATGATCCGCAAGCCTCGGTCATTTGCCGGCAGCACGCATGGTGCGTGGCGGGCGCGAAGCAGGCCAAGCCTGGAAGCACGGCCCACAGTGCCACGATCGCCAGCATGAACAATGCGCGTTTGCTACCCACATACACAGTGTATACCTGCCCTCGAAATGAGAATGCACTCTGCGTGTCTCTGCTGGCGGTGATTTGGATCACACGTTAGGTTAGGTCCGGGCCGATGAAACGCGGCGAGAATGGACAAGTTTCTGATTGCGATGGAGTTCATTCTGCTAAACCGGAAACGCACCTCCAACACAGGCACAAGGGGTCACAGATCGTCGATCTTGCTATACTTTCCAAGGTTGGTTTGGAATTCAGCAAATTCCAAGCCTGGATGAATAAACCTAAGTTGCTGCGGAGATTTATTGCTTATAGAAGCGGGAGTAGTTCAGTGGTAGAACGTCAGCTTCCCAAGCTGAATGTCGCCGGTTCGATCCCGGTCTCCCGCTCCAATCCAATATCGCAACCACAATCGATGTGCGCGTTCCACTTTCACTGGCGGGCGAGTTGGTGGATGGTTGAATTGTCACTGAATTGTCACGGCGTGACATCAGGCCAGCAAATCATTGCTTTGCAAGCATTTGGAATTTGATGAACACAGCGCTGCTATCGATGTTGCTTAGAACTTTCATCTCAGGCCTGACTTGATTTCCATTTCGCGCAACGGAAGGCGCCGCGAATTTAATTTCTCGAAAAACTTCGCTTGCCGAACTCCGCATGTTTTGCGATGATGATGCACCGGTTTGCCTGGTGTCTTTTACGCTGCCTGGAAAATCCGGGAAAGCGTCGCAACACCGGAGCCTCCGGGCTCGGATTCTCTACGGAACCCCCATGCAACCTGCCGTAGCGGATCGAGGTCAAGAAGATCGTTGGTCTCGCAACAATCGAAATCCAAGTATTCGGTCAACCGCCAGATAACCAATCTTCTCGTTCTACCTTCGAGGTTCCCCGATGCTGACCAACGCTATTGAGTTGGAGTACACGTCAGGTTGAAGGGGTGAATCTTCATGAGTTTCCCTCATCCTTCCCGGTCTATATGCGTGACCGTCTTTCTCGCGTTTCAATTCTGCGTGCTCGCTTCGGTGGGCGCACAGCCAAGTGACGGTTCGCGATCTCCCGACGTTAAGCAATTCGACTCTGCCAGGCAATTCGCGCCGGCCCTCTCTGTCGAAACCGTTGTGATTCCCGGCCCCTTGCGATCATTCCTAAGAATGGCCGGCATCAGCCAGAAGGTTTCTCTCAACGAAGTGATGCCGATGCTTGCCCACGGCATTTCTTTGCAGGGGTACCGAGGCGGAACTGAAACCGAGTTCCTTCATCTTTTGGACCGCTATGTTCATCTCGCAAGAGAAGTGCGTGCGTTTTCGGACGCGAATGGCACGATCCATATCGCAGGTTGCGAGGATGTGGGCCGGCTCATAGTTGTTCTCGGTTACAGGTCGCGGGGGACATGCGGACAGCGTGATTTTTCTTTCGTGACTGCGGATGCGGAAAGAGCCTTCCTGACCATCGACTCTGGTTTCCCTCTCACCGGGCTTGAGGAAGCGCTTCAAAAGTCCCGACCGTTTGAGTATCAGTTCCCGGCTTCCCGAGTCCCCATCATCTATACGGAAGGCGATTGGACGGCGCTCGCGGCATCGATCAAGAAGCCTCGCTCAGATCTGCTTGACGTGCTGCTGCACGATCGAACGATGGATCGGCTCTATTGGGCCCTCTCAAGATGTGATGAAGAGACGAGAGCCGAGTTGAAGAAGTCACTGGGCCTGAATAGATTGCTGACGATGGCGCCGGAATTTGAGATGTACGGAGGCGAGATTCGTATCCATTCAGGATCAGTCGACTTGCCAGCGGGATCCGAGAAGGGCTGGCACGACCTCGTGGGTGAGAGTCCAGATTCGCCAGATTCCTTCGTGACCCATTTGCTCACGCGAGATCACGGCTGGCTTGCAGCCTATTTTGATGTTGTGTCCCGGTTGAATCAGATGCAACAGGCGCACATTGTGGAAGAGCCACGTCTCAAGCGACTGTATTCAGCCTATCGATCGACAGCGAACAAAGAGGCGGCGTATGGTGTCTTTCCGCGGAATGCCAATCTACTGATATTGCTGGCCTCGATGAGGTGGAACGCCAGGGGCGAACCCGAGATTCCGGGGACACAGGAGTTTTGGCGAGGAGTGTTTTCGCGAAAGAACATCGATGAACGTGAGCGTGTAAAGCTGACCCATTGTTGCGACGCGCCCGAGCGAACACTTGAAGCGCTGGTGGCTACCTCTCGATACGAGTTCGCAAACGGACCTACCGCGATCTTTCTCACGTTGAGCGCAGTGAATGCTGCAAGGCCAGTTAATCGGCCGCTGTCAGCTGAAGCAGAACAGCTGATTGCCAGTAAATTTGTGCGATATAGCCGGTGGTTCCCGATCTTCGCCGAGTTTCCATCGCTGGACGACTCGGCCGTCAAGCAGTTTGTAACGGCGGCCGACCGAGTCGAGGCGATTTCAAATTCAGCTTTGCGTTCAAATGCACTTGGCGCATTTCAGGCGGAGGTCGGCATCTGGCAGATTCTCGCCCGGCAAGGCGAGATACCAGTCGAAAAGCAGAGTTCATCGTGGCAAGGCACGATGCAGCCCTTCACCGGCATTTCCAGTTCGCTGCAGTTGTTCGACGCATCGCGGATGGGTTTGCAGGCAATGATCACTGCATCAGCGGGAAGAACAGGTCTCTCTCAGGATGAGATCATTGACGTTCTCGCTGGCCCAACTCAGGAAAATCCAGATGGCCAGCGGGTACATCAGGAGCTGGCCGAGAGAATTCGCTCGGTGATGGACGACCAGCGGCTGGTGTCTCTCGACACTCTGTTTGGGTTGTATGACGGATTGACGCAAATGGCGCACGGTGCCAAGGTTGGCGACAATTTGCTTGCTCTTGCCGGCAACCTCAAGGAGTTTGAGATGCCGCGCCCGATCTTCACGGGCGGCGAACGGAGCGACTGGTCTCCCATGGTGTACACGAGCCGGCATGCCGAATTGCAGATTCGGACCAATCTGACAAAGATCATTCAGTCGGCGCATACCCCCGCGCAGTTTGAGGCCGCACGCGCGCAGCTAACTCCATTCTTGAGGGACACGCTGGTTGGGCTGAATTATGCCTACTATGAGCCGCCAGGAGCCGCGGTTCTGCATTCCAATCCGCTCCTTGTGCGCTCCCATGATTTTTCATCCGTGTCGATTCAGGGCATCGGAAACATCTGGGGCGACTCAATACTGATTGGTGTGGGCGCCACGGCTGGAGGCGGCGCATACCTGGTGGGCTCGCTCGTGAATTTGCCTTATGCTCTCGCGGCCACCGAAGGTGAATTGATTTCACCTAAAAATGTCCAGGCGTTGATCTGGAAGGAGACTGTTCCGGATCTTCTGCTGGATGCGATTTTGCCGCGCTGGTGGACGTCGAGCCGGACGGAATTGCACGCTGCAGCTTTGTATCAGCGTGCCGGGGAAGAGCTGCTCACCACATCGGCATCGAATGCTCAATTGCGATCGAGGGTAGTGGAGATTCTCGCGGACCAGATGACACCGGATCGACTGGAATGGTTACAGCGGAGCCTTGAGAGACCAGAAACCGCCTCGTCAGCGGCCTCCGCAATGCTTCCTTCGGAGACGTATTACCTTTCTGCCACGTTCCGAACGCTGTATCCCGATCAGAGTTCTGGTCTGGGACCAGCGAACCGGGAGTTGAGTGATCTTGCTCGCGAGAATCCGGCTGATACCGATCCGAATCGGCTTTCAGTGGATTTTGGCGTGCCGCACTCGGTGTTGCTGATGAGCAATTCGCGCCTGCTCCTCAACATGAAGCATCCGCCGGCGTTTGCTGGGTACGCCAACAGGCTCCTGGCGCAATCCTGGGAATCAAACAATCTCTATTGGGCGCGGCTTGCGGATGAGATGGGCTATCCGCCGGTGATGCTCAATATCCTGGTCCCTGCACTGACACGTCGCATGGTCGTGAATATCTTTGCGAGCACTATCGACGATTGGCCGGCCTTATTGAGGGCCATGCAGGAAACGGGAGACGAATTTCGGCAAGGCAAGATCACAGTTGTCGGCGCAAGTACGGTTGCTCTGAGGTAGGCGTCAAAAGCGGCACACGGGACTGGTTATGACAAAAAAATCTTTTGCGGTTTTCGGAAGTCTCTCGTGTTTGTTCTACATGGGAGTTGGTTCAACCCCGGTGACGCCCCAGGACGACCCAATGCGTCTCCGCATGAATGTCGTTCTCGTTCAGCTCAACGTGGCTGTAACCGATAGCCATGGAAACTACGTGACTGGCCTTCGTCCGGAAGACTTCTCCGTAAGCGAGGACAATATCACACAAAACGTGTCCACGTTCGAAGAGAGCCGCGATTCCGGCCCCGAGGCGGTGGTGACGGCTCATGGCGGACCAGGAAATGAGCCGAAATCAGTTGCGAACGCAATGCCGAAAACAACTGAAGCGAACATGTTCATCCTCTTCGATACCAGCAATTACATGTACCGGAGTTTTGTATTCGCGCAGGATGCAATCGCGGATTTTATCCGTTCAATGGATGGCTCAAGCAGGATCGCCTTCTATTCCTACAGCCGCAATCTTCTTCGTGCAACGTCCCTCACTCCCGACCCGTTCCAGGTTATCAATGGCGTGCGCACGTCGGTGGCTGGTGATGATGCGGCGCTTTACAACAGTTTGCTGCTTACGGTGAAAGATGCAGCGCCGCTGAAGGGACGAAAGGCCGTGGTGGTTTTTTCCAACGGACCGGATAACGCCAGTTCGGTTCCTCCTGAAGATGTGGCGGAATTGGCCGAATCTACGGGAACAATTATTTACATTCTCAGCACGCGCCAGGCACAGGATGATCCGGCGTCGGCCGCAGCCTTCGAGCGCGTCAGCAAAGCCTCAGGGGGCAAGGCTTATTTTGCAAAAGACTGGCGGCAGGAAAAGAAAGCTTTTGCTTCGATCCGTGAAGATCTGGTCCACCTCTACACGTTGAGCTATTATCCGCAGTCGAACCCCAACCGAGGATGGCGCTCAATCAAAGTGAAGCTGGTAGGCAAGGATCTGCAGAAGTACCACATTCGAACCCGTGACGGCTACAGGCTTTTGCCCGGTGCCGCGCGATCTCCGGATGAATCGGCCAGTACAAATCCAGGGGGAGATTCGAATTAAATCTATGACCGGCATGTTGTTCTTCGACTCTGAACGTCGAAGCGCTTCGCCGGGGACTCTTCAAGATCAAGGTCCGCGTTCGGCTATTCTTGACTTTGCTCATCTGCACGGCGTGAATGAGCGAGAGTGTCTGGAACGGAGTCGAGGTCTTGTCAAAATTGAGAAGGGTCAGGCTTGCGGCAAGAAGCACACGTCGGGCGATTGTGATTAAAGCTGCACTCGCGTTCGTGGTGGCAGCGACCGCAATGTGTGCGTCAGCGCAGGTTGAGTACGTTGATAACACTATCGGGAACGTTGGGATTCTGCTTGTGCCGACTCGTCCTGCCGTGTACCTGCCAAACAGCATGATTCGGGTGTACCCGGTGCGGTCGGATGCGATGGATGATCGCATCGACTCATTTCCACTTACGATCAACTCCCACCGGATTCAGGAACTGTTCAGCTTGATGCCGGGTGAAGACGGCTCGCCGGCTTCCTGGGACCAGGAAACAACAACGCCCTATTACTACTCCGTCTTCCTTGGTGATTCCCGCATTCAGACAGAGTTTTCAGCCACCGAGCGCTGCGGCTATTTCCGGCTGACGTTTGCGTCGGGCAAGGCTTCTCTGGTGCTTGCGAATCGACTCACGGGCGATTTGCGCGTGCAGGGAAACGCAGTCGTGGGTGAGGAGCGATTCAACGACATGGCTGCGTATGTGTACGGGGAATTCAGCGCCCCCGTTGAATTCAAAGCTGAAACCGCGGGCGGCAAATCGCGGCTGATCGTCACGGGCAGTGGCACCAGCCCGGGCCCCAGGGTGCTGGAGTTCCGTTACGGCATATCGTTCATCAGCGTTGAGCAGGCAAAGAAGAATCTTAACCGGGAGATTCCGGCGTGGGGTTTCGAACGAGTAAAGGATGCGGCGCGAACCCGATGGAACGAAACACTTGGCCAGATTGCGGTGGAAGGCGGCACCGAGGCACAGCGGCGGGTTTTCTACACCGCACTTTATCGATGCTTCGAACGCATGATCAACATCACTGAGGATGGCCGCTACTACAGCGCGTTCGACCATAAGGTTCATGAGGACGCGCGTCCGTTCTATGTCGACAATTGGCTTTGGGATACTTTCCGCGCGCTGGAGCCGTTGCAGACGCTGCTCAATCCGGAGATGGAAGCGGACAAGATACAGTCGTATGTCCGCATGTATCAGCAATCGGGTGTAATGCCGACGTTCGCCATTCTTACTGGAAACTACGCGTGCATGAACGGCAATCACGCCGCTCCGTGGTTTGCAGACGCATGGTTCAAGGGCGTGCGGAATTTCGATCTGCCGATCGCCTATGCGGGAGTGCGAAAGCGCTCTCTCGAGATGACTCTGCTTCCATGGCGCCTGGGCCCCAAAACTCCTTTGGATGACTTTTACAACGAGCACGGATATATGCCGGCGCTTCGGCCCGGCGAGAAGGAAACCTACACGCAGGTCCATCCATTTGAAAAGCGCCAGCCGGTCCCGGTCACGCTGGAGAACAGTTTCGACGACTGGAACATCGCTCAACTCGCGCACGAGTTGAAGAAGCCGGATGACGAGCAACTCTTTCTGAAGCGAGCCGCGAACTACAAAAACCTCTTTCGCGCCGACAAGGATCTGATGTGGCCGAAGGACGCCGACGGCAAGTGGATAGAACCGATGGATCCGAAGTTCGATGGTGGCATGGGCGGGCGCGACTATTACGACGAAAACAATGGGTACACGTATACTTGGGATGTACAGCAAGACCTTAACGGCTTAATCGCGCTGATGGGCGGCGCGAGCAAGGCCGAGGAAAATCTGGATCAGCTGTTCCGCGAACCGCTGGGTCGATCGAAGTATGAGTTCCAGGCAAAGTTCCCCGATTCAACATCCATGGTGGGGCAGTTCTCGATGGGGAATGAACCGAGCTTCGCGATTCCGTATATCTATAACCGGCTCGGCGTCCCGTGGAAGACGCAGAAGCGGATCCGCATGCTGTTGGAGTCATTCTTCACGGATGAATTGCAGGGCATACCTGGCGACGAAGATGGCGGCGGCATGAGCGCATTTGTTGTGTTTTCCATGCTCGGCTTCTATCCCGTTACGCCGGGCATTCCTGTGTACGACATTGGCAGCCCGGTGTTCGACAAGGCGACGATTCATCTGAAAGATGGAAAAGACTTCGTCATCCTTGCGCACAACAATTCCCGCAACAACAAATACGTGCAAAGTATTCGGCTGAATGGCCAGGCACTGGACCAGGTTTGGTTTCGACACGCATGAGATTGCAAATGGCGGGACGTTGGAACTCACAATGGGCGATGCGCCGAATACCTCTATTGGTTCGACGAACGCAGAATTCCGCCCGCGTCCGCATCAGTAAAGCCGGAGCAATATATTCATTAGCGGCTATCCACGAGTCGCGCCGCGGATCTGCGCCTTGCCGGGCTTTGGCTTCTTCTCAGTTACGGCTTTGTCGAGTAGTTGGCCGATGGCGTCGAAATTTGCTTGAGGCCCGGTCCAGCGTAAGCGGTCCACATTATCGAAGAGAGGAATGTCGGTTCTTAGAGTGGCGAGATTCCGGAAGAGGAGCGCCAGGTTTCGCTCGCGCACCAGAGTTTCAGCCAACGCAGCCGAGTTAGACACATTCACATGCCATTCCTTTGCTGACTCAGGGATGGATTCGATGTGGCGGAATTTTGCCAGTACTGCCGCGGTGGATTTTGCGCCCCATCCGCGAAGGCCCGGATAGCCGTCAGCGGAATCACCGACCAGCGCAAGGTAGTCCGGGATTGACGCGGGAGGAACGCCGAACTTGGCGATAATGCCCGCCTCGTCAATGGTGACGCCGGTTCTGCGAATCAGCTGAACGACGCGCGACCCCTGAACGCATTGCGCAAGGTCCTTGTCGGGAGTGCAGATGACAACCTGCTCAACGCTAGGATCTTTCAACGCCAGAGCTGTTGCGGCTGCAAGGGCGTCGTCGGCTTCAAACTCCACCATTGGCCACACAACGATGCCGGCTGCGGTGAGAACTTCTTCGAGGATGGGGAACTGCGAAAGCAGATCGGGCTCAATGCCTTCGCCTGTCTTATAGCCTGCCCACAGATCATTGCGAAATGACTCGATTACATGATCGGTGGCAACGCCCATGTGCGTCACACCTGAGTGCATCATGGCCAACAGCGATGCGAGCACGCCGCGCACCGCACCTACTTCGCGGCCCTGTGCATCGCGGGCTTTCGGTACGGCAAAGTAGTGGCGAAACAGCTCGTAGGTACCGTCAACCAGGTAGACTTTCACATGAATCTCCACAATCACCTTAGCTGACGAATGAAGGTGGAGCAATGGAGCACGCCCGCTGTGGGGCTTGTCCACAGGATCGGGGCGGCGGTGAGATTGATCGAAGTGATGCGGATCGACAGATGAATCCATCCCTCGGCACATTGACGAATGAAGTTGCACGCGAGCCGGAGAGCGCGCAAGCGCCCATCCCGCGCGTAGTCTCTATTGATATCTTTCGCGGCTTGACGATGGCGGTGATGATCTTTGTCAACGCGCTGTCAGAGGTGCAGGGCCTGCCCTGGTGGACGTATCACGCTCATGCCAAAGACGACGTCATGACCTACGTGGATATGGTGTTTCCGCTCTTTCTGTTTGCGGTGGGCCTGTCTCTTCCCTTGTCGATAACGCAAAGGCTCGCGCGCAAGCCATCCCTCTTGATGTTGTGGGCACACGTAGCGATGCGTGCCCTGGCGCTGGTTGTGCTCGGAGAGATACTTGCCAACGCTGAAAAAGCAGATGCGGGGCGAATGGGTATGCAAGGCAGTACCTGGGCGCTGCTAGGGCTTAGTTGCTCAGCCTTGTATCTGAACGTCTATGGAAAATCGCGGCGTGCCCAAGCCTGTGGCCGAGTTCTTCGCGTGGTTGGATTCGTCGGGCTGATTGCTCTGCTTGCGATGTTTCGCCGTACGACAGCCACTGGTCAGATCGCGTGGCTCGACGGTTCTTACCCGGAGATACTTGGGCTCATCGGGTACAGCTACCTTGCGGTTGCGATCCTGTACATTCCAACTCGCCGCTGGGTGTGGGCGTCTGCGCTGTGGTTCGTGCTATTGCTCGCGTTGTGCGCCTTCTCCACTGCCGGATGGATACAGTTTCTTGGACGCTTGCCCCTTTATGTCTGGCCGTTTGGCAACGGTGCGATGGGTTGCATCATCATGGCCGGCGCGGTCACCTCGTCGATCATTTTTCGCCATCACGCCGCCGTACGCTTCAGCAGTCGATTTATCTGGCCGCAGGCTTCTGCCTCTTGACGTTTGCCGTGGGATGGCTGCTCACGCCGCTCGGCATCTCGAAGATCCGCGCTACACCAACGTGGTCGCTCTATTGCATCGGCGCGGCTGTGCTCTTGTTCATGTCCCTGTACTGGATTTGTGATGTGAAGCAGTGGCAACGGTGGGCGTTCCTTTTCAGACCTGCCGGCTCGAATACTCTGCTGACCTATCTGCTGCCCGATTTCTGGTATTTCGCGCTAAGCGCGGCGGGGTTCACCTGGTACGACGCACACTTCCATGCAGGAGGGACCGGAGTGGCAAAGACGCTTGCGTTCACTCTACTCATACTGGGGGCCGCGGGCGCCCTCACACGTGCCAGGATCCGTCTTCAACTCTGACGCTGAGTTCGACGAATGGCCGCGGGGGAGCATTCAACTGACCGACTCTCTGAACGTCGGTTCTTTTCACAGCATCGAAGTTTGTTTTCGGACCGGAATGGTTTGTCTAGCGACGTGATCTGCCGCCGAAATCTCAGAAAGAATTACCTAACTAATTCATTTAAAGTCCCTTGCGGCAACAAGAATGGTGAATTCTGCCAGTAAGGGTACCATTTTTTGCCTAGTCGACAATAGTTGGGCATTTTTTTCACCTGATCGATAGGTACTGTCTCGGTACGGTTCAACTTCCCTATTGACACTCGAACACAGGGCTGAATAATATTCCGACCGAACCAGTAAAGCGTTTTATCCTGCTTCCAACTGGCCTCAACAGCTTCCCGGGTCCCCTGTCATTGAGGTCCAGTTTTGAGTTTCTGTCGTATGAATACCCGATGCATTCTCAAATGCTCTTCGGGTGATGAGGTCGTAACGAATTCAGGTTATGAAACGCGGGTCCAATCGTTGATTCGGCCCAATGGTTCAATTGCAGCCCGGGATTTGTGAATGCTTAGATCGGCGACCAAGTTACGGTCGTCCTGAGCAGAGATAAAGCGGGACTAACACCGCGGCGCAATGCGAGTGCCTTCTACCGCACTCGAACGTGGCGCCAAAAAACAATGCAACAACCAGCTTCAATGGAGAGTGACGCATGAAAGTGAATCTAGCTACACCAGCGAGATACAGAGGACTTCTGTTATCGCTCGTTCTGCTACTCGTGTGCCTAGCGGGGCACGCGCAGCAGAATTCAACAATTACCGGTACGGTTTTGGACAAAGGCGGTGCTGCAGTTCCGGGAGCAGAAGTAACGCTCACGCAACAGGGCGACAGGCTTTGTGACCAAGAGCGTCAGCAACGAAAGCGGAAACTTCAACTTTCCCGGATTGAACGTTGGACTCTACGATCTCAAGGTCACTGCGAAAGGTTTCAGTGCCTACGTTCATAAAGGGATCGTGGTCAACGTTTCACAGGTTACGCGCGTCGACGCAGATATGGCAGTTGGCAGCGTTGACCAAACCGTAACCGTGCAGGCCGACACCCTGACCGTGCAGACAGACTCAAACGTCGTGAGCACGCTCGTCAGCGAAGAACAGATCACGTCAATCGCGACAGAGAACCGGAACTTTGCAGCGTTGGTGGCGCTTGGACTCGGCGTCAGCTCCACACTGCCTGACAACAACACGCCAACCTCGGTTGGCGCCAGCGCAAACATCAGCGTGAACGGACTTCGCCAGAGCCATAACATCTGGTTGATCGATGGCGGCGAGGCGGATGACCGCGGCGGTGCCGGTGGCATCTCCATTCTTCCTTCTCAGGAAGCGATCGCGCAGTTGGAAACTCTTTCTTCGAACTATCCGCCGGACTACGGCATCTCTTCCGGCGCGACGATCAGCCTCTCACTCAAGAGCGGCACCCAGAAGTTCCACGGAGCACTCTGGGAGTTCAACCGCAACACAGCTTTCAACGCGAACAGCTACCAGAACAACCAGAACGGCACCGCCCGTCGCGAAGCTGAACTACAACATCTACGGTTTCCAAATCGGTGGCCCGGTCTTCATCCCGAAGGTCTACAACACGGACAAGACAAAGTCATTCTTCTTCTGGAATGAAGAGTGGCGCAAGCTGATCCAGGGCAACGCTCCTATCACTGCTGAACGACTTTGCCGGCGGCGGACTTCCCGACCGCGGGTTCGAACTTGACGTATGTTTCTCCGAAGTGGGCCAAGACACCGGTTACTCTGACTGTTCCGGTTGTCGGCGATCCGGCATGGGCTGCGAAATTGGCAGCTGCCTGCCCGACATGCGTTCAGGGCCAGCCTTGGCCAAATCAGGTAGTGCCCGCGGCATTGTTTGACTCGAATGCCCTGGCGTATCTGGCGTCCGGAATCGTTCCACACCCCAACACGGCCAACGATCAGTTTCTCGGCCAAGCCAGTCTTCCCATCAACGTGCGCGATGACATCGTTCGCTGGGATCAGCGCATCACGGACAAGTACCAGTTGCTGGCCCACTACATCCACGACTCAGTTTCGCAGACGTTCCCTTCACCGATGGTGGGTTGGTCCCGCGGCAGCTGGCCGACGATCACCAGCACTATTCCAACCCTTCAAACAGCGCGGCTGTCAAGCTGACGGCAACCCTCAGCCCCTAACCTGCTGGTTGAAGCAAGCTTGAACTACGACGGCAACATCATCGACATCATCAACAGTCCGATTCGGGCGAGCTGCCGGCCGGCTACCAGGTCAACAAATTCTTCAACAACGGATCGACCTCCGCTCCGGGCATGAATTGGGGGGGCATCTATGGCGTTCAGGAGAATCCGGGATCGGCTCCCTGGCACAACGCTGCTCAAGACCTCATGCCCAAGGGGGATGTTTCCTATACGGTGGGCAAGCATGCCATGAAGTTTGGCGTGAGCTACAACCGTTACACCAAGAACCAGAAGCTCTTCCTCAGCGCGCAAGGCAACAATACTTTCTCGGGTGCGACGGGCGATCCGTTCATGGACATGGTTCTGGGCCTGTCCACGGGCGGCTACCAGAGTCACAGGCTGCGCCGATCCGCCACTACGTCAACCAAACCCCATCCGCGTACGCGATGGATACCTGGAAGGTAACTCCCCGGCTGAGTCTGCAACTCGGACTTCGCTATGATGCGCTGCCGCAGGCATGGGAGCGGGACAACCAGGTGGCCACCTTCGATCCGGCGCATTACCTGCCGGTTCAGTCGCCCAGGTGGCTGGTAAACGGATCGATGGATCCGACAGGCCCTGGATTCCAGACCTCAATGGCACGCCTTTCTATCTGAACGGCGTACGTGAGGCTGGGGTGAACGGAACGCCGCCTGGGCTGGTGAAGAACGACTACAAGACGCTGCAACCCCGCGTCGGCTTCTCTGAAGACCTGTTCGGTAACGGCAAGACAGTGCTTCGCGGAGGCTTCGGAACCTTCTATGAACGGATGCAAGGCAACGTCATCTACAATGCCGCTACCGCTGCTCCGTTTGCCAACACGCCAAGTGCGAGCGCTGTGTACTTGTCGAATCCCCACACCAGCTACGTTACTGGACTTGCTGCGGCAACCCCGTTCTTTGCGCAGGGAAGCACTACCCATCGCACAGACGTTCAGGGCGCCTGCTGTAGCCATGTTCAGTCTCGGTATCCAGGACCAGATTGCTCAGTCGATGATTCTGGTCGTTCAGTATGTGGGCAACATCGCATGGCATCAGAATATTCGACGCCAGATCAACAACTACTCGCTCAACACTCCGCTGCTGGTTGGCAACAACCCGGCGTTCAACGTTGCAGGCGGCAACCCCCTCGACTACCTGAAGTACTCGCGGGCTAACGCAGGCGACCCGAACAACCGTTCAGGCACAAATCCGGGCGGCACGAACATCCCGATTCCTGACCAGATGCGCAACTTCAACGGTCTCGGAGCCCTGAACAACCAGGAAAACAACACCAACGGCAACTACAACGGTTTCCAGACCGGTCTCCGTATACAGGGACGTTGGGGCCTGAGCGGCGAAGTCGATTACACCTACTCGCACGAGATCGACATCACCAGCCAGGATGACTGCGGGCATCGACAACCCATTCAACATCAAGTACAACAAGGGCTCAGGAATTTTCGACCGGCGCCACATTCTGAGCGTCAACTACATCTACAAGCTACCCATCTTCAAGCAGCCGGGCCTGATGCACTCGATTCTCGGCGGCTGGGAGCTTGCAGGCACTTTCATCGATGAGACCGGTGTACCCACCACTCCTCGCATGTCAATCAACTTCGACCCAGTTGGTTTGGGCGGCGGTTACACCAACCGTCCGAACGTATCCGGCAAGGTTAAGAAGGTATCGGGAACCAAGCCGAGCGGCACCAAGCTTGCCTTTGACACCACCGGGTTCAGTGTTCCGACCCCAGCATGGGCGGGCGGCGGCAACCAGGGCTTCGGCAGCGCCGGAAAGGATGCTATTGCCGGACCGAACCGTGTGAACTTCACGACGTCGTTGTACAAGACGTTCTCCATCAAGGAGAGAGTGAATTTCCAGTTCCGCCTGGAAAGCTTCAACACCTTCAACCATGCGCAACCCAACGGAGTGGGCAACTCGCTGAACAACGGCAACTTCGGAACGGTTACCTCTTACAATGATCCGAGCGCACTTGAGCTCGGCGGCAGGTTGACGTTCTAGCCTGAAGTAGTAAGTAATAATGGAAGGCGCGGCAGCTACCACTGCCGCGCCTTTTACTTTGCGCATAAATTTGGAGCATGGATTCTTCGGCGATGGCGAGAGGCAAAGAAGTCATTCCAAATTGAGAACCGCGTGCATCGTATTGGTCTCGCTTGTTGTTATCCCTGCCGTAATGGGACAACAGGAAGATCAGATCTCAAATTCGACTGAGAGCGATTGCGCTGGAAAGACAGGGACTGAACGCTGAGGCGGAACAGATTTGGGATGGCATTGCCAAGGCCGATCCACACGATGCGGAGGCGCTTGCGCATCTCGGCTTGCTCGAGGCGCGGCAGGAACACTACGAAGCCGCGATCGACTATTACCGCCGGGCAATGGCGATTAATTCTGATTTGCCAGGCTTGCAGATGAACCTGGGACTGGCGCTGTTCAAGGTCGCACAATTCCCCGGTGCAATCGAAGCCTTCTCGAGTGAGATCAGGAAGCATCCCGGCGACCTGCGCCTTACGATCCTGCTCGGCATGGCGCACTATGGAATGAAGGACTACCTAGTTGCTATTCCGTATTTGCAACGTGCGACGGAGCGCGACACACAGAGCATTCCCCTTCGTATGGCATTGGCGCACAGTTGTATGTGGAGCAAGCAATATCAATGCGTCCTCGATGTGCACGGACAGATTTTGGCGCTCAAGGGGGAAACCGCCGAGGCAGACATGCTTGCGGGCGAAGCCTTCGACCGGATGGGGAACGGTGCCGCGGCTGAAAAGCAATTGCGCGCCGCTTTGCAGATCAATCCACTGGAGCCGAATGTGCATTTCGGGCTCGGCTATCTTTTATGGAAACAGAGCCGATGGTCAGACGCTTCCCTGGAGTTTCAGTTGGAACTGGATAAGAATCCCGAGCATAAAAGCTCGCGAATCTACCTTGCTGATGCGTGGGTACATCAGGGAGAGTCTGCAAAGGCTCAGGCTGCGTTGGAAGGGCTCCTCTCGACCGATCAATCCGAGCCGCTTGTGCATCGCGACCTTGGCATCATCTATGCGAAAGCCGGCCGAAGCGATGACGCGATTCGGGAACTTAGACTGGCGATGAAGCTTGATCCGGACGATGCGGAAACGCCCCTGGAACTCGCCAAGCTACTCCGGCCGAAGGGCGAAAAAGAGAGCGCTGAAACAGCCGCAAGCAAGGTTGTCCCGTCTCGCGAGCCTGCGTCTCTTCAGGAGATGATCGTCTCGATTGAAGATCCGGTTCCTTGACCTGTTTTTGTTGGGCAATGCAGGTCGCCGCATCAGGGACTGGGTGGGGTTGCGGCGGTTTCTGGCAGGCGCATGTTCGGATAGACCTTGATCCAGTGGTTTCGCATCGTCGCGTGCGCAACCTGACCAGCCGTCTGGGAGACGATTACGTTCGTCTCTTCGGTTGGCATGTGGCAATGAACGCATTGGTTCACGATCTTGCGCCCCAGCGTTTTAGAGAGCCCGCAGCTTTGCCATTGATGGCACGTTAGGCACTTCTGCGAATAGAATTCGGCCGACTGTCTTCGTGAATGGACGTCGTGGCAGGTGGTGCAGCTCATCTGTGTGGATGAGCGATAGCATTTACTACGTTGAAGCAGTCCAACCTGATTGCCGTGAACATCGGGATGCTTCACATCAGGGGATGGGAGCTGTTTGAAGTATTCGCTCAACGGCCGACCCGGAACGTAAGAAAAGGTTGGCGCCAGGGCTTCCCGCTGAATGCCGTTGTGGCATTCAGCGCACAAATCGACCTGTCGGTCGCGCGAAAACTTTGCTGGATTCAGAATGGCCCGCGGGGAAGCATCTTTTGCTTCGGTTCCATGCTGTGTCTCCTGTCGAACATGGTCGGCACCGGGACCATGACAACTCTCGCACGAGATGCCCGGTACGAGGCTCCCCCGGTCATATCGATTGGTTGTCGGGTTGGTGGACAGGGCCCGAATGTAGGTGGCGTGGCACTCCAGGCAAGCGGGATTTACCGGGCGGGAAAATTCCGCAGTGCCGTCGACGTAGCCGGGGCTGTTGATCCATCGATGGCCGTCACTCCAATAACTTACCGGCAATTCAAAAAGGCGATCTCGCTGCCAATACAGGTAAGTCTGACCGCGCGCTCCGGATCCCGTGACGAGATCGATGGGTTCGGTCCGCCGAGAAATGTCGGAGTTCCAACCAGTGATCGCAGTCTCAAAGAAGCCGTCTTTCTTCGACTCCATCAGGAACTGCAGTTTCGGTTGAGCGGACTGAGCTGGACCAATGATTGTGAGGGTGTTGGAGCCGTTGCGAAATGATCCCAGGATCGAACTGGCGCTGGGAAGTTGCGAGGTCAGGTGGTGGGGAGTGCGCTGGTATTTCTGGCTTAGTTGCTGATGACACGATACGCAGCTCGCATCGCCGACATAGCCGGCTCGATTCATCTCGTGGTTTGTCTCTTGCGGTGAAGGGACGGCAACCAAGGCTGGCGCCAAAGAAAATGCGGTGAGTGCGGAGAAGAGGAAGATTTTGGTTCCGATCATTCTGCGCGGCCCCCACTTGATAAAACTGAGTACCGCAAGAATATCTGTTTTCACCGATCCGGATGCTTGGCCGCGGCCACCTGCTGATTCATCTCTGCTTTCAGGCTCTTGGCCAGCTTCTCAAGCTCTTGAGCCTTTTTGAGCACTGTAACCGACAGACTCTCCTTGTAGGTCTTCGCCACTTCCGCTCGCAGCTCGGCTGACAACTGATACAGCTTCTTTGTGTCGGCCTCAATCTGGGCTTGCCTCATTTCCTCAGGCGTGGCCGGAGCAGAAAGATCAGCCTTTGCAGGCTCTGTGGCGGGCCGATTTGGTTCCAAGGTGCCTGGGGTCGCTTGTGGTTTGGGATCGTCAGAAATCGGATTGCCTGGATTAGCCTGGGAATGCAGTGGGACACCGAGAACCATCGTCAGGACCACAAAAAGGAGGGTCGAACGGATTGGCTGCGATTTTTCGAATGTCCTTACCATTGTTGATTTCCTGATTCAGCAACATCGTGCGTACCCGGTTGCCGGAATCGTTGCTAATGCTCTTTCATTTTCTCCTGCACGCTCTGTGCAAGCTTCTCAATCTTTGCTACTTTGGATGCGTTCGCGGCCATCGAGCGCGACTCTTTTCCTGAGACGACTTCCTGCTGCAGCTGCTGGGCCAGCAACAATATCTGATTGGACTCCAGCCAGATCTCTCGCGCCCGAAGCTGACTCTGAAGCGAAAGTGCTTGTTGCTTCTTCTGATCCATAGAATTATCGCCGTAGATCTTCTCGAGGTCGGGCTCTCGGGGAGTGGGATTGGGGATGATCACGTGGCTGGATGGAGGGTTTTGATTCTGCCCGAATGCGGCTCCGGCGCAGAGGACCAGCGCACCAAGGATAAATCTGGCCAAGCTAAAACCCGGGGAAGAGCCTTGCATAAAGCCTCACTCAATCAACTGCAATATAAACAGAGATTCGTATTCTCGGTCCAGAGTTTTCTTGCATTGCAAGGCATCCTGAGCCGGCAAGGATCGGGTCTCCTCGCACAATCCGAGGCCGGGCAGGGATCCCTTTCGCGCTCCATACTTTAGGCCGGTTGAACTTCCCGGTGAACCGCCCCGCTTACCGGCTCTCTTCCACTTTCGCCACAAAATAGACAACGGAATCGCCGTCAGCCACAAGAGTTTGATGTGGCATGCCTGCGGGAATGTGGACGACGTCGCCGGCTTTGAGTTCCTGGCGCGAGCCGCCCTCGACAGATTTGCCGCGCATTTCGCCCGGAGCAGTCGTCTTTGCCTCGACAAGGCTTCCTCCGGTTATGACCGTCGCGTGCCCGTCGAGAATGAAAAAGATATCGGCAAAGTTTTCGTGAACCTCACCGCCGCCGCTGTGTTGCCGATAAGCGAGCATTGTGTAATGGTGCGGATACTTCTCGAGGGTTTCGCTGGCTGAGCCGTCGCCCTTCACCGCCAGTTCCTTCAGATGCCTGGCGCGCTCCAGCAACTCTGCCGTGGACCAGTGATCGGATTTCATCGTCTGTGCGTAAGCTCCCATTGCACCCACCATTAGAACCGCAGTCAAAATCCTGCTGACGACCTTCTGCATTGTATTTCTTCTCCTCGCACGCATCTTCCTCGCTCGATCCGGCACAACTCAATGTATCGAAACTATGCAGGCTGGTAGAAATATTTGTTTCTTTCAGCGGGAACAGTGCGGCAGTGATCAGCTCAATCCGGCCAGCAGCCTCGCGCGCTTGAACACCTCAAGGAACATTGGCCGCGTCAGCTTGCCGGTATTCGTGTTCTGCAGCGAAGGATGATAGCTGGCGATTGTTTTCAACCCGCTCGGAAGTGTGTATTCGGCTCCGTGCGCAAAAGTGAAGTTGGACCGGATGATCGCGGAGCCACGTCGCAGCTCATGTGCGAGCAGTCCGTCGAAGGCAATGCGGCCGAGGCAAACGACCACGCGAAGACTCGTGAGCAGTGCAATCTCCTTATCCACCCATGGCGCGCAATTGCGCAGTTCCTCCGGGGAGGGCTTATTGTCCGGCGGAGCGCAGCGAACCACGGATGTAATCCAAAGTCCTGTGAGCTTCAGCCCGTCTTCGCGCGATCTTGCCAGAGGATGAGAGGCGAAGCCCGCCTCGTGCAGGACCGGGTAGAGAAAATCGCCGGAACCGTCACCTGTAAACGGCCGGCCAGTGCGATTGGAGCCGTGTGCGCCAGGGGCAAGCCCGAGCGCAAGGACGCGCGCTTCGGGATCACCGAATGAAGGCACCGGTCGTCCCCAATACTCCCAATCGGTGTAGGCGCGACGTCGCACACGCGCGACCTCAATGCAATGGTCTCGGAGACGCGGACAGAGTTCGCAGGCTACGATCCGTGCATTCAGAGCGGAGAGCGATTTCGGGGAAGCGGTCATGACAAGTACTAGGTTATACCGCTGGTTGGCTGAACCATGGTTGCACTTGAATGCGCCTGAACTTGAATCTTCACCGCGTCATGCCCATCAGATAACATGTGTCTAACTCCTTCCGGCGCGAGCGAGGCCGAGTCGCTGAAGCGTTCGCAGCCGAAGGTCATCACGAAGACTTCCAACCGGAGAATATTCAAATGAAATCAGCCAAAATACTGGTGCTAGCCGGCGACTTCGTCGAGGACTACGAGATTATGGTTCCGTTTCAGGCCTTGCAGATGGTAGGGCACAAGGTGGATGCGGTGTGTCCGGGCAAGAAGAAGGGCGAACAGGTGCGCACGGCGATCCACGACTTTGAGGGCGATCAAACCTACACGGAAAAGCGCGGCCACAACTTCACCCTGAACGCGACATTTGACGAAGTGAATCCGGCCAACTACGACGCCCTTGTGATTCCCGGCGGGCGTGCGCCTGAGTATCTGCGCCTCAACCCCAAGGTCCTCGACTTAGTGCGGCATTTTGACAAAGAAGGAAAGCCAATCGCCGCCCTCTGCCATGGTCCGCAGATTCTTGCCGCGGCTGGAGTCTTGAAGGGCCGCAAAGTCAATTGCTATCCGGCATGCGCGCCCGAGGTGGGACTTGCAGGAGGAACCTTTGTTTCGCTGGACTTCGCCGATGCCACCGTTGACGGCAAACTTGTTACAGGGCCGGCTTGGACGGCGCATCCCGCGTGGCTGGCAAAATTCCTGGATGTGCTGGCAGCGCACCTGAAGGAAGAGGCAGCCTGAGCCTCGTCAAACTTCGCTGATGACAGGATGCACCGCGCGCACGTGCCGAAGCGGCAGCGCCGAACCGTTGTTCAGTGTCTGCTGAATCTCCGCGATGATCGAGAGCGCAATGGCGGCGGGCGTTTCCGCGCCGAGATCGAGACCGGTGGGGGCGTGTAGGAACGGCAGCCATTCTTCGGCGCGCTGTGTAGGATGCGACGATTTGAGCAGTTTGGCGGCCTCCACCAGAACCTCGCGCGTTCTGCGCTGGGGGCCGAGCACGCCAACATAAGCAGGCTGCACTTCACGCGTAAACAGGCCGGCGATTACATGCGAGTCCTGCTCGAAGCTATGAGTCAGCAGCACCGCTGCATCTGTGGCTTTCACGTCTGACAACAGCGATGATGCGGCGTCGGGCAGAGTCGAGATCGACAATGTCGTCACGCTGTTCGCGGTAGGGAAGCGCTCGCGCGTCGCTAGATTTCTGCGCCCATCCACTATGGAAACGAACCAGCCGAGTTCACGCGCAAGGCGGAGAAGCGGCTTAGCATCATCGCCCGCCCCGAAGATCCACAAGCCAGGCCGGGCCGCGCGATAGTCGACCCAGACGCGTGTTTCGATTCCGTCAACTGTTACGGACTGGTCGATCGACTGCATCCGCTCTATAGCCAGCGCGGAAAGATTTCGAAGTATCGCCGTACTCGATCCGTCGTTCGCCTGTTCGGGTTCGCCATCTCGTACGCTTGGCCCGGCAAAGACCCTTTTGGCGATCTCTGCGCCAACAAGAGTCGTTGCAATTGCCAATGGCACCCGCGCATGAAATGCCGCCTCTAACTCCGTCAACAGCGAGGCAGCCGTCGCACGCCGCTCCAAAAGCACGAATACAACGCCGCCGCAACCGGAACCGTAGGGCATCTCGCCATCATCTTCCGCAGTAGAGTAGCGCTGCACCACGGGGCCCGACTCCGTTAGCCAGAAGGCGCGCTTCGCAACCTCGGCCTCCAGACATCCACCGCTTACCGTACCTGCGCGCCGGCCGTCGGCGGCAATCAACATGCGCGCACCGGGCTTGCGATAGCTGGGACCGTCGACGTCCACGACCGTGGCCAGTACGTAGTCTGAGCCCGTGGCTTCCAACTCATGCCACAGCGGCAGAATGTTCTCGAGATCGGTCATGAACTCCTATTCTCGCTCAAGCTTCCAGTATTTTCGACTCCAGCAAATCTTCGATGCGAACCGGCAGTTCGCGAACCCTGATACCGGTCGCATGATAGACGGCAGCAGTGATGGCCGCCGCTACGCCCGCAAGCCCGATCTCTCCGACGCCTCGAGCGCCATATTCACCCATTGCCGGGTCTGGATAATCGAGGAACATGACGTCGATTGCGGGCGAGTCGGCGCAGGTCGCCATCAGGTAGTCGGCCATATTTCCATTGATGGGCTGGCCTGTGCGCTGGTCGTGGTGTGTCTCTTCCAGCAGCCCCATGCCCACGCCCATCACCACGGCGCCGGCTATCTGGTTTGCGGCCGCCTTCGGATTGATGATGCGCCCGGCATCAATTACCGTGACGACGCGGCTCACGCGCAGGCGGGCAATCTCCGGCTCCCATTCAATCTCGACAAACTGTGCGCCGTAGGAGTGCAGAGAGACATTCTTAGCTTTCGGGTCTTCCCACGTGGGTGTTGTTTTGCCTTCTGCGCTCAATCCGTTGAGGTGAGCCAGGTGGAGGATGTCTGCAAACTCAGGGTCGCCGCCGGCCGACAGGTCCTTCTTGCGAATGCGGCCATCCGCGAAGATCACGTCTTCGGCTTTCGCACCTTTCAGCGGAGAGCCCTCTGTGCTGATCGCAAGCGCAGTCATTTTCTTCATTGCGGCAGTAGAGGCAGTGGCAATGGCATTCAGTACAGAGCCGGTCACCATCGATCCGCCGGACATGGGGCCGTCGGGAAGGGAACTGTCGCCGAGAATCACGTCAATGCGATCGAGAGGAATACCCGTTTTTTCATGAACCACCTGCGCAAAGATCGTGTAGGTGCCGGTGCCGATATCCTGTGTGCCTGAGCGGACGGAGACGCGGCCGTTCGCATGCAGTTCGACCTTTGCCGTGCAAGGCAAACGCAGCGCAACCCAACTGGCGCCTGCGAGGCCCCAGCCAAGGATTTTCCCATCGTGGCGCATGGAGCCGATCTCCGGCGTGCGCTTCTCCCAGCCGAATTTCTTCGCACCCACTTCAAAGCACTCGCGGAAATGCCGCGATGAAAACGGCATCTTTTTGTCTTCGTCGGTCTTGGCGTCATTCAGGAGGCGCAACTGGAGCGGGTCCATCTTCAATTCGTCTGCCAACTCGTTCATGGCAGCTTCAAGCGCGAACAGCCCCGGAACCGCGCCCGGCCCACGCATGTACATGGGCGCGCCCAGGTTGCGATGGACAATCGCGCTCGTCACTTCGAGATTTGCGACGCTGTAGAGATACGGTGTGGCCTCGCCACAGCCTTCGTCGTAATCGTCAAGCATGGAACTTACATTCAAATAGTCGTGCTTGAGCGCAAGCAGTTTGCCATCTTTGGATGCAGCGAGGCGAACGCGTTGCTCGGTGCGCGGACGATAGCCGACGCTTGAGAACATCATGCGGCGGGTGACGCTCAGTTTTACAGGGCGGCCCAGTTTGCGCGCGGCTACCGCATTCATCGCGCAATGGGGCCAGGGAAAGAGCTTGCCACCAAACCCCGATCCCAGAAAGCGGGTTACGATGCGCACATTTTCAACCGGAATGCCGAGCGTCTGCGCCATGACCACGCGATGATTCACAACACCCTGGGTCGTTTCATACATCGTGATGCGGTCGCCATCCCACACGGCAACCGATGCGTGCAGTTCGATGGGATTATGGGTTTCGATGGGAGTGATGTAGGTGTGGTCGATCTTTACGGGTGCACCTTCGAAGGCGCCATCGAAGTCGCCTCGCTCGCTGCCTTTCTTGCGCTCGCCGGAGTAGTCATCGAGGCTCGGCCGCAGCTTCGCCGGCTCTGCATCGTACTCGGCGCGAACCGCCGAAGCCGCTGCTGTGGCCTGCTCCAGCGTTTCTGCGACGACCAACGCGATGTATTGGCCCCAGTGGCGCACAATCTCATCTTCAAATGCCGAACGCACTTCACTGTTGGTTGCGTTGTCGTCACCGGGAACGGTGCGGTACAACGGGCCGATATTTGCGTGGTGCAGAACGAGCAACACGCCGGGCATCTTCTCGGCAGCAGACGATATCGAGTGAGCGGATGCGGCCGCTGGCAACTGAGGCGATCACCGGCACGGCGTAGGCCATATGCTCAAAGTGAAAGTCCGCTGCATACTCTGCTGCGCCGCTTGTCTTGAGCGGTCCATCGATGCGGGGTGTTGGCGTGCCAATGATGGACGCGGGAGTCGTGCTCATACTTTTCTTTCCCTCGTTCTGCGACTTTCGAATACCGATCTTGAATCCGTTTATGCTTCGCGAATATCCGACGTCAAAAGATCTTCGATGCGAATGGGCAATTCGCGCACGCGCACTCCGGTGGCATGGTAGACCGCCCCTGCGATTGCAGGCGCGACACCGGCCATTCCGATCTCGCCAATGCCGCGCGCACCATATTCGTTGACGATGTAGTCGGGATAATCGAGGAATATGACGTCAAGATCAGGCAGGTCGGCGCACGTCGGGACAAGGTAGTCAGCGAAGTTCCCGTTGATGGGTTGGCCGCGCTGGGGGTCATAGACTGTGCCCTCAAACATCGTCATGCCGACGCCCATGACTGCCGCGCCGAGAATCTGATTCGTTCCCGCTCCCTTGTTGATGATGCGACCGCAGTCGAACACAGAAACGATGCGGCTCACGCGCAGACGCGCAATGTCGGGCTCCCACTCCACCTCGGCAAAGTGCGCGCCATAGGAGTGCAGCGAATACTGCTTGGCCTTTGGATCATCGAACGAGGGGTTGGTCTTTCCGTTGGCCATGAGGTTGCCGACGTTGGCCACCTTGAGTATCTCTTCGAAGGGAACGCCGTTGACGGAGAGCTGACCGTCTGCATGGTAAGCAGCGCCGATGACTTTCGGCTGCTCTTTCGCATGCACAACACCGTTGGTGAGAGCGAGCGTTTCGGGCTTCTGTCCGTGGAACGGTGACTTGGGCGTTAAAGTCGCGATATGGAGCAGCCGGTTCACTGCTTCGTTTACCGCGCTTGTGGTGGCCGGCAACACCGCGCTTGTGGCCATAGAGCCACCCGACGTGGGGCCACTCGGAAGCGAGGTATCGCCAAGGAAGACGTCGATGCGATCGAGCGGCACTCCCGTTCGTGCATGCACAACCTGGGCGAAGATCGTGTACGTTCCGGTGCCAATGTCCTGGGTGGCGCAGCGAACGCACACGCGGCCATTCTGGCACAGTTCAACACTGGCACTGCACGGGATGCGCGCGGCGGACCAGGAAGCGGACCCCATACCCATGCCGATGATCTTGCCGTTGCGATGCATTGAGCCCACTTGAGGCGTTCGCTGCTTCCATCCGATTTTTTCCGCACCCGTGGTGTAGCACTCCTTCAGATGGCGGGAAGAGAAGGGAAGATTTTTGCCTTCATCGCGTTCGGCATCATTTTTTACGTGAAGCTCAAGCGGATCCATGTTGAGCTTCACGGCGAGTTCGTCCATTGCGGACTCGAGCGCGAAGAGCCCGGGCACTGCGCCGGGACCACGCATGGGCGCGGGAGCACCGACGTTGCGCCGAACCATGCCGGTCGTGACTTCGAGATTCGCACAGCTATAGAGAAATGGAGTCTGTTCTCCGCAATGCTCGATAAAGTCGTCAAGCTGCGAGGTTTGCGTGAGGAAATCGTGACGGATCGCCGTGAGTTTGCCGTCTTTGGTTGCGCCGAGGCGAATACGCTGCTCAGTGCGTGGGCGATGACCAACGCTTGAAAACATCATGCGGCGATCCACTGAAAGTTTGACCGGGCGCTTGAGCTGACGCGCAGCCGCGGCGGCGAGAGTCGATTGCGGCCAGGGAAAGAGTTTGCCACCGAAGCCGGAGCCGATGAAGCGGGAGATCACACGCACGTTTTCGACTGGAACGCCGAGCACCTCAGACATCACGACGCGGTGATTGACCACGCCCTGCGAGCACTCGTAAAGCGTGACATTGTCGCCTTCCCAGACCGCGACGGTGCCGTGCATCTCCATGGGATTGTGGGTTTCGACAGGCGTGGAATAGGTCTCGTCGATTACGACGGGCGCAGTTGATAGCGCCTGGTCCGGGTCGCCGCGTTTCCAACTGCTCTGGCGCTGGCCGGTGAAACCATCTCCAAGGTTTGTCCGTACATCCGCCTTGTCGGCCTCGTATTCAATGCGGACGGCCTGCGCTGCGGCTCGAGCCTGTTCTAACGTCTCTGCAACAACGAGGGCGACGAACTGGCCCCAGTAGTAGATCTTGTCGTCATCGAAGGGAGGGCGTGTTTCACTCATCGTGCCGTCTTCCTGGTGAGGGATCTGGCGGTAAACGCCCTGCATCTTGTTACCGGAATGAAAGACCTGAAGCACACCCGGCATTTTTTCCGCAGCCGAAGCGTCAAGGGAGCGGATGCGCCCGCTACCGATGGTGGCCTGCACGGCAACAGCGTGTATCAGACCGGGGAAATGGTGATCCACGGCATACCGCGCCGTTCCGCTGGTCTTCAAGGGTCCGTCAATGCGAGGTACCACCGCGCCAATGATGCTCGCGTGAGGAAGTGTGTCCGTCGCCATAGAGTCTCCTTTACGCAACTAAGTGGTTGCGGTTTTGAGCGAGCGCACCAGGCAGCGCTTGGCCAGTTCGACTTTGAATGCGTTGTCTCTTTGCGGCTTTGCCTTGGCCAGAGCAGCTTCTGCCGCTGCCTTGAACGTTGCGGCATTCGCGGGCTTGCCCATCAAGGCGGCTTCCGCTTCATGCGAGCGCCAAGGCTTGGTTCCAACGCCGCCCATGGCCACGCGGATGTAGCGAATATGGCCACCTTCAACGCGCGCAACGATCGCTGCTGACGAAAGGGCAAACTCGTAGCTGGCGCGGTCGCGAAGCTTCAGGTAGGTTGACTTCGCTCCTTCGACGGGCTTGGGCAGTTCTACATACGTAATCAGTTCGCCGGGTTCCAACGCGTTTTCAATGTGCGGCGTGGCACCGGGGAGCTTATGAAAGTCGGCGAAGGCGATGGTCCGCTTGCCCTTCGGCCCTTCCACAAGGATCACTGCTTCGAGAGCGGCCATGGCAACGCACATGTCTGAGGGGTGTGTTGCAATGCACTGGTCGCTGGTGCCGAGGACTGCGTGTGTGCGATTGAATCCTTCCAGCGCCGCGCATCCCGTTCCCGGCGTGCGCTTGTTGCATCCATAACCACCCGGCGTGCCTGCGCTCGGCTCGCGGAAGTATGCGCAGCGCGTGCGCTGCAACAGATTGCCGCCGGTCGTCGCCATGTTGCGCAACTGCGGAGAAGCGCCGGAAAGAATCGCTTCTGACAGAACCGCATACGATTTCTGTACATCAGCGTTCCATGCGAGATCAGAATTGCGCACCATCGCGCCGATCCGCAATCCACCATTGGGCAGCTTTTCGACTTTGTCGAGGGGCAGCAGATTAATGTCGACGAGTGTCTTTGGCGTTTCGACGGTGAGCTTCATCAGGTCGACCAGCGTGGTGCCGCCGGCGATGAACTTTGCCTGGCTTGCGCTTGCCAGTGCCTTATCGACGCTTGGAGCTTTGACGTAGCTAAAGGTTTCCATAGTCTCTCCTTCGTCAGGCGGATGCTCGGCCTAGGCCCGTGACCGTACCTGGCGTACGGCAGCCACAATGTTGGTGTAGGCGCCGCAGCGGCAGATATTGCCGGACATGGCGTGCTTGATTTCTTCGTCCGACGGGCCGATGGGCTCCTTCAACAGGGCCACGGCACTCATGATCTGGCCGCTTGTGCAGTAACCGCATTGGTAGCCGTCGTGTTCCACAAAGGCCGCCTGCATTGCGTGAAGATTTCCGGGCTGACCGATTCCTTCGATGGTGGTGATCTCATCGCCCTCATGCATGACGGCAAAGGAGAGGCAACTGTTGACGCGGCGGCCGTTGACGTGGACTGTGCAGGCACCGCACTGACCGTGGTCGCAACCTTTCTTGGTGCCGGTGAGGTGGACCCGCTCGCGGAGGGTGTCGAGCAGCGTGGCGCGCGCGTCGAGATTTCGGAGTGTATAGTCCTTGCCGTTAATCCGCAGGGTGACGTTGGCTGTGCCGCTTGATTCGGCCTGATCCTGCACAGCGGGCTCGATCACCGGAGCGGCCGCGGCCAGCGGAGCAGCACCAGCGAGAACGCCTGCGGCACCCAGGCCAGACAAAAACGACCTTCGGCTGAACCCGCGTTTACCGGCCGTCTCGGCAGTCAGGGGTTCCAGGTCTACGGATTGCTGGTCGGGCGCCAGGCTTTCTTCTGCGTTCTGAGGGGCCTTTACGTTTAGCGGGGTGCGCGAGCGCAAATGCCTCAAGCGCGTATCAATCGTATCTGCCACAGGTCGACCTCCTTGGGACAGGACTGCTTTCGAATTTTCTTCGGCGATCCGGCGTATCAGAGCAGAGGAACGACCCCATCCGGGGTAGACGCCGTGCCGCTATCCTAACCAAATTCCCTAACAAGTGGGAAATGGGTTTTCAGCCCACGCAAAATGGCTCGGTACACGCCAGCAGAGGTCGGAACCGGAGCCCTATAACTTTGATGCAATCGTCTTTCACCGGTGTTTGCTTCCGGTTCCGCCCGGTAACGGGAAAAGCGGTCAAAATCAGCTCGCCGTGGCCAATTCGCTTTCAACTTCCTGGTCGGCAGGCTGGGGGCCTCCGATGCGGATTCGATCCTCGATCATTTTGTAGTTCGTTATCTTGTGGTTCAGAAGGGCATACGCCTTCTCTAGCGCGACAATCTGAGCGGCAATGCCGGCCTGATGGTCCTCCAGCAGCTTGCGTCGCTCGAGAGATGTGGCGTCGCCCTTCTCGCGTAGCTCCGCATAGCGCTGCATCTCACGAATCGACATATTTGTGGCCCGCATGCAATGGAGGAAGTTGAGCCAGGCTTCGTCGGCTTCAGAATATCGGCGATGACCGTTGCGCGCGCGTCCGACCGGTTGGATCAGGCCGACGCGCTCATAGTAGCGCAGAGTGTGCGCGGTCATACCGCACCTCTCTGCCATGGTGCGGATGGTGTATCCAGCGTCTCTCACAAATCCAACCTACATCTTTGTGTGCGCTCGAAGTCAATAGCGGTAGGGGCCTCAATCCAGACCGTTTACAGGATGGTTCAATAATGAGGAGCTGCAGAATATTCGCCAATTTTCGCATTTTCAAGCACATAGGGATCGAAGCTGTGAGGCGCTCCCAATTGGGCCTTAACAATTCTTAAGGGAAAGTGCGGCGGGAGGAGCGGCCAGGAAGGGTTTTGGGCGGCCATGAACGCGGAACCCTATTACCTCTCTCGCCCGATGGAACGCTGCGAATCCATGGGTTTGGCCCTTTGCGATCTCGTATGATCAACATCGACTATGGCAAGTGATTTGAAACTCCATGAACGGATGCTGGCCGTTGCGCTGGAAGAAGCGCGCTACGGGCTTATGGAAGGCGGTATTCCGATTGGAGCCGCACTATTCAGGAAATCAGGCGAACTGGTTAGCAGCGGGCACAATCGCCGGGTACAGCAGGGCGACCCCAGCATGCATGGGGAAACCGATGCCTTTCGCCGTGCCGGGCGGCAGCGCAGCTATCGCGATCTGGTGATGGTGACCACGCTTGCCCCGTGCTGGTATTGCAGCGGGCTGGTGAGGCAGTTTCATATAGGCACGGTTGTTGTTGGCGAGAGCCGTACTTTCAAAGGCGGAGTGGACTGGTTGCGGGAGAACGGCGTGGAGGTCATCGATCTCGACAGCGCCGACTGCCGCGAACTTCTGGGCAGTTATATCGCCGAACATCCAGAGATATGGAACGAGGACATCGGCCAAGAGTAGCTCAAATTCGTTCATGCTGTTTCAGCGGAGGATTAGATGCATCGTCGCGAATTTATTGCCGGGAGCGTCGCCACTTCTGCCCTGGCCGTAGGACCTGCCGCCCATACGCAAACATCTGCCACGAGACAGCGCGAGTTCTACCAGTTGCGCCGTTATGCGCTGCAGTCGGGCCCGCAGGTGGCGATGACGGAGAAGTACATTAGCGATGCGCTGATTCCGGCGCTGGCAAAAAAATCGGGACCGGTCGGTGCGTTTCGCCTGGATATTGGACCGGAGACGCCGACATTTTATGTCCTGATTCCGATTCTGGCGCCGGCGATGGCGGGGGCGCTTGAGCTTGAACTCGCGCAGGACCCCGAATATGTGAAGGCAGCAGAGCCGTTCTGGAGCGCTCCGGCAGCGTCGCCGGCATTTCTTCGGATGGATTCTTCGCTTCTGGTGGCATTTGAGGGATGGCCGCGGATTACGCCGCCAGCGAAGGGCAAGCGCATTTTTCAGCTTCGCACCTACGAGAGTCCGAGCTATCGGGATCACATCCTCAAGGTGCAGATGTTTCATTCGGGCGAGTTCGAGATTTTCAAGAATGCTGGATTCCAGATGGTCTTTTTCGGAGACACACTGATTGGCCAGCGGATGCCCAGCCTGACCTATATGCTCAGCTTTACCGATTCGACCGAGCTCGACACGAAGTGGGCTGTATTTCGCAACGACCCGGCGTGGAAGAAGCTTTCCGCCGATCCGCGATTCGCGTTTGAAGCGATTGTCAGCAATATCACTAATCTGATTCTCAGCCCGCTCGCTGCATCGCAAATCTAGAGTCTGCCGATGTGAACTTTGGGCGATTTCCTGCCAAAAATGCAAATAGATTTGACGTTCGGCGTTAATGCGCAGTTCATACCCAGAGAAGGACGTTAGCCATGGATGCATTGTTCACTTCTTCCGGTCTAATCGCTCTCATCACATTGACGTTCCTCGAGATTGTGCTGGGCGTCGACAACGTTATCTTCATTTCGATTCTGTCGAGCAAGCTCAGGGAGTCGCAGCAGGGAACAGCTCGCCGGGTTGGACTGCTGGCCGCGATGGGGACGCGCATCCTGCTTTTGTTGTCCATTGTGTGGATCATCAAGCTGACGGCTCCGCTCTTTGTTATCCTCGGCCAGCCAATCTCCGGACGGGATCTCATATTGATGGGCGGCGGTCTTTTTCTGCTCGCGAAGGCTACGACTGAAATTCATGAGCGCCTGGAGGGCGAAGAAGGCGGCGGGACAACGCGAGCGCGACCATCCTTTGTCGCTGTCGTCACTCAGATTGCAGTGTTGGATATCGTCTTTTCACTGGATTCAGTGATTACCGCCGTTGGCATGTCAGGGGAAATCAGCATCATGATTACAGCGGTGGTCCTGGCCGTGGGCGTAATGATGTTTGCAGCGGGGCCCATCAGCGGATTCGTTAATCGGCATCCAACAATCAAAGTGCTCGCGCTGTCGTTTTTGCTGCTTATAGGCCTTTCACTGGTCGGCGAAGGGCTCGGCATGCATATACCGAAGGCCTATATCTACTTTGCGATGGGCTTCTCGATTTTTGTGGAATTGATCAACCTACGCGTCCGGAAACGGGCTGCGCCCGTTCGCCTGCGGAAGCCGTACGTTGAACCCTGATGGGCGTTACACTTCGCCGAGCTTTGCTGCCTCGCTTCGCAACTCCTAAGCGGGTTCAGTTCCTCAAGGCGCCTCAGCCGTTTTCCATTACTGTTTGGATGCGAGGGATTTCATCTGTTGGGGCGGAACGCGGCGGATCACGATTTCCAGGTTGACTGCGGTATCGTCGGTTTCAGCTCGCACAGTAGAGGGAGCTGAAACCGTCTCGTAAAGTCCGTTGGTGATGAACTCGTCTGGAACAACGCTCAGCGGAAAAGGCCCGTGCTTTCCCATGCGCGCCAGGAAGGCGCCTGTGCTGTCGCTGTAGACCACTTCCTTACCGATGCGCAGCGCAGCTCCCTCTACAGGATTGCCCTGGTCATCTTTCACCACGCCTTGCACCACGAACTTTGCGATCGAGAAAGTCTCAGAATGAGCGGATATCATACCGCTCGTGCGATACACATAGGTGCTCAACCCGAACGTATAACGCAGATGTCCGGTCGGGTCCACATTTGACGCCGCCGTAATCTGCATTGGCCCAACGACCCTCACCGAGGCATTGAGTGCCAGCGCCTGCTGAAACGGATGATCGGGACGAAATGGCAGATATAGATTCTGGTAGTCGGCTTGCAGCATCAGCCGATTGCTTGTGAAGTTCCCGCCAAACGCAAACGTAGTCTGCCCGTTGGTGCGCGAAATCAGCTGTAGCAAGCTGAGGCGCGAAGAAAAATTCTCCCGTATCGTTCCCGAAAGGACTGTGCTGCTCGGTTGACCTTCAGACTTGCTCTGAAACCAATTTTCGTTGACCTCAAGCAGTCGCCCGAAGCGTCGGCCCACGTACAGGTTCGTTCCTTGTGCGCTGAGTCCAGAGGTACTGGAGGAAAAAAAGCCGCTCCCGAAATAGAATTTCTCGACGCGGAAGTCGGCGGCGAGCTGGTTCACTGTGGCTTGCTGCATGGCTCCGCCTAGAGTTACCGGCTGAAGAATGTTCTGGTGTCCGGCGGTGAGGCTGACAAATTCCAGGGGCTTGTACAGAATCTGCGCATTTCCTTTGTTGACCTCGGAACTCAGCGGACTGGCCAAAGAGATTCGCTGAAATGAGTTACCGGTCAACACATAGCTGGTCCTGAAGATGAGCTTCTGCGTCTCCGCGTCTAAGCTGGCAGCGAAGTACTTCTCGTTTGAGCCAATGCCAGCTGTAAGCGCAGCTCTTACAGATCGGTTCGGCCGATATTCGAGTCCCTGCAGGAAAGTCTGCCGCCGCGAGACGATGTTCCGTGAAAAGAATCTGAAATGATCATTGATCTTCCGTTCATAGAACAACATTCCGACAGGATCGTCGCTGGTGGCCGCGTTGAACAGGCCTGTGCCCAGCCACGTCGATGTCGCTCCAGCAAAGGCGCAATACCTTTTAGTGCTGTCTTGATGTGTGACCCCGATCCCGCGCGCAGAAAAATAATGGCTGGCGTCAAAGACATCGGTAGGCAGGACAAACGGGATGGTCTCATCGCCGGTGAGCAGAGTAAAGCTATGAAACTGGTAGCGGTTCTCGGCTCCGTAGCGCAGATGACCTTCGAAATAGCCCAAGTTAACGCTCCCCTGATAGTTAGGGGCCTTAAACTCGACCGATCCGCCCTGCGCATTGAGCATCGTCGAGGTTCCGCCCTGCACGCGAAATACCTGGGCGTTGGCTCTCCCGGCCAGCACCATCGCCAGTACCGTCGCCAGCACCGGGAGCGCAGATTGGAATTGCGGGCGCATCGGTAAGCTCTAGGGCTTTTCCCCAGCGCTTTCTTTCACTGGGGTCGCTCCTGAAGCTAGTTGGAGATTGTTATTTGTTTTGGCCTGCAGCTTCTCTTCGACCTTGAAGTTATCGAATTGGAAACTCACTTCCGTCGGAATGGTATCCGCCGCAGCCTTTGCGTCGAGCGGCACCTCGAGGATGCGCCTGCTGTGTGGGAAGATCGGGAACCCCGGCGCTTCCTGCTTCTTCCTTCCGTTCGCCAACTGGGTTTGCAGCACGCGCCCGAAGTTGTCGCCCGTGTTCTCGACCTCGAGAAGGACCTTGTTGTCAGCGGCATTGAGCTCCGCCCGCACAACGCGGACGTCCGCTTTCTCTGCTCTCTGCTTGGGCAGCAGATAGACGGTATGGGGCAACTGCAGCCGCACATTCATTCCCTGCGCGGTGCGGAACGCGAATCCCGTGAACGATGCATAGATCACAAACCACTTTGGACTGGGCGGCGCACTCGCTTCGTAGAACACGTAGTACGTCTGCTGCGGCTGGATCCGAAAACTGGTCGCCGAGAGCTTCAAATGAATATCGGGGTCCAGCGGCCGATAGCTGATTTCACCTTTTTCCGAGACCGTAAAACTCTTCGCCTCGAGAACAACATTCAGCGGTGTGAGACCGTCGTTTACATACTCCACACGGCCCTTGGCAGGGTTGCCAAGCTCGCTGATCACGGGACGCACAGTTTGCGCGATTGCGCCTGCGCTGAGGGCAAGGGCAAAGATTCCACAGGTCAAGAGGCGAAATGAATTTCCAATCGAGCTTCTATACATGTTCTTTTCCTGATTCACAACGCCTGAGCCTGGATGGTCAGGGTTCCTGTGTATACGCCAGCCGGCAAACTCGGCAGCGGCGCCAGATTGATGTTGAAAGTCATAACGTCACTATTCGTGCCCGTCTTGTTATTTCCCAGAATCCGTACAGACGATACTTGGAGTCCTGCGTTGGCTCCGCCAAAGGGCACAGTATTCGTGAGGGCTCAAATCCGCCCCCATTGTCCGAGATCTGAAAATCGGCCGAGGGAATATTGTGCCCGGCGCCGTCGCTAAGCGCGGCCGTGGATGAACTGAAGAACGCGTAGAGTTTCAGGCTGTTGACATTCGGCCTGAGTAGCCATGTGGTGGTGGCCGTGATGCTCGTGCTCCCAGGATTGCTGGCGCTGCCACCGACTAGTGTGAAGTTCACCGCATTGCCAGACAGCGTGAGCGTGATGGAGTCCGGAAGAACCGCATTCAGCGCAATTGGGCTTGCTCCCGAATTCAGGACCTGTGCCGGCGCCGACGCCGTAAACATCGCCGCAACCATAACCAGCGCTGCTATCGTTCCGAATTTGGTCTGCATTCGCATTGCGCGTTTCTTTCCTAAGAACGATCTGAGACACGGCTAGAGGGCGGGCGTACCCCGATTCCGCGGTTCCCGCCCTCGCCGAATGCATTTTTCTTTGCTGAGTCTACGGAGTAGCTTGTGCCTGGATGTTCAGCGTTCCGGTGTATGTGTTGGCGGGAAGCTGAGGAAGCGTGCCGCCGGTGAGGTTGATGTTGAAGGCCATGGCGTCAGTGCGGCTCGATGTCCGATTCGCGCCTGTGATTGCCACATTCGCCAATTGGAGACCCGCATTTGCGCCACCGAAAGCAACGGTGTTGGTAAGCGCGGCGGGCGCGGCGGCGTTATCCGCGATAGAGAAGGCAGAAGACGGAATGTTGTCTCCCGCGCCGTCGGTCAAGGCGGCTGCTGCGCTGGAGAAATACGCATAGACGCCCACTGCGGTCCGTCCTTGAGCCAGCGTCCACGCGGTGGTGGCCGTGACGCCCGCAGAGCCGGCGTTGGTGGCGCTACCGGCGCTGAGCGTAAAGTTCACCGTGTTCGCTGAAAGCGTGAGGGTCAGCGATTCATTGAGTTTTGCGTTCAGAGCAATTGTCTGGGCGCCTGAGTTTAGCTGCGCGGATGCCATCGAGGGCGAGAGGGTCATCGCGAAGCCGGCCATCGCAGCCAAAATGATCTTTCCTGTTTTCATCATTCCTCCGAATTTAGGTGTTAACCAAATGTTCTTCGCTGTTCGCGAAGGCCCGGGGATGCTTGGCATCTCGTGACCTTTGGCGTTTATATGAGAGACGAAGGATACCTCCTACAGCACTTCGGTAATGGAAGTTCCTGTTTTGGGCTTACGTACCGAAAAAGAGACCTCTCTCGCAGACGCGAAGTTCGTAGGTATTAGCCGCATGTCTTTTATAATGTTCTACTTAGAATGGAGTTAGGTTGCGATGATCTATAGGCTTGAAAACAAAGACTTTAGTAACTACCCCGTTGGTAACTCTAGGATTTTACGGTGGTTGTGCTGGATCAGAAGGGCTATTTCAGATGGCGATCAGGACGCTGGCTAAGCCGAACCTAAATGACATGAATGCCATCAACTCCTAACGCCGGAATACTCCACGAAGCTTCGTATGATCGCCTTCAGTAAAGTCGTCCCGTTCTATTTTTGCCGCTTCTAATCTCATCAATTGAATCGAGGCCAAAGCGCTCATCAACTTGGCTCCGTGGAGAGGTGCTTGCGGGCTCCGCGCTGATCGCGCGATGTCGCTTCGAGAGCTGTTTCAGGATCCACGCCGAGCCAGGCGATCGCGCCTGCAACGCCAAGCAGAGCCGCCGCGAGGAACGATGACGTCCAGCCGAAACGCTGGGCAATCCAAGGCGTGAGGGATGCGGTGACCGCTCCTCCAATCTGCGCTCCCATATTCATCACCGCCGAGACTACGCCGGCATGCTGCCCGGCGATATCGGCAGTGACGGACCAGTAGGAACTCTGCGAGATGTAAAGCGCGCCCGCGCCTGCTGCAAGCGTCATGGCAGCGATGGGGGCGCTGCCGACACGCGACCCGAGTATGAGCAACACCGACGCTGCGAGAAGTGAGAAGAAGCCGGGACCGCACCGCCCGGCGCGGAGTCCGTGACGCGCCGCAATCCAATCGCCGAGCACTCCGCCCGCCAGGCAGAAAACGGTCATGGCGATGAACGGAAACATGGTGTAAACCGCACTGGACTTCAGATCGAGTCCGCGAGCTTGCGCCATGTAGAGGTAGAACCATCCTAAAAAGATCCAGGCAATGTAGCCGAACGTGAAGCAGGCAAACGTGAGCAGCAGCAGGGTGCGGCTGCGGAGGATCGTCCTCCAGGGAACGCTGGTTTTCACTGCGTGCGTTTCAACGACGCCTGCACGGATTGTGCGGAGTTCGCCGGGCGAGACTAGCGGATGTTGTTCGGGGGTGTCGCGCGCAATGAGGAACCAGACGATGCCTGCGATGATCCCTACTCCCGCACTCAACCAGAAAGCGGCTCGCCATCCATGCCCGGCAATAATGGCGGCCAGCAAGGGCGGGGTCAGTCCTGCTCCGGCGCCGACACCGGCAAAGATGACGCCGTTGACGCGTCCGCGTTCGCTGACAGGTATCCACTGGGCTACGAATTGGTTCGAGGCCGGATACATGATTGCCTCACCGACTCCCAGTGCGAACCGGACAGCGATCAGGAGCCACAGGGCGCCGCGCATTTGTGGAGAAACCAATGCTGTGGCTGCTGTAAATGCACCCCACCACAGCACGGCCAGCGCAAGTGCGCGTCGCGGCCCCAGTCGGACCGCGATCCATCCGGCAAGCACCTGAAATGCCGCATATCCGACGAGAAAAGCGCTGAACACCCAACCGAGTCGGACGTTGCCGAGCCCGAACTCCTGACTGATCTGTGGTCCGGCGATGGAGATATTGGTGCGATCCAGGAAAGCAATGGCGCTCAGCAAAAAGAGGAAGATCACCAGCCAAGCGCGAATCGGAATCACGGCTTGGAGCCTCTCTGTTTCTCCGCCTCCAGGATCAGCTTCCTGAAAGCATCTACTGCCGGAACGTCGGGAGATCGAAGCGCTCCGTTCGCGCTATACCGCCATACCGCGGGTGAATCGAGTGCGTCATCGCGTTTGCCCCGATATACGACGAACATGTCCTTGGCCTGACCGACCTCAACCTGCTGATGCGGATATTGAGGCTGAGAATTGGTTGGGTCGCCGCTTCGTGGTGGATTTCCCGAATGACCTCCAACACGAGTTCCTGAATCTGTGGGCTCAAGAATGACCGGACGGTTGTTCGTAGGTATGCCTCCAATCGATGGAGACCAGTCTAGTTCATTCGGATGCTCTGGCTGCGTGAGTCGCGCCGGGCTAGAAAGCAAGGCGTGCGAGGACAATGCACCTAGTTTTCGGTAAGATGATATTCAACTCAAGCTGCTGATGTATGTTTTGCGTTTCGAGGGGGAGAACTGTCCAGGAACGGAAGTCGAAAGGATAGCCGCGCTAGCTTTGGACTATCAGCGGATGACGTGCGCACATTGCGCGCGCTCAAGACGCCGTCGCAAATCCAGAAGTTCATTGACGCGGTGCCCTACCAGTACGCGAACACGGCGTTGTCTCCGCTGCGCGTGCTGCGTGAGCGCAAGGGGCACTGTCTTGAGGGAGCGCTGCTGGCTGCTGCCGCTTTGCGTGTCAACGGACACCCTCCTCTACTGATGGACCTGGAGTCAGTGCATGATGACGACCACGTGCTGGCACTTTACCGCGAAGGCGGCTTATGGGGGAGCATTGCCAAGTCAAACTTTGCAGGCCTGCGTTTTCGCGCGCCCGTCTACCGAACGCCGCGCGAACTGGCGCTCAGTTACTTCGAGTCCTATTACAATCTGCGCGGTGAACGTACCTTGCGTTCCTACTCGGGCCCGGTGAACCTTGCGCGCCTCGACAGTCGTCATTGGATGACTTCAGAGGATGACGTCTGGTGTGTCCCGGATCTCCTCATCGCGGCGCGGCACTTCCCGCTTTTCCCCGATAAGGTGGCACGTGCACTGCCCCGGCTCGACCGGCGCAGCTTTGAGGCGGGAATGCATGGCTGGACGAAGCACTGAAGAGCGTTCGTTTTCAGCCCTGTTGTTTACGCCAAGATCCGATTCTGGCAGCAAGTTCGAGAAGGCTTTCGTCGTTCTCGCGAGCCGCGGCGAGTTGCATGCCGCCGACAGTGCAGGGAATATTGACGACCGGAACGCCTGCAAGGCTGAATGGCGTGGTGTAGCGAAGGATCCTGCTGCGCGCCTTGCTGTTGTCCGCACCGATGTTCAATCGCGCTACAGGCGATGCGGGAAGCAGGAGTAGTTCGTGTTCTTGCAGTAATTCGTCGATGCGCGCGCGAAACTCCGCGTGGCGTTCGCGTAAGGTGGCCAGTTCAGCATTTGAAATGTGCGCGCCCCATTCCAGCCGTTCACGAATGGCAGGTTGAATCTTGTCGAAGTGTCCAGCGTGAATGCGCGCCGCCTCCCATGCCTGGATGGGAGCGAAGATCTCAAACGAATCTGCCCACCAGCTCACGTCCACGCGAGTGCTTTCGAGCCCGAGCCCATGAAGCTCATGTTCGACATGGCGAAGACCTTCGAGGATTGCCGGCTCGCAATCGTGCAGGAACTCAGCATGGACGACGACGAACTTTTTGAAGTCGCATATGGCGGCGGCTCTGCCAGGGACAAAGATGTCGGCGAGCAGAGGGCCGTCTTCGAGATCGCGAAAGAGCCAGCCCATGGTGTCGAAGGATGGCGCCAGATGAGCGCCACCGCGCCAATCGCCCCGGCCGATGGAAGCACGGTATCCGGCGAGACCGCAGAGTGCGGCAGGTCCACGAACAGAGCCTCCTGTGTCTGTGCCAATGGCCGCAAACGCCGAGCCTTCAAGAACGCTTGCCGCGGCGCCGCTTGACGATCCACCTGTCAGGGCACCGGGATTGCCGGGTTGTTCGCAATCGCCAAACTCGGGGTTCTCGCCGGTGATGCCGTAGGCCAGGGGATGCAAATGGGTTTTGCCGGTGATGACGGCGCCGGCTTTACGGAGTTGTTCGACGAGCCATGAATCGTGCGCAGCAACTCCGTTCAGGTCGCGATAGAACCGCACGCCGCAGCTGGTTGCCGTTCCGGCGAGATCGAAGCAGTCCTTCACGGAAACGGGCACACCCCAGAGATTCCCACGCCCATCATGAAAGCGGCCGCCGATCGTGCGAGGCATAGCAGCGGCGCGTCGGGCTTCTTCTATCGTCCACCTGGGATCGCGCCAGAGATATGTATTCTTGCCCGCATTCCGATTTGCGCATTGCAGAGCATGTTCGGCAAGTTCGGGGGGCGCAATTACTTCGTCGGCGAGAGCCTCGCGAGCGCCGCGAATTGTCGTGGAAGTGAAGTCCATGCCTGCATTGTAGGCCGCAGGCCGAACGGAGTCGGGCACCGGTTGAGAGACTCTTTAGGATCAACGAAATCGCAACAGACGCTATGTGCGGCGCGCGCCAACCACCACCAAACCAACACCGCCGAGCAGCGCCAGGGTGCTGAGAATCGGCGAAATCGGTAGCGTATTCGTTTCTTTGTGAGAGACCTGAAGAGGGCCTAGATCAACGTCTTTCTTTTCGTGGGTGAAGCTGATTCCACCCAGAGCAAAGCCGATGACAGCGACGACAATAAGCAAAATGCCCACGATTGTGGCAGGTTTCATAAAAACTCCATTCATTTTCCGACGAAACGCAGATTGGCGGAGCAGGTATGCTCCGCCGCTTGCTGCATAGTGAGATGCTCAATTCAGCGTCTGCGTATTAGTTATGGTCGTTGTCGTGGTGAGACTTGTCGTTGCCGCCGTGATTTCCCGAGTTGCCAGGGTGAGGCTTGTCATAACCACCACCGTGTTGCGGATAACTTTTGTGCGATCCCTTGTTGCCTTGGTTCTCGTGGTAGGTCACATGGCCGACTCCGCCGTGATAACGTCCACCGCCGTCGCTCACGAATCGATGGCCGCCCCAGCCATGGCTATATCCGTAGCCAGACCATGGGCCCATACCCACGAAAACACCGTTATAGAAATAGCCCGAGCCGTAATAGCCCCTTGGCGCGCATCCGTACGGCGCATATCCGTAATATCCGTACGAGCAGGTGGGTTGGACGCCGATGGTGATCGAAATCTGGGCCTGGGCTGTGGGCGCGATTGCGAGCCCCGCCAGCAGTGCAGCAGTTGAAACTAAGATCTTGAGTCCGCGCATGAATGACCCCCTTAAGGTGTCTGCGGTTCTTTGCAGTGCGTGGGATGCTGTGTGCAGCCGTTAAGAATGACCCAGCAACAGCAGCTACCATAAGGATTTCTGATCTGTTTCAGGGTGCTCTCCGGTGAAGGGGCACGATCATCTATGGGTGTCTATCCCTATGCTCTTGACTTTAGTGGTTTGCGACTGCCTTGTCTGAGCAATAGAGACCACCTCATGGCCAGTTCCCAATTGCAGGGCGATCATGGGGGAAGGCGCAAAAAAGCAGCGATTCGCCCAGAAAGCAGCCTGGCTTCAAACGTCTCTCAAGGAGTGCAGGCGTTCACTGGTCACCGCAAAGCGGGCGGTAGGATGGTTCATGCCGAAATCATCGCCTACGATCCAGCAGATGGCGTGATGCGGCTCGTGCCTTTGGCAACTGGAGCCATCACCTATGATTACGCGTTTGGCCAAGATGCTGCTGCTGGCGGGCATCGCGCTGTTTTACACGCTGGTGGTGTTCAACAACCTCACCGATTTCGGCTCGAACTATGAGTTCGTCCGGCACGTGCTGTCGATGGATTCCATCTTTCCGGGTAGCCGCACGATGTGGCGTGCGCTCACGTCGCCGACGGTGCTTCTCGTTTTCTATTGGTTGATCATCGCCTGGGAGTTCGTCACGATGGCCCTCGCATGGTGGGGGTTCGTCAATTTGTTTCGAGCCCTGCGCAAGCCGGCAAGCGACTATATCGCTGCGAAGCGTGTGGCTGTAGCCGCGCTGACTCTCTCGCTGCTGATGTGGCTTGTGGCGTTTCTGGATGTGGGCGGAGAATGGTTCCTGATGTGGCAGTCGCATGCATGGAACGGTCAGGCTGAAGCATTTCGCATGTTCGTGATTGTCGGGTTTGTTCTGTTGTTGCTGGTGCAACCCGACACAGATACGCAGGCATAGCCTTTGCGGTTTGTGGTCGCCCTTGAGTTCTGAAATCAAAGAGAGCGGGGTAGACTGATTGCCGATGCCTATCGCTGCCATCATCGTCGCCGCCGGTGCGAGCATTCGCCTTGGACAGCCCAAGCAACTGGTCTTGGTTGATGGCGAGCCGTTGCTGCAACGCGCTGATTCGATGCGCTCAGGAGGCCGGCGCATCGCCGGTCTTCGTGGTGCTCGGCGCAGATCGTGAGCTCATCCGAAACGCGATTGATTTTGGTGCCGCGTCAATCGTCGTGAACGAGGATTGGGAGGAGGGTCTGGCCAGTTCGATACGCGCCGGGGTGCAAGCGGCGGCCGGTTCGGCGGGTTACTTTTGATGACGTGCGACCAGCCACGCGTAACTGTGGAACATCTGCGCGCGATGATCGAGAAGTCTGAGGGCCGGCCAGAGGCGGTACTGATTGCGTCGACCTACGCCGGTGTTCGCGGCACGCCGGCAATTTTTCCGCGAGAGGCTGAAGGGGCCTTGCTGGCTCTTCGGGGCGAGGGGGGCGCGCGCGTGTTGCTTCAGCAGCCAACCTGGCCTGTGATTTCGATTCCGCTTGAGGGTGGAGAGCTTGACATCGATCGACCTGAGGATCTGACGGAACTGGGCTGAGGTTCAGCGCTTGATAGTCACTTCACGACTTCTGGATGTCAAGTGCGCGAGGTACAAAACACGCGCTAAAGCCTGTGCCATACTGTGTTTACTTTACCTTCGTATACGCCGAAGGCAGCCATATGACTCGCGAACCCAATCTTGAGTTTCTACGCCGTGCCATCGCATTGGCCACTGAGAACGTGACCTCGGGCCGAGGTGGGCCGTTCGCGGCGCTGATTGTGCGCGATGGGCAGGTCATTGCTGAAGGCGTAAACATCGTGACCGCTACGAATGATCCGACGGCTCATGGGGAGGTTACTGCGATCCGTGCGGCGTGCAACGTGCTGAGCACCTTCACGCTTGCCGGATGCGAGCTTTACACCAGTTGCGAGCCTTGCCCCATGTGCCTGGCGGCTTCGCACTGGGCGCGGCTCGATGCGGTCTATTTCGGCGCGGGAGCGGAAGACGCAGCCAGGGCGGGATTTGACGATGCATTTCTCTACGATGAGTTCCGCAAGGACCCAGCCGACCGGTCGCTCCGGGCTGGCCAGTATCTTCGCGATGAAGCGTGGGCAAGCTTCGCCGCCTGGATCGCTTCGCCAAACAAAATCGAATACTGATTTGGCTGGAATCTACTGAACCGAAACAATTTCAGCGGAGTTCTGACGGCCAATATAGCCGTTGCCCATTGCGAGGTGCATGCGATAACGTCTAATACTCATCCCCTTTCCGACGGGAGCCGCACCCGAATGCCGCGCGTAGTTCGATGTTCTCTCATCCAAGCGTCCAATGCTGTACCCGCCACGGAACCGCTTGCGGTCCAGAAGAAGGCGATGATCGACAAGCACTTGGCGCTCATTCGCAACGCGGCCGCTGAGGGGGCCCAGATCGTATGCCTGCAAGAGATCTTCAACGGCCCTTATTTCTGTGCCGAACAGTCGCCCAAATGGTACGAGACGACTGAACCGGTGCCGGACGGTCCGACTGTAAAGCTGATGCAGCAGCTGGCCCAGGAGCTGCGCATAGCGATGGTGGTGCCGGTCTACGAGGTGGAGCAGGAGGGGATCTTCTACAACACCGCCGCCGTGCTGCAGAACGACGGCACCTATCTCGGCAAGTATCGCAAGACGCACATTCCTCACGTAGCTCCGGGGTTTTGGGAGAAGTTCTATTTTCGGCCTGGCAATCTCGGCTATCCCGTCTTCGATCTGGGCTTCGCCAAAATCGGAATTTACATTTGCTACGACCGGCACTTTCCCGAGGGCGCTCGCTGCCTGGGGCTCAACGGGGCTGAGATTGTCTTTAACCCATCGGCAACAGTTGCGGGCCTGAGTGAGTATTTATGGAAACTTGAGCAGCCAGCCCATGCCGCCGCCAACGGTTACTTTATTGCGGCCATTAATCGCGTGGGCACTGAGGCGCCGTGGAATATCGGTGAATTTTACGGATCCAGCTACTTTGCCAATCCTCGGGGCCAGATTGTGGCCCAGGCATCGCGCGACAAGGACGAGGTGTTGACAGCCGATCTTGATCTTGAACAGATTGCTGAAGTTCGCAGAACCTGGCAGTTCTTCCGCGACCGACGACCGGACATGTACGGGCCGCTGGTTGCTTCTTAGCCGAAACCTGACATCGAAAAACCTCGTCAACTCGTAGAGAACGGCAGAGAATAGCCGAAGACGGACAGCAAAGAATTACCCACGACGGACAGCAGAAAACAAGAGAGCTTCCCGAGGTCTTCATGAGTTCCGCAACATTACCCGACGATTTACTGCTGCGCGAGCGGTTCGGCGACATCAAGCCGCCACTCGAGCCTCAGGCGGCAGTGATTGAAGCCAATCGCTGCCTGAATTGTTTCGACGCGCCCTGCACCGGCGCCTGCCCCACGCATATCGATGTTCCGGGCTTCATCAAGCGCATCAGCACCGGCAACCTTCGCGGCTCCGCGCTGCGCATTCTCGACGCCAATATTCTTGGTGGCAGTTGCGCTAAAGCCTGTCCGGTCGAAGTGCTCTGCGAAGGCGCTTGCGTGATGCACCGCTACAATCACGCCCCTATCCAGATTGCCCGGTTGCAGCGTTATGCCATGGACTCCTTCCAAGCTACGGGCGAAGAATTACTCACCGCACCGCGCAGGATCGCGCAATGTACAGGTTGCATGTATTGGCGGCGGTCCTGCATCGCTGGCCTGCGCAGCGGAGCTTTGCCGACATGGCGCGTCTGCCACCATTCTTGAACGGAAAGACCTGCTTGGCGGCCTCAACACCTATGGAGTGGCAGAGTACAAGCTACGCGCCGCGGACAGCCTGCGCGAAGCCGAGATGATTCGGCGCATGGGCGCGGAGTTCCGCACCGGCTCCGCGATCGAAACCGCTGAAGCGCTGCGAAGAGTTGGAGTCGGAGTTCGACTTCATCTTCCTCGGCGTGGGACTTGGTGCCATGCAGCGGATGAATATTCCCGGCGAGGATCAAAAAGGCGTGCTGAACGCCCTCGAATTCATTGCGTCTTACAAAACCGGGCGCCTCCGCGAATTGAGCGGCACGGTTGTCGTTGTCGGAGCAGGCAATACTGCGATTGATGCCGCCAATGCGGCGCGTCGGCTGGGCGCGGAGACGGTGTACTTGCTTTATCGCCGTGGTGAGCGCGACATGTCGGCGTTCGACTTTGAATATGAGCACGCCAAGCAGGAAGGTGTGCAGTTCTTGTGGAGGCGCCAGCCCTATGCAATCCGCTCGAACGAGCGCGGCCGGTTGCTGCTCGATACGGTCCAGGTGAGCGAGGTGGATAAGGCGCTTCTGCCCATGCCTGATTCGGAATACGCCATTGAATGCGACTATGTAGTTCCGGCCATCGGGCAGTCTCCCTTTGCGCAGCTGGTGCAGGAACTTCGCCGGATCGAGTTGCGCGGCGGAGTGATTGTGACCGATCCGGAGACCGGCCAGACCGGCAATCCTCGCTACTTTGCCGGCGGAGACTGCGCGAATGGAGGCAGGGAGGTGGTGGATGCAGTTGCCGATGGAAAACGCGCCGCGCAGGCCATCATGAAGATCGCGGAGGCGGCATATGCCTGATATTCGCGTACACCAATTCGCCGGCTCGATTGATGCACCGAACCCGTTCTGGCTGGCTTCGGCTCCGCCCACCAACGGCGGCGAGCAGATCATGCGCGCCTTCGATGCGGGCTGGGGCGGCGCGGTGTGGAAGACCATTGGCGAGCCGATCACCAATGTTTGCTCGCGTTATTCCTCAACCGATTGGCAGGGACAGCGCATGATGGGGCTTGAACAATATCGAGCTCATCAGCGATCGCACGGTTGAAAGAATCTGCGCGAAATGGCGCAAGTGAAGAAGAGCTATCCGTATCACGCGATCATCGCTTCGCTCATGGTCGAGTCGAAGCGCGAGGCATGGCACGAGATCGTGCACGCACAGAAGATGCAGGCGCGGACGGGCTCGAGTTGAATTTTGGCTGTCCGCATGGCATGAGCGAGCGCGGCATGGGTTCCGCCGTTGGCCAGGTTCCCGAGTACACCGAGATGATTACCGCGTGGGTGAAGGAGAAGGCGCGCACGCCGGTGCTGGTCAAACTGACTCCGAATATCACCGACATTCGCGTCATTGCCGCCGCGGCGAAACGCGGCGGAGCCGACGGGCTCTCGGCAATCAATACTATCAATTCAATTACTGGAATCGATCTCGACAGCTTCGTGCCGCGGCCGAATGTCGACGGCAAAAGCTCGCACGGCGGCTACTGCGGCCCTGCCGTGAAGCCGATCGCGTTGAACATGGTGCAGCAGATCATGTCGGATCCGGAAGCTGCGCTTCCGCTTTCGGGCATCGGCGGCATCTCTACCTGGAAGGATGCAGTGGAGTTTATGTTGCTGGGTTGCGGCACGGTGCAGGTCTGCACGGCCGTGATGCACTACGGCTATCGCGTCGTCGAGGACATGGCCGAAGGCCTTGAGAACTGGATGCGGTCGAAGGGCTTCGCCACCATCGAGGATTTCCGCGGGCTTTCGTCTGCCGCAGGTGACCGAGTGGAAGCATCTGAATCTGAACTACAAGATTGTTGCGCACATCAATGAGCAGAAGTGCATTGGCTGCGACCTGTGCCACATTGCGTGCTGGGACGGCGCGCATCAGTGCATCCATCTCGATCGAGAATCGGGTCCGGTGAATGGGCAAGTCGAGTTGCACGATGGTCCCGCCTACCGTGAGAGTGGCGCACGCCGCACCTCGATCGCTGATACGCCCGTTACGCGCAAAGAGCGCGTTGCTGCGGCAGCGCAGCACGGCCCGCTATCCCACGCCGCTGGCCAAGATTCCGCGCGTGGATGAGACAGAGTGCATGGGCTGCAATCTGTGCTCGCTTGTGTGTCCCGTGGACGAGTGCATCACGATGGTGCGGGTGGATGATGGGCTGACCCGCGGAGACATGGGATCAGCGCACGCATGGGTAGAGTGCGCCGTCGAGCCGCAACAGTCATGATGCGTCCTGCGGCTGTCATTCACGATCCTCGCAACGAGCGGAGAACCTGCAGTTGCCTTTGTTGGAGCCGACGCTTTAGCAATCAGATCATGTGCCACGGTACTCATTCAAAACGGAACCATCGTCAACGCGGATCGACGGTGAAAGCGGATCTGCTGATTGATGGCGCGATCATCAAGGAAGTGCGCGCCGGAATTCCGGCGAGCGCTGCCGCAGACAGTCGTCGACGCGTCGCGGATTGCTACGTGCTGCCAGGCGGCATCGATGCGCATACGCATCTCGATATGCCATTCGGCGGATCGAAGTCTGCGGACGATTTCGAAACGGGCACGCGTGCGGCGGCGATCGGCGGAACAACGACGATCGTTGATTTCGCGATTCAGGCGCGTGGGACCAAGATGCGCACAGCGCTCGATACGTGGTGGAAGAAAGCTGAGGGCAAAGCGTGCATCGATTACGGCCTGCACATGATCGTGACGGATCTTGCCTGATGCCGGGCTGGAAGACATGGACGACATGGTGCGCGAAGGAGTGGCCAGCTTCAAGCTGTTCATGGCGTATCCCAACGTGCTGATGGTGGACGATGCCACGATATTCAAGGCGATGCGGCAGACGGCGAAGAACGGCGCACTGATCTGCATGCACGCCGAGAACGGGTCGGTGATTGATGTGATCGTGCAGCAGGCATTGGCCGAGGGAAAGACCGCGCCGATCTATCACGCGCTCACGCGGCCGACGCAGGCCGAGGCAGAAGCCGTGCATCGTGCGATTGCGATGGCGGAGATTGCGGGCGTGCCGGTTTACATCGTCCACCTTTCCAGCGAAGACGCGTTGAACCAGGTGCGCGAAGCGCGCGACCGCGGACTGCCCGCGTTTGCGGAGACCTGTCCGCAGTATCTGCTGCTTTCGCTTGAAGACAATATGCGGATAAGGGCTGGGAGGGCGCGAAGTACGTGTTCACGCCGCCGCTGCGCGAGAGGCGCAACCAGCCGAAGCTCTGGGATGGATTGCGCAAGGATCACTCTGCAAGTGGTTTCGACCGACCATTGCCCATTTTGTTTTGAGGATCAGAAGGCGCTGGGCAAGGATGACTTCACGAAGATTCCCAATGGCGGGCCGGGCATTGAGAACCGTCTGCAGCTGCTGCATCACCACGGCGTGGGGCAGGGCAATTTTTCGCTGAACCGTTTTGTCGAGCTGGTTTCGACTGCGCCGGCGCGGATTTTCGGGATGTATCCGAAAAAGGGCGTGCTGGCGGCAGGCAGCGATGCGGACCTGGTGCTGTGGGATCCTGAGGCGGATTACACGATCTCGGCGGCGACGCATCACATGCGCGTGGATTACTCGATGTTCGAAGGATTCAAGGTGACGCGGCAATGCGCGGGATGTTTACTCGCGCGGCGAATTGATTGTGTCGAAAGGCGAGTTTATCGGCAAGCCAGGGCGCGGGGAATATCTGCGCCGCGAGGCTCGCGGCGGAGCATGGAAGTAGTAGGTTTAGGCGTTTCTAAAACAGGATGCGCGCTTCGGTGATCAGGTTGTGATTGTAAGTGTGGAACCCGGATGTGGCGATCTGCATGCCGGCGTCGACGATGAAGAATGGATGCGTCGGCTTCCAGCTCTTTGGCCGCACGACGTAAAACGCCGCCGGAGTAACGAAGTTTTGCATCTTGCCGTCGTGGCTGCCTGCGAAATAGAAGGTTGAGTTGTTCTCAACCTCGAACCAGGCGTGCGGAGTGACGTGCGCCTGTGCAACGGAGTGCCACGCGATGGACCTTCCCTGGAGGTAAATTTTCCCAGTAGGCAGCGTGCCACCGAGCGAAGAAATCAGATCGAATCGGCGGCGAAAAGCATATGCGCCAACAAGGGTCGGGGAGTAGGAGTCGGTGGCCGCTCCGTTCTTGTAGCTGCCAGTGGCAAAACAGTGACCGAGGACTGCGGCGATATCGAAGTTGCCGCTTTCAGCATTGCCAGATGCGATGCGAAACTTCGCCAGCACTGCAGTGTCTCCGAATCCGTCCTCAGCCGTGCTGTTGTGCTGGATGTAAGGCGGTGGAATGAAGTCGAATTCAAAGCGGTTCCCGACGATGATGCCGCCGCCTTTCCCATTGCCGTAGTTCACCGTTTCTGTTCCGGCCGTTGAGTATTGATGAGAGACGGAGAAGCGAGCATACTGCACAAGTCGCGGATCGGGCGCTATCAGTGGGGTTATCAGCGCAGGCTGCAGAGATGACATCGCGCTGTTATGTTCGCGGAACGATCCTTGAGCGAACAACTCCGGCCCGCCGATTGCGCAGATGATGGCGAGGGCCACAACAAAGATGAGACGATTCGATCGCATGGTCTACCTTCGTTTTTACAAAACTCGAGGCGATTAGCTCAGTGACCAATCGCACGCAAGCAGAACGATTCCGTCCGAGGGTCGCGAAGCGAACGCAGCTTTGCTCTTTATCGGACCGCTCAATGGCAACTTGAATTTGTAGTCACGGCGCCAGCCTTGTGACGCTACTGCAAACAGTTACTCCTCATGCGGCATGAAGGTGCTTTGGCGATGGACGTTGCGGCTGTTCTTCGCGATAAAATGGATGCAGCGAATGATCCAATCCACTCCAGCGGCTGCCAGCCCGGCTTTCCGCTTCATGCGGGAGTCGAACTTGCGGGTGCAGGATCGCTCTCCGATTATCCAGGTTCGCAATCTCGAGAAGACCTATCAGACTGCCCGCGGAGCGCTCACGCTTTTCCGGGAACTTGAGTTGACGGTGGCACCCGGCGAACTGGTCGCCATCGTGGGGCAATCGGGGACAGGAAAGAGCACACTTTTGCACATTCTGGGTGCTCTTGATGCGCCGACAGCGGGCACTGTACACTGCGCATCAACCAACGTGGCAACTCTCAACGCTCGGGAGGCTGCGGCCTTCCGCAATCGCGAAATCGGCTACGTATGGCAGTTTCACTACCTGTTGCCGGAGTTTTCGGCGCTTGAAAACGTTGCGATGCCGCTGATGGCGCGCGGAAATAATCGTCGGCAGGCGCTAGATGATGCATCTAATTGGCTTAGGGAGGTCGATCTGCAGGACCGCAGCGAGCACCGTCCGGGAGAGCTCTCAGGGGGAGAGCAACAGCGCGTGGCGCTGGCCCGGGCTTTGGTTGGAAATCCGCGGCTTTTGCTGGCTGACGAACCTACAGGCGATCTGGATGAGACAACTGCCGGGAAGGTTTTTGATCTTTTAGAACGATTGCACGTAACCCACGGGCTCACTTCGATTCTGGTGACCCATAATCTGGATCTGGCCGCGCGGTGTACGCGGACTCTGCGCCTGGAGGGCGGGCGCCTTCATGCTGTGGGGAATACTCCTTCGGGAGTGGCTCCTGCAGCGGGAATTCACCCCGGCGGGATGTAGGAAAAGCACCTTTCCGGGTGGTTTTTGAGTCTGATTGTATAAGTGGGTCTGGAATCGGATTCCTGGCTCACGAGCGGTGGGTGGGGGCTGCGGAAGAGGATCTCCGGAGCGACCGGATAATCAACATCGATCCGGTCCATCCCAAAGAGCTGTTCGGGGCAGTTTAGAGATTTTCAGGGGCCTCCGGCAGCGTAAGTTCAAAGAAGGGCGCGGCAAGTTGGGCCGAATCCGAAACCGAAGTCCCCAACGAGAAGGTCGGAGTCGTTGGAGTATCGGGAAATCGGACGGCTACTTCTACCGAAAGCCTGCTGCAAGAGGAGATCAGTATGTTTGAACGGTATACGGAAAAGGCCCGGCGCGTCATCTTCTTCGCGCGCTACGAGGCCAGCCAGTTTGGTTCTCCTTACATCGAGACGGAGCACCTGCTGCTGGGACTGCTGCGCGAAGACAAGGCGCTGACCAATCGGTTCCTGCGGTCGCACGCCTCGGTGGAGTCCATCCGCAAGCAGATTGAGGCGCACACCACCATCCGCGAGAAGGTCTCGACCTCCGTCGACCTGCCCCTGAGCAACGAGTGCAAGCGCGTGCTGGCCTATGCGGCGGAAGAAGCCGAGCGGCTCTCGCACAAGCACATCGGCACCGAGCATCTGCTGTTGGGCTTGCTGCGCGAAGAGAAGTGCTTTGCCGCGGAGATTCTGCATGAGCGCGGCCTGCGGCTGTCGCACCATCCGCGAGGAGCTGGCGCGCACTACGCAGGAGAAGGCGCCAGCCCGCAGCGGCAGCGTGAGTCGTAGCCTGCTGGCTGAGTTTTCGCGCGACCTGACCCAGGCCGCCATGGACAGCCAGCTCGATCCGCTGGTGGGCCGCGATGGCGAACTCGAGCGCGTCATCCAGATTCTGTGCCGCCGCACCAAGAACAATCCGGTGCTGATCGGCGAGCCCGGCGTTGGCAAGACCGCCATCGTCGAAGGACTGGCGCAGCGCATCGCTGACGGCGAAGTGCCGATCGTTCCTGGCCGACAAGCGCATCCTGGCTCTTGACCTTTCGCTCATCGTGGCCGGCACCAAGTATCGCGGCCAGTTTGAAGAGCGGCTGAAGACCATCATGAAGGAGCTGATGGAGAATCGCAGAACTCCATCATCTTCATCGACGAGTTGCACACGCTGGTGGGCGCCGGCTCGGCGGAAGGTTCGCTCGACGCGGCCAACATCCTGAAGCCGGCACTGTCGCGCGGCGAAATTCAGTGCATCGGCGCAACCACTCCGGCGCGAGTATCGCAAGTCGATCGAGAAGGATCGCTCGCTCGAGCGCCGCTTCCAGGCCGTAAAGGTTCCGCCGCCGAACGAGGCGGACGCGATCAAGATCATGTTCGGCATCAAGGACCGCTACGAGAAGTTCCACGCGGTCACCTACACCGACGACGCGATCGACGTTCGCGGTATCGCACTCGAACCGCTACATTCCGGATCGCTTCCTGCCCGACAAGGCCATCGACCTGATCGACGAAGCCGGCGCGCGCGTAAAGCTGCGCCAGACTTCGCTGCCCGAGGAGATCACCGAGGTGCAGAAGCGCATCAAGTTCATCGTTCACCGCATGGAAAACGCCATCGCGAACCACGAGTTCGAGAAGGCGCGCTTCTACTCGGACGAGGAACGCAAGGAGCGCGAAAACCTGCGCGCCCTGCGCGAGAAATATCATCTCGATGACTCCTCCACCGGCGTTGTCGGCCGCGAGGACATCGAAGACGTGGTTCGCGCTGGACCGGCGTGCCGGTCACTTCGCATCAAGGAAGAAGAGACGCAGAAGCTGCTGCGCATCGAAGAAGAGCTGCACAAGCGCATCATCTCGCAGGACAAGGCGATCTCCGCGCTGGCGCGCGCCATTCGCCGCTCGCGCGCGGGCTTGAAGAATCCCGAACCGGCCCATCGGCTCGTTCCTGTTCCTCGGACCGACGGGCGTCGGCAAGACCGAAGTGGCGCGTACGCTGGCGCAGTTCATGTTCGGCAGCGAGAAGGCGCTGGTCCGCTTCGATATGTCGGAGTTCATGGAGAAGCACTCGGTCTCGAAGCTGATCGGTTCGCCTCCGGGATACGTGGGCTACGAAGAGGGCGGCCAGCTGACCGAGCGCGTCAAGCGCGCGCCCTACTCGGTGGTGCTGCTCGACGAAATCGAGAAGGCGCATCCGGATGTGTTCAACATCCTGCTGCAGGTGTTTGAAGATGGCCAGTTGACCGACGGCCTGGGCAACACCGTCGACTTCAAGAACACGATCATCATCATGACTTCGAACATCGGCGCGCGGCACTTGCAGAAGACGCAGGGACTGGGCTTCCAGTCGCGAACGCGAAGACATGGTCTTCGACAAGGTCGAAGAGATGGTGAGGAGCGAGGTCGAAGCGCACCTTCAATCCCGAGTTCCTGAACCGCCTGGACGAAGTCATCATCTTCCTGTCGTTAGCAATACA